>JAWBTW010000001.1:0-94524 GCA_039000165.1 Candidatus Aenigmatarchaeota archaeon
TAAGAAATATCAGGAGTTTAGCATCAAATTTTTAAGCTTCAATTTTTTAAGAATTATTGAGATTATGCCTTTTGTTTATGTTCCTCTTAAAACTTTTCCACGAAGCTTAGAAGAAGCAAAAAAGGAATTAGAAAAGCTCTACGAATGTTTCAAGAATTTCATGAGTAAAGACTTTGATTTTATTTCCTGGTTTGAAAACGATTTTGGAAAAGACATCAAAAGCTTAGAGTGTATAAGTGAAAAAATTTTTACCATTACTAAGGAGGGAAAAATTCTTGGAAGACTTGAATACGTAAGAAGAGAAGCCAGAAAACTTCAAGAAGAAAGAGCCAGACTAATCCTAGGCAACTATTATTCTATTTACTATTCGAGGGCTAAGGAAGTTTTTACTGCTTTTTACAACCTTTTAGATTACTTAAAAGATTTGTTTCAACTTAAAACTTGAATTATATCTTTTGATTCAAAAAATTTTAAATACTTGTTCTTGAATTATTTTTAAATATCGAAGGAGGAAAATCGCTTAGATGACTGAAATTATAAAAAGTTATTTTAGGGAAATGAGCGATTCTCTGATAGAAATCGACTATTCCTGGAATGAAATTTACAGAAAGACTAATCCCTACTCTTACGACGCACTAGCTTTTTCCCTCGAAAATTTAGATAAGATGTTTCAACAATAATGCTTGCTAACTTGCTCAGGCGCTATCTCACAAGCCACAGAAAGAACTTGAAAACTCTTATCTATAGTAAACTCTTTCAAACAGACAGTTAAATTTTCATAGTCGAAACAGAATATTTCAAAAGGCATTATAGCTCCTCTACAATTAAAAACGCTTTCAGTTTTCTTGCACACAAAATTGGAAAAATAACATACGGTATAATTTTCGTAAATTTTTTCATAACCTATGGGAAAGCCAGAATCCAAACCAGCGTTAGGAAATGTTTCTGTATATTCTTTTGCTTTTCTAGACAAGAAAGCTTTAATTTCATTTTCAATAACACAACTCTTCCTTTCTTCTCTTCGAAGATTTAATAAATGAGGATTAAGAGCTATCAACCCAACTACTACAAAAATAGAAATAAGTAAAAGCATAGACTTCAAACTTCCTTTAAAAATTTTATTCACCCTTAAGAGCAATTAACTTGAAAAGATGTTTTTGCGTTAGTGCAAATAACATCGCCAAACCCTAAGTAATAATACTTGTAATCGTAGCCAAAACCATAAAGAGTTTTTGTACAGCACTTAAGCCTTGCATAATTTTGTAGCAAAATATCATATTTTTCTTGTAAATCTTTAATCTTTGCTTCACAATCTTTAGTAGGAACTCTTGCAAACTGCCCTGAAAAGCTTATACCAGTTATAAAACTCAAGAGAAAAATCAAAACAAAAACTGAAGCAAGTAAAACATTATTTCTTTTTCTTTTTATAACTGGAGCAGGTATTTCCATCACTTTTTTGTTGGTTTGTCAATCTTAAATATTTAAGCCAAAGGGCTAAAAGTTGAGATTAAATCACCAACGTAATGAGTAATCATAACAACTATAATGGTAATCAACAAGTGCTCCAAAATTACTGGTAATGGTTTCGTTCTTTGCTGTTTTGCCATATAAAAACTAAAAGATGCTATCAACGACAAACCCCAACAAACACTAACAAGTATAGCTTCTTGCAACTCAAAAATTAAAACAGGAAGTATAAAAGTAGAGGCAAAAAATAATTTTGACAGAAAAGTTGATAGTGTAGCTAGCCAAATCTCTTTTGGTTTACGCTTCTTTTCTGATTCTTCTGATATATGCATACCTATAGCATCAGAGAAAGCATCAGCTATAGCAATAGCAAGGATTCCACCGATAACAGCTATTCCGGAATGGGTGCTTGAGTGTAAGCCTACCATCAAGCCGAGAGTCGTTATTATACCAGAAGTTAGACCAAAACTAAACCCTCTTCTTACCGATGCTTCCATAGTTTTAATTTAGTAAGGATTAAATTTAAAGTAAACCAATAAATTATTGAGAAAAATGTTCATTTTTTCGATATTTGGAAAGATTTTCAAGAAGAAAGAGTCAGAGAAAGAAGAAGAGAGCAAAGAAAGTAAAGAGACTGAAGAAGAATTTCAAAAAATTGAACTTAAGGATACTTCTTTAAGAAATGTTCCAATAGAAAAAGAAGAAAAAGAAATGTTAAAATCTGAGCTTAAACCTGGACCCTTAACGGAAAAATTCTTTGACCTTGCTCCAGTGAGAGAAAAAAAGAAAGAAGAAAAAGAGTAATCAAAAATTACATAAAAAACTAAATTATATTATGGCCAAATGGTTAATTTTGCTTGTTCTTATTCTAATTCTTTCTTATCTTTTTCTAGAACTTCTTAAAAGTTTTCAAGGTTTTGAATGGTTTTGTATAAACTGTGAAAACATTTCTGAAGCTGTTTTTGAGAATTTTACCTTTTCTAACCTAAGCAGTATAGAAACTTCTGCTTTTGCGCCTTTACTTTATGAGAATATAAGATGGAATCATATGCCTTTGAAAGTTTACTTGAACGTTAGTAGTGGTTTAAGCTTGCCTCAGTTTAGTGTTTCAAACATCGAAAACGTAAGAGAGGCTATGCAAAGGTGGGAAAACGCAACTAACAAATTGATTACTTTTGTTGAAGTGACAAAGGCCGAAGAAAGTGATATCATAGTGAACTGGGTTAAAACTTTTGAAGCTGGAGGGAAAAAAATTTTAGGTGAAGGCGGACCTGTTGTTAGGGATACAGGCCTGTTTAACTTAACAATAAGGGGTGAAATCTATCTTTTAGTTCAAAGAATTAAGTGTTTGGATATAACAACAGCTACTCATGAGTTTGGCCATGTTCTAGGTTTTGACCACTCAAAAAACTTTCAGGATATAATGTACCCTACTGCTGACTGCTCTCAAAGAATAAGTGAAGCAGAAGTTAAAACCCTTTTTGAGCTTTATAAAGTTCCGCCCAAACCAGAGTTATACTTTCTAAACGCTTCAGCTAAAAAGCCAGGAAAGTACTTAAATTTAGAGTTTGCAGTTAAGAATTCTGGTTTAATAACTTCTTTAAAAACTTCTGTAGACTTAGTTCTTGACAATAAAACAGTAAGGAGTTTTGATATCCCAAAGCTTGAGCCAGGAGAGACTCTCGTAATAAGAATTAGTAACATAATGATTCCAAGCTTTAAGGTTTTACAGCTTTTTGTTGACTCAAAGAATAGTAATGACGAAATTTACGAGGATAATAATTTCGTAACTTTGGTAAGACTTGAACAAGCTTAAATCTTTTTCTACTACTTCTTTAAGTATGGGAGAAGATTTAAAATGCCAAATACTTTCTAAACTAGCTTCCTCAAAAAATGGTCTTTACCTTTCCCAGTTTTACGATAAAAATTATGATTTCTTAGAGTTCTTCAAAGTGCTCATGAGTTTATACAACGAAAAACTTGTAGAAAGAAATAAAGTTACGAGAAAATATGAAATAACTTCAAAAGGCTTGGAAGAACTTAAAAAGATAAAGCAAGCTTAAATTTTTTAACTGCGATTCAATAATAAATGGGGGAAAGGAGCTTCCTCGCAGAATCTAGCAAATTTGAAGAAGCAGACATAGTGATATTCGGAGTTCCCTTAGGGAAAGATGCTAAAAAAATTTTAACCTCTTTAAGAGAAACTAGCTGGTTTGTTGAATTTTTTGATGTAGACAAAAAAAGAAATTTGATAGAAAAAGTTAAATTTTATGATGCTGGCGATATTCAACTAACAAGCGAAAACGATATTGTAGTTAAAACAAAAGAAATACTTGAAAGTAAAAAAATCCCTTTGATTCTTGGAAAATCCCATTTGTTAACTTTGTTTGTTCTAAGAGCTTTTGATAACGTGAAAGTTGTAAGTTTTGACGCTCATGCAGACATTAAAAATGAATACTATGACGAAAAAATTTCTCAGTCAACAGAACCTTTAAGAATAAAAGAGCAAGCGAGATACAATTGCGCAACTTGGTTAAGAAGAGCTTTTGAGGAAGGTAAGAAAGATATAGCTATTGTAGGTTTAAGGTCTTGCGATGAAGATGATTTCTCTTTTATAGAAAAAAATAAAATTTTAGCTTTCTCGCCAAATAAAATAAAAAAAGACTTTTACGAGAAAAAAAGGATAAAAGAAAATCTTAAAAAATTTGTTAGGGATTCGAAAGTTTATTTAAGCATAGATATAGATGTTTTCGACCCAAGCATTGCTCCTGCTGTTGAGCATCCTGAACCAAATGGTTTACTACTCCCTGAGTTTTTGGAACTATTAGAAATTTTTAAAGGAAAAATTGTAGGTTTTGACTTGGTTGAAATAGCTTTTTGTGAGAAAAAACTTATGGAAATAACAGAATTCTTAGCTACTAGAGTTATTCTTGAAGTTCTGTCCAGAATTAAGTAAGTTAAGGTAGGCTTCCCTTATTCCTCTGAACCCAAGATTTTTTGCTTGCAATTTTGTGAAGTATTTTCTTCCAAGTTTTTCTATTCCTTTGTGGATTCCTGAGCTGTATTGAAAAGATTTCTTGATTTTGAAAGCAATTTCTTTTGGTACACCAAGCTCAAAAGCAATTTCTCTGGTTATATGCTTTCTTAAGTTATCTTCTGGGCCTTTAATCTTAAACTCTAACGGGATTTTCTTTGCAAGATTAATAAAATCTAAATCAAGAAAAGGTTCAGAATAGTTTATACCAAACAAGTTTGCAATTTTTTTGATAGCTTCTTGATTTTCAAACGCTTTCTTTATAGTTTTTTCTATAAAATCAGAAAGATCTTTTTCGCTTGTTTTTAAAAATTTACAGCATCTCTTATAACCACAAAATAGTTCATCCAAACCATTTGCACTTAAAATATTTTTTATACTATTTTCTTTTGCGAGCATAAAGGTGAAATAAAAACCGACTCTAATTTCTAAGTCGATTAAAGTTTGAGGTTTTGTGAGTGAAATTACTTTTTTAATCCCTTCTTCCAACTCTTCTAAACTTAAGGGTTTAGTATAATGAGGAAGATTTAAAGACTGACTCGAGATTTTTGAGTTTTTTAAATCGAAAGAATTTTCTAAACCAACGGTTAAAAGCTTAACTTTTTTCCCTAGCTTTTCACAAGCTTTCGCAAGCAAAGAGCTATCACAACCACCGGAAAAAGCAATTCCAACTTCTTTTTCTCTACAATTTCTTTCTATGGTTGAAAAAATTTCTTCAATTAATTTTTGCTTTATTTCTTCCATAATTTTAAATATTAAGGTAATTAAAAGTTTAAGTTGAATTATTTAATAGAAGCAGGGGTCGCCTAGCCTGGTCAAGGGCGCAGGCCTGAGGCGCCTGTGGCTTAGTGCCTTCCTGGGTTCAAATCCCAGCCCCTGCACTAGATTCTATTCCCATACACTTGACAGGATTTATCATAAACTCTAAATTATACAAGGAAAGATGGCATCTATTAGTAGACTTAAATCTTTTTCTAACTATATTTTTACCATGGGAATAAAATATTCTGATTTTGTTGATTATAGAAAGCTAGACTCTCTTAAAAAAATGGCTTTAGAAATTTTTGAACCAACTCTAAAATATCCCGAAAGATTAGGATTAAGACTACTACCAGAAAGTTTAGGGCAGACTGCTCCTATTTTTGAACCTGTTGGAATAAAAGATTCAGATTTTTTGATAGTAGGTCCAAACGTAGAAGGACTTGGAACAAAAAACTTAGTTGCAGATTGTATGTACAGTGAAATTGTTGAGAAAAAAAGGATTGCAGAAAATTTGGACGTTAAAAAATTGTATAGATGTATAGGACAAGATACAGCTGCTATGTCAGTTAATGATGTTTTGGCCGTTGGTGCAGACCCATACGTTTACTGTGATATAATTGCATGTGGAAAAGCATCATGGTTTGATGACCTTGAAAGAACAAGAGAATTGCTGTTAGGGTACAGACAGGCTGCTGATATAGGACAGTTTGCAATTCCTCAAGGTGAAACTCCTGAACTACCTGGAATAGTAAACTCTGAAACTTTGGATTTGGCTGGAGCTTCTTGCGGGCTAGTAAGACCAAAGAGCAGATACATTACCGGAGAAAAAATAGAGGAAGGAGATATAATTTATGGGCTTGCAAGTAGTGGGATTCATGCTAATGGTTTGAGCAAGGCAAGAAAGATTGCAGAAAAACTTCCTGAAGGTTTCTTTACAGAGCTATCTAACGGAAAAACCTTAGGTGAAGAACTTTTAACTCCTACTCACATTTACTCTAGGTTAGTAATGGAATTGTTTGAATTTATAGATATTCACTTTTTACAGCCAATAACTGGGCATGGATGGAAAAAAATTATGAGGGCAAGAAAACCCTTTACCTATGTGATAGAGAATGTTCCAGAACCGCCTTTAATCTTTCAGGAATTAATTGAGTTTGGGAAAAAATATGGTTTTGATGTTTCTGATTTTGAAAATTATCAAGTATGGAATATGGGCGTTGGATATATTATCATAGGGCCTAAATTTGATGTAGATGCTATAAGAAAAGTAGTTAGAAGAAAGTCTAATATAGAAGTCTACGAGTTGGGCTATGTAAAAAAAGGAGAAAAGCAAGTAATAATAAAACCAAAAAATATTGTGTATAAGGATTAAAAATTTAGGTGATAAAATGAGCGAAGAAAAAGTATCGATATTTGATTTGTTTTCTCCAACAGACTATAGGTACTCTGTTGAAGAATTAAAGCAATATCTGTCAGAAGAGGCTTTTGTTAAGTACAAATCAAAAGTGGAAGCAGCGTTAGCTAAAGTTAAAGCAAGAAGAGGTATAATAACCCAAGAATCTGCTGAAGAAATTTTTAAAGCTTGTGAACAAGTTAAAGCAAAAGAAGTTTACGAGGAAGAAGAAAGAACAAGGCATGACATAATAGCTCAAGTCAATATGATAAGGAAAAGAGTTAGTGATGAAGCAAAGCCAGCTGTACATGTACCAGCAACTTCTTATGATATAGTTGACACTGCTAATATGCTGCGCTATAGAGATGCTTTTAAAAATATTATTATTCCTGATATGGTTTCTTTGGAAAAAGTTTGGATAGAGCTAGCTAGAAAAGAAAAAGATACTTTACAAATAGGTAGAACTCATCTGCAGCATGCAGAACCTATAACGTTTGGTTTTACAATGGCCTGGTATGTTAGTAGGTTTGGAAGAAGAATTTTAAAAGTAAAAGAGGCGGTTGAAAGCTTAGAGGGGAAATTTTCAGGTGCAGTAGGCGCCTATAATGCTCCTTCTTTGTTTTTTGAGGATCCTGAAGAATTTGAGAGAGAAGTTTTGGTAGAATTGGGAATAAAACCAACTGAAATTTCCACTCAAATAGTACAACCAGAACCTTTAGCGGATTTGATGCATTATGTGTTTAGTAGCTTTAATATTCTAGCAAACTGGGCAAGGGATATGAGGAACTTACAAAGACCAGAAATAGGAGAAGTAGGTCAGCCAAGAGGTAAAGATATTTCAAGCTCTTCAACTATGCCACATAAAGCAAACCCTGTAGGATTAGAAAATATAGAAAGTTTATGGAAGGCAACAATTCCCTACATTTTCACAACTTATTTAGATCAAATTTCAGATCATCAACGTGACTTAACAAACTCTGCTTCCCAAAGGTTTATACCCCAAATACTTGTTCAGTTTGACTACGCTGTAAGAAGAGCTAAAAGAATTTCTGAAAACCTTAAACCCCATTACCACAATATGCTCAAAAACTTTGAAATGAATAAGGACAAGATAATCGCAGAGCCTCTCCACATCTTACTTTCTTTCTATGGACATCCAAATTCTCATGAATACGTGAGCAGGCTTGTTGAGCAGTCTTATTCTACTGGTAAACCTTTAACAGAAATTATTACTCAAGATGAAAATCTTAAACCTTACCTTGAAAAGTTTACCGAAGAACAAAAAAATATAATTTTTAATCCTTCCAAATATGTAGGAATCGCTTCAAAAAAAGCAGAAAAGATTGCAAACTTGTGGGAAAAAAGACTTAGAGAAGCGGGTTTGTTATAACCAAAGTTTAAAAATTTAAAATGGAAATAAAAAGCATGTGCGTTTCCAGAGGACTCTTTTTATTTTTCTTGACTGATCTTCTATTTTTAAAAGAACTTCAAGCCAAAAAACCAAAGGGTATCTCTTTGGTATTCAATACAGACCCTTACGAAGGTGTTCCAGAAACTGATCATTTTCTAAGTTCTAGAGGGATTAGACAACGAGGTGAAAACTATTATATGTCCTTAGAAAAATTTGTTTATGAATATAATATGACTTTGGAAAATTTGGAAGAAACTCTTATAGGTTTACAACAAGAAATTGAAAGATATAACATTAAAGTGGATTGGAAAAAAATATTTAACTTAAGTTCAAAAGAGTCGCTAGGTAGTTTGGAAAAAAAGCAGATTTAAAGAAACCTTAATTATTAACATTTTAAATATTAAATTACAAATTAAAATTATGGATGAAAAGACAGAAGCAAAAGCTATTGAGGAAGAATTGAAAAAAGAGCTCGAATCTTACAAGGCAAGAATTTTGCCTCAGTATTCTAAGAAAGCTAGCAAAAAATTAAAAAGAATACAAAAGTATTTGGCTAAGCTTAAGCCTTTAAAAGTAAAGTTTTCTTCACTCTCAAAAGTTGAAGAAGAAGCAAGCAATGCTCTATCTCAACTTAAAACTCAAATATCTCAAGCTAGGGAAAAAATAGTTTCCAACAAAGCTAGAATTAAAGCTTTAAAGCAAGAAATTAAGGATCTGAAAAAAGAGATACCTCTGCTTAAAAAGTACATAAGAGGTTGGAAAAGAGAAAAGAAAAAGGTTGAAAAAAAGCATAAAAAAGCCTTAAAGCTACTAAGAAAATTAAAAACAAAAATTGTAAAAATTGAGAAAAAGAAAGAGAAAGTTGTTAAAAGTTTGAGAAAGTATTTTAGCGATTAAATTTCAAGCTTGGCAAGCTCCTCTAACTTTTCTAGGTTATTCATTTTTATCATTTTGTTCGAGATTGTGTAAAGTATGTCATCAATGTATAGAGCTCTTTTTACTTCATACTCGTAATCATAAGGTTTTTCTGTATGAGCAATTCTACCCCTTTCATTTATTCCTTCCAAACTAACGTTAAAAACATAAGCTCCTTGCCACTTTTGTATATAATCTTCTGCTACAGAAACTGGAATAACCAACAGGTTTTTAGATTTGCTGAATAAAAATGTTTTGTGGTCAAAAGAAGCAAGAGTATAACTTCCTTTACCTCCTATAACAATCTTCGAAACTTCTTTGGGATTGGAGAAATCGCTCACATCAAAGAAAGAAACTTTTACTCCCAACTCTCTTCCTTCTTCGTCAGCATCTTTACCTATCCCTATTAAATGTGTTTCATCGTAAGGATGTAGATAATCGGAATATCCTGGAATTTTTAACTCACCGAGAATTTTTGGATTTCTTTCATCTTCCAAATCAATAACAAACAAAGGATCGGTTCTTCTGAAAGTTACCATATAGGCCTTATTACCAACAAACCTCACAGCAAAAATTCTCTCTGTTCTTGCTATATTCTCTATTTTTCCCAAAATATTCAAGTTTTCATCTAAAGTATAAATGTTGTTAAAAACTTCTCTTCCGTAGCTTGAAGTTGTTGCTATCCTAAAATGGTTATTGTATTCATCCATGGAAAACTGGTTTAAAACACTTCCAGGTACTTCTCCACTAACCTTATACTCGATATTTTCTTCAGAGATTGAGATTTTATGAATAACAGTTTTTTCCAATTCTTTAATTATCTCTTCCGTTAGTCTTTCGTAACTGCTCTGTAAATTTTTCATAAAAGAAGCTGCCTGTTCGGGGTCAAGAGTTTCTGTATAATTTTCTATTACTTCTTCTATTTGTTCCATCTTTTCATAAGCACTAACGTTCAGTTTTTTTATTTCTTTTATTCTTTCTTTTACTTCCTGTGGAACTAAAGGCAAGATTGCTTCGTCCACTATTCTTTCGTAAAAATCATAAATGCTATAGGTTTTGGTATAGACTATGTAAATGTTGTTCGGAGAAACATAAAGATTTTGAGTAGCTCCTACGAGAAAAGTTTTAACGTTTATTTCTTCTTCATCATTTTGTGTGTTTAAAGCTATAATATTGGTAAAGGTATAAGAATAATCGAAAGCAGGTGAATAGTAAATTTGATTAGCCTTCACTTCTTTTACCTTGTTACCTTCCACTATCGAAGGAAGAACTATTTCATCTTCATAAAATTGCAAGGGCTCATTAACTATAACGTAAACGTAATCTTCTACCATTCTTGAGTCATAATAGGTTCCGTTAAGGAAGACTTCTCTTGTCACTACTGGGTTAGCTTTATCCGAAATATCATAAACATAAATGTAAGTTTTTGGGGTATAACGATAGGGAGGAAGTAGTCCCCCTCTAAACTCTGGAAGAGCATAAAAGTAAGATTCGCTAGCGAAAATCACAAGTTTATCTTTGTTTATGAAAATCCCTTCAATACTTTTGTTTAAAGAGATTTTTGAAACAACTTTTGCGTTTTCAAAAGGGTAAGCTTCAACTATCGTTAAATTGTTCCCGTAAACAAAATAAATGTAATGGCCATCAGTTTTAACTATGTCTGCTTCATCGACGCCTAAAACTTGAACGTTTGTTGCTGAATATTCCTGAGCAGCCGGAACAGCTAAGGGAATTCCCGCTTTTATAGATTCAATCCCATATTCTCTGGCTATGCCTATTCCCACTAAAGGGAAGTATTGTTCGCTAGAAGTTTTAACAAAATTTTTAAGTTCTTCGTAAGATGAAAACTTCTTAAGCTCTACCTTATAAGTTTCAGGTTTTTTCTGATAAAGCATTGAGAAAACTACTAAACAAATAATTAGCAAAAGGATTATTTTCCATAACTTCATAAATACTTCTTGTTTTTTCGTTCTTAAATGTTTAGTTATTTTATCTGGCTTTTACCCTAAAGAAAACGTTTAAGCTTTGCTTCAAATTCACAATATTCATAACCCATAGCTTTACATTTTTTCTCTTCAATCACAACTTCTTCTCCCCAGATTGCAGAAGCTCCTCCTGCCAAACTTCCCATTAAGAAAGCACAAACTGGTTTTTTAGATTTTCCATAAAATTGGGCTTCAAAAGAATTGTAAATTCTCCCTATGATAGTTTCTCCTTTTTCCAGCTTACCTTCTTTAACTATTTCTCCCTTCCCCCAACCTTCACCTTCAACTATTTGTAGAACTTTCTTAGCTATTTCTATTCTTTTAACCCCAAGTTTTGTCAGAATGTAAGCTATTAAATTTCGCTTAAGAGCCTTTTCCACAACTTTATAAGCTTGGTCAAAAGCTCCTTGATAAATTATTCCTTTTGTTGCTACCCCAACTATTTTGCTTAGGTCTTTGTTTAGGACCGGCAATACTTCTGCTGGTAAGGCTATATAAGGTAATCCTATAAACTCTAGCTTTCCTTTTCTATACTTTACTTCTTTTATCAAAGGCCACCATATCTCCTCTTTCATGCTAAACTTACCTCAAATTCACAGAAATTGTCACCAATTGCTTTACATTTTCTTTCCTTAACAGAAACTTTTTTATCTAAAACCGCTGAAAACAATCCGGCAATAATTCCTGCCGTTATATAACACACAGGCTTATTAGATTTTTCATAATATTGGAAAAAGGAACAGTCATAAATTCTTATCAAGCTTTTGATTTCTTCTTCAACTTCAAGAGTAACTATATCAACATTACCAAAACCCCAGTATTCAAGATATTTCAGAAAATCTTCTATAACCTCTTTTTTTGTTAGATCTTTTGGTAAAAATTTTTTCCAGCTTTTATAATAGTTCTTAGCGCTTTTTTCGCAACTTTTATAGATTTCAGTGTTAGCTATTTCCCCTATTGTTTTTAAAATGGCTAAATGAATTGAAGGAAGCATTCTTGCAGACATAAAAACTAGTCTTTGCTTATTTAGGGTTAGTTCTCCTTTTTCAGGCTTATAAGATATTTTTTTAAGGATTGGCCACTCTTCCATCAATTAATTTTAATTTTTTAAGTTTAAAATCGTTTTTTATTTTGATGCCGTTTTTCTCAGTAGTAACAACAGCAAAGAATGAAGAAAAGAAAATGATAGAAGAGGTTTTTCAAAATTGGGAACTAACAAAAGAAGTTTTTGAAAGGAAAAGGGATAAAAAAGTAGAATTTATAGTTGTAGACGCTGGTAACGATTCAGAAATTCCAAAGCTAAAAGATTCTTTTATCGTTAGCGAAAAGACTTACCAAACTTATAGAAAATTTCTTTATTCTTCGGGTAAAATAAAGTATAAATCTTGGGATTCCCCAAGCATAGGAAGAAACCTTGGTTTTAAATATTGCAAAGGAAAAATAATTGTCTTCCAAGATATAGACACTCTTTTTTCAACAGGTACTGAACTTGATTTTAACTATATAAACCCAAAACTCGACAAGTATGAGAATTACTTTGATGTTATGTACAAAGCCTTTAAAGAAAAACCAATAGTTGCAGCTTCACCTTCTGCAAGAGCTTGTGATGTTAAAAAAATTAGCAGGAGGTTTGGAATGATGGGGGAAAACTACATAGTTCAGTTATCTTGCAAGCTACCAACCTTAAAAATAGGAAATAATTTTGTAATCGGACCAAGCATTCCCGGGTTTAGTATCGTAGCTTTAAAAGATGTTTGTGATAAAATTTATGAAGAAAAAGGGTTTTTGTTTGATCCTGAGTTAGCCATAGCAGAAGACCATAAGTTTTCTAGGATGTTAGGAGTGTATGGCAAAATTTCCTACGAGAGAAGGGCAGGAGTGTTTACCAGAACGGTTAAGAGAGTAAGTCCAGGTTTCGACCTATTAAAATCCCTTTTATACGCTACAAAATGGGTTTTACCCTATTTTTATCCTGATTTTTTCAAGTATAAGAAGCATGTTTTATCTGTTTAGCAAAAAGCTTTTAAATTAAAAGTGTAGAAGGATAATTATGGAAGAAGAAAAAATGGAAGAAGTGAATAAAAAGCTTGTCGGAAAAGTAACTCATTATTATGGAAAAATTGGAGTGGCAGTAGTTGAGCTTCAAGATGAGCTAAGTGTTAACGACGAAATAATAATTGAAGGTAAGGTTACTAAGTTAAGACAAAAACCTCCTTTGTCCATCCAAATAGAGCATAAAAATATTGAAGTCGCAAAAGCAGGCGATTCCATAGGCTTGAAAGTTAACGATAAAGTAAGAGAGAACGACCTGGTCTATAAAATAGTTCATTAAGTTACGAGCTTAATCTTTTTTGTTTATTTTTTCAATTTTTACATTACAATACTTAAAGGCAGGTATTTTTGAGACAGGATCTAAGATAGGACTTGTTAGCTCGTTAGCTCTTTTTTCTGAATAATGGTTGGGAATTGACAGCAATCCTTTTGTTACTCTACTGCTAACTTTAGCTTTAATTTCGAGCTTGCCAAAGGGAGAAGAAATTCTTATCATTTCTCCGTCTTTGATTTTAAGTTCTTCTGCATCCTCTTTGCTAATTTCGACATAAGCTTCTGACATAAGCTTATTTAAAGTATTAACTTTTCTTGTCATTACTCCAGTGTTAAAGTGTTCAAGCCATCGATGAGAAATTAAAACATAAGGATAAGCGTGGTCCAAGCTTTGGGGTCCAACGTATGAAACAGGGTAGAAAACTGCTTTTTTTCCTGGATAACCAAAATCTTTTGTGTACAAGATTTTTGTTCCTTTTGGATTTTTCTTATCGCATGGCCATTGTATACCTTTTCTTCCAAGTTTTTTGTAAGTTATTCTAGAATACTGAGGTACAGCTTTTCTTATTTCATTAAAAATCTCTTCAGCTGAATTAAAGTTAAACTCATCTTTAAAGCCCATCCTTTCTGCCAAAAGCTTTATTATCATCCAGTCCTCTTTTGCCTCTCCCGGTGGATTAACTGCTTTGTTGATTAGCTGAACCCTTCTTTCGCTATTTGTAAAAGTTCCGGTTTTTTCTAAGAAGTCTGCTGCAGGAAGAATTATGTTCGCAAGTTTTGCTGTTTCTGTCATGAAAATATCCTGGACTACCAAAAATTCAAGGTTTTTTAAGTTTTCTTCAACTCTATTAGAGTTAGGTAGTGAAACTACTGGATTATTTCCAATTATATACATTCCAAGAATTCTTTCTGGAATGGCTTCTATCATTTCATACTCTGTTAATCCCTTAGAAATAGGTAAACCTTTTACTCTCCAGATTTTTTCGAATTTCCTTATAGTTTCTTGGGTTAAGGAAGAATAACCAGGATAAACATTGGGTAGAGCTCCTACATCACAAGCTCCTTGAACATTATTACATCCTCTTAAAGGATTAATTCCTGATCCTGGCTTTCCAAAATTTCCAGTAAGCAAAACCAAATCTCCTATCGTCAATATATTTTCAACACCATTACTATGTTGAGTCATTCCCATTCCAATCAGTACAGCAGCCCTCTTGGATTTAGCATAAAGCAAGGCTACTTCTCTTATAGTTTTCTCTTCAACACCAGTGATTCTGGAAATATAGCTGAGGTCAAACTTTTCTAGACTTCTTTTAAATTGCTCAAAGCCTAAAGTCCTTTCTTTAATGAACTTTTTGTTTTCCAACTTTTCTTCAATTATAACCTTCATCAATCCAGTAATAAAAAGTATGTCAGTGTTTGGGTTAATTCTAACAAAAATGTCAGCTTTCTCTGCAGTTTCTGTTTTTCTAACATCTATAACTACAAGTTTTCCTCCATGCTTTTTCATCTCTAAAATTCTTTCAAAACCTATAGGTTGAGTGACAGCAGGGTTTACACCAAAAGCCAAAATACATTCAGCTTCTTTCAAATCTTCATAGCTGTTTGTCATGGCTGACTTTCCAAGAATTTCGTACAAGCCAGTCAGAGTAGAAGCATGACATAAGCGAGTACAATTGTCTACGTTGTTGGTGCCTATAACAACTCTGGCAAACTTTTGAATCAAATAATTCTCTTCATTGGTGCATTTGGTTGAGGAAAAAATCCCTATGGAGTTTTTTCCGTAAGTGTCTCTTATCCTGGTGAATTCTTCCGCTATTATATCTAAAGCTTTTCTCCAAGAAATTCTCTCAAACTTATCCCCTTTCCTTATCAAAGGATACTTTAATCTTTCTGGATGATTTGTCATTTCCAGTAAAGTTGCCCCTTTTATGCAAAGTCTCCCTTTACTAATGGGATGATTCTTTCGCGGAGCTATTTTAACTGCTTTACCTCCCTTGATTTCAACTTCTATTCCACAACCAACCCCGCAATAAGGGCAAACCGAGAAAACTTTCATTAAATTTAAATTTACTCTTTTGTTTTTAAATTGATATATGGAAGTTAGTTGTTTGATCCTCGCCGGTGGGAAATCCTCAAGACTTAGAAACAAACCATTCCTTATCCTGAAGGGTAAACCTTTAGTAAGATATGTTTTTGATAACTTAAGAGAAATGTTTTCAGAAATAATTGTTGTTGTGAAAAGCGAAAAAGATAAAGAAAAAATGGAAGAGATAATTAAAAACTGTAAAGTAGTTGCTGATAAAAGCAAGATTTTTTCTCCTATGGCAGGAATAATTGCTGGAATAAAACATATAAAAAATAATTTTGTTTTTGTGGTAGCTTGTGATATGCCTTTTATTGAGAAAAAAACTGTAAGAGAACTAATTTCAAGAATCGACAAAAATGTGAATTGTGTGTGTTATGCTTATTCTCTGGATAAGTTCGAGCCCCTATGTGCGATTTATAAAAAAGAATTTCTACAGAAAATAGGTTTGGAAAATAGCTTGAATGAAGCTATAAGGAAAGAGAAAAATAAGGCTCTTGTACCCATAGTCAAGGAAACTTACGAATTCTTTAATGTAAATACCAAAAAGGATTTTGAGGTTGCGGAAAAGCTACTCTCCTGAAAGGCTTGGTAGAATTCCTATTTTTTCTAAAAGAAACCATAAAGTCAATATTAAAAGAAGTATTGAAGCTACAAATATGCTTGAAGAAATTTGCAAGCCCTGGAAATAGCCCCTTATTACTTCATAAACAAGGTAAAATACTATGATATCCCTTGCAAAAGAGCGAAAACCCATATAATTAATTATTCACTAATAAAAATTATGAAAATAGTGATTGGTTTGGGAGGTTCCATTTTAACAAAAGAAATCACTTACGAAAATTTTAAGAAGTATGCAGATGTTTTAGTAAAATTGAAAGAGAAAGGTCATAGAGTGGTGGTGATTTGTGGCGGAGGTAAGACATGCAGAGAGTATCAAAAAATAGCCAAGCAGTCTAATGCTACAGCAACTTTAACTGATAGAATAGGAATTATAGCAACAAGGCTTAACGCTTTGACTTTAATTTCGGTTTTGGGGAGCATGCCTTTCAAGATGTTGTTAAAAGTGTGGAAGAGTTAGAAAGTGTGCCAGAAGAGAAAATAGTTGTAGGTGCAGGAATATTCCCAGGTCATTCTACAGATTTTGATTCTGCAATATTTGCTGAAGCGGTAAGGGCTGATATTTTAATAAAAGCAACTAACATAGATGGGGTTTATACTTCTGACCCAACTCAAGATCCTAGCGCCAAGAAGCTTGAAAAATTAAGTTACGAGGAACTAGAAAAGATTTTGTTAAAGAATAAGCAAGGACCAGGAGAGTACAAGCTTTTTGATTTGTCTGCTGCGAAGATAATAGCAAGGTCGAAAATAAGAACTATAATAGTTGACGGTAGTGATCCAGAAGAAATTTTAAGAGCAGTTGAAGGAAAGCATAAAGGAAGCGAAGTTTTAAGTTTAAGCTAAAAATAAATTATTAGAAAGCCCTGGTAGCTCAGTTGGTTAGAGCGCATAGCTAGCGTAAGCTTGGTAAGCATGAGGTCCCGGGTTCAAGTCCCGGCCAGGGCTTTACCGCACAACCACAAAATTCTTTTAATTTCCTTGTCCATAATCAACCTCTTCGATTCTATAAAACCTAAACTTTACTTTGTTGTTTTCAAGAGCTTTAATCAAACTTTTAAGAAGCGTGAAGGAATCAACAAAAAAGCTTGCATATACTCTCTTTTCATAAAGCCAAACGTTCAACTTTTTAACGTAAATAAAAATGATTTCTGCTAATTTTTCCACACTAACCTTTTCGCACTCAATTTTTGCTAGCAGCATTTTCATCAGCCCCTATTATTTCGTAGACTCTTCCCCTTTTCTCTCCAATAGCCCTAACAAAACCTTTTGAGCAGAGGTTTTAGTTTCTAAAAGCTGTTTTCCTCGCTTAAGATAACAGCAAGCCTGTAGTTGTAATAGACACAGGGACAATATCAGAGAGAGCGGAAAGCAGAGAAGCGACAAGGAAAAGGAGATGAGGAAAAAGCTGTAGACACTATCTTATTGAAGCAGTTATACTATTGCCTGAAAAACCTTTTCTACAACACTCTCTCTTTTCCATCTACTCATGTAGTTCATAGAAGACAATATAATCTTCGGGGTCAGAAACGTTCTCATAGTGTTTCTCTTTGAACAGTTGAGCTACCCTGACATCTAGTAACTTCTTCTTCACTAGCTTACCACAGACCTCACAGTTGAAGTATCCAGTGTAGTGCGACTTGTCTTCACGAGACTCGGGAGACCAGAATGACCAGATGTTTGTGCTTATCCACCTTGGATATCTTTCCAACTTATGGACACCAAATAGACAAAGCACTCTTCTCAAACCATTCCACCTCCTAAATGTTTATGTTTTTAGTGAGATCTCAAAGTATAAATATTTGATGTTAGCGGAATTTCTGTGAACGTAAAAATCATTTGAATTTGTTCAACTTAAATGAACACCTATCGATGGAAAAGTTAAAATTATGGTCAAAACGAAAATTTCAATTAAAGGTTATTTTTCAGCCTATAAGTTATTTTCTCGTTTTAAAACTTTCTATTTTTTCTTACTTCTCTTTAATTTTCTTCTTACTATTTTTGGCTTTGAAACCTTAGTTTCAACTATTTTTTCAAGCAAGCTACTTATCTTGTTGAAAATGTCTGTTAAGTTAGAAATGCTTAATGAAAGGTCGTGAAAATCTTCTGTCATACTTTCCATAACAGTAGTCATATTTTCTATACTTGCTGTTAAATGAACTATAGCCCTCATTGCTGAGCCTTCTTCATCAAAAACGTTTTTTCCAGCGCTATCAACAATTCTAAATTCTTTTATCTCTTCGTTCGTGTGCTTCACCTCCCATAATTAAATAAGTTTATTTAGTAAAAAAGTGAATCTTAAACTTCTACAAGCTTCCTTTTTAAAACTTTTGAAACAAACAGTTTCTTTCTACTAATTTTATTTAGTTGTTTGAGTAAATACTATTATGAACTTTTGGTTAATAATTGGGATAATTTTCATAATTTTTGCAATTATTCTTTGGTTTCTTCCTTTCGAATGTGAAACTACAGCAATAAGCCTAGGGAATTGTTATTGCAATTCAACAGTATGTAGAAATATCTTTGGAAATAAACTTTATGGAGAAGAATGCTTACGTTGCGAGTCCATTTTTAACTCAACTAAAACTTCTTAATGTCTTCTATAGTTTCTTTTTCAATATTATCTAAGAATTCGCTTAGTTTTTTTGTAAATTCCACATACTCCACATTCTTTTCAAGTTCAGTCTTTATGCTTTCTTTATCTATTTTTGTTTCATCAAAAGTTGGAGCAAGGCTTTTGAAAAGTTCGGTCTTTATGAAAATTCTTATACTTTCTGGAATTACTTCCTTGTGAATCAAATCCTCGATTTTATTTCTCTTTTCTATCAGAACTTCTTCACATTTTCTCATAAAATTTGAGGCATAAGTTTCAAACTTTTTTCTCAAAATAGAAACATCTTTTTCTAAGGATTTTTTCTTTTCGAAAAAGTATAAGGCTAAGGCGAGTACAAAGATAGGAAAAATACCAACAAAAAGCAGAATATATTCATAAGGAACGGATTTTAAAAGAGAATCGAAGGAAGATAAGAGCGAGGTTATTAAATTCTGTAAGGCTTGAATAGGGTCCATTATTCTTTCCTCCTCAAATCCTCTAAAATCCTTTTTTCAGTTTTTGCAACTATCTCTCTTACTCTTTTTATTGCATCAATGTTAACAGAAATGCTTGAAATTCCACACTCAACCAAAAATTCGACCATTTCGGGTATATTGCTTGGAGCTTCTCCACAGATTGAACTTTCCACGTTATACTTGTTGCAGGTTTTTATCGTTTCTTTTATTAACCTTAAAACAGCTGGATGCATTTCTGAGTAAAGATGAGATAACCTTGCATTATTTCTATCAACCCCCAATGTAAGCATGGTCAGATCATTTGAACCTATGGAAGCAAAGGCTATACCTTCTTTACAGAATTCTTCTATAGTTAAAGCACAAGAAGGTACTTCAACCATTATTCCAAGCTTACAACTTTTGGGTAGCCTTACTTCTAAGGCAATTTCTTTTGCTCTTCTAAATTCGTCGACAGAAATTATAAAAGGTAGCATTACATGAACGTTATCTAAACCTTCTTCATGCAATCTTTTAATTGCTTCAAACTCTGCTTTTAATATTTCTGGCTCGTCAAGGCTTCTTCTTATACCATGCCATCCAAGCATAGGGTTATCTTCTTTTGGTTCTTCTTCTCCACCTTCTAAATGCTTAAGCTCGTCAGTTCTTGCATCCAAAGTTCTTACCCACACAGGTTTGGGATAGAAAGCTTGAGCTATTGGTCTTATGCCGTTAAGAAGAATTTGAATGTATTCTTCTTCTCTCCCTTCTCTTACAAGTTTTGCAGGATGTTTTCCTGATTTGAGTATCATATGCTCTATCCTTAGCAAACCAACACCGTCAACTTTTTTTACTATTTCTTCTATTCCTTCTGGAAAAGCAAGGTTGACTTTTATCTGAGTAATTGTTGGTTTTATTTCTTCTTCCTCTTCTTCTGGAGCTACTATTTCTGGTCTCTCTACCTCAATTATCCCAGGATAAATTAAGCCACGATAAGCGTCAACAGTAACTTCTTGTCCGTCCTTTAAAATTTTTGTTGCAGCTAAAGTTCCTACCACACAAGGAATTCTCATTTCTCTTGAAACTATTGCTGCATGACAAGTTTGTCCTCCAGAATCGGTTATTATAGCTGCACACTTGCTCATAGTAGGAACCAGATCAGGAGAAGTCATTGTTGTAACTAAAATATCTCCCTTTTCAACTTTATCTATATCTTTTAGGTCTAAAACAATCTTAACATTTCCTGAAGCTATTCCAGGCGAAACTCCTAGACCCTTAAGAATAGGTTCACCAACAACCTCCACTTTCTCAACTTTTCCTACAGTAGTTATCGCTCTTGTCTGAACTATATAAATTTTGTTTTTTTCTATAGCAAACTCGATATCTTGAGGCCTGCCGTAATGATTCTCCAAAATTACTCCATAATGAGCGAGTTTAGCTAATTCTTCTTCTGTTAAAATTTGTTTTCCTTTTTTATCTCTCGGAACAGGAATTTCTTCTGTTTTGTCAGTAGCCAAATCTCTTATACGCATAATTTCCTTAAGTCCGATTTTTTTGTCCAAAACTTTGCCATCTTTTGAGACTATATAAATATCCGGAGTAACTCTTCCAGAAACTAAAGTTTCACCCAAGCCCCAACAAGCCTCTATAACTATATTGTCCTCGCCTGTAGCAGGATTTACAGTAAACATTACCCCAGCTTTTTCGCTGTTAACCATTTTTTGGACTACTACTGCGATACTAGCATGCTTAAAACCTTGTTTAGCTCTGTAAAAAATTGCTCTAGGTTCGTATAAGCTTGCAAAACATTCCTTCACGCATTGTAATAACTCTTTATGACCTTTAACGTTTAGGAAAGAAGCTTGTTGCCCGGCAAAGCTCGCAGTTGGTAAATCTTCTGCTGTTGCTGAACTTCTTACTGCAACTAATGCTAAATCTCTTCCTGACCTTACAATTTCTAGTTCTTTCCCTATATCGCTATAAGAAAGTGTTTCGTAAGCTTCTATGATTTCATTTTTAATAGTAGCTGGATATTCTTGAGAAACTATAATTTCTTTTATTTTTTGTGATGTCTCAAGGAGTTGGGTAGTGTTATCAACATCACATTCCCTTAAAAGATCATCTATTATTTCTTTTATTTTGTTAATCTCTATGAACCTTTCAAAAGCTTTTGTCGTTACGACAAAACCAGGAGGAACAGGAAGACCAAGTTTTATCATTTCTCCTAAGTTTGCACCCTTCCCTCCAGCTATGTTTACAGAATCCTTAGAAAGTTCATCGAGCCACTTAACGTATTCCATATTAATTATTTAGTCTATTAAAGATATCTTATTATTCTTCTACTTCAACTCTTACAGGAGTGGAAATTTTGAGACCAGCTTTTTTCAAGGCTTTTTTACCAACTTCTAAGTTTTCTTTGTCAAGCTTGAGCATCATAATTCTTTGACCTTCCTTGACTTGAACAGCAGTTCCAACAGGTTTTCCAAAAGCTAGTCTCATTCCTCTTGAGTATCTGTCAGCTCCTGCACCTGTTGCTATAGGTTTTTCTCTTAACACATGATGAGGGTAAAGTAAAATCTTGAAAAAATAATTCGAGCCTAAATTTTTTTCAAGAAACTTGTGAGCAACCACTCTTGCTGCTTCCAAAGCATTGTCTCTTATTTGCACGCTGTTCTTTGCCACTAAGTACAAGGTCAAGTCATATTCCTTCCTCGTTCCCATTTCAAATTGATGTGTTTTTGGATAAGGCACTCCCACAACATAACTTTTCCTTGGGACTTTTTTGCTGATTCTAGTGTAAGGTCTTTCTATTCTTCTCATCGTTCTTCCAGGTCTTAGCGCCATAAAACCACTTTAATCAAATTCTAGCTAGCAAATATTTAAAGTTTTAAAAGAAAAAAGTATTTAATTTAAATATCGGTTATATTAATAGAAGAAAGGAGGTGTAAAGGTGGCATTAGTTGTTAAGTCCGCAGTTAAGAATCAACTTAAAGGTTTCAGAGTTGGGGGAGACTTCTTCACAGCTTTAGACAAACAGATTACAGAAATCCTTAAAACTGCTATGGCAAGAGCTAAAGCAAACGGAAGAAAAACTTTAAGGGCATGCGACTTATAAACTAAGATTTAGAATTTTTCTTTTTCTTTTTTTTAAATTTTTATAGATGAAGGAGTAAAATAATTTAATGGAAAAAATAGTTGGAATAACAGGAACTATCGCTTCTGGGAAAGATACGGTTAAAAAAATTTTACAAAGTAAGTTTAATTGCTATACCGTTTCTCTTTCTTCCATAATAAAGGCAGAACTTGAAAAAAAGAAGAACAGAAATTTTAGTAGAAAAAATATGCAAGATTTAGGAAATGAACTAAGAAGGAAGTATGGAACGCATATTTTGGCTATGCTTGCTGTAGAGTACTTGCAGAAAGATAAAGAGATGATAATAATAGATGGGATAAGAAATCCAGGAGAAGTTGACTTTCTTAGGAAGAAGTTCGGCAAAAAATTTGTTTTGATCGGCGTAGATGCCAAACCAGAGATAAGGTTTGAAAGAGTGATAAAAAGAATGGACGCTTCTGATCCAAAGACATGGGAAGAGTTTTTAGAGATAGACAAAAGGGATCAAGGAGAAAACGAGCCAGAGTATGGTCAAAGAACTAAAGAATGTTTAGAAAAAGCAGACTTTCTAATAATCAACGAAGGAAGTCTTGAGGACTTGGAGAAAAAAGTGAATGAAATAGCTGAAAAAATTAAAGACTGGTAAATTTAAATAGAATAATTGTTAATTACTTGTAATTATGAGAGTTAAGCTTTTAGCTTACACTCCGAACCCTGAGTTAGTGGTTGCAGCTTCTGCTACTACTTCTTTTAAAAAGAAACCACCTTCCCATACTTTTGAAAAATATAAAAGAGAAATGTCTAGAGAAAAAATTAAAAAGATAATAAGGGATTTGCTTAGACATAATCACCTTTCTCCTTTAGAGCATGTTTCATTTACTTTTGCTTTGGAAGAAGTTTCAAGAAGTTTAACACATGAGCTTGTAAGGCATAGAATAGCTTCTTACACTCAACAAAGTCAAAGATATGTGAAAGTTGATACTAATGAAGAGTGGTATGTGATTCCACCAAAATTTGATGAAGAGAAGAAAAGAAAATTCGTTGAAATAATGAAGAAAATAGCAGAATGGTACGAAGAATTTATAAAAGAAGGAGTAGCTTACGAGGATGCAAGGTTTATTCTCCCCAATGCTACAAAAACCAACATTGTTGTTACTATGAACGCTAGGGAGCTTTACCATTTTTTTAGCTTAAGATGCTGTGCAAGAGCACAATGGGAAATAAGGAGTGCAGCCACAGAAATGTTAAGAATAGTTAAAAGAATAGCTCCCACATTGTTTGAAAGAGCAGGCCCTAGTTGTATGAAAGGTTTTTGTCCAGAAGGAGATCTTATGCCAGAAGAATGTAGAAAGATTGGAATAGCAAGAATACAGAAAAAGTTTAGGGAGCTGAAATAATGGGAATAAAAGGGCTAATAAGAGATGCTGTTATGATTTTTGTCGCGTTTCAGCTTTTAACTAATGGTATGGAAAAAACTCACTTAGCTTATCTTCTTATAGGTGTTGTTATCTTCTTTACCCTTCTCGGTTTTTGGAGGTTAGTTTCTTGAAAGAAAAAGTTTTGGATATAATAAAAAAACAGAACGAATGGAGAAGAAAAGAATGCATAAATTTAATAGCCTCTGAAAGTGTTTTGTCACCTTTGGCAGAAAAGTGTTTTGTTTCTGATTTTGAAGGAAGATACAACGAGCATTCAGGAAAAGAATGCCATTACCAAGGAACCAAGTATTCTTACGAAATTGAAGAATTTTGTAACGAAATTTTTAGAAAAAAATTTAAAACAAGGTTTGCTGATGTAAGACCGATTTCTGGAGGAATAGCCAATCTTATAGTTTACACAGCTTTCTGTAAACCAGGTGACATAATAGCAAGTCTGGGGATTCAAAACGGAGCCCATGTAAGCTCAAGCCAGTATGGTTTAGCAGGAGTGAGAGGTTTAAAAAGTGTAGAAATGTTTTTCGATGAAAAGAGAATGAACATAAACGTTGAAAAAAGTATCGAGTTGATAAGAAGAGTTAAACCAAAGCTTATAATGCTTGGAGCTTCTGTTATTCTTTTTCCTGAACCCATAAAGGAAATAAGTGAAGAGATAAAGGATGTGAAAATTGTTTACGATGCTTCTCATGTTTTTGGTTTAATCTATAACGATGAGTTTCAAGAACCACTAAAAGAAGGAGCAGATTTGATAACTTCTTCCACTCATAAAACTTTTCAAGGGCCACAAGGTGGCTTAATAATCGGAAGCAATAGTTTAAGTGAGGAAGAATGGGAAAAAATCCAAACAGCTATTTTTCCTGGAATATTATCAAACACTCACATTCATAGATTCCCTGCTCTTGCTATAACTGCTTTAGAGATGAATGAGTTTGGAAGAGATTATGCCAAACAAGTAATTAAAAACGCAAAAACCCTAGCAAGAGAACTTTATAATCTTGGTTTTAAGGTTCTCTGTCCTGAACTTGATTTCACAGAATCTCATCAAGTAATAGTTAACGTTAAGGAGTTTGGCGGAGGGAAGATAGTAGCTGAAAAGCTTGAAAAAAACAATATAATTTGCAACAAGATTGCTCTTCCTTCAGATTCTCCTCATGATGCAACAAAAAATCCTAGCGGAATAAGGCTTGGAGTTCAAGAGCTAACAAGGTTTGGAATGAAAGAAAGCGAAATGAAGGTTATAGCTGAATTTTTCAAGAAAGTTTTAATTGAAAATAAGAATGTTGAGGGAGAAGTAAAAGAATTAAGAAAAGAATTTCAAAAAGTTTGTTACTGTTTTGAGTCTTAGATTTCAAACAACTTTGGCTTTTTTCTCTCTCTTTTTTCCATAATCTTGATAACTTCTCTGATTTTCCTTTCACTTTCTTCAACTTCTTTTTTAGTGTTCCCTATCCCACAACTATTGCCAACACCAACAACAATTATTTTTCCCTTCTCCTTAGTTCTTTCTATTTCCTTTTCGACAAGTTTCAAAACCTTTTCTTTTGCTCCTAGGATTTCCTTTTTCATGGGTTGAATAGCTTCTTCTTCACTCATTTTGATTACTATAGTGGTTATGGGAATTTTCTTTTGTACAGCTATGTTTTCTATGTAGGCTTTATCAACTCCTATTCCACCGATAGCAACTCCTATTCCTTCAGCTATACTTCCTGTTTCTTCACCTTCAAGCTTGACAGCAGCATCTATCGTTATTATTTTTGCTATTTTTTCCTTTTTTGTTAATTTCTCAACAGCTTTACCTAGCCTCCCTAACCTTCCACCAGGTCCTTTAGCTCTTATTATGTAAACTTCCTTTCCTCTTATTTTTCTCTTTGCAAGCAGAGTATCTTTTTCTATTTCCATTAGCCTGCTGTTCTCTACTAAACTTGCACCTATCAAGTTTCCTATCGCGTCACCTATAGGCCAACCGTTAGTTAATGCTTCAGTTCCGTAATATAAGGCTTTTGAGACTCTTTCTATAAGAGGCATGTTGAACTGGAACAACAAACCAAGTTGGAAATTTTTAGTTTTTTTCACTAAGCCTAAGTAATGCTTAACAACTTTAGAAAGATAGTTTAAACTTATAGCTCCAGACAATCCCATCATCAAGTTTGCTTTTGTTTCTGCATCATTTTCTTTGGCAATTTGGTCCACAAAATAGCTAAGCCTCTCTTCGGCCAAATTTGAGATGTGTTCAAACTTGCTTATTATCCCGTACGGGTCCAGCTTTACAGGCTCTATCGTGAAAAATTCAAGAAAGTGTTTAATCTTTTCTTTAAGTTCCTTAGAAGGTTTTTTTGCAATCTTTCTGATTAGTATATTTTGGGCGTCAGCAAGATATGAATCTATAGTTCTTGCTATCTCTTCCATCCTCCAAACAACTTGGAAATAGTTGAGCCTTAAGTAGAGTACGGGTAAGACTACAAAAATTATTATTAGGTAAATGATTGTCCAAATGTTAATTTCAGGTTTAAAAATATCCATTTTTATCAATTTTATAATGTGCCTAGTCTTTTTAAATGTTTGGTATATAAATATATCTTTTAAGCTCTAATAAATTTTTAGTGGAAATATGCGTTTTAAACCTGTACTAGCTGCCATAATAATAATAGCGATAATTGGTTTACTTTTTTTCACAGATTCTGGTAAAAAGTTAGTTGAATTTTTAAGCGGAAAAATTGGCGAAACCGCTTCTTTTATTCTTGGAAGAAATACAAAAACTTTCAAGATGATTCTAGAATTAAGTTTAGAGAATAAGAAAAACTTCTATGGGAAAAGTTTCTTGGCAGAAAATTCCAACTTTACAGCCAAAAGTGTTTACAACTTCATTTCTGTAGATGGAGGTATAGAAAAAATTTCTGGAAGCAAAAGGGTCGAAATAGAATTGAAAGGGTTGAAAGGTAGACTTGAGGTTTCAAATGTAGGAACTTTAAGAATTTCTGGGGAGGCAAATTACATAAGGATAGGAGAATATGAAAGAAGTAGAGATAAAGCTTATCAAGTCGAAATAGAAGCTTTACCCTTTGATTGTTCTCCTACCTGTACCTTTAAGGCTGAAAATCTTAAATCAGACTTAAGCTTTTCCGTGATTAATGGAGAAGTAAAAAAACTTAGGAATGACGGAAGCGTGGACCAAATAAAGTATTTAAAAGAAGAGAGTTTGATAATCCAAGGGTTTATTGGCAGCTTTGAGTTGAACAATTCTTTAATACTCAGTGGGGAAGCTACTCAAGTAAGAGGAAGTGATTTCCTTTACACAGGCTGAGCGAATGAATGCTAAAAAAGAAAAACCTAGAATAGCTGTTTTTGTTGATGGTCCAAATATGCTTAGGAAAGAGTTTGCTATAGACTTGAGAGAGCTTAAGAAAAGAGTGAAAAAGTATGGCAGAATAGTTATAGCAAGGGTGTTTTTAAATCAATTTGCTCCTGAAAAGTTGATAGAAGCTGTTATAAACGAAGGTTTTGAAACTATAATGGTTTTGGCAAAAGAAGAGGAAGAAGCTCAAGATGTAGATGTTGCTTTAGCCGTTTCAGCAATGGAAGCTATTTTAACAAAAAATATCGATGCGATAGCCTTAGCGACAAGAGATGCTGACTTTTTGCCAATAATTCAGAAAGCTAAGGAATATGGAAAAAGGGTAATAGTTTTAGGTGCTCAACCAGGTTTTTCAGCTTCACTAAGAAATGCTGCAGATTTTGTTGAAGAGCTCTGAAAGGGTTTAAATCTATAAAATACAATATAAAAATAAGGTGGTGTAAATGGGTTTGATTACAGATTTGCTCAAAGGTCTGAAAAAAGAAGAGACTCTAGTAGAATTGCCAGCAGAGGAAGAAGAGAAACCTTTAGTTCATGTGAGAGTTGAAACTTTACATGATTTTGTTGATGTTGACAGAATAACAAGGTTAGTTAAAGAAGGAAATATTGTTTTCTTAAGAACTGCTCAGATGCAAAAACATGACCTAGGAGAATTCAGGAACAGCGTAGAAAAACTGAAAAGAGCAAGCAAACAGTTTGGTTGGGACATAGTTGGATTAGAAGAAGGTTATCTAATAATAACACCAAGCTTTGCAAGAGTAGAAAGAAGCTAGAGCTTAAAGAAAAGCCAGTAGTTTTTCTTGAAATTGACCAAGCAATACTTCCCTTGTAACTTTTTACCGTTTACTCTGAAAACTATTTTTTTGTTGTCTTTTTCCTCGAGAAAATATGTTCCTTTATCCCAAATTTCAACTTTTCCAGCTCCGTATTGTCCTTCTGGAATTTCTCCTTCAAAATTAGCATACTCCAAATCATGGTCTTCAACTTGAATTGCAAGTCTTTTAACACCTTTTTCTTTTGGAGGTTCTTTTGGAACAGCCCAGCTTTTTAGTTTACCTTCCATTTCAAGTCTTAAGTCATAATGCAAATGCCTAGCTTGATGCTTGTGGATTACATAAATTTTTTCCATACTTATATTTTAGGAATAGAAAAATATGATGTGGAGCAATTAGTTCAATTGATAGAAAAATTGAAAAAAAGCGAAGTAAGTAAATTAATTGAAACTAGGATTAAAGAATTCGAAGAAAACAGAAAAAAGTCAAGCGAAGAAATTTTTAAAGAGCTTTGTTTTTGTATTTTAACTGCAAACTTTAACGCAGAAAAGAGCATAAGAATTCAGGAAAAAATTGGTAACGGATTTTTGTTTCTGGAAAAAGAAGATTTAGAAAAAAAGTTAAAAGAGCTTGGCCATAGGTTCCCAAAGACAAGAGCTTATTATATAGTTGAAGCAAGAAAGTTTAAAGATAAGTTAAAAAAAATTATGGAAAGTTTAAAAGAAGAAGAATTGAGAGAATGGTTAGTAGAAAATGTTAAAGGTTTAGGATACAAGGAGGCGAGCCATTTTTTAAGAAACATTGGTTATAAAAATTTTGCGATTATAGATTTCCATATTCTTAACTTACTTGAAAGATTTGGATTAGTTAAAAAGCCTAAAACTTTATCAAGAAAAAAGTATTTTGAAATTGAAAATTTGCTTAGAGAAGTTGCTAAAATAGTTGAGTTAAATTTAGCAGAACTTGATTTATACCTTTGGTACTTAGAGACGAAAAAGGTATTAAAATAATTTTTTAGAAGTTCAAAGTAAAATTATGAAAAAAAAAGGATTAAACTAAGTGTTAAGAAAGGATACGAGATCTGGTCAAAGACCTACGATTTAGATGAAAATCCTTTAATTACTTTAGAAGAAAACCGTTGTTAAAAATTATAAGGAATGTTAGGGGTAAAAAAGTTTTAGACGTAGGCTGTGGTGCCGGAAGAATAACCCTTAAACTTCTTAAGAAAGGGGCAAAAGTTTATGGAATAGATATTTCTAAAAAAATGTTAGAAAAAGCCGAGACTAAAACAAAAAATTTTAAGAGTAAAGTTGAATTTAAAGTAGCGTCTGTGTATAAAATTCCTTATCCTAAAAATAGCTTTGATTTGGTTGTATGTAACCTGGTAACTTCGCACTTAAAAAACTTAAATAAAGCTGTAGCCGAGATGGCGAGAGTTTTAAAACCAAAAGGTTTCTTGATAATCTCTGATTTACATCCTTATGTGATTGTTAACGGAGGAGTTGCTAACTTCTTTCAAAATGGTAAAGAATATGTGATAAAAAATTATTACCACTCTTTTGAAGAGTATTTCAACAGTCTGAAGAAAAATGGACTCAGAATAGTTGAAGTTAAGGAGTTGAAAGACACAAAAGAAGCTATAAACGTTGTTATAAGGCTCTACAGAAAGTATAAGAGAAAAATCATTCCTAAAAAAGAATACGAAAAATGGTTGGGAAAACCTGGGGCAATAATAATCAAAGCACAAAAGTTTTAAAATGGTCTTTGTTCTCTTCTCAATGAAAACAAACTTGCAAGATTCCCAACTTTTGTTAACAAATCGTAGTAAAATAACTCTAAATCTTTTTCTGTAAGTTTTGCTCTTTGGTCTGCTTCTATAAGAACAGAAGGCATTCCATAGCCTGCATGCCCGCTCAAAGCAAGCAAAACAGAAGAAATAAAATTTGCAGTTTTTACACAATCTTTTTCTCCTAGAAAATCAACTCTAATTGGTCTATCAAACTCAGCAGTTTTTAGATAGAATGAAAATATTGAATTTGAAAATTCACCAAACTCTTTTAGAATAGGATGCTTTTCTGGTTCAGGAGAATAGTTGAAAACACAAGTCCTTTCGTTTAGCTTTAAAGCATAAGTTAAAAGATTGGTATCTTTTGAGTTTTCAAGCAAAGGTTTAAACTCTATCAGTTCAGGATTAAGGTTAGCTTTTTCTTTAACTATCTCACAAAATCTTGTTCCTCTTGAGTCTTCTATTACTCCAGCCAAAATACAATTTTTTTCTCTAGCTTTTGAAAAGAGGTTTAAATAAGATTGAATCAAGTTTTCGTAAGTTGGAAAAAGTATCGAATCTTTAGCTGGTTTTTCTGTATAGTGAGGGATTATTGAACCGTCAAGAAAAACTATGTCAGGTTTAAAATTCTCTATAACCTCAAAAGCTATAGAAGTCTCAACTATTTGTCTCTCGTAATTTGAATTAAGCTCAAGCTCTATCTCATGCAAAGGTTCAAAAATTATTTTTGGAATAGGCGTTGGTAAAGCTTCAGGATAATATTCAACTTTTTCAAGCTTTCCTCTTGAGTAAAAGAATATTACCCCAACTGCTCTTAAAAGCATCAAATCCACACCGTGTAAAGAACGCTTCACTATTCCTCCATCTATACCAGCAATTTTCAAGTTTTCAAGTTTTGACTTTTCAACTTCAAAAAAAGTTTTTTCCTCTATTCCAGAAGAAATAGAAATTTTTCTTAGAACTTCAGCAAGCCTTATTCTCTCTGATTCCATTTTTTCGATTTTCTTAGCAAGCTCTTCCGTTATCTTGAACAAATCTTCCATCCATTCTTATTTGGAATCAGAAGTAATAAAAAGTTTTTTAACTTACAAGAAGGAAAAAAGATTATGGTAGATTTCAAAAAATTTAATACTTTCATTTTTGATTTAGACGGAACTGTTTGGAACTGGGTAAGTTTGCTTCCAGGAGCAAAAGAAATTATTCAAAAATTAAAAAAAGAAGGAAAGCAAGTTCTTTTTGTCTCAAATAATAGTATGCTTTGCAGAAGAAAGATGGTAGAGAAGTTAAGAAGCTTTGGGATAGAGGTTAAAGATAACGATTTGATAACTTCAAGTTTTGTTGCCGCGAACTACTTAAAAATTAAAAATGCTAGTGCTTTTCCTATAGGTCAAGGAGTGAAAGAAGAGTTGGAAGAAAATGGTGTAAAAATTGATGAAAATAAACCAGAATATTTGGTTGTCGGTCAAGACTTAAGCTTTAACTGGGAAAAACTGATGAAAGCTTACGAGATAGTAAAAAATGGAGCAAAGATATTGGCTACAGCAAGAGGAAAGGTTTATTTTGAAGGAGAAAAATTGATGCCAGCTACAGGAGTTTGGGTCAGTGCTATAGAATACATAACGGATAAAAAAGCAAAGCTTATAGGCAAACCTTCTAACGAAATGTTAGAAACTATTCAGCTTTTTGTTTGCTCACCAAGAAAAGAAACTGTTTTGATTGGTGATGAATGTGATTCAGATATAATGGCAGGAAAGATTCTTGGTTACTATACTGTTTTGGTTAAAACAGGAATAGATAAGGAGGCAAAAAAGGTCAAACCAGACTTGATAATAGATTCTTTAGAAGAAATAAAGATTTAATCACTTACTTTTCTTAGATATTTTTTGTACCAGTTCTGAATCGAGGATTTAACGTTTATTTTTCTAACTAAAGCTTTAAGTTCGCTTACCCCTACTCGGAAGTGCCACCTTCCTTTTTTTGTTATAGAATAAACTCTTCTTGGTTTTTCGGCTATAATCATTTGAGATTCTACAAGACCTCTTTCTTCTAAAGACCAAAGAGTTGGATAAACTGTGCTTGCTCCTGGATTATAACCAAACTTTTCTCTTAATTTTTTCATGATCTTATAGCCGTGAAGATTTCCGTAATGTTCCAAAAAATAAAGTATTAAAAAATCTATACAGCTTCTAATCCATCTTCTTCTGTATTGCCTAGCAACATCTCCATAATTTTCAGTAGGCAAAATTACTGGATATTTTTGAGTTACTTGTGGAAAACTCATGAAAATTAAAGGAAAAGTAAACTTTTTATGTTTTTCTAAAACCATTTAATTTTTAAGTTCAAAATAATAAATCTATAGGTGATTAATTTCGAGAAAGAAAGATGGCTTGTAACAGCAGCTTTACCTTATGTGAACAATATCCCACATGTAGGTAACATAGTAGGTTCTCATTTACCAGCAGATATTTTTGCAAGATTTCTGAGACTTTTTGGTTACGATGTTGTTTTCGTTGGTGGTACTGATGAGCATGGTTCACCAACAGAAGTTGCAGCTTTTAAAGCTGGTTTAAGCCCAAAGGATTTTTGTGATAAACTATACGAAGTTCATAAGCTTATTTATGACTGGTTTGGCATAAGCTACGATAACTTTTCTAGAACTTCTAAAGAGATAAACCATAAAGTTACGACTGAAATTTTTTTGAGATTGCTTAAGAACGGATTTATAATAAGGAAGAAACTTTTGCTTCCTTATTGCCCTGTAGATAAAAGATTTTTACCCGATAGATGGATAGAAGGCACATGCCCTTATTGTGGTTATAAACCTGCAAGAGGCGATCAATGTGAATCTTGTACTCGTTTGCTTGATCCTTCTGAACTTATAGAACCTTATTGTATAATTTGTAAAAACAAACCAGAAATAAAAGAAGTTGAGCATTTATTCTTAGACTTGCCAAAACTTGAAAAGCAACTTGAAGAATGGATAAAAGGAAACAAGCATTGGAAGCCTAACGTGAGAAATTTAGCTTTATCTTGGATAAAAGAAGGTTTAAAACCAAGATGCATTTCAAGAGATTTAAAATGGGGGATTCAAATTCCTCTAGAAGGATTCAAGGATAAAGTTTTCTATTGCTGGTTTGATGCTCCTATTGGTTACATTTCTTCAACAGTTGAATGGGCTGAAAAAGTTGGTAAGCCAGAAGAATGGAGAAAGTATTGGCAGGAAAAAGGTTCAAAAATAGTTCATTTTATAGGAAAGGATAATATTGTTTTTCATACGATAATTTGGCCTGCTATTTTGATGGGGACCGGAGAGTTTAATCTTCCTTATCAAGTTGGTGGCCTAGAGTTTTTGAATTATGAAGGGGATAAAATTTCAAAAAGTAGAAACTGGGGAGTTTTTCTAGATGTTGAGAATAGTAAGGTTATAGTAAAGGTTGGTGATAAGAAAATAGATATAGAGCCTGATTATTTAAGGTTTTACTTAAGCTTGATAATGCCTGAGACAAAAGATTCAAATTTTGTTTGGAAAGAATTTGAAAAAAAGGTTAACGCTGAGCTTGTTGGTAATTTTGGGAATCTTGTTTTTAGAGTTTTGATTTTCGTTAGAAACAATTTTAATTCTACAGTTCCTGAGCCTGAAAAGTTGGGAAGAAAAGAAAACAATCTAATTAAAAAGATAACTACTACAAAAAATTCTGTGAAAGAACTTGTTTTGCAACTTAAGTTTAGAGACGCTTTGAAAAAGATTTTAAGTTTAAGTAAAGCTGGTAATGCTTACTTCCAAAGCAAAAAGCCTTGGGAAACTCTTAAGGAAAATCCTGAAGATTGTAGAACAACCTTATTTGTTAGCGTGCATCTAGTTAAAGCTTTAGCTGTGCTTCTCGAACCTTTTATTCCTTTTACTTCTGAGAAAATTTGGTCTCAGCTTAACTTAGAAGGTTCAGTCCACAAACAAGATTTTGATAGCTTAGACAAACTTGATATTCAACCTGGACATAAAATTGGAAAAGTTGAGCCTTTGTTCAAGAAATTTGAGTAAAAGATTTAAAAATAAAACAAGAAATAAAATAGCATGACAGAGATATCTTTCGCTCAATTTAAAGAGCTTGACCTAAGAGTAGGGAAAGTTTTGGAAGCAGAGCAAATACCAAACTCAAGGAATTTAATTAAACTAATAGTTGATTTTGGAACAGAAAAAAGGCAAGCAGTTGCTGGGCTTGTTGGTTATTATAAACCTGAGGAACTTGTTGGAAACAAGTATGTTTTCATCCTTAACCTGGAAAGGAAAAAGTTTTTTGGAATAGAAAGTCAATGTATGATTCTTGCTGCAGAAGATAGTAAAGGAAATGTGGTTTTGATAAAGCCAGAAAAAGATATAGAAGAAGGAAGTAAGATAACTTAAGTTTGCTTCTAGATAATAAAGGTTTAGACAAGCATAAATTTTATGCTTTAGAGAGAGGAAATAGAAGAATTAGTGAAAAGGCTGAACGAGTTTTTACTTTAAATTTTCTTAAATCAAAAAAATTTATATGAAGAAAGTTAGGGATTTCATGAATTATAACGTTATTTTTGTAAGTCCTGAAGACTCAATTTTTGAGGCTGCAAAAATTTTCTGTGAGAAAAACATTTCCGGAGCTCCAGTAGTAGAAGAAGGAAAAGTTGTCGGAGTGATAAGCATTTCCGATATAATAAGGTTTGTTAGTATGAAATTAAAAAAAGCAGACTTGACACAAATTCCTTCGCTAAGCTTGCTTTTGTTCGATTTCATAAAGAGCAGTAAAGAATACTTACAAATGAAAAAAGAAATAAACAAGATTTTGAAAGTTAAGGTAAGAGATGTTATGAGTAAGGAAGTTGTTTCAATAAACCCAGAAGCTAGCTTAATAGAGGCAGCTTCGCTGATGGAAAAAAATGATGTTAATAGGTTACCCGTAATAGAAAATGAAAAGCTTGTTGGAATAATAGCTAGAGAAGACTTGATAAAAGCTCTTATAGAATAAAAGGAATCCTTCTACTTTTTGGAATCATATTTTTTATACCTTGCTCAGTAAGCAAACTACTTCCAAGTATTTTATCCTTGAATTTAACTATGACAAAGTTGTGATATTCACAGTTTATTTTTTTCTCTGGCTTAACATCTAAGCCTTGCATAAATTTTAAAGCATTTTCTTGGTTTAAAATCACTATGTTTTTTGTTGCATTTTTACCAACAATTTGTGAACCTTCTATGGTTAAATGAATTTTCTCATTTCTCTTTAATTTACCAAAGTTAAATCCTAGGGAATTAACTTGAAGTTTTGAAAAATCAAAATTTAAAACTTCTTTGCTTGTTAGCCAAATTTTTTCTTCCTTATCTTTTGCTACACCAAAATCTTTTAAACTAACTTTTGTTCCGTAATTTTTCTCCAAAATTCTCTCTAATTCTTCTATCTCTTCTCTACCTAGAAAAGTCATTTTCTTAGTTTGCATACAAAAAATCCCTCTGTTTTTTGAGAAGGAATGATTCTTAAAGCTTTAGCCAAAGATTTATCGAACTCTTTTTCTTCAAACGTGGTTAAACCTTTAATACAGGGAAATTTAAGCTTTATTTCTTCTACTTTTAAACCAAGTGTTTTAATCGCAAAATCTATAACCTCTTCGTTTTCCATCGGTTCTATAGAACAAGTTGAATAAACTAAAGTTCCGTTCTCTTTCAAACATTTGGAAGCAGAAATTATCAGTTTTTTTTGCAAATTTTGTAAAGCTTTTATACTTGTTAAACTTGTTTGTTGAAATATTCTTTCCTTAAGTTGACCTGTACCTGAGCATGGCACATCTAAAAGAATTTTGTCAAATTTTAAGCCAAGTTTCCAAAACCTTTCTCCAAAATGTATAGTTATTATTGTGTTAGCCACTCCGCATCTTTGCAAGTTTCCTCTCAGAGCTTTTATTCTCTTGTAGGTTATGTCGTTAGCGATTATTACTCCCTTGTTTTCCATCATAGCAGCAATCTGGGTTGTTTTTGCTCCAGGAGCTGCGCATAAGTCAAGAATTATTTCTTCAGGCTTAGGTTCTAGAACTAAAGGAGGAATCATGCTAGAAGCATTTTGAATAAAAAAATAGCCTAGAACATGCTCTATAGTTTTTGCTAAATTTTCTTTAGTTTTTACCCAAAAACCTTCTTTTATCCAAGGTATTTTTTCGTATTCAAAACCTTTTTCTTCAAAAAATTTAATTGCTTCGTCTACCGAAAACTTTAAAGTATTTATTCTAACATGCCACAAAGGTAGAAAAGGTTCAGCAAATTTTTCTTTAAAGCCTGGATAGATTTTTTCATATCTTTCTAGTTCTAAGGTCATAAAATTAAGTAAGATTTTTTATTATTTTAAATCAATTAATTATTAGAAAGATTAAGGTTGAAAAAGGCGTGTTCAAGATTACTGAAGTAACTATCCAGTGCGAAAAGGTTTAGAATATTTTTGTTGATCAAAAATGAGAGGGGAATATGCTGAGCTTACATGTCCATTTTGTGATAAGGGAAGAATACGAGCGTGGTATATTCCAGGAGCAATAAGTGTTAAGAGAGGAAGCTGTAGAAGCTTACCAAGGTTTACAAAACACAAAAGCCCAGACGTTTGGATAATAAAATCTGGTTGCGAAGTTTGTGGTAAGTCGCAAGAGGAAGTTGAAAAAGAATTGAGGAGAAAGGGGATTATCTAGAAAGTTTTTTCCAAGCATAGCTAAGAGTTTCGTAAAGAACAGTGCAGCCCCCATAGACTACAAAAGAAGCAAGAATATCCTTTAGAGCTTCAGGATTTTTAGAGGCATAATAGCTTAAATAACCTAAGGCACAAGCTCCAGCGAGGTAACCTAAGTGTCTTAGCTTCATGATTAAGAGTTAAAAAGAAAACTATAAAAAATTATCGAACAATTTTAAGTAATTCTTCTATACTTTTAATTTCAAAATCTGCTCTTCCTCTTTCTTTTCTTTCTTGTCCATACTTTGCAAGTACAGTTTTGATTCCAAGCTTTTTCGCTGGTTTTATGTCTCTTTCTACAGAATCCCCGACTAAAAGAACTTCTTCTGGCTTAAGTTCAAGTTTTTTTAAAGCAAGTTTCAAAGGTTCTAGGCTTGTTTTTTCTTTTCCTGTATCCTCTTTTCCTATGAGAAAATCAAAGTATTCATCTATTCCCAAAGCCAGAACTCTTTGATAAGCCTTTAATTTGGGGGCATCAGTAACTATTGCAAGCTTCAAACCAAGCTTTCTTAATTTCCTCAAAGTTTGCTTAACCTTTGGATAAGGCTTTAGGAATTTTTGTTTTTTCTCAAGGTAAGCATTTATTCCAGCCGCTAAGATTTTCTCGTTCAAAAAACCTTGGCTTTCCAAAAATTTTTCAAAAGCTTTGTCTGATTCTATCCCAACTTTAAAATAGGTTTCCATAAGTTTTTTGTAAGCTTTTTTGAAAGGAAGTCTCAAACCATTTTTTATCATTGCTTTTACAGCTGCCTTACAAGCTTCTTGCTTCATTTTTATAAAATCTATTAGAGTATTGTCCAAATCAAAAATTATTGCCTTGATTTTCATAAACTTTATTTTTAAATCAAATCTAATTAAGATTACGTAACGTCTTCCCTTGTAAAAATCCTTTCACAAAAGTAACATCTTAACCTTAAAGGTTCTTTTTCCTCCACCACAAACTTTGTTTCTACTTCCTCATAATTTGTTATACAGTTTTTGTTTGGGCATTTAATTACACCTTCCAAAATTTCTGGCAAGGAAATTTTTCTTTTTTCAACAACTTCCCAATTTCTTATTATGTTTAGAGTTGCAGAAGGGGCTATCAAAGCAATTCTACTCACTTCTTTTTCGGTTAATTCTCGGTTTTCAACTTTAACTACATCTTTTTTTCCTAGTTTTTTGCTTGGAACGTTCATTAAAATTACGCTGATAGAATTATTTTCTTCTAGGTTTAAAAGGGACGCAACCTTTAACCCCAGATTGGCTGGAATGTGATCTATCACTGTACCGTTTTCTATTTTCCTTACAAGCAATTCTTTCTCGCTCATGGACATACCAGATTCAAAACAGCCATTCTTACAGGAATTCCATAATAAACTTGCTCAAAATACTTTGCCTTTTTTGTTTTATCTATACTTGGCTCTATCTCACTAGTTTTTGGCAGAGCATGCAATATTACAACATCTTCCTTAGTTTTTTCAAGGATTCGCGGAGTTATCTTAAAGCTCTTTTGAATCTTTTCTGCTTCATAAACATCTTCAAACCTTTCCTTCTGAATCCTGCAAACATAAATTACATCAGCGTTTTTTATTCCTGAGATTATGTTGTCTGTTTGGATTATATCAGCGTCAAACTTTTTCAAAATTTCCATTATAAATTCTTCTGGAAATTCTAAACCGATAGGTGAAACTAAGGTTAAACTAACTTTAAACATAGCTAAAGCGTAAGCAAGACTTTTCATAACTCTTCCGTGCTTTAAATCTCCAACCAAAGCAACGTTTAAACCTTCTATTCTTCCCTTTAATTTTTTGATAGTATATAAGTCTAAAAGAGTTTGGGTAGGATGTTGATTTGCTCCATCACCTGCATTTATCACAGGCTTTTCTGAAATTTCTGCTGCAAGCCTTGCAGCACCTTCTTTTGGATGGCGAATAACCATTACGTTACAATATTTCTCTACTGTTCTAATCGTATCGATTAAGGTTTCACCTTTTGCTATAGAAGTTCCTTCAATACTTTCAAAACCTATCACGCTGCCACCAAGCTTTTGCATCGCACTTGCAAAAGAAAGCCTTGTCCTTGTGCTTGGCTCAAAGAATAAGTTTGCAAGAATTTTTCCTTTCAGTAAATCTAGACAACCTTTTTCAGCAAGCAATGATTCCATTCTTTCTGCTTCCTCAAGAATTTTTTCTATTTCTCTTTTTTCTAAATCTCTTATCGATATAATATCTTTTCCTTTGAAATTCATACTAACGCCCTTAAAAGCCTTTCAAGTAAGTTAAAGTTTGTGATCAAAGGAATTCCAAATTCTACAGCCTTTCTTCTTAAATAATATTCTAAATCACTCTCTTCTGAAGGTACGTTTATCACTAGCTTTATTTCTTTGTTAGCTAGCAAATCTAATACCTCTTCTTTTATTTCTCTTGCGTGGAATAAATAGTTAAAGTTTTGGTAAATACTTGAAGGGACAAAAACTTGGAATCCTTTATTTTCGAGCAACCTTCCTATCTCTGCTCCTAAGCTGTTGTTTGAGATTAATAAAACTTTGTCACCTGGCTTTGGTATATTAATACCGCTTGCCATCAAAGATTTAATAAAAGCTTCCTCAAAACTTTGACCAAAGCAGGCTACTTCTCCTGTAGAAACCATTTCAACGCTTAGTATAGGATCTGCTTTTTCTAGACGCATAAAAGAGAACTGTGGTGACTTTACTCCATACTTCTTAGGAACTTTTTCTCCATCAAGAATCTCTTCTCCAAAAATTGCTTTAGCAGCTAGTTCCATCAAGTTTATTCCTATTGTTTTTGAGACAAAAGGCATGCTTCTACTTGCTCTTAAGTTGCATTCAATAACGTAAGCTTCATTATCCTTAACAAGGAACTGAACGTTAAAAGGGCCAATAATCTTAAGTTTTCTTGCTATGTTTTTTACATAAACCCTAATCTTTCTTTTTATTTCTTCGCTTAAACTTATAGGAGGAATTGTCATGGTAGCGTCGCCTGAATGAACTCCTGCTTGTTCGATATGCTCAATTATTGCTCCTATGAAAACGTTTTCTCCATCACTTACTCCGTCAACTTCAACCTCTTTTGCTCCTTCTATAAACTTCGAAACAACAACAGGGTACTCTCTTGAAACTTTCGAAGCAAGTTTCAGGTATTCTTCTAGTTCTTTTTCATTTTTTGCAACTTTCATGGCAGAACCTGAAAGGACGTAAGAAGGCCTGATCAAAACAGGATAGCCAAAATCTTGAGCAAACTCTTTTACTTTATCTATACTTTCAGCCTTGCACCATTCTGGTTGAGGAATTCTTAATTCGTTTAGCAAAGAGCTAAACTTTGCTCTATCTTCAGCTCTATCTATGCTTTCTGCGCTTGTTCCAAGAAGTTTTACACCAAAGCTTGCAAGTTTCAAAGCTAAGTTGTTTGGAATTTGACCACCAACGCTTACTACTACTCCTAAAGGATTTTCCTTTTCAACTATATCCAAAACTCTTTCTAGGGTTAATTCCTCAAAGTAAAGTTTGTCCAAAACGTCAAAATCTGTAGAAACGGTTTCTGGGTTATAGTTTATCATTATAACTTCATCAACCTTATTTTTTAAAGCCCAGGCCATGTTCACGCAGCACCAGTCAAACTCTACGCTTGAACCAATTCTATAACAACCTGAACCAAGAACAATTGCTTTTGTTTTGTTTGGAAATTCTATATCATCCTTTTCGCCATTATAAGTTAGGTAAAGGTAATTTGTTTGAGCAGGCCACTCAGCCGCTAGCGTATCTATTTGTTTTACTACAGGCAAAATTCCAAAAGATTTTCTTTTTTCTCTAACTTCTTTCTCACTTATTCCCAAAAGTTGGGCGATTTTCTTGTCAGAAAAGCCAAGCTTTTTCATTTCTCTTAAGCTTTCTTTGTCTAAACTCTTGAAATTTCTTTCAGCTTCAACTATTTCTTTTATTTTAAACAAGAACCATTTGTCTATTCCTGTGAGCTGGTAAATTTCTTCTATTTCCATCCCTTTTTGTATAGCTTTGACTATGTAGAAAAGTCTTTGGTCTGTCGGGTTTTCCAATTCTTCTTTTATTCTTTCTAAATCCTCTTCTAAATCTTGAGTATCAGTAAGCTCTTTTCCTATATCAAGCATTCTAACTGCTTTTTGCAAGGCTTCTTCAAACCTTCTTCCTATTGCCATTACTTCACCTACAGATTTCATTTGAGTTCCTATTCTTCTGCTAACTTTCCTAAACTTTTGAAAATCCCATCTAGGAATTTTAACAACTATGTAATCCAAAGCAGGTTCGAAGCATGCAGTAGTAACTCCAGTAACTTTGTTTTTAAGCTCTGGTAAAGTATAACCTAGAGCAAGCTTAGCAGCTATATAAGCTATAGGGTAGCCTGTAGCCTTTGAAGCTAAGGCAGAACTTCTTGAAAGTCTTGGATTAACTTCTATAACTCTAAACTCTTCGTTTTTCGGGTTAAGAGCAAATTGAATGTTGCATTCCCCTATAATTTTTAAAGCTCTTACTACTTTGAAGCTTACGCTTCTTAGTAAATGATATTCTCTGTTTGTCAAAGTTTGGGAAGGAGCAACAACTATACTATCGCCAGTATGAATTCCCATGGGGTCAAAATTTTCCATATTGCAAACTATTGCGCAATTATCTTCACAATCTCTCATCACTTCATACTCAACTTCCTTCCATTTTCCTAAGTATTCTTCTATTAAAACTTGTTTTATTCTGCTGTGAGCTAAGCCACGAGAAACAATTTCTTTAAGCTGGTTTTCATCATAGGCTACGCCTGTTCCTTGGCCGCCAAGAGTATAAGCTACCCTTACCATTACAGGATAGCCTATTTTATTAGCAACTTCTATAGCTTCTTCTATACTATTTGCTTTCCCGCTTCTTGGAACAGGAATTTTATTTTCAGTTAAAATTCTTCTGAATTTTTCTCTGTTACTTGCGTTTTCTATTGCTTCTACACTAGTTCCCAAAACTCTTACGTTATACTTTTCATAAACCCCTCTTTCAAAAAGTTCAACTCCGCAATTCAAAGCAGTTTGGCCACCAAAAGTTAAAAGAATTCCATCTGGCCTTTCTTCTTCTATCACTTTTTCGACAAAATCCGGAGTAATTGGTAAGAAATAAACTTTATCCACAAACCTCTCATCAGTTTGAATTGTTGCAACATTTGGATTAACAAGAATTACTTTTATTCCTTCTTCTTTTAAGGCTTTTATTGCTTGCGCTCCTGAATAATCAAACTCCCCAGCTTCACCTATTTTTATAGCTCCTGAACCAAGGATTAAAACTTTATTTATTCCTTTTAGCCTTGGCATTTTTTCACCTCTTTTAAGAACAAGTCAAAAAGGAATTCTGTGTCTAAAGGACCAGGAGAGGCTTCTGGATGGAATTGCACTCCGAAAATACTTTTTTTCTTGTGTTTTATTCCTTCTATTGTTTTATCGTTAGCGTTTATGAACCAAGGCTCAAAATCGGTTTCTTTCAAAGATTCTTCTTCTACAGCATAGCCATGGTTTTGACTTGTTATGTAGCATTTTTTTGTTTTCAAATCAATTACAGGGTGGTTTTGGCCTCTGTGACCAAACTTAAGTTTGTAAGTTTTTGCACCAGAAGCTAAGGCGAGAATTTGGTTTCCAAGGCAAATTCCCATTATCGGTAACTCAGTTTCTAAGAGTTTTTTCACTGTTTCTATGGTTTCTTTAACCATTTCTGGATTTCCTGGGCCGTTTGAAATAACTATTCCGTTTGGTTCAAAGTCAAGAATTTTATCACAAGAAAAATTGTAAGGAACTCTTATCACACTAAAATTTCTTTCAAGCAGACTTCTTAAAATTCCGTATTTTGTCCCACAATCTATCAAAACAACTTTTCTTTTCCCAGAATTATATTCTATTGGCTTAGAAATACTAACCTCTTTAACCAAATTTCTTTTGTTTGGGTCCTCTATTTTATTCAGTTTTCCTTTTATTTCTTCTAAATCATAATCTCCAACTTTTAGAATTCCAAGCATAACTCCCTTTATTCTTAATTTTTTTGTTAGTTCACGAGTATCTATTCCTTCTATTCCTGGAATTTTTTGCTCATAAAGCCATTCTTCTAAACTTTTCTTACAAGTCCAGTGGCTTGGGTTTCTCTGAAGCTCAGAAATAACATAACCTTTAACTTTTATTCCTTCGGACTCGAAGTGCAAAGGAATCCCTTTTTCTTTTATAGAAAGGGAAGGTACTCCATAGCAACCTATAAGAACATAAGTTTGAACAAGAATTTGACCGAAATAAGAAGGATCTGTTAAAGCTTCTGGGTAGCCTACCATTCCAGTATTAAAAACAACCTCACCAGAAACTTCACAAGGATAACCAAAGCCTTTCCCTTCAAGAATTGTTCCATCTTCAAGGGCTAAAATTGCTTTAACCAATGCCCACTCTTATTTTTGTTTTTTGAAGTATTTAAAATTAATCAAATTATATTGTAAAGTCTTAGAACGATTTGTTTCGAATCTGGTTCAAACAAGCCGTATTTTTCAAGGTTTGAGGAATAAGAAATGAAAGAATCTTCATAATCTTCAACTTTTTTTCTAAACTCTTCTATCTTATTTTCTTTTATCCATTTTCCAATCTTAATTTTTTCTCCTTCAAAGCAGCCTGGACAAAGCTCTATTTCCACATACTTTTTATCAACATGTAAAAAAGGATATTTCTTACAAACTCCAGGCCTAACAGGATAAATTTCGCATAAGTTTGAATTGCTCAGGAAAATGCATTTACCGTCAGGCTTTTGTTTAAGAGTTAGAATATCATCAGAAACTTCAAAGTAGTGCTTGAAGGTTTGTTTTCTATCAAGGCCGATAAAAGAACAGATTTTTTCAAATTCTTCTGGAAGAACAGAAACTTTCCTTTTGATACAGCAATCGCCATCTTTTATACAATTGAAGTAAAAAAATTCTTCTTTGTTCAAAATGAGGATTGGGAGGAAAAATTCTCCTGTGTATTGCAATTTTATAAGTTTATCTCTTCCGTAAACTTTTGTTACAAGCTTACAAGCTTGTATAGCATACTTGTTTCTTGAAAAGATTGCTGGGTCATTTCGAAAAAGGCCTAATATAGAAAGAGTTCTTAGGATTTCTTCTGGTTTTATCACGACTTCAAATTTTTCCATAATGAAATTTTAGAAAAAAAGCTTTTAAGATTATAGTAACTCAGATAACTAAGTTCAGCGCCGAGGCTGGGATTTGAACCCAGAAGGGGCAAAGCCCCACCAGCTTTCTCAACTCACCTCCGACTCATCATTAGTCAGAGTCAAGCCATTTTATCATTGAAAGACTCAAGGCTGGCGCGTTAGCCAGGTTCCGCCACCTCGGCTTCCTCATCTTTATTCAGACCTTGAGTCTAATTAAAATATGAGTTTTAATTTTAAAATATTAGAACTTAAAAATTAAATTTATCAAATTAATTTTATGAGTGCTGTTTTACAAGCTTTAAGTATATTGCTTTTGTTTCTTGGAGAAGCTTTAGCGATTTATTCTGAGATTGCTGGCGCAAACAAAGTTTTAAATGAGAATAAAATATCAAGCGAAACATTCCTTTGGTTTTTTCTTTTGATAACTATCGCAGGATTACCTTTAATAGCTGGTTATTTTTTGGGAATAATTGCTTTTAAAAACATTTGGATAGTAAGCGTAGTTTCAATAGTTTCTATTTTGATAGTAGAACCAATTTTAGCCTATTTAATTTTTAAACAATTCCCAACTTATGGAGCGTTAATTGGTTTAATTCTAGGTTCAGTTGGTTTGATTATAACCTTAGTTGTAAAGTAGAAAATTTTTGTAAAATTTAAATAAGAAAAATTAATCTCTTTTCTTTAAACTTTTGAGAAATTTGACGTAATTCTTTAAAAAAAGAAAATCCCCTAAAATTGTAATTCCTAGCTCTGCCCCAAGAATGTATGGATTTTGTTCGGCAGCCCTAAAATATCCTTTTGTTGCTATCTCATAAAACAAAAGGTTTTGAAGAAAAAGAGCGCCACCTGTTATACTATAATAAGCTATGTCTAAAATCTTTTCCTTATAATTCTTCAATCTTACTGCTTTTTTCATGGGAAAAAGTTAAAAACAAAAAAATTTAAGCTTTTTTTGCTTCTCGGAAATAAAAAATACCATAAAAGTTAATTTTAATTTATGAATGAATTTTTGCTTAACAGGTTTTTAATTCCTTTGGTTTTAACTGCAATTTTCTTTTATTTTCAAGCTTATTGGAAAAATTTGGAAAATTTTCTCAAAAAAAGAATTAAAAATAAAAGGAAGCTTGAAACCTTTTTGTTTTTATTAGATTGCTTAAAAGTTAAGAGAGCAAGTTTAAAAAGAATTGTTTTTGTTCCTGTAGTTTATTCTATCCTGCTTGAAGTTTTTCTTTCTTTAATTTTTCATAGCCCTTTGCACGGATTTTTTGAGCCAGTTTGGTTTGCAGGTTTGACCTCTGGCTTTCTTTCTCCAATTGCTGAAGAATTTTTAACAAGAGCTGTATTTCTTGGCTTTTGTGGTTCAGGCTTACTAGCTGTTTTAAAGTTGAGAGGAGTGAAATTTAACAGAGAAAAAGAGTATGCTTATTATTTTGTATGGCTTCTTATTTCCTCGCTTGTTTTTGTTCTTGCTCATGAAAATTTTACTCTTTTCCAGTTTATTCTTAGGTTTTCTCTTTCTATGCTTTACGGAATTCTTTACTTAGTTAACAGAAGAAATGTTTTACCCAGCATAGTAGCTCATGCTAGTGCTAACTGGTTTATAATCTTGAAGGATTATATACTTGGGTTTGAAAGTATTATTTAAAGTAAGTTTTTCACTCCCTCACTATTCTTCCACTTCTTGGTACAGAAACCTGAAGCTTATCCCTAAACTCAGTAACAAAAGCTCCTGTTATTGAAACAGTATCACCTATGCTTACAGCTTTTATTTGCTCTCCCCATAAGGTTAAAGTTACTTGCCCAGTTTCATCTTCAATAGTAGCGTCGGCAACACTTCTTTTTCCATACCTTGTCATTACTTCACGCTTATCAGAAATGTCAATAACTTTTGCTCTTAAGCTTACATTACTCATTCCATTTTTTAACTCGTTTATCTTCATTCTTTCACAATTTTAAATCGTGTTTAAAGTTATTAAGCTTTGCTTTCTCTAAAGGCCAGGCATCTTCTAAAAGCAGGTCAGGAACGTTTTCTAGAACAGGAAAAGCAAGCTCGCATTTTTTGCAAACCAAAAACATTTCCCTTTCTTCTATCTTTTCCTTACATTTTGGACAAGCCAAAATTTCTAAAAGCTCTTTTGGAAGCATAAGGATTATTTGAAAATTTAAAAATAAAACTTTTTTATTTGAAACTTGGATAAGTTCCAGGTTTTATGAAAACCTTATCAGTTTTTATTGCTATCCCTTTTTTCCTTTCAAACATTTCCTCGCTATTCAAAACAGCTTTTCCTAAGGCAACTAACTCTTCTTTCAAAGAATAAACAGCTACTATTTCATTTTTCTCTATTCCTTCTTGAATTCTTGTTAAGCCTGAGCAGAAAACTGGCGCTCCATGACAAATTGAATCGACAGCAGAATCTTTAACAAAAACTCTTTTTAAGTGCAAAACAGCAAACTCAACAGGAATCAAAATTTCTTTTAAAAATTTTTCATTTCCTTCTTTCCAAAATTCATAAGCATCCCTAATCTCCACTAAGGAATGAGCCTGCTCTTCAGTAAAATTTCCTGCTTTTGTCCTTCTTAGCTCAGTTAAATGAGCTCCTATTCCTAAGCTTAAGCCTAAATCGCTAACAAGCTTTCTTATATAAACTCCAGCTTGGCATCCAACTTTAAACAAAACATCCTTTCCTTCAATTTCCAAAATATCAAAAAAATAAACTTTTTTTTCTCTTGGTTTTCTTGCAACTGCACTTCTTACAGGCGGGACTTGAACTATTTTCCCAACAAACTTTTTTACTCCTTCTCTTAAAATTTCTTCATCAACTTGCTTGTGTAAGTGCATCACTCCTACGTATTCTTTATCTAAACCTAAAAGCACACTCATAGCTTTTGTTGCGTTATCTAAGGCTACAGGTAAAACTCCGGTCACGCCAGGATTTCCTCAAAGTTCTAAGGTCCCAGCATGACCAGCCTTTTTTGCTTGAAATATTTCCTTTACCCACTGAGTTACTTGATGGCTTGTTGGTCCTGCATGCTTATCAACTATTATCACTGAATTTTTTATTTGCTCTTCTATGCTTCTCTCGCTAGGTCTTTTACCATAACTTTCGTCAGTTTCTTCCTCTGCTTTAATCAGCCAGATTTTTTCACCCCCTTGACTTTAAGGCCATGCGCAAAAAACTCTTTTATCATAAGAAAAACAAAGACTATAGCTGCTATAAGAATTACTAGAAAAACTGGAAACAGTTGAGAGGAAATTTTCCAATTTCCTATGGTAATTTCAGGGAATTGGATATTGCCAATAGACCAAGTTGGAAATTGGATTTCGCCTTGAGGTTTTTGAGTTTGAGTTGTAATTTTTTTAACTTTTATGCTAAAAGGAAAGGTAAAGTTACACTCTCTACTAGTTACGTTTAAAACAAAAGAATAATACTTGTCCTCAGTTAAATTTGGTGTTACAAAATCAAACTTTATGTCAACATAACCAAAAGGAGGAAGGGAAACTAATTCTAAAGGTTTAGGATAAACTTTAAGCTCAGAAAAAATTGAGTAGTTTAAGCCAAATAAACTGTTACCTAAGTTTGTCATTCTTACGGAATAATTTATTGTTTGAGAAGAGTTAAACTCCTGAGCTTGTAGACTAAAGTTTACATTGCAAGAAAGGTTCTGTGAAGTTTCATTCCTCACATTTGTTATATTTGTTGTGTTTTTAATAACAATAAAATCTAGGAAAGGTTCAACAGTTACCGAAGTTCCGTTTATATCTTCAGCAGTGATGTTTGCTAACACATAGTAGCCTTCTTTTTCTTTTATTGAAGAAAACCATAAACCATTTCTGTTTGTCCCTATTTCAAGGCTAAGATTAATGATTTTATAGCCAACTACCTTAAAATCTAGAGTATGAGTTAAAAGAGTTGCATAAACTTTTGTTACGTTAGTATCAGAAGTAACATTAGCTGAGAGAATTAAAGAAGTGTTTTCATAAACTATTCCTTTAGGAGTGAGTCTGTAGGAGTTTATAGAAATGGCTTGAGAAACTGGAATTAAAAGGAAAAAAATTAAGAGCAAGAGTGACTTCTTCATAATTACTTTTTTGTTAAACTTGGAATTATTTCTTTCCTTTTTTAGGTTTTGTCCAAAATCTTATCGCAACAACAATTATTGCCACGATTGCTAATATAATAGTTGCTAAAAGTTGTGGGCTGCTTGTTATTAAACCAAATAAACCTGTTGGAATTGGTGCTATTATCTCCTCTTGATAAGGAGTAATTTTGCTGCTTTTTGCTTCTAGTTGATAGGTTTTTCCTTTAACCTTGAAGGATACCTTTGCTATTATTTCCCCTTCTTCTAATGAAGGATAAACCGAAAAGTAAGAGACTTTTGTTTCACCTGGTTTGATTTCTTGAGTTACTTGTGAGGGAGTATAATTCCATGTTTCTGGAACACTTAAGTTTAGAGACACACTTACAGTTTCTGATTCTTCATTTTTAATTCCAATTCCAAAACTAAACTTTTTATCTGCTAATACAGACTCAGGCTCTATTAAATATTCAACACTTACTTTCGGAACCTCTTCCTTTTTAACTTCTAAGTCAACTGTTTTTATGTCATAAAATCTTGGAGAAGATAGCTTTACGTATAGCTTGTAATTTCCTTCGAGATAACTTGGAATTGTTAAATTAACCTCAATATCTTTTGTTTCTTTTGGTTGAAGCTCAAAAGATTTTGGAAAAATTGTAGCACCAGAGATTCCGCTTACTTCTAATGTTAAGTTTGCAAGAGTTGAATTGAGCAAGTTTGTTGCTTGAACTTTAAAGCTTACCGTAGAGCCTGCGTTTACGCTTAAATTTTGTGGGACTGAAAGCTTAAAAGGAAGAAAGAAGTATGCTCTAACTAAAGGTAAAGATAGTAAAATTGCAGCTGCGAGTATTATAAACTTTTTCATGCTGTTTCACCCTTTTTCATAGTTTCTTCCTTTTTCCTTATTTCCTTAGATTTATACATACCATAAATGTTCCAGGCTATGATGATTAAAAAGATTATGTTTAAAACTATAAGAACTGGTGAAATTTCCTGAATCGCAGCTAAATAGCTTGTTATTTCTTCCTCAGGAAATTCTTCTTCAGGTTTAAATGAAATGGGGGTTAAAATTGGCCCAAGTTTTGTAAAATTGGCCAATTCTCCCTTATAAGGATATTCAAGTACTATTGAAACACTTCCTGTTATGTTTGAGGGGGTAATGTTAAAGGTTAGAGTGGAAGCCTCACCTGGTTTAAGTTTTAAAGATTTAATTCCATCTTCATAAACCCATTGTTGAGGGAGTTTTAAGTAAATTTTTATTTCTTCTTCAACACTTCCTTTATTCTCTATGGTAACGTTCAAAGGAAAGCTTTGGTTTTCTATTATAGTTTGCGGGACTATTATTCTTGAAAGAGAAAATTCTGCCTTTGGCTTTGCTCTAATTTTTAAAGTTGCTACTCCTTCTGTCCTGTAGGCAGTGTAAGTTTCTTGAGCTATAATAGTTGCTACATAAACCTTTTCTTCTTCTATGTTGTCAGGGATTTTTATTTTAAGCTGGAATTCTCCTGGTTTAGTGAAAGGAATAACTTCAAAATAATCTGGCTCGATCACGTAAGTAAGAGGCAAGTCTTCAACAAAGACAAAAACTTTTCTCATCCAAGTTCCTTTTGAAGAAATCTTTCCAGAGACTACTATTTCTTCTCCTGCAAAACCTTCAATCTCTTTTGGCAATGTTACAATCAATTTTCTTCTTGTTGGAGATATGGAATTTGCTACCTCAACAAAGGTTAAGCTTACTACCAAACAAGCAATAACAGCTAAGGCTAATTTTTTCATTATTACTTAATAGTATGCAAAGCTTTTTATTTGCATATGAAAAAACCTTTTTAACTTTTCTGTTTTTTTGTCAAAAAACTTATAAACTTAATCTTTCTTTCATCACCGACTGATAAAAAATGTTATATTTTTACCTCGCTCCTTTAGCTAAAATTTTCTAAAACTTGTTTTTAAGTTTTTAATAATTGGTTTTTTTTAATTAATAATTAATTAATATAAATCAGAAAAGTTAATTTATAATTAAAGGAAATCGGCATAATAAGTGAGAAAAATGCCAAAAAAGGTTTTTGAATATCCAGACGAAGAAAGACTTGAAATACTTATCCTTGCAAACTCACCTTGCACGCCTACAGAAATACTTGAACTTGAAAACATTCCTATAAGACCTGATACACTAGAAACTATAAAAAAGAGAATGGACTGGCTTTGTAATCAGGGAAAGGTGAAGAAAAAGAAAATAGCTCAGGGTAACATTTACTGGCATTCTAAAATAGAAGAATTTAAAAAAAGAATTGTACTTAAATTGACTAAGAAAATAATCTCTGTTCCTGGCAATCATATCGAGTAGCTACTTTTTCTTTTTGGGTTTTTCTTCCTTAGCTTCTTTAAGTTTTTCTTTCTCCTTTGCTGCTTTTATTTGTCCCTCACTTGGAAACTTAAGCCCAAGCTTGTTTGCTATTTCTGAATTTTTAAAGGCCTGAATAACTTCTTCGTCGCTAGCATCTTCTTTTATCTCAAGCTTATAAGGTAATGGCTCAAGATGAGCTACATTGCACTTTCTTCTTTTTATTCCTGTTAAAAGTTTTGGCCCTGTCACTAGAACGAAGCTTTTATCTATTTTCTTTAAAACCACGCAATATTTTCCCGCTTCCCTTCCACTAATTTTCATACAAACTCTTCCAACTTCAAGCATTTTCCCACTCCTTCCTTGCCTTTTCCTTTAAAAATTCTTTAAGGCATGCGCTACACAAATAGCCACCGAACATCCTTTCTGGTCTTTTTTCACTTTTTCCCAATTTTTTCATTTCTGAAGGCGAAAGCCTTTTTATCCCATGTAAAGGCTTTTTACATATTGCGCATTTTGCGATACTTGGTTTTTTCTTTTTTAAATGGATTACAAGCCTATTTCCAGGAGTTCTAACTTTTACTTTTTTAATGCTACTCACCTTCCAGTAGTTTTTTTGCTACCCATCCTACTGAAAAAGAAACCAATATATACCAAATACTCCAGTTTAGTTTTGAGCCTATAAAGGGAACTTCAAACGGGATTGAAACTGTCATACCACTAAAAGCGTTGCTTAAGAAAGGTAGAACCGCTATCAATACTAACATAGAAGCTACTAATACTTTAAGGTTTTGACGCATGTATTCTGAGTTAACTTTCAAAAGTTCGTTTAAGTAAAGATTTACTTCTTGAGTATTGCCTAAGGCCTGGGCTTTGGTCAGATTTTCCCTTATTTCAATCATTCTTGTTTTTATTTCTTTTAAGACGTCTTTTTTTACCAGAATTCTGTTTAGAAGAAGGAGAAATAAAGTGATAGCTGAAGAAATCATTAACAATAAGATATGGGGTTTGTATAATATTTCAAGCATTTTAATCAACCTAAGATTTTCTTTATCAATGGGTGCATTTCTTCCTCTCTTTGCATACTTAATTCTTCATAATAACTATAAATAATCATAACAGTTAATAAGATTCCTGTTCCTGTACCTATTGCTCCCAAGAAATCTGCAAATGCAGCTAAAATTCCTACTATTATTCCACCTAATACTGCAAGATAGGGGATATATCTTCTCAAAACGTTTTCCATAATCTTTTTATCGCTTCTATAGCCTGGGATGTGTAAACCTATAGCATCTATTTGCTCAGCAACGCTTGCAGGATCCATTCCTGAAGTGTTTATCCAGAAATAAGAGAAAATAGCGCATCCAACCACCATAAAAGAAAGGTAAGTCATTGCTCTAACTATTTCCCAAGAGTTGAAAGTTGTGGTTGAAAGATTTGGAAAAGCTAAACTTAAAAGTTCGAGTAATAGATTCCTTGGAGATGAAAGAAAATAAACAACTCCACTTATGGGGTTACCAGGAGTGTAGCTTCCGTCTGGTTGGGCTACCTTTTCAAAACAACCCAGAAAGCTACAAAAAGCATTCTCTGTTTCTTGTAAGCCTACTCTACTGAAAAGCTGAATGTTAGCCAACAGTGCAGCCACCAAAATCACTGGAATGTTACTTGTATACAAAAGTTTTAAACTCCATGTTCTTCCAAAACCTCTTATTGCTGTAAAAGACAAAGGAATTGGGATATGGATTCCTTGAATGTAAACTACTATCAAGAAAATTATAACCGTTGAAAGCAAGGGGATTAAATAAGATAAAGCAAGCCAATTATTTCCTGCTAAGATGTTAGCAAAAAAACCCCACAGCCTACCTACAAACTCCCCAGTGGGAGTTGTTGTTTTGCAAAGCCATACCATGCTAGATGGGCCACAAGGACTAAAAACGTTTATTATTATTTGAGTTGCAACTCCTGCTGCTATAAAAAGACTTACTCCTGAACCAAAACCCCATTTACTCACTAACTCGTCTAAAAGAATTACTATTACACCACCTGCCGCAAGTTGAAGAATTACGAAAATATACATTCCAACTCCTCCTATAACTGGAATGTTTCCTGCTACAACAAAAGCTATTGCTTCTAAAAAGCAGAATAAGAAAGCCAAAAACTTACTCCAAGCCTGAAATTTTTCTCTTCCTTCTGGTTTTGTCATATCCCAGTTTATTATTTTCGAACCTACCAAAAGTTGAAGAATTATTCCTGAAGTTACTATCGGTCCAATCCCTAAGGTTAATAAGCTGCCAAACCTTGCTCCTAGAAGAGTTTGAATTTGAACTAATGCCTCAAATTGTGGTGTTGAGGCAATACCATAAACTGCTATATGAGACAATGCTAAGTAAAGAACTAATGCTATCAAAGTCCAGGTTAATTTTTTGTTAAAGCTTTGCTTGTAAGTTGGTTTTTGGATCGAAGGCAAAAATCTTGTTATTTTTTCTATTTCTACCATTATCTTTAAAATTGAGTGTTCTAATTTAAATATTTAGAAGAAGCTCGTTTATCCCTATACCAAAAACTTTTTAAATTCTTGAAAAACTATTGAACAACTACAGCTTTCCCCCCAGCTTCTTCTATCTTTCTTACGGCTTTTTTAGAGAAAAACTTTGCTTCAATTATTAAGGGTTTGGTTATTTTTCCTGTACCTAGGACCTTTTCATAACCGAGTTTTAAGACATTTATTTTTATTTTTTCTCCATCTTTTTCTGCAATTTTTTGTTCTAAGAGGCTTTCTGCTTTTTTATCTAGTTCTTCAAGGTTTATGGACTTAATTTCTTTAACATCAAAAGGCCTTTTAAAACCTCTTTTTCCAAAATGATCTTTCGCGTACTTAACAGTATAGGTCCATTTGTGCTTATGCATCCCGGCAAAGCCTCTACCTCCTCTGCTTCCTTTCCCTCTGTGCTTCTTGTGGCTTCCGTAGCCATAAGTACGATGTCCTCTGTATTTTCTAACCTTTTTCTCCCTTCTCACGACCATTAAATCATCCTCTTAAGCAATTCGTTTATTTCTTTTCCTCTATAGCCTAAATCTCCTTTTGGATAGTGCTCTTTTACGGATTTAAACCCCTTTGAAGGTGGTGTTAACCTAAAAACAGGTTTAAGTTTTTCAAAATCCTTTAACTTAACCTTTTCTTCAAGCAAGGCAGAAGCAAAATCTTCAAAACTATCAAAATTTGTTATTTCTTTTAAAATCTTTTCATCAACTCTTTTATCTCCCAAAGCTCTTAACCTTTTCCTTAGAAGCTCTACTAAAGTTTCTTTGTCTATTTCACCCCATGTTACAAAATCTTTGACTTTTTGTACCATTCCTTTAAAGCTTGGAGTTTCTGGCAAGATTACACAGTTATTCACATGCTTAAGCCTAAGCATTCTCAAAGTATCTTCTATTTCTTTTCTAGCTTTACCTCTTATCCTTATAACCGCTAACATTTATTCACCTTTCTCGTAAATGTATAGATTTTTCAAAGCGTCAAAAATCGCTCCTATTAGGTTCATTCTGGTCGAAGTGTTCCCAAAAGTTTTTACCCAAACATCCTTTATTCCGGCTAGTTTTAAAATCTTCTTTGCTTCATCGCTAGCTACCAAGCCAACCCCTTTTGGCGCAGGTAGCAAAACTGCTCTTACTGAGCCACATTTTCCCTCAATTTTGAAAGGAATAGAATGAGGTTCATCACAGCTACACTCAAAGCTACCACATCCTCTTTTAATTTTTAGTATGTTAAGTTTTGCTTTTTGTATAGCTTTAGCTATAGCATCTCTTGCTTCAGGAGCTGATCCTTTTCCAATACCAACAATTCCGTCTTCATTTCCAACAACAACAAAAGCAGTCATTTTGAACCTTCTTCCTGATTTGTGCATGGTTGCGGTAATCTTCACAGGAATTCTTTGGATTCCCCCACCTTTTCCTGTTCTTCCTCCTATAAGAATTAGCTCGCTTTTCAAGTTTGGTAAAAGTTTGTCGACAATTTCAGGTTCAGTAATCTTTCTTCCGGACTTGAAAATTTCCTCTATACTTGTAATCTTTCCTTCAAAAACCTCTTTTCCTAGGGAAGTTCTTGGCTGCCATTTTTCTAAAGGTGAAACCGTTTCTATCTTAGGTAGCTCCTCTTCTACTTTTTCTTCTACCATTCTATTCACCTAAAATTTTTTTCTTCATTTTTTCAAAATCTTCCGGTATATTCTTAAACTTTTCTAAGTAGTTAGAGATGTGCATACCTTTTATTCTCTCTTCACTAGGCAAAACTTCCTCACTAACTCTAACTTTAAGTCCAGCGTCCAAAGCACCTTTTACACAAGCATAAATCCTTGAACCTTTCGTAGAAGGGCTCAAACCAAGGTCTAAAATTGCTTCCTTTATTCCCTTTTCCAAAGCCCTTTTTCCTAGAAGTAAACCTGTTAGGTATGATGCAGGTAAATTATCACAAGCATAGTTCCAACCAAGCTTTCTTAACTCCTTAGAAAAAGCAAAAACTATGGTTCTATCCCCCCTTTTGTCGAACTCAACGATATGAGCTCTTATATATTTTAGGCTTTTTCTTACTACTAGCCTAGGTTTTTTGGAAAGTAAAAGCTTAAGTCTTCTCTTATAATCTGTTTTTCCTTCTCTCCTTCTTTTGAAAGGCATTTTGTATGTTGGCTTAAGCTTCATTTTTTCCCTCTTTTTTTTATCAAATCATGTTGCTCAAGATAAATTTTCAAGTGTGACTTGCTTCTAAACATTCCTCCTTTTACAAGTCTGTAAAGCCTTTTAAAGGTAACATTATCTATTTCTCTTTTACTTTTCATTTCCTTCAGCATCTCTCTTAAAGCTCTCACTGTTGAAACCCATCTTTCCTTTCTAGAAACAACAGCATACTTTGCTCCCTTTCTCAATTTTCCTCTTTTTTTCTTTTCCTTAGGTTTTTTCACTTTTTCCGGTAAAACTTTTATCGCTCCTTTTTTAATCAACTTTCTTATGTCAGCGGCTGTTATAGCTTCATCTATTTCCTTTTTTCTGGTTGGATCAAGCCAAACTCTTGATTCTCCAACCTTAAGTATTTTTGCTGCAAGTCTTCTTTGAAGTCTTGTCATGGGTTTAGCACCTTTATTTTTAATTCTTCTGCTTTTTTCAAAATTTCTTGTCTTTTTTTCTTTCCTACAGTATGAGCGATTTTTATGGCTTCTTTTTCTGGGTTGATTTTTTCAAGTTCTTTGAGGTTGTGAACCAAAACTTCTTTGTAGCCTGAGGGATGTAAATATCTTAAATTTTTTGGAGCTCCATAGCCTGGGGATGGCATTTTTCCTTTTGATTTTTCTTTCCTTCTAAGCTTGCTATGCATTCCTCTTGGTCTTCTCCATTTTTCCCCTAACCTTTTATAGGCTTTTGCACCTTGCCTTAAGAATTTTGGTTTTTTCTTTGGGTTAACCATTATTCTCGCCCTACAATCCATATACCATCTTGGAAAACTCTTCTATCTCTAGCTTTTATCCTACAGGCTTGCTCGATGTTTGCTGCCGTTTGTGAAACATCTTCTAAATCTATTCCAGAAACATAAATTTCTGGTGGAACTACTTCAACCTTAACATTACCCTTTATTTTTGCAATTCTTGGAACCCTTTCTCCTAAGAAATTTTGAATTAAAACCCTATCTCCTTCAACTTTTACTGTTACTGGAAAATGTGAATAAACGATCTTAAGCTTGTACTTAAAACCTTTTTGAACACCTTCTACCATATTTCTTAAATGGGCAATTACAGTTCCTACCATAGCTTTTAACTTCCTTCTTTCTTTTTCACAAGAAACTTTTATAAGATTGTTAAGTTTTTCCACTTTTACTTCTTTTGGGATTTTAAGTTCTTTTTCTAATTTTCCTAAGGGTCCTGAAACTTTAAACTTACTTCCTTCTATTTCAACACTAACTCCTTCTGGAATTTTAAACTCAACAAAGTACATCCTATCACCTAATAAAAGTATGCTAAAAGTCTACCTCCCAAATGTAACTCTCTAGCTTTTCTATGGTCCATTATTCCTTTTGGTGTTGTTAAGACCAAAAAGCCAAACTCTCTCGCAGGTAAAAATCTTTTTTCCCATTTCTGCAATTCTTCAACTTTAACGGAGTAGTTTGGCTTGATAACGTTACAATCTATTATTTTTCCCTTAAGCTCAACCCTGAACTTTCCTGATTTACCATCATCTATAAATTCGAAAGCCCCAATGTAGCCTCTTTCCTGCATAACTTTCAAAACACTTCTAACAACCTTAGAGGCAGGAGTAACACATTCCTTTTTTCCTACTCTTTCTGCGTTTTTTATTGCCGATAAAACATCAGCAAGCGTGTCATGACGCATAATCTCACATAATAGTAAAATGTAATTTTAGTTTAAAAGGTTTTTAAAGTTTGCCAAACAGAAAGAATTTATGAGTTATGAGATTGAACTTGAAAAATGCACAATTGCCTTGGGAGGTCTTTTGTTAGAAGATGGTACTTATCTTAGAAAAGATATTGTTAGAACTTACTATAGAAATTTCTGTTTGGGTGATTTTCAAGCCGAGAAAATCATTAAAAATTTAAATTTATTTTTAACTGAAGCACAAAAAATGATAGAAGAGATGAAAAAAGTAAGAACTGAAGATTTACGGTTAGCTGCAAGCTTAGGGGTAATAATCAATTATTACCCAACTTTGAAAGATGAGTTAAAGAATCTTGCTAGAAAGTATTTTGGTTAAACTCTTCCGTACTTATCTTCTATTCTAATTATGTCCTTTTCTGAAAATTTACCACAACAAATCTCGGTTACTATTGAAGGTTCGTCTATTCCTATGATTCTGTGTTCACATTTTTTTGGGATAATTTCGAAAGTGTCGCTTCTCAAGATAATTTCCTTACCTTTTTTTATGATTTTCACAGGTCTTACAGCATGCCAAAACTCGGACCTTTTATTATGATACTGTAAAGAGGTGCACTCGTTAGGAAAGATTATAAGGGTTTTTATCGTTATCCCATCTTTATGTAAGGAGTGTAAATGGTCTATTCCCCATTTTTTTAGTTTAAGTTTCATCTAATCAATAGTTAGGAGTTTAAAAATTTATTTTTTAAAATAAAAGGTAAGCTACAAGCAAAAAACCAAATACTACACAAACGAAGACAAAATCCAGTATGCTTACAGAAGAAGGAACTTCCAAAACGAAAAATCCTGTCGAAGAGCCTAGGGTAAAAAAGAAAAGGGGAATTAAAAATAAGGAAGAAAGGAATATAAAAAATTTATATAAGTTATCCTTCTTTTCTTCTTTATTTAACCTCATAATTAATATTAAACGAATGAAAATAAAAAGGCTTGCAAGAGCTTATTTTTTGAGGTGTTTGATGTCGTTTATAGCCACAATTTTTATTTCTTTATCCTTTGTTACCTCTATTATATTCAGGGATGCTTTCTCTTGTTTTAATTTTTCTCTGGGTAATTTAGTTAGATACACCAAAAGTTCAACTATTATTGAAGCATGAGTTACTACCAAAACTGTTTTATTAAAATATTTTTTTTAATATTTTATTGAAAAATTTGACAGCTCTTCTTTGAACACTTTGACAGCTTTCTCCCCCTTCTGGTACAAACTCATGAAATTGCTTACCACTCTCTTTCAATGCTCTAAAAAATTCTTCCTTGGGTCTGCCTTGGAAAATTCCAAAATCTCTTTCCTTGAGCAGTTTATCAAACTTTATAGGCAAACCATGATACCTGTTTATTATTTCTGCAGTTTCTTTCGCTCTTTTTAATTTGCTAGAAAAAATTACATCTATTTTTTCCTTTTTAAGTCTCTCGGCAAGCTTTTCTGCTTGTTTTCTTCCTTTTTCATTTAAACTTTCATCTATTGAACCAAGGAAAATTCCTTTTTCACTTCCTTCAGTTTCTGCATGTCTTACTAGTAGAATCTTCATTTTCTCTGCAAATTTCTAAGGGAATATTTTATTAAACATGCGCCAGCCGGGATTTGAACCCGGGTTACGAGCTTGGAAGGCTCGTGTCTTAGACCAGGCTGGACCACTGGCGCTTCGTTACTTTTATAAATTATTAATTCAAGGTTTAAATATGCCTACTGAAGAAATTATAAAAAAATCAATAAAAAAATTGAAGAAAAAATTTCCTGAGTTAGGAGAAACTTTAGAAAGAGAGCTTATTCCTTTGAAAGGAGAAGAAATTCAACCAAGAGTTATAAAGAAAAAGAAAAGAATTTAACCAATGTAAGGAGTTGGAGGGACTGGTTGAGCAGGTTTGAGCTTTGGTCTTTTTCTAAAGTATTCCTTGTAATATTCCCAAGTTTTTCTTGCTTTTTCTCCTCTCAAAATTTTTATTATAATCATCTTTGGCCTAAAAGGTTGTTGAGAAGTTGGGTTGTAATCTATTAAAACAATATCCCCAATTTTAAGCTCGTTTGCAATTCTCGGGTCAACTTCATAAGTTATCACATTTTCATCCCAGGTTTCGACTAAAGCCTGAACAGAAGAATCAGAGCTTGCTATTTCTTTATCTTTCGAAGAAAAAATTTCTAAAATTTTTCCAACATGATAGTAAACCATTTTTCATCCTCCTGCTATCAAATATCCAACAATTATTTCATCTGTACTTATAGGTTCGTTTTCAATATTCTTAAGTATTCTTCCTTCCTTAGTTAGCAAGATAACTTCATTCAAAAAATCAACTTTATCCTTATTTTTTGCCAAAAATTTTTCTCTTAATGCCTGAATTGCATCCTTATAAAAGGCATTTTCTGGAAGGTATAGGAATTCTTCTTTTTCGTTTAAACCAAAAAGTTCGTTGGCTTTGCCAATGTATCTAACTTTTATCTTCATAGTTTATATCCTATTTTTCTTAGGAATTCTTTTCTTTCTTTTATCTCGTCATCTTTTTCGACACCTTTGGGTTTTAGTCCGTCTATTACGCCAATTACTCCTCTTCCTTGTTCTGTTTCTGCTATTATTACTTCTACAGGGTTTGCAGTTGCGCAAAAAATCGAACAAACTTCTGGGACTTCTTTTATTCTGTTCAGAACATTTATTGGGTAAGCATTCCTTATGAAAATCAGAAAAGTATGACCGCAACCAATTTCAAGGGCCTTCTCACTAGCAAGTCTTTCTAGTTCTTCATCGTTTCCTGAGTGTCTTACCAAGCATTTTCCTGAAGATTCGCAAAAGGCTAAGCCGAACTTTATGTTTGGAACAGAATTGACCAAGGCTTCGTGCAAATCTTCAACACTTTTTATAAAATGTGATTGACCAAAAATCAAATTACAGTTTTCTGGTGCTTGAATTTTAACTATTTTGAATTCCATAATATTCATTTTTAAATTCAGATTTAAATTTTATTCTTCAGAAAAGAATAAAGGTGTGACTTAAACTTGAGTTTTTTATCTTCTTTCCTTGAAATTTTTCCTTGAGTTAAAAGTTCGAACATTCTTTGAGCATTCTCTAGCATTGCATGATTATTGTTGAAAGCGACGAAAACTTTTTCTGGGTTTAAGCTCAAAATCTTTTCCTTCACTTCATCTAACTCTTTATCAGTGTAATAATGGGAATACCAAGCAGTTCTCCCATGCATTCTTTCATAAACTGTTTTATTTGAGGAATAAACCTCAAGTGGAAAGTCTGGTGAGTCAACACTTACCCAAGTAATTTTAAGCTTTCTTGCCCATTCTATCCATTCTTCCTTAAACCAATCTGAATTTCTAACCTCTAAAGCAAACCTTTCTTTTAAATTAGTTTTCTTGATAAACTCTTCTAGCTTTGATGAAAACTTTGAAGTAAGGCTTGGTGGTAGTTGAAATAAGTAGAACTCTATGTTTTTCTCTAAAGGTTTAAACAAATCTTTAAACCTTTTCCAGAGCTCGAAAGCTTTTTCATTGAACTTATAAGTATGCGTAACGGTTTTGTTAACCTTTACAGCCCATCTAAATTCAGGGTTTATTTCCCGAGTTTTCTTGGCCCAAGATTTTACTTGGTTAGGAAAAGGAAAACGATAAAAGCTTGCGTTTAGCTCGATTGCGTTCAAGTTAGAGTTTTTTATATACCAATCAAAGCTAAGTTCAGGGTTCCAACTATAAAACCAGCCTGAGGTTCCGACAAAAACTTCCATAATACTCTTTTGTTCTTATAAACTCTTAATTCCTTCAAATTCCTTTCCTGATGCAAGAAATTTCAACAACTTTTTAAGAATGAAAAGCTCCTTCAAAACCTTTAATCAGTTCATCTATATCCTCACCTAAATTCTTACCTATGTAACCTCCCTCTAGGACAAAAAAAGTCGGTTTTTTGATCTTTCCTATAATTCTTCCTACTTTTCTATAACAGGTTGAGCTTAATCCTAACGAAGCCAAATCGCCTTTGTGAGCGTCAAAACCCGCAGAAACTGCCACAAACTCTATTTTACCTAAATCAACTTTTTCTATAGCTTTTTTCAAAGTTTTTAAATAAACCTCGTCTCCACATTCTGCCCTTAAAGGAAAATTTAAACAATTTTTCTCAGAGTTGAAGCCTGTTCCTGGATAAAAAGGAAATCTATGTAAAGAGATGAAGGTAACTTTCTCGTCATCTAAAAAGATTTCTTGTGTACCGTTGCCATGGTGTCCATCTATATCTATAATTAAAGTGTTTAGGTTCATTTTCTTAACAGCTATTGCTAAATTGTTGAAATAACAAAATCCTCTTGTCGCAGCATTCAAAGCTATTCCATTTTTTCCTGCATGATGTCCAGGAGGTCTCATAAGGGAAAAGCCGTTAATTTCAGCAGCAAGTATCGCTCCTCCCGCAGAAAGTCTTGCATACTCGTAAATATTGGGATAAGCTGGGGTATCCACATCTTCTATTTCCCCTTTCTTTACTTTTGCAACATAACTTTTTGTATGGACTCTTAACAAATCTTTTAGAGAAGCTGGTTTTGGTTCTAAAAATTCGTAACCTTTGCTATTAAGAATATTGTAAGCTATTATAATTCTGTCCGGACTTTCAAGATGATATTCACCATATTCTAAACATTTTCTTGAAAATACTATTTTCATAAACTCAAGCCATTTTATTTTAAGACTTATTGTTTTTAATTTTTAAAGCAATCTTTTTATTATGTATGGGGTTAAAATTTACAAAGTTTCAAAGGAAAAGCTGAGAGGAGCTCTGGGAAGAGCGTGGCCTTTTAAGGGAATAATAGAAATATCTGCAGAACTTTATGGTTATAAAGAAAAAGAGGTTTTGGAACATGAACTAATGCACATAAAATATCCTTTTCTTTCAGAGTATGAAATAAGGATAAGGACAAGGCTTAAACTTATTTCCTTAGGAATAGTTCCCTCTTTTCATTAAGCTAGTTGAATTTTCCTTTTTATCCAGTAGGTTTCCTCTTCGCTTCTTTCCTCTTCCTTCTTTTCCTCTTCCACTTTTTCTTCTCTGGGTTTTTCTTCTGTTGGAGCAAACTCTCTTATTTTATTAGCAATACTTTTTATTTCCTCTTCACTCATAGCTATAGGCTGAGCTTCCATTAAAGGAATTTCTTTCTCGAAGATAGGATAAATCCTCACGTGAAAGTGGGGAACTATTTCCGAATTTATGACCGAGAAGCTTATTTGTCTTGGCCTTAAACTTTTCTTAATCATTTCTGCAACTTTTAAGGCAGAAGAAAAAACCTTTGTTGATATCTCAAGATTTTCGTCAAAATTTTGGTAATGTTGTTTAGGAATAACTATGCTCATTCCTACGCTTCTTGGGTTGATGTCAAGAAAAGCAAGCGTGGCTTCGTCTTCATAAATTATGTTACTCGGAATTAATTTTTTTACTATGTTGCAAAACACGCACTTTTCCATAGTTTTAAATTCCTTTCCCGAGTTATAAATTTATTGCCTCGAATTAAACTTTTATTTATTTGCATATAAACATTATAAATCAAAAAAGTCTAGAAAGGTGGAAAAGTGGTTAAAGAAAGTAAACCAAGGAGCGGAAGTTTAGCCTTTTACCCAAGAAAAAGAGCTAGAAGAATCTATCCAAGAATCAAAACTTATCCAGAATCCGAAAAAGCTAAAATTCTTGCGTTTGCTGGTTATAAAGTTGGGATGGCTCAGGCTATCGTGGTTGATACAAGAAAGGAATCACCCACTTTCGGTCAAGAAATTTCTGTTCCAGTAACCATACTGGATTGCCCTCCTCTTAAGGTTGTAGGAATAAGGGCGTACCAACAAACAAAAAAAGGTTTAAAAGTGTTTACAGAAGCTTGGACAAAAGATTTGCCAAAGGATTTGGAAAGAAAAGTAAAAGTTAAGCCAAAAGAGGAAAATCTAAAAAAAATTGAAGAAAATATCGATAAGGTTTCTAAGATAAGATTGATAGTTTGCACTCAACCAAGAATTTCTGGGGTAAAAAAGAAAAAGCCAGAAGTTTTTGAGATAGAAGTTGGTGGGAAAGACGTAAAAGAAAAGTTTGAGTTTTCAAAAAGCTTGTTCGGAAAAGAAATAAGCGTAAAAGATTTTGTTAGAGAAGGCGAGCTTGTTGATGTTATAGCAGTAACAAAGGGAAAAGGTTTTGCTGGTCCAGTAAAAAGGTTTGGTGTTAAAATTCAAGTGAGACACGCGAAAAAAAAGAGAAGGCATGTTGGTACTTTAGGTTCACAAGTTCCAAGAAGGGTTTTGTATACAGTACCCCAAGCAGGCCAGCTAGGTTTCCAAACGAGAACAGAGTTCAACAAAAGAGTTTTGAAGGTTGGAGAAAACGGAAAAGAAATAACTCCAAAAGGAGGGTTTGTAAGGTATGGAATATTGGGTTCACACTATATTTTACTTCAAGGCTCTGTTCCCGGGCCTAGAAAAAGGTTAATAATGCTTAGGCATGCTATAAGGCCAGGAAGAGTTAAGTTCCTTCCTGTAGAAATAAAGGAAATAGTAGTAAAAAGTGGTTAAAATGGATGAAATAGAAGAATTGACAAAAAAAATCGTTGAGTTTAGAGATAAAAGAGATTGGAAAAAGTTTCACACTTTTAAAGATTTAGCCATAGACATTTCTGTAGAGGCTGCAGAACTTTTGGAAATATTTTTATGGAAAAAAGAAAACGAACTAGAAAAAGTTGTAAAAGAAAAAAGAGAGGAAATAAAGGAAGAGTTAGCAGACGTTTTAATTTCATCATTTCTTTTGGCGCATGATTTGGGTTTGGATGTTTATGAAATAGTTAAGGAAAAAATTAAGAAAAATGAAATAAAGTATCCAGTAGAAAAATTTAAAGGTGTGGCTAAAAAATACAGCGAAGTGGTATAATGAAAGCAAACGTTTTTGATTTAGAAGGGAATGTTGTAGAAAAAGTAGAATTACCTAAGATTTTTGAGGAAAAGGTTAGAGAAGACTTGATACTTAGAGCTTTTCTAGCTACTATGAGCAAGAAAAGACAACCTTATGGCACGGATGTAATGGCAGGGAAAAGAAGTTCGGCACATTATCATGGAGTGAGAAGAGAAAGATGGACTATGATGAATCGTGAAATGGCAAGAATGCCTCGTTTACACGGAAAAATTTCTCCTCATCTGATGTGGCGGGCAAGGTTTGTGCCCCAAGCAGTCAAAGGAAGAGAAGCTCATCCGCCAAAAGTTGAAAAAATTTGGGAACAGAAAATAAATAAAAAGGAAAGAAGAAAAGCTATTCGTTCAGCAATAGCTGCCACTGCGATTAAGGATTTGGTCCTGAAAAGGGGACATAAAGTTGAAAAAATAGAGGTGCCTATAGTTGTTGAAGACAAAATCCAGGAAGTAAAGAAAAGTAAGGAGCTTGAGGAATTTCTCAAAAAAATTGGTCTAGAGGAGGAGCTTAAAAGAATAAGGAAAAAAAAGGTAAGAGCAGGAAAAGGAAAGATGAGAGGGAGAAAATACAGAAGAAAAGTTGGACCTTTGATAGTTATAGCAGAAGATAAAGGAATAGTTAAAGCTGCTAAAAACTTACCTGGAATAGATGTCTGTAGAGTTGAAAATTTGTCTGTTGAAATGCTTGCTCCTGGAGCACATGTTGGCAGATTGACTATATGGACAAAATCGGCTTTGGAGAGATTGGGTGAGAAAGGTGGATCCTTATAAAATTTTACGTTATCCTTATTTAACAGAAAAATCGATAAGTTTGGTGGAGAAGGAAAATAAAATAGTTTTTATAGTAGACAGGAGAGCTACAAAAAAGCAAATTAAAGAAGCTTTCGAAAAACTTTTTGAGGTAAAAGTTGAAAAAGTTAACACAGAAATAACTTTAAAAGGAGAGAAAAAAGCTTATATAAAATTGAAGCCTGAGTATAAGGCTATAGACGTTGCGATGAAACTTGGAATGGTCTAAGGTGTAACTATGGGGAAGAGAATAATAGCAAGGGCAAGAGGAAAAGGTGGTCCAAGGTATAGGGCGCCAAGTCATAGATATTTGGGTAGAGTAACTTATGCTCCTGTCACTGGAATTTCAGGTAAAGTTTTAGACATAGTTCATGACCCAGCTCGTTCAGCTCCTGTTGCAATAATCAAATTGGAAGATGGGAGAGAAGTTTTACATATTGCTCCAGAAGGTCTAAGAGCAGGAGACTTAATAGCTTACGATGGTGAACCAAAGGTTGGCAATGTTTTGCCTTTAGAAAAAATTCCTGAAGGAACAAAGATTTGTTGTATAGAAACATACCCTGGTTCCGGACCTAAGCTTTGTAGGAGCTCTGGTAGCTTCTCTATAGTTTTAGGAAAAACAAAAGATAAGGTTAAGGTTCAGTTTCCTTCTGGCAAAATAAGAGAGCTTGATAAGGATTGTAGAGCAATGATAGGTGTGCCAGCAGGAGGGGGAAGAATTGAAAAACCATTCATTAAAGCAGGAAAAAAGTTTTATGCTATGAAAGCAAGGGGAAAGTTATGGCCAAGAGTTAAAGGCGTAGTTATGTCACCAGTTGACCATCCTTATGGAGGAAAAAGTCATAGACCAAGACCAAGCAAAACTGTTTCAAGACATGCTCCTCCGGGAGCAAAGGTGGGAAGTATTGCTGCAAGAAGAACAGGGAGAAAGAAGGGGAGTTAAAATGAATAAGTACTTGGAAAAAATTTTAGGAGTATACGGAGAAACTAAAGAAAAAGTTGAAAAGGATTTCTGGAAAAAAGAGGTACCATTGTCTTTGGCTTTTTGCGTAGCATCAATTGTTTATCCCTATTTTGGTTTTCTTTCGATGTATTTTTCGATTCGTGGAATAGCACACGTGGAAAAACTAAGAAGGTTAAAGTATAAAAGTTATGAAGAAGAAGCTAAAAAATGGGAAGGAAAGATAAGAACTTTACTTTCTAAGGTGGAATAAATGGCAAAAGTATTTACTTATAGGGGCTACACCTTAGAAGAACTTAAAAAAATGAGTATAAACGAGTTCGCTAAGCTTTTGACTGCTAGAGAAAGGAGAAGTCTTCTTAGAGGACTTACAGAAAGGCAGAAGAAGTTGTTAGAAGAAATAAGGAAAAACCCTGACAAATTTCATAAAACTCACGAAAGGGATATGATCATTCTTCCTGAAATGGTTGGTGCAAAGATTGGAGTTTACGTTGGTGGTGCAAAAAAAGGAGAAAGTGGGAAGTGGGCGCCAGTAGTAATTACGCCAGAAATGATTGGTCATAGGCTTGGTGAATTTGCCCCAACTTGTAAAAGAGTAAAGCATTCAGCTCCTGGTGTTGGAGCTACTCGTGGTTCAAAGCACGTGGCAATAAAGTGATTTTATGAAAACAGCTTCTGCTTTGCTAGAAGATGCAAGAGTTTCTCTCGAGCATTGTGTAATTATTTGCAGAGAGTTGAAGAATAAAAAAGTTGGGGAAGCAAAAAAATTCCTAGAAATGCTCATAGATAAAAAAATTAGTTTGAACGGAAAGTATTATACTAAAGCTGCAAAACAAATTCTTGAAATTTTAAAGAGTGCTGAGGCAAATGCAAAAGTAAAAAACTTAAACCAAGAAAAACTTTTTATTAAAGTTGCGAAAGCTGATAAGGGAAGAGTGTTTATTAGGCCAAAATCAAGATGGCGTTTTAGAGGAAGGAAAGCAAAGGTTACGAGAATAGAAATAATTTTGGGTGAAAGATAATGGCAGTAGAGAAGCTTTTTGTGAAAGAAGGAATAAAGGAAGCACAAATAGAGGAGTTTTTAGCCAAAAAGTTTGAGAAAGCTGGTTATAGCCATACAGATATCCAAAGAACTCCTTTGGGTGTTAGGATTATAGTTTATGCTCATAAGCCTGGTTTAGTTGTAGGAAAATCAGGAAAAAAAATAAAGGATATAACAGAAGAGTTAAAGGAAAAATTTAACTTGGAAAACCCTCTCTTGGATGTTAGAGAAGTTGAAAATCCTTTGCTAGATGCTAATATAGTTGCTAGAAGAGTAGCAAAAGCTATAGAAAAAGGTGTAAACTTCAAGAAGGTTGCGAACTATTATGTACAAAAAGTGATGGAAGCTGGAGCCATAGGAGTACAAATAAGGATAGGGGGGAAGCTTGCAGGAAAAGAAAGAAGTAGGTTCCAAAAGTTTAAAAAAGGTTTCGTTGCTTTTTCCGGAGATTATGCTGAAACTTTAGTTGATGTAGGTTATGCTCAAGCTATGATTAAACCAGGAATAGTTGGAATTAAGGTCCATATAATGAGAGAGGCCCCCAAAGAGTTGGAGTTTGAGAAAGGAATAAAAAAGGAAAAAGAATTTAAAGCAGCAGAAGAAATAGAAAAGAAGGAGGAAAGTGGTGAGGAAAAGCCTTCAAGTGAAAAATAAATTTTTTAAATCCTTCTATATTTTTAAGGGTTAGTTTGCATTATGGTAGAACTTAAAGCCAAGCAGTTAAGAGAAATGAAACTTGAAGATTTGAATAAAAAGCTTTCTGAGTTGAGATTAGAGCTTATGAAAGAAATAGCGAACGCAAAACTCGGAAGACCTGTTAAAAATCCTGGAAAGATTAGGGAATTGAAAAAAGCCATAGCAAGGATTTTGACCATTAAAAAAGAAAAGAGTGGAGGAAAGAAGTAAAAATGCCGGAAGTTTGCCCAAAGTGTGGACTTCCCGTTGAATTGTGTGTTTGTAAAACAATAGAAAGAGAAACAGAAAAAATCAGAGTGTTCATAGAGAGAAGAAGGTTTGACAAACCAATAACAATAATAGAAGGAATAAAAGAAAATGCAAAAGAAATAACTTCTCACCTTAAACAGAAGCTTGCTTGTGGAGGAACTTTCAAGAAAGGACATATCGAGCTTCAAGGCGATCACAGAGCAAAAATAAAGGAGCTTTTAGTTAAACTTGGATATTCAGAAGATTTAATTGAAATAATGTAGCTTAAAGAAACAGCTCTATTTCAACAATGTTTTTCAGTTCACTTAGGGCTAACTTTGAAATTTTTGTTAAAATAAATTTTCTGTGAGTTATGTAAAATGTTGAAGTTGCAGCTCCCTGTCAGCTTTAAGCTTTCTTAAACTCTTGGGGATTGAACTTTTCTAAAGAGGTTGCTCTGGAAACGACGCTTCCAAATAGCTTGCGTGATAAAACCGAACCCAAAAATGAATTTGAATCGAAGACAAGAGTTAAATTAAGCGTTGAGTAATTAATAATATGCCAATTACTCCGGAAAACTTAGTTAGGCATGAGCTTATAGGTTTAGAAGTAAAAATCAAAGAGAGTACAGACCCAACTCTTAAGAACCTGAAAGGTAGAATAATAGACGAAACTTATAACACTTTTAGGATAGAAACTAAGGAGGGAAAAGAAAAGGTTATCCCTAAAAAGAATTGTATATTTATATTTGTTCTGCCTAATAAAACAAAAGTACAAGTTGATGGTCGGATATTGGTGGCAAGACCAGAAGATAGGATAAAAAAGAAGTTTAAGAGATGGTAGGGATGAGAGACATTGGCATAGACGTTAAGCCTCCAGAAAAGGAATGTAACGATGAAAAATGCCCCTTCCATGGAAGGCTAAAGATTAGAGGTAAGATTCTTGAAGGAAAGGTAGTATCAGCTAAGGCACAAAAAACAGTGATAGTTGAAAGAGACTATCTTCTGTACATCCCAAAGTATGAAAGATATGAAAGGAGAAGGTCAAGAATTCCGGCTTATAATCCTGAATGTATAAACGCAAAGGAAGGTGACACAGTAAAGATAGCAGAATGCAGACCATTAAGCAAAACAAAAAGCTTTGTTGTGATAGAAGTTGTACGAAAGTGAGAGTATGAGTTTTATCGAACCTACTTTTAAAAAAATAATATTGGAACTTTATCAAAAGGAAAGGTTAACCAAAGATGAAATAGCAGCAATAATCGAACCTCAACTTAAAAATTTTCCTTCAGAAACAAAAAAAGTTGAAGCTTACAGAAGTGCAAATGCTTATGCTAGATTCTTGGAAAAGGCTAATTATGCTATTAGATTTAGCCATAAAGGAAGAGATTATACCTTGCAGATTACAAAAAAAGGCAAAGAGGCTGCTAAAAAATTAAAGGCGATGAAAAATGAAAGCAGTTAAAGCAAGGGTAACAAAAGCTTTGAACGTTGGAAGTTATGTAGTTTGCGCAGACAATACAGGAGCGAAACTTTTGAAAATAATTTCAGTTTTTGGCTATAAAGGAAGGAGAAGAAGACAACCAAAGGCAGGAGTTGGGGATATGGTTAAAGTAACGGTAAAAGAAGGGGATGTAAAAATAAGAAAACAAGTTCTAAACGCTGTAATAATAAGACAAAAAGCTGAGTATAGGAGATTAGAAGGGATAAGAGTTAAGTTTGAGGACAACGCTGCGGTGATAGTAGATGAGAATGGTGAACCAAAAGGAACCGAAATCAAAGGACCCGTAGCAAGAGAGGCTGTTGAAAGGTTTTCAGGAATAGGTAAGATTGCAAGTATGGTGGTATAAATGAAACCAAAATCAAAGAAACCAAGAAAACAAAGAAAATTTTTGTACAAAGCTCCCTTACACTTAAGAAGAAAGATGATTTCTGCTCATTTGTCAAAGGAGCTAAGAGAGAAATATAAAACAAGGAGTTTACCGCTGAGGAAAGGCGATGAAGTTGAAATAATGAGGGGTGAATTCAAAAAAAGAAGAGGGAAAGTTTCTAGAATAGACACAAAAAAATATAAAGTCTATATAGAAGGGGTAACCAGAAAAAGAACTGATGGTACAGAAAGGCAAGTCCCAATCCATCCTTCAAACCTAAGAATAATAAATTTAAACCTTGAGGATAAAAGAAGAGTTAAAATACTAGAAAGAAAAATGAAGGGAAAAGAATGAAACTTAAAAGATTGCTTGCCCCAGAGTTTTGGAAACAGCCTAAGAAAGTTTTTAAATTTACTGTAAGCCCTAGACCTGGACCGCATAAAAAGTTTGAGTGTATACCTTTGTTAATAATAGTAAGAGATATACTAAAGCTTGCAGAAACTGGGAAAGAAGCAAAAAGGATAATTAAAAATGGGGAAATTTTAGTTGATGGTAGAAAAAGAAAAGATCATGCTTACCCTGTAGGGTTAATGGACGTTGTTTCTATCCCTAAGATAGATAGACATTTTAGAATTCTGCCAGGACTAAAAGGATTAGAAGTTGTTGAAATAGGTAAGGAAGAAGCGAACCAAAAGCTTTGTAGGATAAACAATAAAACAGCAGTTAAAGGTGGGAAAATTCAACTCAACCTCCATGACGGAAGGAACATTCTGATAGAAAAGGAAAAAGATGAATATAAAACTGGAGATTCTGTTTTGATAGAAGTACCTTCTCAAAGGATTTTAAAGCACATCAGGCTTAAACCTGGTTCAATAGGAATAATTTTGAAAGGACAAAACTCAGGAAAAAGAGCAAAAGTAGAAGAAATAATAGAGAGAAGAAGCCTGAAAGAATCTAAGAAAATTATTTGTAGTTTGGAGGATAAAAAAGTTGAGATAAGTAAAGACTATTTCTTTGTAATAGAAGAGGGATAAGATGGGAGAAAATCCTATGAGGAAAATAAGAATAGAGAAAGTAACTTTAAACGTGGGTTGTGCGGCTGATGTTCAAAAAATAGAAAGGGCAAAAAAGCTTTTAGAATACTTGACTGGAAGAAAAGCTGTTGTAACGAAATCTAAAAGAAGAAGCACTTTTGGAGTAGCAAAAGGAAAGCCAGTTGGGGTAAAAGTAACTTTAAGGAAAGAGAAGGCTTTGGAATTTTTAAAGAAGGCTTTGGAAGCTGTAGATAAAAAGATTGAAGCTTCCAAGTTTGATAAGGATGGGAATTTTAGTTTTGGGATTAAAGAGTACATAGAAATTCCAGGTGTGAAATATTCGCATGAAATTGGAATGCTTGGTTTGGATGTTTGCGTAACTCTGGAAAGGCCAGGCTTTAGGATTAAAAGGAGAAGAATACAAAAAAGAAAAATTCCTAAGGAGCATAGAATAACAAGGGAAGAGGCTATGGAATGGATTAAAAAAAACTTTGGGGTTGAGATAATTTGAACGAGATTAAACTTTTGATGCTAACAACAAAAATAAACGGAATATTGCTTAAAAAGGCAGAAATAGAGAAAAGCTTAGAAGTTTACGCGCATTTGCTTGAAATTCCCGTAGAAAGTGAAGAAAATATAATAGAAATTTTAGGAAACATGGGTGGTTAAATGAAAAAGTATGGAAGGGCAACAAGACCTTGTAAGAGATGCGGAAAAACAAAAGGGGTAATTAGAAAGTATGGGTTGTACTATTGTAGACAATGTTTTAGGGAGATAGCAAAGAAAATTGGGTTTAAAAAGTATTCGTAAAGATTAAAATTATGAAAAACAATTCTATAATATGTTTGAAGAAATTTCCATTCTTGTTGCTCTTTTTGGTTCTTCTCTTGCCGGAATTTGGGATTTAAAAACTACAGAAATTCCAGATTCCATACCTCATGCTATGATTTTTATTGCTTTATTGATTGCCTTAGCAAGAAGCTTTTATGAACAAAGTTTTTTTCCTTTTGTTTACAGTTTAGCTTGCGGTACTATACTTTTTGTTTTTGGTTTCGCTCTTTACTATTCAGGGCAATGGGGTGGAGGAGATGCTAAAATTTTAAGTGCTATTGGTTTTCTAATTCCAAACATAATTAAAACCTCTTGGTTTGATAGGATTTTGCCTTTTCCTTTCAGCGGAATGGTGAGCTATACTCTAAACGTTTTCTTTGTGGGAACAGCCTACATGCTAGTTTATTCTTTTGTTCTTGCCTTAGTGAACAGGAAAATACTGAGTTTTTTCTCTAGAGAGGTAAAGGCTAGCGCAAACTTGATAGCAATTTTTAGTTTAGCTTTGTTCTTTATTTTTGTTGCGCTCAATTTTTATCTTTGTCATATTTTTGAAGTTTCAATAAACTTTCAGTTTTTAATGGTAAATTCCTTACTCCCCTTAGTTTTAACCTTGGGAATTTTCTTGATTTGGAAATTTACAAGGTCTGTGGAGGAAGTTGGCTTCAAGAAAAGGATTCCTGTTTCAAGGTTGAAGGTTGGTGATGTTTTAGCTGAAAGTAAATTGTGGGAGGGTATAACTCAAAAAGAGCTTATAAAGATTAAAAAATCTGGGAAAAAGTATGTAACGATAAAGGAAGGTGTAAGGTTTGCTCCTGCTTTTCCTTTAGCCTTAGTTTTCACGCTTTATTTTGGGGATGTTTTCCCCTTGATATTCAGGGTTTTGGTTTAAAAATTTGAAAAACCAAATATATGTTATGGGCTTGAATTTCAGGGATTTTTTCGATTGGTTCTTAGGCTTGTTTGGGCATAAAAAGAACATAAGGTTAGGAATATATGGGGAAACTAACGTAGGAAAGACAACTCTTGCCAATAGGATTTCTCTTGACTGGACGGGAGAAGAAGTCGGAAAAGTTTCTGAAATTCCGCATGAAACAAGAAGTGTTCAGAAAAAAGAAAGAGTTGAGATTAAAGTCAAGAATAAAAAAATAATCCTCAACCTTCTGGATATGCCAGGCCTAGCAACAAAAGTTGATTACAGAAGCTTTTTGAAGTATGGGCTATCTAAGAAAGAAGCAAAAAAGAGAGCGAGAGAGGCTACAGAAGGGATAATAGAAGCAATTAAATGGTTAAGCAACGTTGATGCTGTTTTAGCGGTTATGGACGCTACCCGCGATCCTTTAACCCAAGTTAACATCACTCTTTTGGGAAATCTAGAAGCAAGAAAGATTCCTGTAATTATTGTAGCTAATAAAATCGATAAGAAAAGAGCAAAACCTCAAGCCATAAGAGAGGCTTTCCCGCAATATCCTGTGGTCGAAGTTTCTGCTTTAAAGGGGAAGAATATGAACGAGCTTTATGAGGCTATAGCTAAGTATACAAGGCGAGCAAAATGAAGTTGAAGATAGATTTTGTTTCGTCTGCAACGCTTGACGGAAAACCAAGAAAGGAAAGGATTAACTTCATTCTTAACAAAGTAAAAGACGGCTCTATATTAGTTATGGACGGTGTGATGAGTCCTGACGAAGAGCTCGACTTGATAAGAGAAACTATGAGAAGGGTTGATGATGGTTTTCCGGGAATAGAAGTTTGCAGCCTGAAAAGGAAAGTTAAAGGGTTCCAACTATTTCTTGAAAGAATTTCCGACCATACGTTAAAGTTAAGAGAGCTTCTTACAAGAAAGCCGAGCGAGAAAAAGCTAAAGGAAGGGATAACCTTAGTTGGGCCGGCAAAATACATAAAGAAGATTAAAAAGAATCCTAATTCCTTTTCAGTTCTTACCGAGGTTTGAATCATGCACAAATGCATAAGATGCGGGGAAATATTTCAGGATAACGATGAGTCTATTCTTCGAGGTTGTACGCATTGCGGCTCAATATTTTTCCTTTACTTAAAAACTCTTGATGAAAGTAAACAACTAGAAGAGATTGAAAAAGAACTTGAGGAAAAAGAAACAACTCTTGAAAAAGAAATAGAAAAGAAAATAGAAGAAATAAAGAAAGGGGAAGTTAAGAGAAAGGGAAGAAAAAAGAAGTTTGGGGTAGAAACCATAAGAATTCCGAAAGAAGGAGTTTATGAAATTAACCTCGATGCTCTAATGAAAAAAAGGCCCTTGATAATTTTGGAAAAAGGAAAAGTTTATTTTGTTCACCTGCCTTCGGTTTTTGAGAAGGAGCTTGAAAAAAACTCATAAAATTCCAAGCTCTTTATCTTTTTCTACTTTTTCTTTTAGCTCAGGTTTGAGCTCAACTAGTTGAGAAAAAAGCTTCTCTTTGTACTCTCTGGTTATAAGATTATCGTCAGCTATTGTTTTAAGGAGAATAAACGTGTCCATACTTACTTCAGGCTTTCTATGATTTTCCTTTTCTAAGCAGCTTTCAAGGCTTATGTTAAACGCCTTTCGGCATGCCTCTGCTAAAGTACTTGCAGTAATATTATAGATTTCTGCAACCACAACCTGTTCAGGATAAGCTATTTGTTGCTGTTTTAAGATTTCATTTTTCATTTTTTCTATGAGCTCGTGAACAGCCTTAAAAACACATTCTTCTCTTTGGCAAGGTAGCATTTTCTCAGTAAATATTTTTTCTTTTTCTTAACTTATTGCTTATGCTAGCGAAGCGCTTCCTTTTGGATTTGAGCAAACCTTTCCTGGATTTGTGTAAAAGCTGCTGTAGTTTGCTTGTAAAATTCAAAAGTCATGTAAAAGACTACAGCAACCATCAAAAGCATTACTAAAAGCTCCACTAGCACTAATAGTCCTGATGTCATACTTTATATAATGGTTGAACTAATATTTAAAGATTACTATCTTTTAGTGGTAACTAAATCTAGGAATTTTTCCAAACCTTTTGACAAACTCCTTAGGCCATTTTTTGGGATCCAAACCTTTCTGAGCAAGAAAAGCCACAACCCATCTCTCTAAACCAATTCCTGAGCAGCCTGTCCAAACTTCTTTTCCACTAGAAGTTTTAAAGTCCCAGGCATCGCTAAACTTGGTTCCTGCAACAGTTATGTTCTGAAATTCAAGCCATTCAGACTTTTCTCTTGGCCCACGAAAAGGAAGCCAAGCCTCAAAGTCGATAGTTCCCTTTTCTTTTTCTGCTTGACCTAATTGACCAGCTTGAGCCATGTACCAAGGCGTGACCCATGCCATTCTCCATTCTATGTCTAGAATTTTTTCGAAAACATACTTATACCTTTCAATCAACTTCTCTCTTATTTCTAAGGCTTGTTCTTTTGTTCCAAGCCAGATTAGTTCTATCCTGTGAAATTCACAAACCCTTTCTATTCCGTGCAAACCCCCTGCTTCCCATCTCATACTTGTTCCAGAAGCATCCCAAACTTTTATTGGTAAATCTTCTTCCCTTAAACTTTTTTTCTCAAAGTACCAGTAAAAAGGCGGACATTGAGCAAAACATACTCCTAATCTTGGAGGTTCAAGCTTTTCTTTGAGCTGTTCGTAAGGAATTTTATTAGTAACTTTAACGTAATCTGCAAAATCTTCCCAAGCTGCTGGATCATAAGTTAAGGGTTTACTAACGTAAAAAAATGAATTGGAAGAACCAGGCACATGGCCTGTGCGAAGCCAAACTTCTAGAGGAGTAACTTTTGGTAAAATGACCTCCTCAAAGTTTAATGGTTTTATAACTTCTTTTATTGCTATTTGTTGCATTGTTCTAAAAATTTTTGTTGGAATAGGAGTGTAAAGCCAAACTCCCACATCAAACCTTTTTATCCAGCCAAGCTTTTCCATTTCTTCTGAAGGGTCTTTATCCCAAACAGGTTTTTTTTCCTTGCTCTTCCATATAAGTTCCCAATGTTCTGATTTTCCTTTGTAATCTTGAAGTTCAATCTTTTCCTCAACTCTTCTTAAGATTCTTTCGACGTAACGATCTTCTAAGGCAGTAGAATCTAGGTTTTGAAGTTTTATGATTATTTCATTTCCCTTAATCTCCATATCTTTAAACCAGGGGACTTTTATTTGAATTTTTTCCTTAGGAAGTTTTTTAGGGGAGTATCTTATTTCGTAATACTTTACGAAAATGTTTCTTACTCCTATTCCATAATCTTTACCAAATTTTTCGGAGAGAAAATTTCTCAACCTTAAAAAAGCGTCATGCGGCCTCAAGTATGTTGTACCTTCTATCGTAAGCAAGAGCTTTGTGCCTTCTATTGCCCAGTGAACTATTCTTGAACCTTCTTGTTCATGAGGCACGCCCTTCCTGAAGAGTTCGCTGTTTATTTCTTTTGCTACAAGCTTAGGAAAATCTAGCTTAACAGGCTCTAAGGGTTTGCTAAACTCCATCACTCCCTCTAATGTTAGCCTCATAACGACCAATAAGTTGATTTTAGCTTTTAATCAAATATATTTTATGCCAGAAAGCTTAAAAAGAGCTCTAACTTTTAAGGATGTGGTAATTCTTGGAGTTGCTATAATAATTGGAGCAGGAATTTACAGCATAATAGGAAAAGCTGCAGGAATAGCAGGCTATTCAGTTTGGGTTTCTGTAATTTTTGCAGGAATAGTTACTTGTTTTACAGGCCTAAGCTTTGCTGAGATGACAAGCATTTACCCAAAAACCTATGGTTATTTTAAGCTGATTAAAACTGCTTTGGAAAGTATGGGAGGGAAGGTTTGGGGTTTTGTTGTTCAATGGATTTTAGTTCTAGCTTGCATTTTTGCTATCGCAACAATATCCTTAGCTTTTGCTGGCTATTTTTCAAGCTTTATTTATGTCGACAAAGCTTTAGCAGCGGTCCTCATAATTCTTTTTTCAGCCTTTGTTTCTTATGTGGGAGTAAAGGAATCAGTAAGCTTAACAATTATTTTTTCTACAGCAGAAATTTTGGGCTTGATAGTTGTTATAGTTCTTGGAGTTTTTTTCTTAAAACCTGACGCTCAAGTTTTGCTGAAAATAAGTTTTGACTATAATGTTATCTATGCAGCATCTCTAATATTCTTTGCTTTTACTGGTTTTGAGCTAATTCCTGCTCAAGCAGAAGAAACCCAACAAGCAGAAAAATTTGTTCCAAAAGCTATAGTTGCTTCTATACTCATTTGCACGCTGATTTATTGTTTGGTTTCTATCGCAGTTACAAACTTATTAGAGCCTAACATGTTAGAACTTTCACAAGCTCCTTTGGTTGATGCAGTTTCAGCAAAGTTTGGAAGTAACTTTGGTTGGTTTTTATGGATTTGCGCTATAATCTCAATCGTTACAACAGTTTTAGGCGTAACTATAACAAGCTCAAGACTTGTTTATGGTTTGGCAAAAGAAAAACTCTTTCCTGTTTTCCTTTCAAAAGTTTCTAAAAGGTTTAAAACTCCTAGTCTAGCTATTTTCACAATAGCTTTTCTCTCAGCTATAACCACTTTTTTGATAAAAGATTTGAAAACCACGGCCGAGATTGCAAACTTCCTCACAATTCTTACTTTTTACTTGGTAAACATTTCTGTAATAGTTTTAAGATGGACGAAGCCAAGAATACCCAGAGGCTTTAAAGTTCCTTTAAACTTTAAAAACACTCCTATACCTTCTTTAATAGCAAGCATTTTCTGCATGTTTTTGCTCTTTCATTTTCCTTTTGTAATAATTTTTAACGCAGTTTTTATCATAGGTTTAGGAATAGTTTTTTACTTTTTGACAAGGGAAAAATTTTTCGCTTAGCTTGTAACTTCAAACTGTTTAAAAGTTTCAACAAGCTTTTTATTTTCAGGTTTTTCGAAATGCTCTCTTATCGGTTTAATTATTTTATCAAGCTCTCTTGCAACGTTTAGCTTTAAGTCTTGGGGATGGACTTTTCCTTCTCTAAAAGCTTTTTCCAGCTCTTCATAACTTTCAAAAGTTATGTTGCCGCCATACTTCCTTTCTCTTTCTACTTCAAAACTTCTGTTTTCTCGGAAAATTATGTACTTTGCAATTTCTAATACAGGATTATTTTCAACTACTTTTTCAGGGCACCAAGCCTTTCTTAATTTTTCTTCTATTTCTTCCTTTTTATCATGAACAAAGATGCAAGTCCAGGGTTTTGACTTGCTCATTTTTGCTGCTATAGTTTTTTCTAACTTTTCTTTTGTTTTTGTTTCTGGCGGCTTAGCTAAGCCAGGGAGTAAATGGTGATGAATTGCTATGGGCTTTTTCCACCCTAGCTTAGGAAAAACTTCTCTACATAAAACATGGGCTTTTCTTTGGTCCATTCCACCATGGGCTATATCTTTGCCTAAGTATTTCACATCAATGCATTGCAAAGGAGGATAAATAAATTGAGAAAAGTCAAGCTTTTCCTTCTCGCTTCTTCCCATTATCGTTAGGCAGCGAGTAACTCTTGGCAAAGTTATTTTTTTACAAAACCTTACCAAATCTTTCCAATATTCATCGTTGTTATGGTAAAGCTCTGAACCTAAAACAATCTCAGCTTTTGGGCAAAAAAACTTAAAACCTTCTGCAAAATATTCAGAAGCTTTTTTTATGTTTTCCCAGTTTCCTCCTAGCTTGTTGTTGATAAAAGTGTGCCAGTCTGCAAGGAAAACTTTACATTTTATTCCTGCTTCTGCTAAATCGTTTATCTTGTAGCCGCAAATTAATAAAGTACCAATGTGTAATAAACCAGAGATTTCAAAACCTATGTAATGCTCAGGTTTGTCGTTTGTTTCTAGCAATTGTTTCAATTCTTCTTCTGTTAGTATCTCTTCTGTTGGTGGTCTTTTTATAAGCTCAAGTTTTGTTTCTAGGTCCATAATTTCATATTTTTTTAAATAAATTAAAAAGGATTGGTGTTAGACGTCTAACATTTTAAAAAATTTATTTTTTCTTTTGACTTTTCTTGGTTTGAGTTTTGGCTTTGAAACCTCTTCTTCTACCCTTGCTACCGGAGCGATTGACTGAACTACAGCTCTTGGTTTTTTTACTGTTTTATAATTTTCATAAAGCCATATTATAAAGCAAGAAAACAAGTAGATTACTATCAGTTTAACTATGAAAAATTGTATTTCAGAAAGTGTACAATCATAGAATCGCTCAAACTCAGCAACTATAATTGAATTACTTCTTACTTCATCAGTAATAAAGCATACTACTAATCCACCAGGAAAAATTTTGGTTATCATATCCTCTGTTTCAAACTTTTCTAATAGTTGAGTATAAATTGAGTGTTTGTGAGACCATTCCATTATCAACTTTTTAGTTTCAAGCTCCTTTTCTTCTTCCGTAAGAGTTGTGTTTGCTTGTATTAAAGTATGTTTCCAAAGGTAATTAGCCTTATCAGACAATATAGAGAGAGAAATGGTCATTATATTAATAAAGTAGTGAATAAAAATAAAAAGAAATAAATTTATGAGGAAAAAGAAAACACAAAATTTTTTCCAAGTTGGAGCCAAGAACTCCCTTGAACCCATAATTCTATTGTGAATTTTTATCTTATAAATATCTTAGAAAATTAAAGCTCAACTATAAACATAAGTCTTTCTACAAGTTCTTTATACCTGTTCCTTATCGTTACTTCTGTGCATCTCATTTTCTCGGCCAAATCTCTTTGAGTTATCCTTTCTCCTGTTAAAACAGAAGCTATATAAGCAGCAGCTGCTGCTAAACCAGTAGGAGCTTTCCCAAGAGTTAGCCTAGCTTGTTTAGCAGCTAAAAGTATTTTGTAAGCTACGTCTTCCGTTTTACCAGATTTACCAGCTTCATTTAATGGTCTAGAAACATACTCTCCAGGAGAAGGAGGAGGCAATTTATAGCCCAATTCTTTTACTATAAATCTATAACTTCTTCCTATTTCTGTTTTCCTAAGACCAGAAATTTCAGAAACTTGATCGATCGATCTAGGTATTCCTAATTGCCTGCATGATAAATAAACACTAGCAACAGCAAGCCCCTCTAACGACCTTCCACGTGAAATTCTTTCTTTTAAGGCTTTTCTAAGAATAAGAGAAGCGTTTTCCATGGCATTTTTTGGTAGTTCCAGTTTGTTACTTATCTTGATGATTTGATCTAAACCCAAAGCCAAGCTTCGTTCGTTAGCGTCAGAAACTCTCATCCTTGTCTGCCACTTTCTTAAGCGATAAGATGTTTCCTTTTGTTGTGGCTTTAAAGGCTTTCCATACGCATCACGATCAAGATTACTGATTGATGTCATTAGACCCATGTCGTGAAGTGTGTAAGTTAAAGGTGCACCACTTCTTGGCCTTTTTTCTCTTTGCTCTTCGTCAAAAGCTCTCCACTCCGGACCTTTATCGTAAATCTTTTGTGCTATAACAAGACCACAATTGCTACATACATCTTCTCCTGTGTCGTAATCTTTTATTATGTTCTTGCTACCACATTCAGGACATTTTTCGACTCTTGCTCTCAACAAAGGTTTTTCTTCCATGCTGACTTATTCTCTAATAAGTTGTTTAATTTTAAAAGTTTTTTAGGTGTTAGACGTCTAACACTTAAAAAATTTATTCTCCATCATAATTTGCCTTTAAAAATTAAACTGAAATTACTTTCTTCTCAAGAAGAATTGCTTCCCCACCTTCGTTTTTTATTCTTGTTGCTATTAACCTTAAAGTTTTTATGTCATCGCTTTCCCAAACAGAATGCTGAATTTTTTCTGCTCTAATTGCTTTTAAAGCTCTGTTTACTTGAACTTGCAAGACTTTTTTATCTCTTGGGATGTCGTAAATTATTATGTACTTCATAAGTTGTTATACGTCTAACAAGCTTAAAAATTTTTCTAGTGTTAGACGTCTAACATAAAAATAAAAAAAGAAGGGAGGTTAAGGAAAGTTTTTGTAAGATTTCAACAATTTTAGCAGGTTCGTGAACACCTCTGAGAACTATTTCCTTTTGGTTGATGCTACCACTAGTGTTGAGAGCTTTTTGAAGTTCTTTTAAAGCTCTCTTTCTCCACGCTTCACTTTTTGTTATTTCTCCGCTGACTATTGTACAACCATTAGATGTTTTTTGAATCTTTACTTCGCATATTTTCTTTTCCTTCTCATCTTTAAGAGGACAAGAGCAATCTTTCTTAAGATCTTTTGGCATACCACAAGCTTTACATGCCATTCTCCCATCCTCTCTATTCAATCAGATTCATCTCATAACTTTTTTTGCAGTTTTTTTACCAGCATAGAAAAATCCTACTACTACTAATGCTGTTATTATCAGGCCTATTACAAGGAAGATTATTGCCTTAGAGCTATCTTTGCTATCTTCAACGCTTTCTATTAATGATTCGATTATTCCCATATCTTTGATACTTTCGAACGATCTTATCCAAACGTTTATGTCCCAAAGAAGAGCTAAGGTATTGTATATCGATACAAGTATGCCTCTTAAAGACCTTGTACGTATTGCCTCTATCCATCCGTTGATAGTTATTACCACGCCAAGTAAGATTATCGGAAGCCCAACTATCACGTTTATAGGTAATAGAAACTGAGTGCTCAAGATGTTCAAAGCAATGCCCACAAGAATAAAAGTGTAGTAGAAGCCTACAAGCGCCAAAGCAAGGACAACTAAAGCTATTGCTTTTTCACCTTTCCCTTTTGAAATACCCCAAAGAAGCCCTGAAGCATAGGCATTCCAGCACGACACAAAAAAATTCCAAGCTATGATTAGCCACAAGAGCAAATCCATTTCTCTTTTTCCTCCACTCCTTTTTTCCTTCCCTTTTCTGGAGTTTTGCCGCTCCAGGCCTAGGGAAGAGAGGCCCTCTGGTTTTACCTTCATCGACGGAAAAAAAGAAGGGGGGAATTATCGGGACGAGAATCCCTCATATCGTTATGGTTGTTCGGATGTTATTGGAATCACGTATTGTAGTTGAGGTGCGTTTATGAAAAGCGTTATTTTCCACTCTGGATGTTCTTCGGCTATTTTCTTTAAGCTATCGTAAACGTATTGAAGAGAGAGATATTGGATAGCTTGAGCAGCAGTCAGATTTTGTGAAATCAGTTTTCCTACAGCTTCGGTGGTAGCGTTAACAACTAACTCTATAGCTATTGCTTGTCCTTGTGCAACCCGAATGGAAGCTTCTCTAGTGGCATTTGCCAGTAAGAGTATTTTTTCTGCTTCCTTTTGAGCTGCTAAAAGCTCTAGGTAAGCTTTTTGAACGTTTTCTGGCGGCACTACGTTTCGGATAAATATTTTGTCAACAATTGCTACTCTTTGTAAAGTGGTTATATTGTCAAGAAATTCTTGGGCATAATTTGTTACGGTAAGAGAGAAATATTCTCTCTTCTTGTAGACTAACTCGTCTGTTGTAAATTTCTGCCCGTAATTTCTTACAGCATCCCTTATTCCTTTTAAGACTGTTTCTTCTATTTTTCCAAATTCTCTGTAATTTTCATAAACCTTTTTGATTCTTTCTTGCCATCCTGGAGTTTCTGTATCAATATGCCAATGTACAGTTATGTCTGTAGCTATATCAGTTGCGTCTAATGTATCTATAAAGACCGCGCCATACTTACAGCCTTTTAGTGGCTCTTTTTTAGCCCTTGTTATTCCTTCAGGAGTAGTTTCTGTTGGGCTTAGCATGTCTTCTATCCTTACCGAAACATCGTAGTAAACAACACTTTCCCAAAAGCTTTTTTCAGCCCACCATTTTGGTCCTTTTTCTATTCTTATTACTCCGCCTACTTGGTCAGTTACTATTGCTACTTGCCCTACGTTGATGCTGTAGTGGGTCGCTTCAAAGGTAAAGATTCCTATCAAAATTCCTACTACTAGTAGAAAGATAATGATTCCTGCAATCCATCTTTTTTCCATACTCTCACCTCTTCTTAACCTTCTTCCTTACTGTTTTTGCAAGGAAGTAGCAGCCGTATATCGAAACTATAGACAAAACAACCCATCCCAAGATTGGTGCCCATGCTATATGCCAGTAGCCTTTCTGAATAGCTGGAAATGCGTTTAACACTAGCAAAGTCCATATAGCTACTAGCTCTATTGCTATCGCAAGTCCGATGAGTAGTAGATCTATCACTACCACTATCACTCTTTTCTCCTCCATTTTCTTCTTTCCTCCTTTTTCTTGCCCCACCCACGGCTGGATTTTGGGGTACGTGGGGCTTGACCCCAGGCTTAAAAGCCCTCCAGCCCACAGAAAAAAAAGGGAATTTTAAAGAGAGAAAGCCCAAAAAAAGGCTATAGCCCATGCTATTATCACTGCTATGAAAGGAACCCTCTTGTCTTTGTAAACCATTGAATATGAGTAAATTCCTAAGGCTGCAAAGAAGCCAAAGAGCAGAAGTATGTAATAGCTGAATACTACAGGAAACGTTTGTTGAAATTCTTAGATTCTTAGGTTAAGTCCGATTATTAGCAAGAAAGCGCACCATCCTGCCAAAAACAAAGCTGCAAAGCAAAGACTTACTATTTTACTCTTTTCCATTTAGCTTCTCACCTCCTTTTTAATTTGATAACCTTGAAGAAAAACAAGAAAAGACATTCAATTCTTAACAAAAGACAACTCAAGAAAAAAATTTTCTTTTTGATTAGAAAAAACTCTACCAATTTTTCTTCAATTTTTGCTTTTTCCTTCAAGTTTTATCAAGTTAGTTGCTCTAAAGGTAAACCAAGTTTTTTCGTTTACTAAATCTTATAATTGTAAGATTCGAAAGCCTTATAAGTTTTTTTCTCAAAAAATGAAACATTTGTTTCACCTTTCTGGAATAAACTCAATTTTTTTCCAAGCTTCGCCTTTTTTAAAATCTTCTATGCTTGCAACGTAAAGGATTAAACCTATTCCTTTATGCTCAAAGCTATACTTTGCAGCTTGCTGTATTACACAAACTTTTATTTTTTCCGAAGAGCAAACAAAGTAAATTTCTTTTCTGGAATTCTTTATTTTTTCATAAATCTTAGCCGGAACAGCTTCAGCTATCAAGCTAACTTCAAAGTTAAACTCATTTTTTTCTATTTCAATTTTTTCTTGAGTCCTTGAAACTATTCTGTAGCCATTCAAAGTGAAAACGTTTTCCAAAAACTTTATTTCCTCTTCGCTAAACTCCTTTCTCTCATGCTTTGGCAAGGTATTGTTTCTTAAGATAAGAGCAAGCTCACCCTCATGTGTTAAGAAGTAGAATATGGCAGTTTGCTTGTAAACCTTTGCTTTTCTTGAACCGATAAAACCTATTTGGCTAAGCTTTTCTACAATTTCGTTAAAAACTCTGCAAGACATTTTTAACTTTTTATAAAGCTCAGAAGTGTAAGAACCTTCAAAACTAGCTAAAGCTTCTAAAACTTTCCACTCGTTATAAGTAACTCTTAAAATCTTTTTCTCAATATCTTCTTTTTCAAGCTTAAGCGCAACCTCAAAATCTTTTCTTTCTCTTTCTTTAAATTTCAAAATCTTTTCTTCCATTTCCTTTCTTAAAATTTCATCGCTTATAATTCCCCTTTCAACCAAAACTAAAGGAAACTTTATCAGGAAAGGATTTGGAAAATCAGACTTTCTTATCAAAATAAAAGCATGTCCTACAGGAAGCCTTCTCAAGTAATCTATATCTTTTTCTTCTCTTAATCCTAACATATTAGCTGCATCTTGTACGTCTGAAGAATACTTTGTATCTAAGCCCAAATTCATGTAAATATGCGTAGAAGTGTTTCCCAAGGCAGGATAGCTTACTAGAGAAGGGTGCTGATCAACGTAAATCATTCCTATTCCTAACTCTCTAATTTCTCTGAATATCAAATCAGTTACAGCTTCTACCCCAAACTTCTTAGTTTTTTCTCTGTTCAAAACATGATGAGCTTCTTCAAGGATTATTACTCCCAAAAGCTTTTCTCTTTTGTTTGAAACAATAAGCCAATCTCTTATCCATTGCAAGATTATTTCTATGAAAAAAGTTTTGTCGTCATTGCTTAAAGAATCGAGCTCAAGTATTGTTATTTTGCCTTTTTCAAAAAAGCTTGAAGGCAAAATTCCTTTTTCACAATCAAAAATCTCTCCTGTTTCTCTCAAGCATAAAGATTCTAAAGGCCTTTTTGCAGTTGCTATCCAGTTTTTCTCTCTTGGTGAAAGCTCAGAATGTGAATATTTCTCAAGCCAATCTTTTATATCTTTTATTCTTGGAGTTTCTGGCTCAAGCTTTTTGTAGAGCTCATCTAAGGCTTTTAAGATTATGTGCCTTCCTCCTCCCAAAAGCCAGTAAGCATGGTCAAAAACTTCAGCGAACTCTTTTATCCACTGAGAAACTTGAACTCCTTGAGGAGGAACCAAAGGATTAAACCTGAAAGGAGCAATATCTCTTCCAACAGTGTAAACTGTTATTCTTTCTTTAAGCTCAGTAGCAAGCAAATCTCTGTAGTTTCTTTTTGAAAAGTCAAAAATTAAAATTGGGATTTCCCTTTTTGCTAGGGATTTTACAAGAAAATGAACAATATTAGTTTTTCCTGAGCCTGAAGAACCAAAAATTCCTACATGCGTTAGCAAATCTTTTTCGTTAAAAAACAAAGGGTAAAGCTCTTTCTTTCCGTATAAAATGGTTCCGAGCTCAAAATCTCCTTTTGAAGCAATTTCTTTTGGAGGAGGCTCTAGCAAAGCTGAACTTTTTAATTCATCATCAGAAAAAATGCTTGCTTTTATTCCGTCTATTATTTCAACTATTTTTTTTCTATATTCTTCATCTCCTAGAAAATAAGCTGCCTCGAGCCTTGCTGCTTTTTCTTTCCCCAAAAAAGGAATAAGCCTTTGAATCTCTTTTGTTATTTCTTCCATTTTTATCCACCTAAGTTTAAGTCTGAAAATAAGCTTGCTATCTTTGATTCTTCTTCGTATTGCTCTTCAAGCTCTTTTAGCTGCTTTCTTAAGGCTACTATGTCACGCCAGAAAAGAGTATTTTCCTTTCTCTTTTCCATTCTTAGCAAAGTAACGTTAAGCTTAAACTCCCTTAGCTCTTCCCTGTTTGAAATTGTTGAAATTATTTTTTCCATTTCTGCTATGTCTGAATCTATTTCTTTGTTAAACTTTGCGTTCATCTCTTCTCTTTCCTTAATAATTTGCTTGATTTCTTCTATTCTTTCCTTCAAGAACCTCACTCTATCGAACAAATTTCCAACAACTTTTGAACCAAAGAGCTCTAAAGGTTCAATTTCGGTTGATTGCATATCCTTAGCAAGCTTTTGAAGAATTGGCACGCTTATTTTCTGAATTTTTGGTTTGATTACTTTAACTTCTTCTTGTTTGTACTTTGGAATTTTTGGCAAAGCTTGAGAAGAGCTATCTTCTTTTTTCTCCACATAATCTTCGCTGTCCTTGCTCTTGTAGCTTTTTATAACTCTTTTTATTTCTTTGTCATCCAATTCATAGTATTCCATATAATCACTTATTGGTAGTTAATGAAAATTAAATTATTTAAATCTTTCGATGTTAAGACAACTAAAGACATTTTTCTTCATCTTTTCAAATTTTTTTTTCAATTCTTTAAGAAATTTGTCCAAAAAAATTGGTACAAATGCGTCAAATTTAAAAACTTTTTTGTCATTATATTTTCATATGATAGACGAAAGAGATTTGATTATATTAAACGAGCTGAGAAAAAACGCAAGGCTTAGCTCTCGTGCCCTAGCAAAAAAAGTTGGCTTACCAATTTCTACCGTGCATAGAAGAATAAAAAGAATGGAAAAGGAAGGAATAATCAAAGGGTATTATGCAGCCATAGACTTTGAAAAGATAGGAAAGCCTATAGAAGCATTAATATTGATAAACCTTGCAGAAGGAAGAGAATATATCCCTTTAGAACAAATAAAAAAAGAGCTTAAAGGAATAGGAGAAATAATGGAAATTCTTGTTCTTCAAGGAGGAAACATTGATCTAATAACAAAAGTAAGACTTCCTAACCTTAAAAACCTTTCATCATTTTTGGAAAACATAAGAAAGCTTGAGGGAATAGAGGAAGTTTCTTGCTCCATAGTTGCTGAGGAATTGAGTTAATTTTTTAGATGTTAGACGTCTAACATAAAACAAAAAAATGGGGAAGTGGAAAGGAAGTCAAAGAACTCATTGCCTTCTAAGCTTTGGTATAGCAAAAGCTAAGATTAGCCCTAGAAAGAAAATCAGTACAACGAAGATTGCTGTGCCAAGAATAGGACCTGCCATGAGAGCAAGGAAAACCGTCACTATTAAGTAAAGCACCGATAGCAAAGCCATTGCTACAATTTTTTCTTCCTTTGGCATGTTAGTTCCTCCTAGATTATGATGAAAAAGCCCCAGTCCCTCCATGCACCGAAGCTCATCCACCACCAAGCTGCTATCACCCAGCCAAAGAATGTTAGTTTGCCATAGCCCCATGTGTATATCCAACCGTCTCCAAGCTCTGTCTGTATTATATTTTCGATGAACCACCTTATTAAGTATCCTACTAATGCTAATATTGCTCCGACCAAAGCTATTATTCCTGCTACAACCTTGCTAACAAGCTCTGGAATCGCTAGCAAGCCCGCGATTATCGGCCCTAAAAGCCCTGCTATGGAAGCAAAGGTTGACCTATACTTTGCATCCTCTAACATGTATTGAGGAATGTGGTGATGCTGCTTTGAAGCTCCGGTTAAAGTATAGGCTTTGTTCTTAGCTAGTGGGTAGTAGGTTTCTATGTTGTCAGGATGGTCGTACTTAACCCAGAAATAATCGCTTCCAGGAGCTCTAACAAAAAGTATGCTATCCCAATAGTATTTTGGCAAGCTTAAACTAGAAGTTGTTGCCATAACTCTATAGCCTGGTTCTATGAAAAGCCAGGAAGGCATAGGCACTCTAGGAAGTTTTGGTTGAGGATATATTTTTGCTATTGGATAAGGCTCAGACTTTATTGTTATCACTCTTCCTTCAACAGTAGTTTTTACTTCAATCTGGACGTAGTGTTGACCTGCTTTTATTATGTCGAACCTTTTGGCATAGACTTTGAAACCATTTATTTCAAACGTTTTTGAAGTTTCTATGGTTAAATTTGTGTTTAATAGCGAGACACTTGCATAAGTTGGCAGAGCTACACCTGAACTTAGCACTAGCAAGAGAAGCAGCGCTACTACTGCTACTTTATACTTTCGCATTTTTCTTCTTCCCTCCTTTTTTTTCTTGCCCCACCCACGGCTGGATTTTGGGGTACGTGGGGCTTGACCCCAGGCTTAAAAGCCCTCCAGCCCACAGAAAAAAAGGGGAAAATGAAAGCTATTCCTTTTCTTCTTCCTCTTTGTCTCTCTTTTCTAGAAATTCTGTCAGTTGCTTTGCTATGAATTTTGCTGGAAGTGTTTGAGATACTGGCTTAACTATAGCCTTTATCAAAGAACCTATGCCAATTAGCACAAAGATTATTCCAACTATGCAGCAAATGTAACCTATTGCCATATCCAAGGCTGGAACCGAGAGTAACGTCCATGAACCTATTTTCCAGTCTATTATGCCTATGGAAAGTTTTGCAAATATCAGATACTTTAGAAAGAATAAACCTAGAAAGAACGCAACGATACCGCAAAGGATTATCGAGATAGGAAACTTGAACCTTTGCCATACTGGTATGGTTACCTCTTTTACTATCTTTTTGCCTTCTTTTGCTGCACTCTTTGCTAACTCTTTTGCCTTCTTTCTTTTGTACTCGTCTCTTGCTATTGCTCCTACTGTTACAATCATTGAAGTAATGCATACTGTTGCAAGAACCCAAACCCAGGGACTAATTCCATGTTCACTTATTGGCTTGTCAGGATCAGAGTCTGGGTTTGGATCAGGTTTTGGGTTTGGCGGAGTTCTGTCAACTATTTCTGTATTGTTATCTGGCAGGACTGGCGGTAAAAGTTTGAAGCTTAAGTAAGCGTTGCTTGTCACTAGCCCATCCCAAGACCTTTTCACGTAGAAAAATACCTTTCCTTCTGTTTCGCTTGCTACGCCTAGGTTTTCCACCTCAAAACTAAGCTTTTCTGTTTCATTTGGTTTTAAAGTTATAGTAACGCTAGTAGGTTTAATAGAAGCTCTTGAAGTGCTTGTGTCAGCAATAACAATCGCAGAACTTGCTGTTTTTGCGTACTGCTTCAACACTACTTCGCACTTTCTTTTCCCTGCTGCCTCTATCTCTGAACTTCCAACCCACTTCACACTTTCTATTCTTATGTCAGCAATTGGCGGTCTATAAACCCAAGTTTCAGCAAGCTCAGTAGGAACAAAGAAAGTAACTATTGGAGCTCCGCTATAAGCACCCCATGGAATTTCCACTATTACAGCATGAGGCTCGCCGTCTTTCATTTCTATCTGCCATTTATAACCTCTTAGCCATGTTTTGGCAATGTTTCCTTGGCTTGTCATTTTATTTAGGTACCACATCAAGCTGTAGTCGCCTTCGCTTGGATAGATGGGTGGAGCTATAGGATCTCTTATAAAATTGATGTCCCAAAATCCGTCTCTTGCAACCCAACCTTTTTCTGAATCGATTATCGGATAGGCTAAATCTGGCTGCTTGAAAGGTGCTGGACTACCTCCCACATCCTTATCGCTTACTGCACAGGGATTCCATCTTACTACACCGAACCAGAAGGTAGAGTAAGCTTTGCTGTCCTTTATGTAGCAAAGCACGCAGCTTTTTGAAGGATAGTATACTGTGGTGGCACCATGATCATATCTTATATATTGGAGTGCTTCGCTTGTAAAAATGTAGTTCTCGTTGAAAAGGACTATTTCAGGTACATGTGGCTCTGAGAAATCACCCTCTAGTCTACCTAAGTTTTTGATTAGTACAGGACCTTTTGGTGTGTTAACCACGAATTCCTTTTCTCCTGCCTCTGTATTGAGCGAAGCTTTGCCCATTAGAGTACCTTCTAGATAAACAGAAACTTCGAAGATTGTGTATTTTTCCCAACTAGGCTCTCCCCATTGGTAATATTTAACTACTGTTGCTGGTATAGAAACATCTTTTTCGTACCAAACGTTACCGATAAGTTTGTTCGCGCATCCTCGATAAACTTTTGGTGCAACTATTCTGTCTTCTATTGGAGCAAGCTTAAGTAGCCTTTTGAAATAGGACTTTACTGGTTTTATTACTATTTCAACTGTTTTCTTCGTTTTTATCTTAGCTCCTTCTTCATCTTTCAAAGGCTGCGTTGTGTTTGCAGGAAGTTTTATTCTTCCCTCAAAGTTATCCATCTGGTCTACTGCTGCAGTAAAAACCCAGTAGCCCCCTCGCCAATTCCCTGAGCTATCTTCGTCACCACCTTGCAACTGAATGTTTTGCGGTGGGGTTAAAAGTGTTGCTTCGCAGCTTACTGTTAAGCTAAGCACTAGGAAGAGAAGCAGTGCTACTATTGCTACTTTATACTTTCGCATTTTTCTTCTTCCCTCCTTTTTTTATTTTCCTCATCATCTCGAGGAATTCTGCCATAGCTCAAACTATGACTGTAAGAAGCCTCTCCTTTCCCCTAAAACTCTAAAGACAGCGCTTTTTCTTTCCCAAGACAAGTAGCTTTCAAAATTTTATAGAAGGCTATATTCTTGAGTACTTCACTTTTTTGTTTTTTTCCTTGATCTTGTTAGCCACTCTATCCAAAACGAATTTTGCACAGTCCTTTTGTAAGTGTAAATTAGGTAAAGTAAGAGCATATGGATAATTTACTGCAAGCCATAGAAAGAAAAGTTTATAAAGGGAAAAAGGTTTTTAAATCTTTATATCTATTATTAACTATTAAAAAGTGGTAACCATGAAAATATTTACCGACTTAAACGATACCTTAGTTAATTGTAAGTTTGGTAACTTAGACTTGGCAATAGTTAAAGAACTTGACAAGTATTACCCAGGAATTTTTAGGGACGCTATGAACGAGCTATTAGAAATTGCAAGCTGGGAGGATAAAGTAGCAAGAGCGTTTAAAGTTCTGGGCAAGTATAGGGTCTCAAAAGAAGATTATTCTTGTGTAGCTGAGCAACTGGTAAATGGAAACAGTGTGAAAGTTTTTGAGCCTGTGATTAAAAGCTTGGAAAAGGTTTCTGACGTTTTAACAGGAATTTATATTTTTACAGGAAGTTCTCAAGAAGTCGCTGACCTTTTAACTGAGAAGAAAATTAAACCCTTACTTCCAAGTTATGTTGAACTAATGGTTTTTGCCACACAACTATGCGAAGAAAAGGGAAGTTATACAGGAAAACTTAAGACTCTTTACGGTTTTAACGAGAGAAAAGAAATTACAAGAAAATTGAAAGTTGGCGATGTTTCGGTGGGAATAGGAGATAATTATTCTACCGTTAACCAAGGTATGGTAAGAGAAGCAAACTATGGAATTTTTCTTTCCAAAAAATGGAACACTATAGACAGAAAGGGGAATATTTTTTATGTAAGGCCAAAACACTTGTACGTTGCTATCGAGCAAATACTAAACGAAAGCTTACCAGTTTGCAAGTGGATAATAAAGTGCGATTTGAGTGAGGCTTATGCAAGAGAAACTAATCCAAGAACTTAGTAATCTTGGATTAAGCAATTATGAAGCTAGAGTTTACTTAGCTCTAGCTTTAAAAGGGCCTTTAACAGGTTTTGAAATAAGCGAAGTTAGCAAAATTCCTTACCCAAAAGTTTACGAAACAATAAACAAGCTTAAGCTTAAGAACATGATAGAAATTTCCTTCGAAGGAAAGCATAGGAAATTTAAAGCTGTTGATCCAGAAAATGCTTTTCAAAGATTAGTAAGAACAAAGGAAGAAGAAATTCTTGAGTTTAAAAACAAAGTAAAAGAAGTTTCAGAACTAATAAAAAGCCAAAATCAAGAGAACAAACAAGATGGAAGTTTATGGATTTCCCAAGGAAATAGAGAATTCCTGGAAAAAGTTTCTTTTATGATAGAAAAAGCAAACGATTATGCTTATGGCTTAACCAGAAAATTCTCAAGAATTGCTGAATTGGATGAAGAGATTATTAAGGCAGCAAAAAGAGGGGTTAAGATTAAACTTCTTGGTACTTCTTCTTTTGATGAGATAAGCTTAGCAAGAGCTCAATGGTATGTTGCAAACAAGATAGAAATAAGAACTTTAGAGTTAGAAGAACAACCAAGAATTTGTTTAATAGACGGAAAAGAAGTTTGTATAAGAATAGATAACCAAAACAACTCGCAGGTTATTTGGTCTGACAATCCACACTTGGTTAACTTGATTAAAAGATATTTTGAGCTTTTATGGGAAAAAGCAGAAGAATTCAAACTTCCAAAAAATACTTTAACTTCTTCCTTCTAAATTAATGTATGATTCAGCTTAACTTCCTAGGAGCTTTAAATACAGTAGGAGCTTCTGGGGTTTTTATTGATAATGGAATAGAAAAAATTCTTTTAGATTATGGGACAAAAATTCAGGAGATTCCTCCAAAATTTCCTTTGCCTGTTTCTCATCCAATAGATGCTTTGCTTCTCTCTCATTCGCATCTAGACCATTCAGGTGGAATGCCGATACTTTTTAAAAACTCCAACTCATGTCCAATTTTTGCTATAAACGTTAACAAAGAATTGGTCGAGCTTCTTTTGTTTGATTCTATTAAAGTGAGTAGGGAAGAAGGGGTTGAGCTACCTTTTAGAAAAAGAGAAGTGAAAAAAACAATAAAAAATTTTTTATCTGTTAACTACAGAGAAAGTTTTAAGATTCATAAAAGCAAGATAACTTTTTTTGACGCAGGTCATATTCCTGGCTCTGCAATGATTTTTATTGATTTTGGTGAAAAAACCTTACTTTATACAGGCGATTTTAACACCGTAGAAACAAGACTCTTGAAAAAAGCAGACTTAAACCTGCCAGAAATAGATGTTTTAATAACAGAAAGTACTTATAGCGATAGAGACCATCCTGAAAGAAAAGAGCAAGAAAAAGAACTGATAAAAACTATAAGGGAAACTTTGTCAAGAGATGGAATTTGCCTGATAGCTGGTTTTGCTGTTGGAAGAATAGATGAAATTCTACTTGTCCTTGATTCTTATGGAATAGACTATCCTGTTTTTGTGGACGGAATGGCAAAAAAAGCCATAACCATAATAAACAAGTACAATAATTTACTAAAAAACCCAAAAAGTTTGGATAAAGCTTTAGAAAAAGTAGAGTATGTAAAAAGCCAGAAAATGAGAAAAAGGATTTTAAAAGAACCTTGTGTTATTCTTTCAACTAGCGGGATGCTTTCTGGCGGGCCAATAGTTGAGTATATAAAAAGGCTTTATTCAAGAGAAGATTGTAGTCTTGTTCTTACTTCTTTTCAGCTAGAAGGTACTCCTGGCAAAACATTGCTTGAAACAGGAAGATATATAAATGAAGAGCTTGACTTAGACGTAAAAATGCAGGTTAAAAGACTTGATTTTTCTTCCCATGTTGGAAGAAAGGGTTTGTTTGAGTTTATAGAAAAAGTTTCTCCTGAAAAAGTTTTTTGTGTACATGGCGATCATACACAAGAGTTTGCTTCTGAGCTTAAAGAAAAAGGTTTTGACGCTGTTGCTCCTTTAGCAAACAACAGAGTTTTTACTCTTTAAAACTACAAAAATATTAACCAAAAAGTAGTAAAATTTAAATATTTATCACTCAATAATAGTGACTATGAAAGGAAATGAGTTAGAGTTTTGCACAGAAAAATACAAAAAATGGCGTAACATAGCTTTAAATTCGGAAAACTTGGAAGAAGCTAAGAAAGCAGCTGAAAGAGCGTTTTTCTGGTTAGAGCTTTATTCAGCTTACTTAGCTATATTATCAGCAGAGAAGCTTGCTAAGCATAATAAAAAATTAAAAAATAAAATTTTTGCTGCAAGAATAAAAATTTGTAAGAAATTGAACGAATACTCAAAACAAATGCTTAACGATTTAAAACTATAGGTTTTTGAGAGTTTCTAAGAATTTTTCTGTCGATAAAAATCCTCTTATGCTTGCTCCTCCTGCTGTTAAGTGGCCGCCTCCTCCAAAAAGGTTTGCAATTTTATGTACGTCTTTTCCTGTATGACTTCTTAACTCGAGCTTTGTGAAAATGCTGTTTTTGACTTCGTCAACCTTATGAAATATTGCTACAATAAAATCAAAAGGCGCGCTAGAATGCTCTTTAAGCTTCTCGTTTATTATATGAACCGGTATTGGGCTGTTGGATTCGTAAATTGCTATTTTGTTCCCGTTAACCTCGAAAACCCTGGCTTTTTTTATAACCTCTTCCTCTGCCCTTTTTTTCCATTCATAGTAGTTTTTTAAAAGCATGGCTATACCTTTATTCTGCTCAAACTTTTCTATTCCTGAAAAAGCAAGGTCACGAGCCAAGCCTCTTAGCTTATGGTAGGATTTGGTAAATTTGATAGCAGCTATCAAATCTCTTAAGAACAAAGCTTCCTCACTTTTGATCTCGTTTCTATCTATCTCGTTTGCTATCTCTATTAAGCTTGACTCCAAACCAAAATACTTTCCTACAAGCTTAGCCGCACTTGGACTTGAGCTATCAACAAAAGCTTCTACGTTTTTATATTCTTGTGTTTCAGGCCATATGTGGTGGTCTATCCAAGTTGCCTTTTCAAAAAGAGAAGAAAGCAGTAAAGATTTAGAATCGGCTGTGATGTCAAAAATATAGAGCTTTTTAAACCTTTCTTTCATTAAGCAAGAAAATAAAGTCTTTTTGATGACTGAGGGAGAAGAAAAACGCACGGTTGCCTTACAACCGAATTTCTTGAAGAATAAGGACAAACAGATTATTCCGTCAGCATCATTGTGTGTTATGACTAAGGGAGCTTCCATATTTATTAAATTATTGCCCTAATTTATTTATATGAAAAAAACTCAAAAGAAAAAAGTTGTTTTCTTGGTTATAGACGGTTTGGCCGATTTGCCAATAAACAACAAAACTCCTTTAAGCGAGGCAAGAAAACCTAACCTTGATTATTTTGCTTCTAATGGTTTATTAGGACAAATAATTCCAGTGAAAAAGTCTTACTGGAACGAACTAACAAGAACAAGCGTAAGCCATATAGCAAACATTTCTTTGCTTGGTTTTAACCCTTATAAACTTGAAATTAAAAGAGGTCCTTTGGAAGCTGTTGGAGCTAACATTCCCTATACTGAAGGGCATTTAGCAGTAAGATGCAACTTTGCTACAGTCGATAAAGAACTAACTGTTTTAGATAGACATATAGGAAGAAACTTTTCTGGCTTGGATGAAATTGCAAGAACGATAAACGAACATGTTAATATTGGCGTACCTTTTGTTTTTATGCGAACTTATGGACATAGAGCAGTTTTAATAATAAAAGAAAAATTGAGCGATAAGATAACGGATTCTGACCCTTATTATGATGGGGAAAAGGTGAGAAGAGTTGAGCCTTTGGAACCAGAAGCAAAAAGGAGTGCAGAGCTTGTTCAAAAGTTTTTAGATAGAGCAAGGGAGCTTATAGAGTTTCATCCTGCTAATGAAAAAAGGATTAAAGATGGTTTGCCACCAGCAAACTATATAATAACAAGAGAAGCAGGAAACAAACTGCCTTCTTTACCAAACTTTTCGAAAAAGTATAAGGTAAAAGCTGTTTGCATAGCTGAAAACGGAGTGATGAAAGCAACTTGCTTGCTTGCAGGTTTTAACGCAATAACAGTTCCTGAGTTAAAGTTTCAGCCCAGCTTAAAGTTTATATTCGACAGCATAGACGCTGCTTTGGCTGAGTATGATTTTGTTTATGCTCACATAAAAGGACCTGATGAGCCTGCTCATGATGGCGACTTCCATAAAAAAAGAGAAATGATAGAAGAAATTGACAGAAAGCTTGAGCGTTTCAGGAATTTTAAGGGAATTTTGGTTGTAACTT
>JAWBTW010000002.1:0-83241 GCA_039000165.1 Candidatus Aenigmatarchaeota archaeon
CTTGACAGAGGAATACTTACAGGAAAAAGGCTTGGGATAAAAACAATATTTATAAAAAGGTTAGAACATAGCCATAAATATGTTCCGCTAAAAGAAAAAGTTAAGCCAGACATTTCAGTTAAAAAGTTAAGCGAAGCTTACAAAATAATTAAGAGAATAAGCATGGGCCTGTAGCTCAGCATGGTAGAGCAGCTGGCTCTTAACCAGAAGGTCCCGGGTTCAAATCCCGGCAGGCCCACAAAGTTTAAAAGTTTTACTTTCTTAATTATTGAAGGGGAAAATGCCTGCAGGCCTTGTATTAAAAAGAAGTAAGGAAAAGGGAAAAATTAAAGCAAAAAAAAGTTGGGGACACTAGATTTTTGATTAAACTGATGGAAAACGGTAGTATTCTCTACAACCCACTTTCATTTAGATTTTATTATTTAGATAAATCTCAAACAGAAAAATTCTTAAAAGAAAACAAAAAAGTTAAAGTTTTAACACCTAAAGTTTCTAATCCGTTTATTCTCTGTTTTTTTGACTTAACATATAAATGTAACTTAAAGTGCATTCATTGTCATAATGCTTATGAAAATATAAGAGAACTTACTTATGAGCAGAAACTAAACGCCTTGAATCAGATTTTTGATTTAGGGGTTCTCCACATAAGTTTTGGTGGCGGAGAACCAACCCTCTATGAACATCTACTTGATATCCTCAAGTATACTTCAAGACATACAACTTGTTCATTTGTGACTAATGGTACTCTACTTGACAAGGAATTCTGCAAAAAATTAAGGGGTTTGGTTTCTTACGTAGGTGTGAGTTTAGACGGATTTAGAGAAACTCATGCCAAAATAAGAAATGCCGACATTTTCGATAAGGTTATAGAATCCATACAAATGCTTATTAGATATAAAATACCAGTTAGGGTAACCACGACTCCGACAAAAATAAATTACAAAGAGTTACCAGCTTTAGGTCGGTTTGTGCTTAAGGATTTAAAAGTATCTGCTTGGAAAATAATGAAATATATTCCGGAAGGAGGAAAAGGATTAGAACTAGCTTTAACTGACGAAGAAGAAAAATGGCTTTATACACAAATTAACAAATTAAGTAAAGAAAAGATTGATTACTATTTGTGTATAAAATGCCCTGCAGGAAAATCAGTTTTTAGTGTGTATGCGAATGGAGATGTTTCTCCATGTGGTTTTGCTCCTTTTATGATTTCTGGAAATTTACTTAAAACCCCACTAGTTGAAATACTGCAAAACGGTACTTTTTTTAAACTTATGAGAATAGTGAAATCTAATAAATGCATTTCTGCAAACTTTTGGAGAGAAAATAAATTTTACAAAACTCCCGGTTGGTGAAAACATGGAGAGATTTTACTTTGGTTCGGTTGTTTGGAATGGAGAAATGCACAACATATACTTAGAAAAAAAAGTAATCAGGTACAGATACTTACAACAAATGAAAAATGTCACTTACAGGAACGAAGGTCTTTTAGAAATTGGTATAAGATCTATACTTAAAAAAGCAAAATTTGTCAATGTTATCAATCAGAATGATAATTTAAAAGAAATATTACTCTTACTAAACTTTGAAGACATAGGCGATCTTTGTAGGCTTTGCTATTCTGGCGATAACTTAAACGGAATTATAGACGAGAAAAGCAACGAAATTATTGGCTACACTTATAGAGGGGTGGAAACACCTAAATCACAATCGAGAAAAGCATTTTATCCAAAGTATTTTAAAATAGAAAACGATGCATACTGTGGTTTAGAATTTAAGGGTTGTGGAAAAGAAGGAGAAACAATCATTTTAGACAAATTCAGGAAAGTTGGTAACACAGAAAAAGATTATGGATGTGAGGGTGGACTATATCTTTTTGAAGCTTTAGATGAAACGAACATGCTTATAAGAATGAATAAAAAAAATCCTGTTTTAATCGCTTCATTTGAATTACCGATTGAAGTTAATTCACCATACTATCAAACACAAAAATTAGGGTTAATGGTTAGGGGTGTGAAATCATCTATAAGGATTTCAGAAATGGTAGACACAGGAAAAGAAATCATAAGTAGTTTAAACATCAAACCTGAAGAATATTGTCAAGTAGTTAGTGAGAATATCTTCAAAGAAGCGAAACAACTATTTGAAATAGGATACGTACACGTATCACCAACAGAACAAAATACTGATGCTACAGGAAGCATTACGGATTTATCCTTCTTACCAAAATTAGAAAAACTTACTGACATTTATTGTAACCTCCTTAATTATGTAAGAATAGCAAACTCTGTTTGGAAATATACAAGTGGGAAGGAAAATAAAAAATCTGTTATAGAAACTGTAAAAGATGTTTTTGAAGTTGAAACCAACTCTTTAAAGAAAATTTCTGAAGAAATATACAGCAGGTTTCAACAGAGTTAAAATCTGATTAAATTATTTTTTGAACAATTAAACCTAAAGCGTAATCAACTCTTTTAATTCTTTTAAATCCTGTCTCTTTCAACCTTCTTACTATCCCTTTCAAGTAATTTTTTCCTTGAAGTTGACCAGGTTTTCCTATGTAATGAAAAATTTTTCCATTATTTTTAAGAACTCTAAACAATTCAGAGTAAAATTCTTTTGAGTAAAGCTCGGGAGCTAAAGAAATTCTCGGCGGGTCATGAATTACAAAATCAAAAAAGTCTTCAGGAAATTTTTTTATTTCCTCAAAAACATCTCCTTGAATTAAAAAAATTTTTGGATTTTCAAAAAGCTCTTTTGAATATGGGTTAAGCCTAGCAATTTTAATTACATTTTTATCCTTTTCTACTGTAAAGACCTTTTCAACTTTCCTTTTCCTTGCAGCCAGGATTGCAGTATAGCCTAAACCTGCGCAGGTATCTAAAATTTTTCCATGAATTCTTCCCAAACTTCTAACCTTTAGAATAGAATCAAGCTTAGGGTCGACTTCTTTTATTCTGTGCATGTGAATTCCTGAAATTTCTAGAGTCGGCCAAGTCTTTGTTTGAACAAGCCGATAAAACTTCTTGGTTTTCTTACTAAAAAACTTGATTTCTTCTCGCATAAGAATAATTTGAAACTTAAAAAGTTTAAGTTAAGTTTGCTTGTTTTTTAAATCATATTCTATTTTTAATACCTTAAATTAAAATGATAATATGTGGATTGTTGAAACTTTTAATCTGACAAAAGAATTTAACGGTCTTAAAGCTGTTAATAAAGTAAGTCTAAAAATTAAAGAAGGGGAAATTTTTGGTCTGCTTGGACCGAACGGAGCAGGAAAAACAACTTTTATTTCAATGCTTTGTACTCTATTGAAACCAACAAAAGGAACAGCAAAAGTTAACGGTTTTGATATAATTAAAGAGCAAAGGAATGTTAGAAAATCTATAGGTATAGTTTTTCAAGACCCTAGCCTAGATAACAGATTAACAGCAAAAGAAAACTTAGAAATGCATGCTCGCTTGTATAGCGTGCCAAAAGAAGAAAGAAAGAAGAGAATAGAAGAAGTTTTAAAATTAGTTGGACTTTATGAAAGAGCTAACGAGCTTGTTAGAAATTATTCTGGAGGAATGAAAAGAAGGTTAGAAATAGCAAGGGGTTTGATACATTACCCAAAAGTTCTTTTTTTAGACGAGCCTACTTTAGGTTTAGACCCTCAGACAAGAGAACACATTTGGGAATACATAAAGAAACTAGCTGAAAAAGAAAACATTACAATTTTACTAACAACTCATTACATGGAAGAAGCTGATGCTTTGTGTGATAGAGTGGCTATAATGGATTATGGAGAAATAAAAGTTTTAGATACTCCTGAAAATTTGAAAAATAGTTTGGAAGGAGATGTCATAACCTTAGAAGTAAAAAATGCTGAAAAATTTTTGGAAAAAGTTAAAAAGTTAGATTCGATAAGGAAAGTTCAAGTTACAGAAAAGAAAATTAGTATGACCGTTAAAAATGCTGAAAAGTTTACACCAAAGTTATTAGAATTTGCTAGGAAGAATAAATTTTTTGTCGAGTCTATAAGCATAAGAAAACCTAGCCTTGGAGACGTTTTTCTCCATTATACAGGAAGAGAAATCAGAGAAGAAACAGAAGAAAGCAAAGAAATGATGAAAAGGAGAGCGAGAATGATATGAGTGAGCTTGAAGGAATTTACACAATATGGCTAAGAGAAATTAAAAGGTACTTGAGAGATAGAGCAAGAATTGTTAGTTCTATAGTTCAACCTTTGCTTTTCTTGGTTGTTTTGGGTGGTGGCTTTTCTTTTGTTAGGATAAGCGAGTTAAACTATCAAACTTTTTTGTTTCCTGGTATAGTTGTAATTTCCTTAGTTGGTGTTTCAATAGCTTCAGGAATTTCTGTTATATGGGATAGAGAATTTGGCTTTCTAAAGGAAATTCTCGTTTCTCCTATTTCAAGAACTTCCATATTTGCTGGAAAAGCTTTGGGAAGTTGTACAGTAGCTTTAATTCAAGGTATTATCATCCTAAGCCTATCATTTATCTTAGGAATTCATGTTACTTTCTACTCATTCTTAATTACCATAGCTCTAATGGCTGTAATTTCCTTAGGCTTAGTAAGTGTTGGTTTAATAATAGCTTCTTTGATAGAAACGATGGAAAGTTTTGGGTTGATAATGAATTTCATAATATTTCCGTTAATTTTCTTAAGTGGTGCTTTTTTCCCTATACAAGAAGCTCCTGAGTGGCTTAAGTTTATCTCTTATTTAAACCCTTTAACTTATGGAGTAGAGGCTGTAAGGTTTATTTTAATCGGTTTATCTTCTATTCCATTTTATACAAGCTTAGTTGTTATTTGTACTTTTTCTTTTACCATGATTTTACTAGGTGGAGTTGCGTTTAGCAAGCAAAAATAACTTTATTTGTTTAACTTTCTATTCTTATTTTCTTCGAAACAGAAGCCAAAAGTGTGTTGTTGTAAACAAGCTGTACGTTTATTTCATGTTCTCCAGGAGCAATTCCTGTACAAGCGCTACAATAAGGTGCTCTAAAATAAAAATCGAACAAATTTTCTCCTTTTCTCAAATTAACAACCTGGTTTGAAGAAATATAGTCTCCATACCTTCCTTTAATTCCAAAAACTTTTATTTCCACATCTTCCAAATCCTTGGAAGAAAAGAATGAAACATTTACTTTAATTTCTTCGCCTTGAGTATAAGCTTCTTTATCAGTAAAGATTTCTAACTTGTTTTCAAATTTTTCGGTTAAATTTTCTTCTGGCTTTAAAAAATACACTAGCAAAAAGAGCGAAACAAAAAATAAAAGTATTGTAGCTAAGACTTTCATAAAATTTATTTATCTTGAAGAGCTATTAAAGTTGGTTTTTCTTTTCTCAAAAAGCCTAAGCTACATTCTATATCTGTAAGCAAATCGCGTAAGTGATTTTCCAAACTTTTTTCTTCCTCTTTTTCCAGTTCACTCAACTTTTCATTTACACCAAGAGCTTCTGAAAAGTTTTCAAAAATTTTTAAGGATTTTTCATACAAATCCCTTAGCCCAAAATTTTTTAGAAGCTTGTTCAGAGGTTCCCAACTTAACTTGTACTCCCTAAAATTACTGTCAAAAGCTAAGGCTGACTTTAATTTCTCGTAATATTCTTCAATTTCGCTTACATCTTTTGGCTTTACCAAAGCATACTCTCCTGACTCTAAGTAAAGGGAAAGAATCTCATCATAACCTAAAAATTTCTGGCTTAACTTTCTTAAAAATAAGCTCGGGTTACTTTCTCTGCTTATATTCTTTATAAGAACTCTTATAACTTTTTGATGAATTTTTTCAAGCTCAAGAGGTTTACCACTTATGCCAAAAGTTTGTATGGTTAGTTTCTTTACATTTTCCCAAAGCTCTTGACAAACCTTAAATCCTTCTAAGCTTCTGTAATCTTCGAAGCTTGATTTTATCTCATGATCAAAAACATAGCCTAAATTTTCCAAGTAGTTTAAAGTCGTTCTTTCGACCCACTTTCCTATCCCAGTAAAAACTTCTCTCGTTTCTTTTAAATTTTCATCTTCTCTAAAAGGGTTTTCAACATTCTCAAGGTAGAACGCATAAGGCTGAAAAAAAGAAATTACACAAGCGCTATACTGTTTTAATCTTCTCTCATCCAAGCTGTAAGAATTTATAAAAATTTTAAACTCTCTCTCGTCGAAGTAACCAAAAGTATTTTCAAACTCGCTATTACTTAAATCAGCAAGAATTACTTTTGAAGTATTGGTAAGAGAAAGAATGCCTGAAGTAAATGAAAGAACATCATTCTTCACTTTATTTACTAGGTCTTCCGTAAAACTCACCATCTATTTTACTTTTTGTTAGTTCTTCAATTTTATCCAAAAAATTTTTCTTTACTACTTCTTTCTCATCCAACTCAGGAACTTTTTCTTTCAACCTAAGATAGATAGAAGAAGCTAAACTTTTAATTTTTTCTTCCTCAGTTGCGAGTTTAAGCTTCAATACATACTCGTCTAAACCAAAAAAGCTTTTAGAATAGATTGGAGAAAGGATTGAAAGCAGACTTTCTACATAATTGAGAAACTTTAATTTATTTCCAACCAGATCTTTCCCTTTTTGGATTTCTCTTTCTGTTTCACTTAAACTTAAGCACAGTTTAATAATTTCCATCTCATTTTCTGGTACCCTTAAGAAATAAGTTATATTCAATAAATCCCATCTTTTAAGGAAGTGTGCAACTATCTTCATGCCCTCGTATCCATTGTAATTCTCTCCCTTTCTTCTAACCTCAGGTAAACAAACAAAAAATTCATCAAAAACTTCAGGTTTATCAGAAACAAAAATTCTAAAACCAGCTTGTGAGGAAGGAGCTGAATCGCTTCTTGGATTATCTGTCATAAAAATTGAAAACTTACTTTTGCACCTATAAAAATTTAAAAATTTTTCAAAAGCTTCGGCTTTCTTAAAGTTAAGTCTTGGTAAAATTATTCCTGTAAACCTATTGTTCTTGTCAAAATTGTAAACAGAACCGAAACAATTTTCTTTTAAAATTCCCAACCTTTCAGCTAAGTATCTCACAGCTTCTAAGTAAGCTCCAGAGTTAAGTCCTACAGAATAACCTAAGTCTTTGATTTCATTCAAACCTTCAAAAGAATAAGGAATTTTTTCAAATTCTTTTGCAGCATTTTTTGCAGCCTCGTTCAAATCTTCTTTTTTTAAGTTAAGCTCAGCTAACCTTTTGCCGAATTTTTTGACTAACTTTTTAATGTCTAATTCGCTTACGTTTAAAAAAGAAGAAACTTTGCCGATTTGACCCATGAGCTCTTTCAATTCGTTTATTTCTTTGCTTTGAAGTGGTAAGCCTTCCAACCATAACGTTGAAAGATTTTTTGAACCTTCTGGGTTAAGTGTATCATCAACGTCAAACATTATTGCTTTTAAAGAGTTTGAAAAAGTCCCACCCCAACTCTTTTCAATAAAAAATACAGAACTTAAACTTGGGTCAAAAAATAAGTCTTTCTCAAGATAAAGCTCGCTTAAGACTTTTTTATAATTTTCTCTTTCATTAAAACTTGAAAGGCTCTGCATTTTTCCACAAACTTTTGAGGTAAACATCAAAAACTTTAACTAAGGAGGCATCACTAGACCATACTGAAGTAAACCTAAAACTTTCTTTTTTCATTTCGGTATCAAGTCTTAGCAAAATTTCCCTACCATCTATATCAATCATTCTTGGGTGCAAATTTGTCTTAAAAACTCTTATCTCTACTCCATGATCGTTAAACCATTTTGCTCTTCTGTAGTTTGACTCGTTTATTCCCCCTATCGCAATAGTTCTAATTTTTACTCCTCTTCTTATACAAGAATCAACAGCCTCAGCAAGGTTAGAAGTCCAAGAAAAATCTCTGCTTACAACATAAGCATAACTTTTTGCTCTATCAAACATATCACAAAGCCTATCTATGAAATCTTTCCATCCTTTTCCTTGAGAAGTCCAGATTCCATTCAAAACTTGACTCTCAATTCTTGGCTTAAGAATAAAAGAAATTTTTTCTACTTTTTCTTTAGCTTCTCTTATTTTTCTTTCGTTCTCTTCTATTAAATTTCTAAGCGAAACTTCTGGACTAACTGCCTTAAATTCTTTCGGTCTTATACTATAAACTTCTACCAATTGCCTTTCGGCTAGCCTCTCAAGAACTTCATAAATTTTTGATTGAGGAACTTTTGACTCTCTACTTATCTCACTTGCTTTAGAAGGACCAAGAAAAACTAAAGCGGAATAAACTTTGGCTTCATAATCGTTCATACCAAAGTTTTTAAGTAAATTCACAAGTTCTTCGCTACTTATCTCCACAAATTAAAAGTAAACTCAAGAATATAAAAATCTTTTGAATTTTACCACTTGAGTGGTGAATCTAAGAAAACTACAGAAGTGGTAAATTCCACGAGTTTTTGTCAAACTATAGTACCATAACTATATCATACTTCTTCTTTCAAGCTTAAGTCGTGAGAAAATGAAAGTTGTCAAATTTTTGAAAGGCTACTTTAAACCTTTACCATTATTGGGTGGACTTCTTGGGTCTGGAGCACTTTACTGGGCAGGTTTTTGTGTGGGCTTTTTGAAAGAAAGTATACCAAACCTTTTACCAAGTTTGGCTAGCGGAAACTATCATCAACTTTTTTATAATTCCTTTCAAACTGCTTACAACTACGCTGCCCAACTTGGCTTGATTGGGGGAATAAGCGGAACCATTCTCACAAGACATGGTTTGGATTATCTTGGCAAAAAAATTTGGAAGAAAAAGGAGGTGAAATAATGGGAATAATTGATTGGTTAAAAACTCCTGAAGGAGCTTTTGTTATTGCTTTGCCTATAGGCTACTTTGGAGGGAAATGGCTAGAAGGAAAAATTACAGATTACTTACAAAAAAACAGAGAAGTGATGAGAGAAAATATAAAACAGGCTATAAGAGAAGGTTTAAGTGGTAACCCTGAACCAACCTATTCTTTAATCACGAAAGAAATCCAAAAATTGGAAAACAAACTTGAAAACTTGATTTTAAGCCAATACCAAGAGCTTAGCTCAAGAATTTCGAAACTTGAAAAATATAAGAAAGAGTGATAAAATTGAACAAAAACTTGAAAGATCTAGAAAAAACTCTTTATGTTTTTTCTAGGATAAAGGAAATTTTGCCCCAAGTAATAAAAGAATTTGAAGAAGATAAGACAAACTATAACCTAACAGAAGATTTCAAGAAAAACTTTGACTTTTCTTTAGATGGCTTTATTGATTTTTTCTTCCCGAATAGCGAAGTTAGCAATTATCTGAAAGCTATGAAAAATGTAGAATGGCCTATTGCCATAAAATTCCTTTCACAATTTCTTGAAGGCTATCTAGAAGCTAAGTACAGCAAAGAAAAAACTGTAGAAGAAGTTGTTAAGGACTTTATTGTTAGAAAATTTTTTGATTACATAAAGGGATAAAGTTGAATTTCTTTAAAGAGCTAAGTTACGAAGAAGAATTAATTAAGTTAAGATTAACCGATAACCTAATCAAATACTATCAAGAAAACCCAGAAAAAAGAGAAGAAGTAGTTAACAAACTTAAATCGCTTAGGAATAAAATAGTGAGCGATGACGAGATTAGAAGCTTCTACAAAGAAAACTTTCTAGCATGGATAGAAAAAAATATTAAACGCTTAGAAAACGATAAAAACTTAAGCCTTTTAGAGTTTGGCATTCCGTTCTTCACTTTTCTCCTCGGTTTTGAAACAAGAGATAAGCTTGGGAATTTTCTCGAGAAGTATAACAGAGAAATTGCTGCAGATGTTGCTCAAACTATAAAGGAAGAATTAGGTAGAAAGTATGGACAAAGGTGAAAAGTTCGAAATCTTAATCGAAAAACTCTACAGAAAAATGGGCTATAAAGTTGAGAGAAGAAAAGTTTTAAGAGGAATGAGCGGAGCTTATCATGAAATTGACTTATACGCTTACAAAAATTTTTTGAGCAAAAAAATAGCAATAGAGTGCAAATGGAGAGAAAACTTAGAAGTTGGTAAAAAAGAACTTGCGAACTTTTTCTTAGTTTTACAAGACACAAAAATTAAAGAAGGGCATATGGTAACAAACTCTTTCTACTCTAAACAAGCAAAAGTTTTGGCAAAAAGTTATGGGATAAAACTTATTGATGGGGGAATGCTGAAAAAACTCTTGAAGAAATATTCGCTAGATGCTGAGCTTCCCTTACAAGACTTTTCCTTCACAAAAATTTTAGAGAGTTTAATTTTTCCTGCGATTGATTTTCTTAACTACAACGGAATAATCTACTAAGCAATACTTTTGAAAGACTCTTCTAAACTTTCTATCTTTTTCTTTATAACATTCATTTGTTTTTGGACTTCTGACTTTCTCTGAAGCAAAGCTGCTTTTTTCTCTTCTAACGTTTTAATCGACTGTTCTACTTTTGCTTTTTCGTTTCTTAATTTTTTTAGCTCTTCTAGCGTTTGATTCAAGTTTTTAAGTATGTCAGAAGAAAGTTCTTTTTCCAATTTTTTCCCTGTTTCTTTCAGAACTTTTATTTGCTTTTTTATTTCCTTAACAAAAGTTTCCATACCTTTTATTTTTTCTACTTTTGGTTTAGCCACTTTCTTCTTCTCTTTTTTCTTCTCTGTTTTTTTAACTTCTGCTTTCTTTTCTTCTTTAACCTCTATTTTTTCTTCTTTCTCCTCCTTTTTTAAGGAAGGAGCTGGAATTTCAAACATTTTTCACCTCCTTAATCTCCAGATACTTTCTTCCATCCTCTTCTTTAACTACAGCTTCAACCCAATAAGTGCCTCTATCAATTAGTTTATCATAAGTTCCGTAAATTATTGCACTATCATCTTCTAACTTGTAAATATGAGGAATTCCGATAGCATGAAGTGCAACGCTAGCTTTTACTCTTACTATATCTCCAACGTTAAACTTCTTAACTATATCTTCTATTTTCTTTACTTTTATTTTCTTTGGAACAGCCAACTTAAGAACTTCAGGCTTAACTTCCACTTTTGGAACTTCAAGCCTAACCTCTTCAGGTTTAATTTCAGGTTTGGTTGGCTTTTCTTCTAGCACAACTTTTTCCTTCAAAGCCTCTTCTGGCCTGACAATTCTCGGTTTTTCCTCTTCCTCTTTTGGTCTTGGTGGTTTTGGCTTTGGAAGTTTTATCGGCTTAAAAACAACTTTTTGCTTAACAAAAATTCCTATCAAAGCAATTGCTAGAGCAATTACTACTCCTAAGTAAATGAAAGTGAAATCCAAAGCTCTTTCTACTTCGCAACTTCTTTTTTCAACTATTGGCAAGCAAACATAACCAGTTTCATTCCCGCAAACGTACCTTATTCTGCTTTGCTCATTATTCACGCAAGCAGTCCAATCAGTATCGGAAGGACAAAGAGGACAAGAGGGAATTGGTATAGCCACTTCTTCTTTGTAAGTTCCTATTGAAAATAAACTTAAACCCCAACATTGTGAATAGTAATAATAGTAATCAGAATCTTCGTGAATTAGCATTGTAAAAAGTTTTTCCCAACTTTTTTCCTTGAATTTAAACATAGAAATAATAGAAGCGTTATTTATTCCTTTTTCTCTGAACCAACTCTTTTCAACCTTGAACTTAAACTTTAGCCTGAAAATATCTTGAGAACTTGAAATAATTTGAATGTAAGTGTAATCGTTTTCGGAAGAAGAGTTAACGTAAGCTGGTTTTTCAAAAAGTCTTTCTATAGTAAGGTTAAGCTCGTTCAAGTTTGTTTTTGTTTCGACTATTAGAGCAATTATGCTTAGACTTTTTTCAGAAGGAATTTCAACATAAACTGGAATAAAAGAGGAGAGATTTTTAAGGACTAAGGAAAAATTGTAAGGCGAAATTGAAATGTTGGGAGGAATATAAATTGTTGGTCCTCCGCCTCCTGGTGGACCTGGGCAAATACCACAGTCTTGTGGACAATTGCTACAAGTTTCTCCATTTTCACAAACCTCATTGCCACACACATTTGGTTCGAAAACTTTAACGTTTATAGGTGTTTGACCTGAATGAAAAAGTTGAGCGTAAACTGAAGATGGTACTGTAAGAAATAGTATCAAGAAAAACAAAATGGTTTTTTTCATAATTATATTTTCTCCTTTGAGGTTAAAATAATTAAAAAACCAAAACGCATATAAGCTACTCATTCGAATTATAAAAAGTGAGAGATGTTAAAAAGTCTATTTTTTTACTATTAACTTTCTTTTCTTTAATAAGTTATCCAGCAAAAGCAGGGCTAATGGTTGTTAAAGGAAGTTTACAACTTAAACCCTTAGATTCCATAGAAGTTTGTGATGCTGCTTGCGTGTTCTCAACCTATTCTTCTCCAATAAGTTGTAGAGTAGAAGGAAGTAAAGAAATAAATAAATTTTTAGAACCTTTAGAGTCTTTTCAGTTAACCGAAAATATTCTGGATTGTCCTTCGGAGCCTGAAGCAAGAAGGGAATGTATAGCTTCAAATTGCTCTTTAACTTCAAACAAAGCAAGGCTTGTTTGCTTAAAGTTTAAGGGTCCTCTTGAGTTCACTTTCAAGCCTAGCTTTGAACTTTACCCAGAAAAAATAGAATACAGAGGGGCTATAAAAGCAGTTTGTCAGGCTGGAGCTGCCACAACAGTAGAGCCTTTAGATTTTTGGGTTAATTTCTATCCATTAAATTTATTCCCACTACTTTTAGGAATATGTACAATTGTTTTAGTGTTAATTCTACTATTCTTTTTAGTAAAAAAAGGTAAAGTAAAAATTGTTCCTTAAGTTATCTTACTCACAAATAGCGTTTCCTGCTGTTGCGTTGACACAGTACCAATATGTAGTCTCGTAAGTTCCGCTTGGAATTCCTGCAGGCACATCTAACCAAAACGCTAAGTAACAAGCATCGTTTTGGTTAAGTCCATGACAAGGTGTAGAAGCTCCACCGATAGGCTCATAGGTAGTTGTTAATGGATAGTTCCCATCTGTGTTGTAAAGATTTTCTCCGCTTTGAGTGGTATTTGCTTCGTGTGTCAGATTGCCCAAACCTATCTTGTAGGTATTAAAGGATAAATCTCCGGTAGCTTTATGCCACAGGTTCACAGGACTTGTAGCGGCAGTAATAGTGATAGAATAATTTGTTGGTGTTCCAGAATTACCAATAGCTTTATTGTTGTTTGTGCCAGGAGAAACTTGACCGAACCTTATTCCGCCTCCAAGCTCGGGAGATAAGGTTATCGAAATGATTTGGCCTACTGTTGCATTTATTTTTACACTACTTGAATATACGTCGGATTTTACTGCATAAGCTAGTACCAGAAATACAATTGCTGGAATAATATATCTAAGTTTTATTTCTACTACCATGAATAAAATTTGGTTTTTTTATCTTATAAGGATTATCACTAATGTTAACAATCACCACAAATGGAAGAACCTCCTCCTTCATAGACAGCACAAAAACAATACCTTCTTTCAAAGTATTGGGAAGAAGTACCTTGTTCTACATCTATAAAATACCTCACCCAGCAACTATTTCCTGGAAATATTGCACTACAATTTACCGAAGAATTACCCATAATTTTCCATTCACTTGATAAAGTAGTGTTGGAAGAAAACCCTTCAAGCTCGCTTGTTCTACTTGAAGATTCATTTATGTATATACTTGAATGAGTTTCGTTTATTCTGTGGTAAAAATCAGCGTTTATGTTTGAGGAAGTACCAAGTGTTAGGTTATACTGCGTTCCGCCATTAGGCAAACCTGAGTTGTTCAAAGCAGGTTTACCCACAGTTCCAGGATTAACCAAACCAAAGGATATGCCTTCTATCAAAGCTTGGGAAATTGTTAGCTCAATATACTTGCTAACATTAAAAGTTGTTGAATTGGTAGCAATATTTCCAGAAGTATCGTTTGCTGTAACATTAATAACCCAGATTCCAGCAGGCTCCCCTCCAGCTAGAGTATAATTTTTCTCCCAAACAGAACAATTTTCACCACAAGATATAAGAGTATTAAACATAAGTTCATTTGTTAAAACCAGTGTTCCATTACTAGCGGTTAGGTTTAACCAAACGTATTGAACATCATTTTCTGTATCACTAACATTTACTCTTATTATAACTTTTTCATTTATTTTGAAGACTGAAATCTCTACCAAAGATTCGTTAAACGTTAGTGGGATTTCAACAAAAGGAATAGCGTTTATGCTTACAAAAAAAATAAATGAAAAGAATAAGACGAAAAATAAAAGCTTTTCTTTCATACCACTCAATTTTAATTATTTTTTTGCTCAGAAATATATTTGCGTTTTAAACTCCAATAAATATATGAGAGTTATTCAGGTTATTTAACTTATAAAGTGAAAAGTAATGACTTGTATAACAAGACTAACTTTACAAGGTTTTAAAAGTTTCAACAAGAAGATTTCAATTCCTTTTCTTAGGGGTTTCAATATAATTTGTGGCCCAAACGGAAGCGGAAAATCTAACATAGTAGATTCTGTATGCTTTGTTTTAGGAAGAATTTCGGCTAAAAGTTTAAGAGCAGAAAGGCTTCATGAACTTATTTTTCACGGTGGAAATGGAAAGGCTCCTGCTCAGTACGCTTCTGTAACTTTATACCTTGACAATTCAAATAAAGAATTTCCTTTTGATGAGCCAGAAATTTCTATAACAAGAAAAGTTAACAGAAAAGGAGTTTCCGTTTACAAGCTTCAGGGAAGAACTACAACAAGAGAAAAAATTCTAGAAATTCTTTCAGCAGCAAGAATTAGACCAGATGGACATAATATAATACTGCAAGGTGATGTAACAAATATAATAGAAATGAGCCCAATAGAAAGAAGATTTATAATAGACGAAATTTCTGGCATAGCCGAATATAACGATAAAAAAGAAAAAGCTCAAAGAGAATTGGAAGCTGTAGATCAAAAGCTCAAGGAAGCAGAAATAATAATAACAGAAAGATATGAGATTTTTAAAAAGCTAGAAGAAGAAAGAAATACTGCCATAAAATATCAAACTTTACAAAAACAGCTACAAACTCTCAAAGCTTCCTTAATTTTTAGAAAAATAAAGAATTTTGAAGAAATGATAAAAACTTTAGATCAAGAAATAGCAAAAGGGGAAGAAGAAAATAGAAAAGTTCAGGAAGAACTTGAAAGAATAGAGGAAGAGCTTGAGAAAAAAGAAAGAAGTATAAGAGAGCTTGCTGACAAGCTAATTCAGTTATCAAAAAAGGTTGAAATAGAAAAAGAAATTTCTTACCTGAGAACGAAAATTCTTTTCAACAAGGATAAGCTTGACTCAAACTTGAAAGAAATCGAAAGGTTGGATAGATTAATAGAGAAGCTACAGGCTTTTGAGGTTAGAGAAGAAGAAATACCCGCAAGTATAAAAGCAATTTTAAGTCTTAACTTGAAGGGAGTGCTCGGAACCTTGAGAAACTTAATAAAAACTTCTCAAGAATATCAGCTTGCTGTAGAAATTGCAGCAGGCCATCATCTTAACGATATAATAGTAGAAAATGACGAGATAGCAAGTTTTTGTATAGACTACCTTAAAAGGGAAAAAATAGGAAGAGCGACTTTTATTCCTTTGAATAAAATAAAACCGAAAAAGCTTGATGAAAAATCTTTTAAAATAAAAGGAGTTTTGGGAAGCGTTTCAAAAGTTGTTAAATGCGATCAAAAAATTTTACCTGCGATAGAATTTGTTTTTGGAGATACCCTTCTAGTTGAAAATTTAGAAGTTGCGAAAGCTGTGGGAATAGGAAAAGTTAGAATGGTAACTCTAGACGGTGATTTGATAGAAAGAAGTGGAGCGATGACAGGAGGTTATTTGATAAGAAAACATCCTAGAATAGCTGTAGAAACTGCTAAGGAAGAGGTTGAAGAATATATCAAACTTAAAAAAAAGTTGGAAGAAGAAAATGAAACCTTAAAAAAAGAAATAAAAGAACTGGAAGAAAAATTGAAAAACTATTCTCAAGCGGAGGAAACCAAAGAAATAATCAATTTAGAAAAAATTAAAATAGATTCCGAGTTTGAGCTCGACAAGCTTAGAAACGAAAGAAAAAGAGCTTATGAAAAAAGACTTAATATCCAAACAAAGCTAAACAAACTAAAAATTCAAAAAGCAAAGGTTGAAGCTGAGCTTGAAACTCTAAAAGTAGAAGCTTTACAATATGGTGATATCAAACCTATAGAAAAGGGAATAAAAGCTTTAGAGGAAGCTATAGAACAAACCATAAGGGAACTTAACTCTTTGGGCGCAGTAAACTTTAAAGCCATAGAACAATACGAGAAATTTAAAGCTGAGTTCGACGAATATAAGAGAAAGTACGAGAAGATACTTGAAGAGAAAAAAGCTGTTTTGGATATGATTGAAAAGATAGAAGAAAAAAGAAGAGAAGTTTTTAATAAATGTCTAAAAGAATTGAGCGAGAAGTTTAATCAAATATTTAAGAAAATGACAGGTGGTAGCGCAAGTCTTGAGTTAGAAAATCCTTTAGACCTAGAGTCAGGACTTATAATTCAAGCAAACCCAGGAGGGAAAACCTTACTGAACATAGACTCGCTTTCAGGAGGGGAAAAGACCCTAACTGCTTTAGCTTTTATCTTTGCAATTCAAAGCTATAGACCTGCTCCTTTCTACATTTTAGATGAGGTTGATGCTGCTTTGGATAAAGAGAATTCTAAAAAAGTTGCTGAACTCATAAAATCTCTTTCAAAAGAAGCTCAGTTTATTGTTATAACTCATAACGATGAGACTATTAAATATGGTGATAGGGTTTATGGTGTGACTATGGACAAGGGAGAGTCAAAAATATTAGGGTTGGAGATGCCAGGATGAATCAAGAAGAAAATATTTTGGAGTTAATTCTTAAGAAAGAAAGTTGGGAAGAAGTTATTTACCACATAGTGAGCATAGAAAATCTTAATCCTTGGGATATAGATTTGGTTAGACTTGCGGATAGCTTTTTAAGGTATATCCAAAAGATTCAGGAACTTGATTTCAGAATTCCTGCGAAAATTGTTTTTGTCGCTGCAGTCCTCTTGAGACTTAAAGCTGATTACTTATCATTATTCGAAGAAGAAGAAAGTGTAGAAGAGATTGCTAAAGCCGAACCTTTCGTTGACTTAGGGATAGATCCAAATTTAATTCAATTAGGTTTACCTATGAAAAGAATACCAAAGAGACAAGTAACGCTAGAAGAACTTATCAATGCTTTAAGGAAGGCTTTAGCGGTAAGGGAAAGAAAGATTGAAAGAAAGATTATGTGGAGAGCTAGAATTCAGGCCCAAATAAGCGAAGAAGACATAACAAAAAAGATTAATCATGTAATGAACGAAATCGACGAGCTTATCCAGAAATTAAAAGTTAATAAAATAAAGTTTAGCCAGATAGTTGAAGATTGGAACAGAGATCAAATAATCGACCATTTTGTTCCCTTGCTTCATTTAGAGCAAAATGAAAAAGTAGTTACTGAGCAAGAAGATTTTTTTAAGGATATTTTCATAACCAAAAAATCATGAGTAAGCTTAAGTTAGTAAGTTAATTTAAGCTTAAAGTTCATTATATAAGTTCAGGTGAGCAAATGAGTTTTCTTAAAGAATTCATCGATTTTATGAAAAAACAAAACGTAATAGCAGTAGCTTTAGCTTTTGTCTTAGGTATTGCAACAGCCCAACTAGTTCAAGCACTAGTAACAGACATAATAACTCCAATATACGCTCCGTATCTTGATTTTTTAAACCCAGAATTGGCCATAGAGATAGGAAAATCTAAGTTTTTAATAGGAGATTTTATAAGACAGCTAGTTAATTGGGTTGTTATTTTGCTAGTAGTTTTCATAATAGGAACAAAAATAGCAAAAACTAAGTAATTTTTTCTTGTTTTTTTAATTTTTTTGAAAAAAAATCAAATAACTCTACCAGTTTCAAGTTCCGAGAAAAAAGCTTCCTTTTTTTGCTTATTGGATTTACTTTAAATATTAATTAATTATCCAAAAAAGGAGAAAACAATTATTTTAATTTTATATTAATTGACTCATATAAAAAATCTTTAATTTTTAAGAATTAAGGAGATTTGCCTTCCTCTAATTGCTTGAAACTTTTCTTCTGCCTCTTTATTTAATTTTTTAATCTTTTTTGTCATTTCTTTCACCATTTGCCGGATTTGTTCTGCCGCCTCTTTCATTTGTTTTTCTCTTTCTTTCTCTATTTCTTTTGTTAACATTTCAGTTTTGTATCTTAATCCATATTCTTTGAGTAATTTTGGGAAACTAGTGTATTCGCTATCTATATGAGCTCCACCAACAATAACCATAGATCTAGCTTTAGGATTATTCGCATGAATTTTTGCTATCAAACGAGCCCAATGTTTTTCTCTTTCGTTAAAATAAATATTCCTAAGTTCTTCATTCTCGTAGAATTCTAACTTTTCCTCTAATTCTTTTCTCTTTTTATCAGCTAAACCATAAATCTTCTCTAAATTTTCAGGACTAACTTCCCCTACTCCTAAAAGTTTCGAAAGATAAATTCTTCCTACTCTTTCAAATTCATAAATAGGTATAGGTTTGTAAAACAACTCTCTAACTCTTTCAAGTTGTTTTTCAGCTATGTCTACATAACCTCTATCCAAGTAGTGCTTAGCTTGTATCATTAAGAAAAGAAACTCATTAATTCTTTGGATAATCATTTTTAAACTTATAGTTTTTTCAAAAATTTTAACAGCATTCTGTAACGAATAAGGTTCCTCCATAGGCACAATTTTACAGCCAACTTTTCTTGCTAGTTCATAAATTTTTTTAAACTTCTCACTTATTTCCTTATCTTCTTCGAAACCTTTTTCGTCAATTTCCAAAAAAAGATAATCAGGTTTATTTTTTTCAATTAAGTACAATTCCTTTTCTATTTCTTTTTGGTACAGTTGTGGTGGACCACTGAAAGACATATCTTGAGCATACTCGTGAACCTCTCCTACAAGTAGGATATCATAAGGCTGAGAATACTTAAATACCTTTTTAGCTTTTCCAACAATTTTTGAACTTTTTGAAAGAATCCCAACAACAAAAAACAAGAAAAACACAAAAATGCTCAAGATTAGGTTTTGATTTTGAAAAAAACTATTATGAAGAACAAAAAAACTTGTAAAGCTAGAGAAAAAAACTATAAAAATCAAAAAGAAACATAACAAAACTAGTAGAACTTTTTTCATTTTTTCACTTTTCTATTCCAAACCTTTCTAAACTTTTGTAATTTTTGATTATTTTTTCAGCTTCGCAACAAATTTTTTCTGCTTTTTTATAAAAATGTTCACTTCCAAAGAGAAATTTTTCAATCGAATGTAACTTCTCGTAGAAAATTATCAAGAATTTGTAAACTCTCAGTTTTGTTAGTTCCATCATAATTAAAATTTTGATTTCTATGCTTAAATTTTTCAAAAAAAATTAAATATTTAAGAGAAAATGAACCTAAAAGCTTTACTTGAAGCTGCACTATTCGTTTCTGACAAACCTTTAAGCCTGGAAAAACTTTCAAAAGTAGTTGGAATATGCTCAGAAGAAGAAGTTAAAAAGCTTTTAGAGGAGTTAAAAAAAGAGTTAAGTAAAGAAGAGAGAGGTATAGAATTGGTTGAAACACCAGAAGGCTTTGAGTTGAGAGTTAAAAAAGAGTATAGGGAAAAAGTTGCTAAGCTTGCTCCTTTTGCTGATTTAAGTAATGGAATGATGAGAACTTTAGCAATAGTTGCTGTGAAGCAGCCTATAAAACAGTCTTTAATAGTAAAGTACCAAGGAAACAAGGCTTATGGTTATGTAGAAGCTCTAGAAAAAAAAGGTTTAATTAAAACAGAAAAAGCCGGAAGAACAAAAATTATCACAACTACACCTGAATTTGAAAGATATTTTGGAAAAAGTACAGAGGAATTAAAAAAGATTCTAGAAGAAAAAGTTTTAAGGGAAAAGAAAATATGAAAAATTATTCTTGGTCTGGATACTTTTCCACTTCTTTTTTCTTTATTTCAAGCTTAACTCCTGCTTTTTTAAAGAATTTTTTTGTCAAAGCTGAGTCGTGATAGTCTTTTTCTGCTACCACTCTTTTAATTCCTGCATTTATTATCATCTTTGCGCAGGTAAAGCAAGGTACAAATTTCACGTACAGAGTTGCATCTTTCGTGGAAACACCATGCAAAGCAGCTTGAACTATTGCGTTTTGTTCAGCATGAGTAGTTCTTATACAATGTTTTTTCTTTTTCCCTGTTACTGGATCTATAGTTTCAGTTAATAAGTGCCCAACATCATCGCAATGTGGTAAACCAGAAGGTGCCCCTACATAGCCTGTAGTTAAAATTCTTTTATCCTTGACTATAACTGCCCCGTTTCTTCCTCTATCGCATGTTGCTCTTGTGCCAACAACTTTCGCAATCTCCAGAAAATAATCATCCCAGCTTGGTCTTTTATATTTCTTCATAATCTTTTTTTAAGAAAAAAGAATTATTTAAAACTTTGCTTAGGTCAAAGCTTTAACTTTATTTTTTCTCAAATTTTATTTGATTAAAATGAGTGGAGAAATAACAAGTTTGGATTTGAGGTTTTTGGTAAAAGAGCTTAAAGAAGCCTTAGAAGGAGGAAAAATTCAAGGGATTAAACAAGAAGGCAAAACATTTTTATTCGAAATATACAAAAAAGAAAGGTTTTTTCTTAAAGTTTTGCTTGATAAAGCAATTTATTTAACCAAAAAGAAGGAAAAATTCGAAAAAGCAACGAGTTTTTGTATGCAACTTAGAAAACATTTGTTAGGAAAAACTATAAGGAACGTTTTCCAAGTTGGTTTTGATAGAATTGTTGAGTTGGAAATTGATGGCTTAAGCTTAATTTTTGAAATTTTCGGGAATGGAAACTTAATTTTAGCAAATTCTTCTGGCTTGATAATAACTGCTTTCGAAAAAAGAGAGTGGAAAGATAGAAAAATAATACCAAAAGCTCTGTACAAGTACCCACCTTCTTGTATAAATCCTTTCGATAAAAACTTTTTTGATTTCCAAAAGTTTTTGAAAGAAAAAAAGAGCGAAATAGTCAAGGTTTTAGCTTCGGATTTTGGTTTATCAAGAAAGTACGCAGAAGAAATTTGTGAGAGATTAGGGTTTAAAAAAGAAAAAATCTGCTCAGAATTGGATCAAAGTGAAATTGATAAGCTGTTTAGATTTTTTGAAGAACTTAAAAATGTTGAGATTAAGCCACATGTTATTCTAGAAAATAAAAAAATTATCGATTTTTTTCCTTTTGAAACAGAGAAATTTAAAAAAAATGAAAAAATTTACTTTGAAAACTTTAACCAAGCTATCGAAAGTTATTTCGAATTTTCCTTAGAATCTAAAAAGTTGGAAGAAAGATTAGAAGAATTTATGAAAAAAGAAGAAAAAATTAGAAGAATTTATGAAAAACAAGTAGCTCAGCTTGAAAAATTGAAAAAAAATTACGAAAAATACAGCAAAATTGGGAAAATCCTTTACGAAAAATATCAGTACTTCGATGTTTTTCTAAAGAAAATCGCTGAATTTATAGAAATGAAGCTAGGTTGGGAAGAGATTAAAGCAAAAATTAAGGCCTTCGATACAGAAAAAATTCTAAAAGAAATCGATGAAACCAAAGCTACCATAAACTTTTTAATCGATGGAAATGAAATCCAGCTCGATTTTAGAAAAAGTTTAGAGGAAAATGCAAACTTTTATTTTGAAAAAGCAAAAAAAGTGAAAGAAAAGATTGAAAAATTGAAAAAAGCTCTTGAAAAAATAGAAATTGAAAAAGGGAAAAAAGAGGAAGAGAAGAAAAAAGAATGGTATGAAAGGTTTAGATGGTTTATAAGTAGTGATAATTTCTTAGTTATAGCCGGTAAAGATGCTAAAACTAACGAGGAAATAGTGAAAAAATACGCTAAAGAACAAGATATAATCCTTCATGCAGACATTCATGGAGCACCTTTTGTTCTGATAAGAAATGAAAAGAAAAAAGAAGTACCATTAGAAACTATAATGGAAGCAGCAGAGTTTGCTGCCAGCTATTCAAAAGCATGGTTTTTGGGTTTGGGTAGCACAGATGTTTTTTATGTAAAGCCTGAACAAGTTGTAAAGGAAGCTTTACCCTTAGGAAGTTTCAAGATTAGAGGAAAAAGAGAATGGCTTAAGAAGGTTCCACTCAGGGTTTCGATTGGGCTAAAAATTGAAGATGGTATAAAAATCATAGCCGGACCAGTAACAGCAATAAAAAAACAAACTCCTTATATAGTTACTCTTTGTCCAGGAGATATTAACTCAGAGAAGTTAGCTAAGGAAATAAAGAGGGAGTTTTTATTAAAAGTTCCTTTTGAAGTAAAAAGCTTGGTTGAAAAAATAGATCTGGAAGAAATTAAAAGGCATATTCCTTACGGAAAGGGAAAATTGGTTCTATGAACTCTTCTTGGATTCTAAGAATAGAGGTCCTCTATAGCCACATTTTCTACATTCATAGACTTGACCTAACCAAGGCAAATAGTTTAACTCTTTACTTTTACAAAAAGCACATCTCAAAACTCTTTTAAGCATATTTATTAGTTGAAAGTTAAAGATTAATTTGATGGTTTTCGTAGTAAAAGCTGATGGAAGAAAGGAAGAGTTCAAAAAAGAAAAAGTTATAAGAACATGTTTAAGGATGGGAGCTTCTCAAGAACAGGCAGAAATAATAGCTAGAGAAATCGAGAAAAGAATCCGTGAAGAAATAGAAACAAGAAAAATCCTTAAGATGATTTTCAAGTTCTTACAAAAATTTAAACCAGAAATAAAGCATCAAATAGACTTGAGAGAGGCTATTTCTCTACTTAATCCTAAACCCGATTTTGAGAGGTTTGTTCAACTTCTTTTAAAAGAGCACGGTTATGAAGTTATTCCAAATCAAATAGTTGAAGGATATTGCGTTGACCATGAAATTGATGCTATAGCAAAAAGAGACGGTCAAACATTCTTAGTTGAGATTAAACATCATGTTAACCACCATGGTTACACTGGAAAAGATGTTTTTCTTGAGGCCCAAGCTATTCTTGAAGATTTGAAAGAAGGAAGAAAAGTAGGCAAAAATTCTTTAGATTTAACCAAAATTTTAATAGTTTGCAATACTAAATTTTCTGACCATGCAAAAAAGTACGCTTTATGCAAAGGGATTGATTTTATAGGCTGGAATTATCCAGAAGAAAAAGGCCTTGAAAGGCTTATAGAAGAGAAAAAACTTTATCCTATAACCATTCTGAAAGGCCTGGATGAAAGGACAAAAGAAAAAATAACAAACGCAGGAATAATTTTGCTCAAACAACTCATTGAAGAAAGAATAGAAGAGCTTAGAAATAAAACAAAAATACCCAAGAAAAAATTGCTAGTTTTAAGACAGAAAGCTAAGGAAATCTTAACTTGATAAATTTTAATTTAACTTAAAAAAATAATTAAATTATGGAAAAAAGCTTCTATCTGGTAATTATTTTAACCATAATTATTACCGCCTTTTTTGAAATAATATTTCAACTAACCTATAAAACGAATCCTGCCATTTCTTATATACAATTCTACTCAACTTTTACGGTCCTTGGTTTTTTAGCTTCCTTTACATCTTTGAGGATGTATAAAGTTTTTTTCAAAACTAAAGAAATTTCTACAGTTAACTTTATGCTAGAACCTAAAAAGCTAAAGGAAGAAATTAAATTTTTACGTAGTTCGCTAATCGTAGTTTTTATAGGTTGGATTTGTTATGTTGTAGAAATGTGTGTAGAGAATGTTTTCCCAGAGTTATTTTTTAAGTACGAAATAGTTTTTTCAATCTTGTACAATTCCTACATTTTTTCCTCTATTTTGCTAGCTCTTACTCTTATTGCCATCTTAAACAATTGGAGGAGGAGGATTTCGGCTTATGCTTGAAAAAGTAAAGAGTTTTACTTTTTTCAACTTAATTTTTATGCTCGCTATTATTGTGATAAGCGCATTGATAGAATATTACAATGTTCGGTATTTTTTCAACTTCTTAGCTTCTTTTGCCATTATAATTATTTCAAGTATAGCAGCATACTTCGGTAAAAAGTTTTTAGAAAATTTTGAAAAAAATGAACAGTATGTAGCTACTCTAATATTCATACACCCAAAGATTAGAGAAAGTTTTAAGATAATGTTTTTAGCTACTTTTGTTTTCGGAATAATGTGGAGCTTTTTACTATTGAGATTTGTTTTTTCCTTACAGAACATTTTTCAACATTTAATTGTGATACTAGATATAGCTCACCTGTTTTCAACTTACTTTGTGCCTCTTTCTATAGCTTATTTTTTCAAAAACCTTTATGAAATAACAAAAAGTGATTGAATGGAATTAAAAAGCGAATTAGAAGGGGTGTTAAAGGAAATAAAAATGATAGAAGGAGTTAGAGGAGCAATAATAGCTAAAAATGATGGACTACTGATAGCTTCTTACCTTCCTTCTGGTCTTAACGCTAAGCTTCTAGCTGCTTTGGCTGCAGCAATAACAAAAAGCTCTTTCGTATCGACAAAAGAACTTGGAATGGGAAGCTTTACTCATACAATAGTAAAAGCTTCTAACGGTTATTATGTGTGTTTCCCTGTTGATAGCGAGATGATTTTAGCATGTTTACTTGAAAAAGATGCTAACTTAGGGATGGTTTTGATAAAGATGGAAAAGAGTATAAAGGAAGTGGTGAATGTACTAAGAAGTATTTAATAAACTGAAACATTTACACTTGCTATTTTTCCTTCTTCTATCTTAACTTTTCCAATAAAATAAAAATTTTCTCTTTGGTTTGGAGAAATTTTTGGGAAAAAGGCTGTGAGGGAAGAAAAAAAGTTTAGTATTAGTAAAAAAAGAAAAACAAACAAAATTACGAGCAAGAGTTTCATGTTATCACTAGAACTTTGCTATAACATCATAGCTCCCAGCATAAGCTAAGCCGCAGAAGCTTCCGTTTTCTTGTATTTGAGAAGGAAGTACTTTGAAAGCATAGCCCCAAGTGTCGTTGTAGTAAACAGAAGTTTTACAAGTGCTGAAAGTAATGTTTTCTGGGATCTCAAGATAAGTCCCAGTTGATTTGTAGTAGCTAGGTAAAGTGCCTTCTGGAACTAACCATATTTCTTTTGGTGGCCATACGTATTCTCCAAGCTTAAAATTTATACTCCCTCTTATCATTCCAAAAGAAGCTAACAATTCCTTGTTCCCTATCTCTACTATTTCGCCTTCCCTTATGCTAGCTTTAAGGGAATGTACCGCTGGTATCAACAAAAGAAAAAACAAAGCCAAACTTATCCTTTTCATACTTTATGAGTTTATTGGAAAATGGATAAAAGTTTCTTACCTCTTTAAGTAGTAAATTTCAAATTTTTTGATTCATACTTACAAAATTTCACGATTGGACACAAATAGCATCTTGGTTTTGCTCTACAAATTTCTTTACCAAATTCAACAAAAAGACTATTTATTATTAGCCTATACTTTTGGGGAACAATTTTGTGTAAATCTTCCCTTATTTTTTCTGGTTTATCATTTTTTGTCCATCCTAATCTTTTTGAAATTGTAGCTACATGCGTATCAACAGCAATTACTGGCATACCGAAAGAATAAGAAAGAACAACATCAGCAGTTTTTGGACCAACTCCTGGAAGTTTCATAAGTTCATTTCTTGAAGAAGGAACCTTTCCCTCATACTTTTCAATAATAATCTTGCTCACTTCCTTGATTCTCTTTGCTTTTTGTCTGTAGAAACCTACTTCTTTAATCAAATTTGCAATTTCTTTTTCATCCAACTTCAAAATTTTTTCTGGGGTATCTGCTTTTGAGAAAAGTTTTCGCCAGGCTTGAGAAGTTTTCTCATCCCTAGTTCTTTGTGAAAGAATAGTACCGATAAGAAGCTTAAAAGGCTCTTCTCTCCAAGGCTTAATCTTGTATTTTTCGTTGAGTATGGTAATTATTTTCTCAACACTGCTCACAAGAATAATTATTGTTCAGAATATAAAATTTGCATCATTTGATGATATATCTTGAGAAATCTTTTTCCTTTTTCTGTTATTTGGTAAGTTATAGGTGAATTTTTCTGCTCGAGTAAACCACAGCTTAAAACCCTTCTAAGGTAACGTTCAAGTTGAGTAAAGCTTAAGTTGGCCTTGTACATTATATGTGTTTTGTTTATTGGTCTTGAGGCGAGAGATAGTATATCTGCTATTATTTTAAATTCTTCTCTACGCGTTTCTTTCTCTTCTTTTGCAAGATTGTTTTTTAAATAAAGCATTTTTTGAATTTGGGTTCAAAGATTTTTAAGCTTTTTGGGTAAAAAAGATTTAAGAGCAAGACTTATTTTATTATTATTGTTTTTATGGTTAAGCAAATCTATATTATATTCTCCAGAAATGTTTAGTGGTAATTATGGTTTTTGAGCTACTCAATCCCCAACTGAGAAAAATTATAGAAAAAAGGTTTAAGCAACCAACCTTACCACAAAAACTTGCAATTCCACCTATTTTAGAAGGAAAAAATGTCTTAGTTATTGCGCCTACAGGTACAGGAAAAACTGAAAGTTGCATGCTTCCTTTATTTCATTTTCTTATGGAAAAAAAACCTAAGCCTATAAGTATTCTTTACATTACTCCCCTAAAAGCCCTTAATCGAGACCTCCTTGAAAGGCTTTTATGGTGGTGTAATGAAATTGGAATAGAGGCTTCTGTTAGACATGGTGATACAAGCTCTTATGAAAGAAAGTTGCAAGTAGAGTTTCCTCCTTCTCTACTTATAACAACTCCGGAAACTTTACAAGCAATTTTGCCTGGGAAAAAAATAAGGGAACATTTGAGTAATGTAAAATGGGTAGTAATAGATGAAGTGCATGAAATAGCTGACTCAAAAAGAGGAACGCAATTGAGTCTAGCCCTAGAAAGATTGAGAGAAATTTGTAAAGACTTTCAGGTTATAGGGTTAAGCGCAACCGTAGGTTCACCAGAAAAAGTTGCAAAGTTCATATCGCCTAACAAACCGATAGAAATTATAAAAGCGACTTTTCCAAAAGGGATGAAAATAAAGGTAGTATATCCAAAGCCTGAGCTTAAAGACAAAAAAATAAGCGAGAAAATAGTTGCTTCTCCAGAAACTGCTGCAAGACTTAGGTTTATAATGGAAATGATCAAAAAATCACGTTCAGCTTTGACCTTTACTAACACAAGAGAGTTTGCTGAAATTTTAGCATCAAGAGTTAAAGCAATAGATAAAAACTTTCCCGTAGGTGTTCATCATTCAAGCCTGAGCAAAGAAGTTAGAATCAAAACTGAGAAAGAATTCAAGCAAGAAAAAATAAAAGCAATAATCTCAACAAGCTCTTTACAACTTGGAATAGATGTGGGTAGCGTGGATTTAGTTCTTCAGTACATGAGCCCTAGACAAGTAACACAACTAATTCAAAGAGTTGGAAGAAGCGGACATGAAGTTGAAAGAATGGCTAAAGGTATAGTAATTTCAACAGATGAAGATGATATTTTTGAGTCTGCAGTAATAGCAAGAAAAGCCTTAAAAGAAGAGCTTGAAGAATTGAAGTTTTATGAAAATTCTTACGATGTTTTAGCTCATCAAATAGTTGGCCTAACCCATGATTTCTGGAAAATAGAAGTAGAGAAAGCTTACCAAATAGTAAAAAGAGCATTTCCTTACAGGAATTTGAGCTACACAGAATTTTTAGAAGTTTGTAAGCAACTTCAACAACTCGGTTTGATATTCTTAGATAAAGAAATAAGGAAGAAAAGAAGAGGTTTTGAATATTACTTTTCACAACTTTCAACGATTCCTGACGTGAAACAATACAAAATATTTAACGCCTTAGACAACAGTTTTGTTGGAGTCTTAGACGAGGAATTTGTTGCCTTGCATGCTCAAGTCGGGAATAGTTTTATAGTTAAAGGTGAGGCTTGGAGAATTCTTGATATTAAAGAGGATAAGATATTGGTAGAGCCAACTGTTGATGTAGAAGCTGCCATTCCTGCATGGGAAGGTGAGCTGATTCCTGTACCTTTTGAAGTTGCTCAAGAAGTTGGAAGGTTAAGAAGCCTAATTGCAAACCTGCTTGAAAAAGGAGAAGAAGAAACAACCAAAAAAATTTTGGAGCTTTATCCTGTGGATGAAAATTGCGCTAGGGAGATGATAGAAACAATAAAAAAACAGCTAAATTATGGTGTTATTCCAGATGATCGAACAATTCTTGTAGAAGATTATGAGAATACTATAATAATTCATGCTTGTTTTGGTTCCTTAATTAACGAAACTCTTGGTAGGTTTATTTCTGCCTTATTAGCACCAAGGATTGGCTCGGTAGGTTTGAAAACTGATCCGTACAGAATAATCCTTCAGCTACAGATTAAAAATCTTGAAGTTATTAAAGAAATAATTTTCAATTCCAATCCGAAATTATTAAGAAGTTACCTAGAAATTAGTCTGACAAAAAGTGATTTGTTCGAGTGGAAGTTTGTTCACGTGGCAAAAAGGTTTGGTGTAATAGCAAAAGATGCAGAATATGGAAAAACTACAATAAAAAGAATAATAGAAGATTATGTTGGTTCACCTATATTCAAAGAAACATTAAAAGAATTGGAAACAGAGAAGCTTGATATAGAGAAAACCAAAGAAATACTCAAAAAAATCCAAACTGGAGAAATAAAAGTGGTTTTTAAGCAAGGATTATCATTCTTAGGAAAAGTTGGTTTAAGACATAAGTATTTGGAAGTTCTTGGTCCCTCAAAACCCGAGCAAGAAATTTTTAGACTTTTTAAACAAAGACTTCTAAGCACCAAATTAAGATTTGTTTGTTTGAATTGTGGAGAATGGAGCCAAACTTTTGTTTTAAAGAATGTTCCTGAAGACTTGAAATGTAAAAAATGTGAAGCTAGATTGCTTGGAATAACTAGAAGTACTAATCAAAAAATATTGAAGATAGTAAAGAAAAAGTTAAGAAACCTTGGGATAACAAAAGATGAGGAAAAACAACTTGAAAGAATAAGAAAAACTGCAGATTTGTTCTTAACTTATGGTAAAAAAGCTGCTTACTGTTTGGCAGGGAAAGGTATAGGTCCGGACACCGCAATAAAAATATTGTCAAAGTTTCATAAAAATGAAGAGGAACTTTTCAAAAGCATATTGGAAGCGGAAAGGAATTACTTAAAGACAAGAAGGTACTGGAGTGTTTAAAGATAAATACCTAGTTTGATTAAATTAAATTATGGAAGAACTTGAGATGATACTTAAGTTGCTTCTCTCTGTTTTTCTTGGTAGTTTGATTGGTTATGAAAGACAAATAAGGGCAAAGCCTGCAGGTTTAAGAACTCATATGCTGATTTGTTTGGGTTCAACTCTTTTAACGATAATGTCTTTAACTGCTTTTCCTAATGCTGACACTTCAAGAATGGCAGCTTATATAATAGTTGGAATAGGTTTTATCGGTGGTGGCACAATTTTCCAGTTCAAAGATAAGGTTATTGGTCTAACCACAGCAGCCTCTTTATGGGTTGTTGCTTCGATAGGAATAGCTGTAGGTGTGGGTTATTATTTGTTAGCAAGTATATCCACTTTGATAGTTTACATAATTCTAAGACTTAGTGTGATAGAAAACGGAATAAAAGGATAAAAATTTATTTATCCCATGCCTTAAAAAAAATATGGCTGTTTTTGTTGTAAGCATAGATGGACCAGACTTTTGTGGAAAAACTACTATAGCTAATATAGTCACTGAACTTTTGAGAAGGAAGTATAAGAACTTGAAGATAAAAAGAACCGAATTACCAACAAGCTTTGTTACGGGAGCTTTTACTGATATCTTAAGAAGTATGAAAGAAACTCCTGCCCAAGAAGTGTTCGCATTAATATATGCAGCAGACCACCTATTTCACTACTTAAACACGATCAAACCTTTAGAAGAGTTGAAAGAAAATTTTCTTGTCATTCAAGAAAGATCTTTACTCACTACTTATATCTATCAAGGAATTTTAGGAAAAGTAGATTTTTCTTGGTTGGACGAGATAAATAAGTATGACAAGAATTTACCAATCTTAACTCTAATACTTAAAGTTCCTACAGAGGAGCTTAAAAACAGAAAATACTTGAGTAAAAGGTTATTCGACTTTTTTGAGGAAGTAAATTATCTTGAAAAACAAGCTGAAATTTACTACAACCTTCCAGAGGAATTGGTCAAAAAGTTTAACGTAGAGTATGTAGAAGCTAATGTTGAACCCTTAGAAGTAGCAGAAAGATGTACAAAAATAATAAGCGAAAAAATTGAAAAATTATTTAACTTCAAGGCTTGACCAAAAAGTTCTTTTCTTTTTCAACCATTTATAGTAATCCTTGATAATTTTTGCATGATCAAAAGCGAGGTTTTTTAAGTTTATTTTTTTAAGTTCGTACCAGTCAACATCTTGAGCATCTCCTCCTGCTTCTAGTTCGCCACCGGCAACTTCAGCAACAAAAACTATTGAAACTGTATGTCCTCTAGGATCTCTTTCTGGATCTGAATACACACCTAAAATCTCTTTCGGTTTGACAACAAGAGAAGTTTCCTCCTCAACCTCTCTTATCAAAGCTTGTTCAACTTTTTCTCCCTCTTCAACCAATCCGCCAGGAAGAGCGAGCATTCCTTCAAAAGGTTCTGAAGCTCTTGTTATCAAAAGAATTTTATTTCCTTTTTCAACTATCGCATCAACTGCTAAATTAATTCCCATATTTTATATTTTGATTTTTAATTTAAAATCGTTTAGTTTCGAACTTCTTGAATTTTTTTTCATTTTTCATCATTTTTTTCAGGTACTCCTTTTCAATGTCTAGGTTTAGAAGTTGGTCCGCAAGTTTAAGGAAGTAGACGAAAACATCTATTATTTCTTCTTTCAATTTGTTGTATTCTTTTTTTGGGATTTCTTTTGAGAAGTTGAACTCTCTTAAAATTTTTTTAACAGTATTAGCAAATTCCCCAACTTCTCCTGCTAAAGCTATTGTACCATACTGCAAATGCTTAATTTTTTCTTCTTTCAAAGATTTAGACCAGTCCCAGCCATGTTTTCTATCAAAATCTCTTTGAAACTTTGCAATTTCTTTCAAATTCATATGGGCCCGAGGAGAGTCGAACTCCTTTCTTCGCCGCGTCAGGGCGACGTCCTACCGTTAGACTACGGGCCCATAATATCTCTTAATTATTCATAATCGCGATTCTTTAAAAAAATTTCTATGACAAATTTAAACAAAATTTTTTATTAGCATTCCTTTCTTCTTTCTTTTATCATAACAGTAAATTTTTTTAAACCCAACTTCTTTCAATCTTTCTAAAGCTTCTTTTATCCTATCTCCAGTCCTTTCTGGTAAATGAGCATCTGAACCTATTGTTACAATTTTTACACCAGAATCTAAACAAAGTTTGAGAAATTCGTAACTTGGAAAGAAATCGTTAACTCCATGAAAAAACCCAGAAGTATTAATTTCAATTCCTGTATCGTTAGTAAGTAAAGCTTCTATTACTTTCTCTACAAACTTTCTGTATTTCTCAAAAGGTAACTCTTTTCCGAAAAATTTTGTTGCATTTTTTCTTATGCAATCTGGATGAGCTAAAACATCGAAAAGATTACTTTCCACAGTTTCGATAACCCTATCGAAGTATATTCTATAAGCTTCTTGTAAGCTCTTGTTCTTAAAAAACCTAATAGAATCTTCAAGACTACCAGCTATTAAAATATTGCCAACATAATGAACAGAACCCAAAAGAAAATCGAACTCATGCTCGCCCAAAACTTTTTCTATTTTTTCATGTTCAGAAGCCCAATAATCCACTTCTAACCCAAATTTTATTTTCACTCTAAATTCTTTTTTTGCCTTTTCTATGTTCTCAAAATGTTCTGGTATTTGATGAAGAAGTATGCTTTCCCCTGGAGAGTTAAGTTTAAATATGTTGAAATGATTCGTGAAAGCGATTTCCTTAAGATTCTTTTCATTAGCGACTTTGCAGTAATCTTCAACTTTGCCTTTGGCATCTTGAGTATAATCTGTGTGAATATGATAATCTATCATTAATTATTTCTGCTGATTAAGAAATAATAAAACTTATAAACACGCCCGGGGCGGGATTTGAACCCGCAAGAGCCAAAAGGCTCCCTAGCTTAGCAGGCTAGTGCACTACCAGGTTGTGCGACCCGGGCTTAAACGATATTTACCTAATTCAATTTTTAATTTTTTCACTGAAATTTAAATTTGTTTAAGCTTTTTAAAAATAAGAATCCTTATATTATTTTAAATACAAATTTTATAAGGAGGAATAAAAATGCCTATAACAGTTAAAGATATTCAAGAGATGTTTGGAAAGGATGTTTTCACAGGAAAGGGTTTTTATTGTGGAAAAGTTTCAGACGTTGAGCTTGACCTTTCAAGGTTCAAGATTAGAGCTTTAGTAATAGAAGCTGCAAAAGAATCTTTTCTTGCTAAATTGGTTGGGAGTAAAAAAGGCTTAGTAGTTCCTTACAGTATGGTTCAAGCAGTTGGTGACATAGTAATTATCAAGCACATTCAGACACCAGAAGTTAGCGAAGAAGGAGAGATGGCCGAAACACAAACTGGAGCTGTATGAACGAAGGAAAAAAACCACAAAGAACAAAGGATTTAATTTGGAGTAAAGCTGGAGATGTTTATCTCCTTCTTGATAAGGATACTAACGAAACTTATACTCTTGATCCAATAGCTTTTCTTGTTTGGATTCAGTGTGATGGAAAATCCGACATAGAGCAAATAGTTGACGTTTTCTCAGTAAACGGAAATAGAGATATAGTTAAGGCTGCTATTCTCGGGATTTTGGAAAAATTACAAAAATCTGGTTTAATCAAGTGGGTTTAAAAAAAATAAAAAGAAAAAGGAAGAATCACCAAAACTCTTCTTCCTCTTCCTCATCCCAGTCGGCATCTTCTAATGGGTCTGGTATATCCTCGTCCATACCATCGCCCCTTTTTAAATGCACCAAAAAAGGTGCATTTTATCTAATTATATCGATTCCCAATGTTTCGCTGACTTCCTTGACAACTGGTCTTTCGTAAGTTACTGGACCTAGAATGTAAGGTGATTTTACTCCTGTAATTATTGCAATAACTTGAACCTTTCCTTCAAATTCTGGTAAAATTCTAGCTCCCCAGAAGACTTGGGCGCTTGGGTCTAAGTGTTGAGAAACAGTTTCTCCTATTATGTTTACTTCTTCTAGCTTAAGATCTGGCCCACCTGTGATGTGAATCAAAGCTCCGGTTGCTCCTGTGTAATCAACTTCTAACAAAGGATTGAGCAAAGCTTTTGTTATAGCGTCTCTTGCTCTATCTGAGCTGTTACTTTCACCAACACCTATTGCAGCAACTCCTCCTGTGTGCATTACTGCTTTAACGTCTGCGTAATCTAAGTTCACTAGGCTTGGTAAAGTAATGGTTTCGGTTATTCCTTTGACCATGCTTGCTATTAGTTCATCAGCTACCGCAAAAGCTTGCTGTATGGATAAGTTACCAGCATACTTCAAAAGTTTATCGTTCTCTATTACTATAACGGTATCTGTAACTTGTCTAAGAGCAGCCAAGCCTTGCTCTGCTTTTGAAATTCTTGCCCCTTCTAGCTTGAAAGGCATAGTAACTACTGCTATAACAATTGCCCCCATACTTTTAGCAATCTCACAAACTACTGGTATACTTCCTGTACCTGTTCCTTTTCCCAATCCTGCTATGGCAAAAACTAGGTCGGCTCCTTCCAAAGCTTCTTTAATTTCGTTTCTTGATTCTTCTGCACACTTTCTTCCAATTTCTGGATAACCACCACAACCTAAACCTTTTGTTAACTCCTTTCCTATCAAAATTTTCTTGTCAGCTTTTCCTACTGCTAAATGTTTTGCGTCTGAATTTAAAGAAACAGTTGTTGCTCCTTCTATTCCCATTTCTGTTAATCTTGTCACAGCATTTTGACCTGCTCCTCCGCATCCTACTACAACAATTTTCGCTTTCTTAACTGAAAATCCAAACTCTTGCTCTGCTAGTTTATAATAATCAACACTAGAAAACGTTGCTCCTGAAGTTGATTCTAACCTAAACCTGGTTTGAGGAGAATCCTCGCCGAATGTTCTCTTCAAAGCGCTTTGAACAATACTTTCCATTCCAATCCTCCCATTTTCAACAAAATATATTTTGTTTCATCGAAAACCATTTATAAAGGTTTTCCACTATTTTATCTTAGAATTAGTCAAGTCTAAGTTGTAACTAATTCAAACCCGTACAAGACCCGTAATTTAACCCGTAAATTTTAACCCGTGTTTAAACCCGTAAAATTCTTTTATTCTAAGTTATTTAAATTGATTATTGTAGAATTTTCTATATTTTTTTGTAACTATTTTTGTTAAACTTTTATGTTAAGCAAAAATTTTTTTGAAAAAATTTCCCACATAAGTTTAAAGATTTTTGAGGAGGAAAATCTAAAAAAGGTGAGAAGGTTGGGCAACCGTCAAAACTTTGAAGCAAGAGGATGAAGATTTCTTTAGTTTTATCGCTATTCTTGACGATCGCGGAAGAATTGATGCAATTTGTTTGCGAAGAAGTGAAAAAATGCAAGAAAGAACTTAAAATTTTTGGGAGGGAAAGGGGTTCAAATCTCCCCCAGAGCGTAAAAATTTAACTATATTATTAAAAAAATTAAGTGATGGAGATGGAATTTACTGAGATAGAAGAAGTGTTGAAAAAGGGGAAGGAAGGAAAAGTTTTTATTAGAGGTTGGGTTTATGGAAAGAGAAGCTCTGGAGGGATACTGTTTTATATAGTAAGAGATGGTTCTGGCTTCATTCAATGCACTCTTAAAAAAGAAAAGTTTGATGAAAAAACTTTTAAAGATTTGGAAAAACTAACTTTGGAATCAGTAGTTGAAATAGAAGGAACCTCTAAAAAAGAGCCAAGAGCACCTGGAGGTTATGAAATTGCTGTTGAAAAAGTTAAGGTTATCCACAAATCCTTAGAGGGATTTCCTATCGCAAAAAAATACCACGGGCCAGAATTTTTGCTTGATTATAGACACTTATGGTTAAGAAGCGAGAAAATGCAAACGATTCTTAAAATAAGGTCAAAAGTCTTACAAATAGCAAGAGAGTGGCTTCTTTCTCATGGCTATAAGGAATTTCATTCACCAAGTCTAACAGGAGCAGCATGCGAAGGAGGAGCAACACTCTTTGAGGTAAATTATTTTGGAAAGAAAGCTTACTTAACTCAAAGCTGGCAACTTTATGCTGAGGCTGCAATCTCAAGCCTAGGAAAAATTTTTACTGTAGCTCCTTCATTTAGAGCTGAAAAGTCAAGGACAAGGAGACATTTAACAGAGTTTTGGCATCTTGAAGTTGAAGAGCCATTTTGTGATTTGGAACAAATTATGAAAGTACAAGAAGAATTTATAACCCATATTTGTCATACTCTTGCAAAGGAAATGCCTGAAGAGTTAAAGAAGCTTGGAAGAGACCCTCAAGACTTACTTAAGATCAAACCACCTTTTCCAAGGATAACTTATGATCAGGCAATAGAAATGCTTCAAAAAGATGGAGTTAAAATTAAGTGGGGTGATGACATAACATGGGTTTTGGAAAAAAAGTTAGCTAGCAAGTTTGATGTTCCTTTCTTCTTAACTCATTTTCCGAAAGGAGTTAAAGCTTTTTACCATAAACCTGATCCTAAAAGGCCTGAAGTTACTTTAAGTGCAGACATGCTTGCTCCAGAAGGTTATGGAGAAATTATTGGAGGTGGCCAAAGAATTCATGATTTAGAAGAATTGATTCAAAGAATAAAAGAAGAAAAACTTGACCCAAAAGCCTACGAGTGGTACATAGATTTAAGAAGATACGGCTCAGTACCGCATGCAGGTTTTGGTTTGGGAATAGAAAGGTTTATAATGTGGATCTGCAAGCTCAAACATATAAGAGATGCTGTACCATTTCCAAGGTTAATAAACAGAATTTATCCTTAAATTTTCTTTAATCATAAAAACAAATTGATAATTAAGGGCTCGTCCGGTAACCTGGATAGCCGACTGCGCTTCGGTTTTGAGGAAACGCAGTAGTGAGGGTTCAAATCCCTCCGAGCCCACTTTTTATTCTTTCTTTCAACCTGCAAAAGCTACATATTCTCATGCTTGTTGGTTCTTTGCAGATTTCACACTCTTTTAAATCAAAAGATAAGTTATTCTGTAAAATTCCTGCAACTGAAATTACGCTTTGTAAAAAGTTTTCTCTAAAGTTTGGTTGCCAGCTTGAAATTTCTTTAATAAGCTTGTACCATTTTTCTCTTTTTCTGTCCATTTTTTGTTTAAGGATTACGTAAGGACAAACATCTTCTTCAACAAAAGGGATTCCTTCTTTCTTGCAAAAATCTTTTGTTTCTTCTTGGCTAACAAAGAACAAGGGTCTTATTCTAGTTAATTGCTTATTTCTGCCTTCAAGCTTAGGTAAAAACTTTGAAATCCAAAAGATGTTTTTGCTTAGCATGTTTTTAAAGAAGAAAACCAAAAAATCATCTGCATTATGTCCTGTACAAAGCTTTGTTGCTCCTTCCTCTCTTGGAATTTTGTTCATAAGATATCTTTTAACCATTCCGCAAAAGCTACAAATTGGTCTTTCTAAATTTGTTAATTTTTCGAAATCTATCCCAAAATTTTTAACATTATAAACCTTGAGCTTAACCTTGCATATGCTTGCTTGTTTTTTCACTATGTTAAGAACAGTTTTTGGTATAAAATCGCCAAGAATTAAATGAAAAGCGTTTATCTCACAATCTATTTTATTTTCTTTTACGTATTTTGAAAGCAAAAAGCAAACAGTAGCGCTGTCTTTTCCTCCGCTTAAAGCAACAAAAATTTTGTCTTTGTTCTCGATTAGCTTGTATTTTGAAATTGTTCTGAAAACCTTTTTCTCTATTTCAAGCATAACTCTCATAATAAATTACAGACAAAGAAATTAATGTGTTTAAGTTAGATTATAAAAGGGGAGCTTAAAAATTTTAAAAAATCTTTTTAAATTATAAGTAAGGCCCCTGTAGTCTAGCCCGGTCAAGGATACTGGCCTCTCGAGCCGGAGACCCGGGTTCAAATCCCGGCGGGGGCATTTAAGATAACAAAAAAACTAATTCTAATTAATGAAAAAGAAAGATAGAAGGAATGTTGCTGGTATCCTAATTTTTGTAGCAAGCGCGCAATTCATCATAGCTCTAAAGATTGCAGAAGCTTTATACCCTAACTATAACGTTTCTTCAAATTATATCAGTGATTTAGGAGTTGGGCCTTCTGCTTTCATTTTTAACTCTTCCGTTTTTCTGCTCGGCTTTTTAGCTTTAATTTCTGCTTATTTTCTTTTAATAGAAAAAGAACGAAAAGATTTTCTATTTTGCTTAGTTTTGGCGGGAATCGGTGCTATGGGGGTTGGAATTTTTACTGAAGACTTTGGCTTATTACATACCATCTTTTCTTTCATCACATTTTTCTTTGGAGCTCTAGCTTCTATCTTTTCTTACAAAACCCAAAAATCAACCTTTTCTCTCCTATTTTTATTGCTTGGTTCTATTTCCCTTATTTCCTTGATTCTTTTTGGTTTAGGAGCTGACCTTGGTTTAGGAAAAGGTGGAATGGAAAGGATGATAGCCTATCCTATTTTAATCTGGGCTTTAGGTTTTGGTGCTTATACAGCTAAGGAAAAATACTTTTGAAGAAGTTTAAATTTTTTGACAAAATATTTTTAAAGGATAAAACGATTTATTAATTTGACTTGAGTTAGATTTAGGCAGGGGTCGCCTAGCCTGGTCGATGGCGCAGGGCTTAGAAAATTAGGAAACCCTGTGGCTTAGTGCCTTCCTGGGTTCAAATCCCAGCCCCTGCACAAAAATAAGATTAACAGTAAGAATTAACTACACTTAGCTACTAAAACTTCTCCAGTATTTTATGGCTATGCATTCGTTTAGTTCAAAATTTTTAAAAACTTCAAAAGTTTCCAATAGTTTTCTTAGTGGTGTTTTTAAACAATTTCCAACAACCAACTTTGGAAAAAAACCGCAAGGACTAACATCCCCATTCGCATAAATTGAAAAAACACCATCGCCCATAGGACATTTGAGACGATAAAACTGATCCATAACATTTCCGAACCTTAATTTTTTTAACTTACGATAAATCCATCTTTCTTCTTTAGGGCTAAGCATTATCTCCAAACTTTCTTTGTTTTCTGGAATAAACCTCATTATTTTCCAAGCGCTTGGTTTAATTTTTTTCTTTATAAACTTAGCAAGTTTAGGAATCTCTCTGTAATTTAACTTTGTAGGGACGGTTATTATTCTTACTCTTATTCCATTTTCTTTAAGTATTTTAATACTTTCCAAGACCCTATCCCAAATATCAGCATTTCTCATCAAGTTATGTCCTTTTTTCATCCCATCTAAACTGACACTTACATAACTTACACAATTTTTTAGTTGGTTTGCCAACTCTTCGGTCATAGTAGTTCCGTTAGTTGTTATGGAACATGAAGCTCTTTTATAAGTGTATTTCAGAATTTTAATCAAATCTTTTCTTAAAGTTGGTTCACCACCACCAAAGCTTATGTGTAGTACACCAACCCCAAATACTTGATTAAGGATTTTTGAGAAAGAATTGAAAGGTAGTTCAAAAGGTCTATACCTGTTATGACAATGTCTGCATTTTAAGTTACACTTATAAGTTAAATCGATAAAAGCTTCGAAAAAATTATTTTCAAATTTAGGCTTAATTATCTTCACTCTGTTTGTACGAAGAAATTTAATTAGTTGGTTTTTGTTCAAAAGAAAAAATTCAAAACAGGAGGGGTCATAGCCAATTCCCCCTTCCTTTAAAAGTTTTACCCATTTAGTTTCCCCATTTTTCAACAGCTTTCACCTTGCTCTTTTTCTCTTTGAAAACAAGCGGCGAACAACATCTCTTCATTTTACCTCACCTGTTTTTTAAATTTTTTAAGGTCATCGAAAGTATCTATCTCCAATATTGTATGGGGAGTATAAAAATAAAAAATGCTATAGTTATGCGCTAGCAACAGGATTGCTAAGTCTGAATATTCAAAATTATCTTCTATTTTCTCTTCTATTTTTTTCAAAATACTTACGTTCCATATGGAAAGTGAAGTCGTAGGTTTAATATATTTCAGAGAACTTACTTTAACAGTTCTTCTCCTACCTTTTGCATGAAACAAGCAAGCTGGCTGGAGCTTTTTGTAAACTTTTATGCTTTCTCTTATTACCTCACTTGGTTGGATTATGTCAGAAGGTAGGACTAAAACATCTTTCCCAGACTTAATATTTATTATTTCAAGCATATTACGAACACAATAATCAGAACTTCCTACAAAATAGTTTATCTTTTTTTGTTGTAAGTAGGGAATGAAAGCTTCATGCCTATATCTGAGGCAAACTACTATGTTTGATTTTTTAATTCCACTTTCTAACAAACTATCAAGAGCATAATCTATCAATTTTTTGTTGTTGATTTCAATTAAAGGCTTTGGTATTTCATAAGTAAGTGGTCTTAATCTTTCCCCTTTTCCACCTGCCATTAAAATTGCCAGCATAACTTATCTTAACCCTATTTATACACTACTATTTTTGTTGTCTCAAAAGCATCTTCCACAACTTTTTTGGGTTCTATTCCCCATTCTTTAATTAAGTCATGCGTTATATAGATGAAATATCCTTTATCCATTAGGTTTAGAGCTATAGTTACAAGATAGTAGGGATTAAAATTCACCAAAATTGCCTTGTTTAAAAGTTCTCCTGCGTATTCAGTAGGAAAGATTATTAGTTTCAACCTGTGCTTTGAGTATGGTGCAGGGATTTCAATTTCTTTTATGAAATCATCTATTGCCTTCTTCAATTTTTTACCTTCAAACACATCGATATAAATCTTAGCAACGTTTACTCTAAACCAATAGCCTTTCCATTCAGCATCAAAATGTGTCTTGCTTATATCTTCGAACCTTATTCCTGGGAATTTTTTTCTTAAATTTTTTTTAACAAGATTTTTAATTAACATCTTCCCAATTAAAGTTAGATACAAAAAAAGATAAAAAATTTTCTTTTGATTTGAGAGTTAAACTTAAATCTCAATCTTTAAGTTAAATTATTTGTTTACCAATTTATTAGAGGTGAGAAATTGCCAAGAAGAAAGGGCTTGCCTGAATGGGGAGAGCTCGTTTTATGTACTGTTCAAAGAATCTCACCTTATGCTGCTTGGTGCAAGCTTGAAGAGTATCCAGAAGCTGAAGGGATGATTCATGTCTCTGAAGTTAGCGGAAAATGGGTTCATGATATTAGAGAATTTGTCAAAGTTAATAAGCAATATGTTGCTAAAGTTGTGAAGATAGACTATCAAAAAAAGTTTGTAAATTTAAGCCTGAAAAGAGTCAGCGATGAAGAAAAAAAGGAAAAAATGAATTCTTACAGAAAAGAACAAAGAGCAGAAAAAATTTTAGAACAAGTAGCAAAAGAGTTTGGAAAAACTCTGGAGCAAGCTTATCAAGAGGTTGGATTTCTTTTGCAGGAAAAGTTTGGCAGCATTTATTCTGCTTTTGAGGAAGCAAGAAAAACACCTGAAATTCTTGAGAAAAAAGGAGTAGCTAAGGAATGGGTAGAAGCTTTAACTAAAGCTATAGAGAAGAGTTTCAAGGAAAAAGAAGTTAAGATAAAGGCTGAGCTTGAACTCAAAAGCTATGCAAGCGATGGAATAAAAAGAATTAAGGAAATTCTTTTGAACTTACAAAAAAACGGAATAAAAGTGAAGTACATAAGCGCTCCTCGCTATAGAGTTGAAATTGAAGGCAAAAACCCGAAAAATCTTGAGAAAAAGCTTGTAGAAAACTTGGAAAACGCTTTAAGGGAAATAAAGAAAGCAGAAGGAGAGGGGAACTACAGGTTAATAAAATGAAGATGAGAAAGTGTAATTCTTGCAAAACCTATACTTTTAAGGAAAACTGCCCAAAATGTAATCAAAAAACTGTTTCGCCTCTACCGCCTCCTTATTCGCCAGATGACAAGTATGGAAAATACAGAAGAAGGTTAAAGAGTGAAATGATTTAAATATATTTGTTAAAAAGAAAATATGTGATATTATGGCAACTTGGATAAGAGAACTTGAAAAACCAAAGCTGAAAAATCCTTTGTTTATCGAAGGTCTGCCAGGAGTAGGTAATGTTGGAAGAATCGCAGCAGGTTACTTAGTAGAAGAATTGAAAGCAAAAAAATTTGCAGAACTTTATTCTTCACATTTCATGCCTTTTGTTCTGCTTCATCAAAGCTCTGCAGTGCATGTTTTAAAAAACGAATTTTACTACTGGAAGGCTAAGGAAAAAAACCAAAGGGACTTGATAATATTAATAGGAGATAGTCAAAGTGTTGACCCAGAAGGACATTATGAAATTGTTAACACTATCCTAGACTATATTGAGAAGTTTGGGGTAAAAGAAATAATAACTTTGGCAGGCCTAAGCATAGGAGAAATGGTAGAAAAACCAAAGGTTGTGGGAGCAGTAAGTGATGAGGAAATGATTAAAAAATATCGAAAGTACGAGATTGACTTCGAGGCAGGAAGTAGAATCGGAACAATAGTTGGTGCTTCTGGCTTGATGATAGGTTTGGGAAAAATAAGAGGGATGAAAGGGGTTTGTCTTTTGGGAGAAACAGTAGGCTTCCCCATAATTCCAGACCCGAAAAGCGCAGAAGCTTTGTTAAGAGTTGTAGTTAAAATACTGAACGTAAAAATAGACACGAGCAAAATAGAGAAGAAAGTGAAGGAAATGGAAGAGTTTATAAAGAAAATTGAAGATGTGCAGAAAAGGGCTTTAGGACAACTTCTTAAGCCTATGGAAAAACCAGGAAAAGAAGAGAAGCTTAGTTATATAGGTTAAGAAAATGGCAACAAAACTTTTAATACCTAGAGAGCAATATTTGGCATCTGGAATTCATATAGGAATGAAGCAAAAGACTAAGGATATGAAGGAGTTTATATACAAAATAAGAGAAGATGGTCTATGCATTCTAAACCTAAAAAAGGTTGATGAAAGGATAAGAGTTGCCGCAAAATTTCTAGCCAGGCATAGAAAAATTCTTGTAGTAAGCAGAAAATCTGCAGTCCAAGAAGGAATAAAGAAGTTTGCAGAAATTATAGGAGCAAAAGCCATTGTTGGAAGGTTCATGCCAGGAACTTTAACGAACCCTTCTTACAAAGAATACTATGAAGCAGAGGTTGTTTTTATTTTTGACCCTTTGATAGACTATCAAGCTTTGAAAGAAGCAGTAAAGGCAAGAATTCCTGTAGTTGCTCTTTGTGACACTATAAACGAAACTAAGAATATTGACTTAGTAGTTCCTGCTAACAACAAAGGGAAGAAGGCCTTGGCAACTATTCTTTGGCTTTTGGCAAGAGAAATACTCAAAGAAAGGAAGGAGATAAAAGCTGACTCAGAGTTTACTTACAAAGTTGAGGATTTTGCCAAAGCTTAAACTCTTAGAACTTCTATCCCGTTTTCTCTTATAACAAAAGGGTGAATCAAAGTAGAATGCTTGCTTCTTCTCATCTTTCTTATGGTCAAAGTTCTTTGATACTCTTTTGCGATATAAACAAAATCAAGCTTAATTATAGTATCGACAACAAATTCTAGAAATTGCAACCTGCTTACTCCTGCTTCTGACTCTGGAACTTCTGAGATAAAAATTGTGGTCACACCTCTTTCTTTTAAAGCATCTACTAGCGAAACAACTTCAGAGCGTATCATATATTTATCTTTAAACATCATCTCTATTGCTGAGATGGAATCTATAACAAGTCTTTTCGCCTTAATTTTATCCACAGCCTCAAGAATTTTTTGAACTATTTGATAAAACCCCATTGAAAGAACTTCCTTTTTCTCCACAGGATGCCAAACCCTTTTTATTCTTAAAGGAAGCCATAAAAGCTTGTTCTTTTTTTCAAAAGGCTCTAAATCCCAGCCAAAAGTTTCTTCTATATCTTTTTTTATATCCTCGACTCTCTCCTCAAAAGTTACGTAGACTGCAGGCTCGTTTTTTAGCAAGCCATCGTACAAAAATTGAACTGAAAAAAGAGTTTTACCGCTTCCTGTTTTTCCACTAACCATTATAGAAGAAGAGCGAATAAAGCCTCCTCCCATTAGTTCGTCCAAACCTTTAATTCCTGAGGAAACTCTTTCTGCCATAATATTAATTTCTTTTTCCTTTCTCTTATTTTTAAACTAAAAGAAAAATTTATAAGTTGTTGGGCTAATAAAAATATAGGCGAGCTAGCCAGGTAGCTTCGGCTTTGCATCAAAGCAAAGCTGAGGAAGTTCCCTCCATCCCTTAAGGTGCTGCGCAAGCAGCAGGCTGAGAAGCCTCTGCCAGAATCAGAAACGAGACCTTTTAGCTTCGCTAACCATGATGCGAAAGCTGAGTTGGGGCTAAAAGGATGAAACGGTCTGGCAGGCCTGGGATGCAAGTTTGAAACGCTTAGACAAATGCTACCAAAACATAAGAGGGGCTATGGCTAGCACGCCTTTCTTTTTTCAATTTTAAAAAGAAAAAAAGCTAAAAATTTTTAAATTCTTTAAAAAACCTTTTTAAACTCATTTTTCCTACTCATTTTAATGAGTCTTTCGATAATGGGAATACTTTACGATTTTGACGGAACCATAGTAAAATCAGATAAGTTTATAAGAGAAACTTATTACGAGATTTGTAAAGAAATGGGAATAAAACCTAGCTTGAGTTACAGAATGTTGCAACGCTTACACTATGACTGGAAAAAATTTTTGAGAAGGCAAAAAATAGATCCAGAAAAAGCAGAAGAAGCTTATAAAAATAAAACTGATAAAATAAAAGTCATACCAGAAGTGAAAAAGGTTCTGAAGTACAATAAAAAACATGGAAAAATTCAAGGTATAGTAACTCATTCTCCAAGAAGTGCTGTTGAGGAAATAGCCAGAAAAAATAAAATTGAAGAGTATATAGACGGAATGATAACTTGGGATGAAATAGAGGAAAGAAACTTAAGACCAAAACCTGAGCCTGATGCTTTGGTTTGCTTGGCAAGAGACTTAAATTTAGAAACAAAAAAATGTCTTTATGTGGGAAACAGCAAGGAAGATATTATCGCTGGAAAAAGGGCTGGCATGTTAACCTTAGGGTTTTGTTGTGAACGTGATTTAAGAGTTATAGCAAGATTAAGAGCAGCAAACCCGTACTTTGGTGTTATAACTTCGCCTCAACATCTTTATATATATTTCCAACGTCTAATTTTTTAGTATGAAAAGAAAAAATTTGGAAGAACTTGAGTTTGTAAAGTTCCTGAGAATTTCTGAAGAATTCATCCAAAACTTTATGGAGGAAGAAAACGTTTATTATTACCCAAACTAGTGGTGCTATGGCAAGAAGAGAAAAACTATACATGCCTATGGGGGCAGGAGGTTTACTCAGATATCCTGAAGAGGAAAAAGAAGTTATAAAGATAAAACCTGAACATGTTGTTTACATAGTTATTGCTATAATTCTTATGGAAATAATTCTCAGGATTGTTTTTCCAATTTAGCAAAAATTAATTCTTTTAAAACTTGAAAATAAATTAGTATGATTTGGCTTGGTCCTGCTGGAATTCCTACAGTAGCAAAGGATAGAAGCACACTAGGAGGAATTAGAACTGTTTCTGAGCTTAAGCTTAACGCTATGGAAATAGAGTTTGTTAGAAACGTTTATTTGAGCGAGAAAGCTGCAGAAGAAGCTGGAGAATTAGCAGAAAGCTTAGGAATAAAGCTTTCTGTTCATGCTCCTTACTTTCTTAACCTTTGCTCAGCAAAAAAGCAAACTGTAGAAGCGAGCAAAAAATTTATTCTTGATTCCATGGATAGAGCTGAAAGGCTTAAAGCTGAGGTTGTGGTTGCTCACTTAGCTTATTATTCTGGTTTAGAAAAGGAAAAGGCTTTTGAAATAGTAGAAAGAGAAGTTAAAGATATTTTGGAAAAAGCAAAAGAAAAAGGAATAAAAAAAGTTTTGCTTGCAGGAGAAACTACAGGAAAAGTAAGTCAGTTTGGAACTTTGGAAGAATTGGTTAAGTTGAGCAAAAGAGTTAAAGGTTTCACTTTAGTTCTAGATCCTGCTCATATATTTGCGAGAAATTGCGGAAAAATAGATTACAAGAGAATTTTTGATGAAGTAGAAGAACTAAAACTTAAGCACTTGCACATGCATTTTTCTGGCATAAAGTTCACTCCTGTTAAAGCGACAGGTTTTGGTAACGAGAAAGAGCATGTTCCTATGGATAATTCACCACCTTTTGAGCCTTTAGCAAAAGAAATTTTGAAAAGAAAGCTTAACGTTACCATAATTTCTGAATCGCCGATATTAGAGCAAGACAGCTTAAAGATGAAAAAAGTATTTGAAAGTTTGGGTTATAAGTTTTAGTATGAAAAGTAAGCTAGAAGAATTGATTGAGAGATTTAGCGAAGAGGTTTTTAAACCATCTCTTTATGATAGCAAGTTGGTAGAAGAAATAATTGAAAAATCAAGAAGCGAAAGTTTTGATAAATTTTCAAAGTATTTTGAAAAGAGTGGATTAAAAAAAGAGGAGAGAAAAGCAGTAAAAGATTTTCTTGAAAAATTTTGTAAAAAAACTGGCTATGCTTGGAAGCCTGGGTTATGTAGATACATTCCGAAAGTTGTTGAGCTAGCAAAACAAACTTTGAAAGAGTCTTGTGCAAAAAATTATTTTTATGAAATTGTCTTGAAAAATTATGATGATAGGCATTTCTTCTTGCTGATGCTTTCTTTTGAAGGAAAAAAATTTGTTGTTGACCCTACAGGAGTTCCTGAAAAAGAAAGGACATGGGCTTTTCCAGACGATATAAAACCTTATTTTGGTTTAATAGAAAAGGCAAAGGGTTTTCATAAAGTAGTTTATCAAAATTCACTCTGAGAATTTTTTGAGAATTAAAGTGAAAAGAAAGCCGAAGATAAAGCCACCAACATGGGCAAAAAATGCTATACCACTTCCTATTCCTCCAAGAAAGCTTATAGTACCAAAGAGAAACTGAATAAAAAACCAAAAGCCTATGACTATGAAAGCTGGGATTCTTACAAACATATAGCCAAACCTTGTTAAAATCGTTTCTCTTGGGAAAAGAAGCAAGTAAGAGCCTAGAATTCCTGAAATTGCTCCGGAAGCTCCTATTGCAGGAATTTCTGAGTTTAAGTTTGTTATGTAGTGAAGGAAAGTTGCTCCTATTCCTGAGAGAAAGTAGAGCAAAAGAAACTTTATTTTTCCTAGCTTATCCTCAACGTTATCACCAAAAATCCAAAGGTACCACATGTTTCCAAAAATGTGGTCTATGCCGCCATGCAAAAACATAGAAGTGAAAATCATTGCTATCGATGAAAAAGAGAAAAAAGAAAATTTTGCTGGAATAAAACCATACCTTATGTAAACTTCTGGAATTAATACACGCTCGCCTTCAATAACATAAGGAACTTCTTCTGAAGTTAGGCTCCAGATAAAAATCGAAACGTTTAGAATTATTAAAAGAATTGTTAAAATTGGGAAAGTTTTTCTTGGAGCTGAGTCTGCAAAAGGAAAGAATTGACCTTTTTTGCTTTTAACCATACTGTAGATTTGCTTTTCAAAAATAAAAATTTTAAAAATTTGTTACAAGTTTGCGTCGTAAGAATTTTAAAGTAAAAGGAAGTTAACCTTAAAAAAAGAAAGATTTTAATACATTTTTTTTAAAATTATTTTAGGGAGAAAATGTCGATAAGAAGTACTTTTTACGAGGAATTAGTAAGATACGGAATAGATCCTTTAGAAGTGGTTAAAATCGAGTTTAAGAAAAGTAGGAAAGGAACTAAAGTAGTTGTTCATACAACGAACAAACCGATTAATATATCCGACCCCTATTTTGTAACGCTAGCTAAAGCGACAGCCTTACAAGTTCCGTTAGAAAAACTTTTTTCCAGGGATTACTTACTTAAAAGGCTTTACGGAATAATCACCGTTTTTGAAGGAAAGGAAATGCCGTTTTCTGAATTTCTCCTTTTGAACGCAAAGGTATCAACAGAAGAAATAGCCAAAAGGTTGGAAGAGTTAGAAAGAAAGTATTCCGTGGATAAGCATTTGAAAGATTACAAGGAAGGGTTGAAAATAAGAATTTATAAAAAATTAGCCTTAACTTGCGGTATATCCTTTAGAGATTTCGAAAAAGATAACGAAGACAGCACTACTGAAAACCTGATAGATGTTTTAGCCCATTACTATTATCAAAGCACGTAAGACAAATAATCCAAGAAACCGCTAAGCTTAAGGATTTCTTCGATATAATTTTTAAAATTCTCTCTTTCGGCCCTTATTTTCAAGGAATTCCCCACACTTAGAAGTTCTCTGTATGTTCTTTTCATCAAAGACTCTTCTATTTTCTTTTTTTGGCCGTTTGAGGCAAGCACTATTCTTTTTATTCCCTCTTCTGGAATCTCGTTCAATAAAATTTGCTTTGTTTCTTTATTTCTTAGAAGTTTTTGTAAGATTGAAGGATCGTTATAAGAGTCAATAACGCAGAAAGTTAGGAAACCAAGCTCCTCACTAGAATTTGGAGAATACTTAAATTCCCAAGCCTTTGTGAAAGTTATCAAAGCTTCTTTAAAACTTTTAACCAAATTCTTCATTTGCTCGTTGTTAACAAAGTACCAATACCTGAGAAGGTTTGCTCCGTTCCTGTAATCAAGGTAGGTTTTAACTCGAGAAAGGCTGTCGCTTACTTCAATCCATTCCTGAGGCAGAAAAATTAACTTGTTTTCCCTTTGATTTTTGATGCTTGGAATCGTTTCGTAAATCATTTTCTTTACTGGTTGAAGAAAGTTTTCATATAAGTTATGCATTACAAAAAGTTCTTTTTGCATTGCTGGAATCTCTGTTACAAGTTGGGATGTTAGTTCTTCCAACTTTTTGAACTGAGTTGAAATGCTTTCGTACAAGGGTAAAGAGACTTCATAGCCTCTATCTTCGCTTAGGTAAGCGTCAAGCCATGTTCTGTCCCAAAAAACATCCAAAGAAGAAATTATCTGGTAAAAGCTTCTTTCATCTTCCAAGTATTTCTCCAGCAAACCCCAATTTTCAAACTTTATTTTTTCTTCTTTCATTCTTTAACCTTTTTTAAAATGAAAAAGATAACTCTTTTTTAACTTATATAAGGAAGTAAGTTTTTTAAAAGTTTCTGTTTGCTGACTTTTTTTAATGTTAGACGTCTAACAGAAAAGCAGCCAACAAACATTTCATAGATTTTTTTGGAATATTCCATACATAACTTATAAATACTTTATGGAATATCCTTAAATTATGGAAAAAACCTTTGAAGAAATGCTTGAAAGCGTAAGAGTAAAGAAAGTCTCTCAACTTACAGCAAAAGTTTTTGAAATTATTCATTCTAGATGGCCCACAAATCCGCTAGAAGTTGCTGAGATTTTAGGAGATAAAGGAAAAGAGAAAACGCTTTCTGCAAAGTACCTTTACCATTTTCGCAAGCTTAAGGAAATGGGGTTAATAGACATGAAAAAAGTTGGAAACACTTACATAGCATGGCCTACTGAGATTGAAAAGCTTAGGGTTGTGCATGAATTATTAAAAGGGTTGTGAGGTGAGAGAATGGGGATAGCTGTTATGTTGAAAAAACTTTTGCTTGGAAGGGCTTTTTCTGCTGAAGAAGGAAGGGTTACGATTTTGGGAAGATATAACGTAACTTTAGTGGAAAGTTGTGGATTTGCGTATCTTCATCAGAAAATATTTGAAGAACTTGGAGAAAAAAAGGCTTTTAAAATTTTAATGGAAGCTACAGAAATTGCAATCGAAAACGCAACAAAAGCATTTGGACTAGTACCTTTTTTTATGAGCATAGAAAAACTTTTACCTTTAACAGATTTTTATGGATTAGGGAAATTTAGCGTAATTCACAAAGAAGAAAATGAAAAAAAAGTTGTATTGTTAATTAAAGTTGAAAATTCTCCACTTACAGAATATGCCAAACAAAAATGGGGAAAGAATTCAAAAATATGTAAAATAGTAGAAGCAAATTTAATTGTGACGGCTAAACTTATCTACAAAAAAACACCAAAAGTAGAGGAAATTTCCTGCTACACTAAAGGTGCTCCTTATTGTACATTTCGTGTAGAAATAGAAAAGTGATTTCTATGATTGAAAAAATAGCATCTTGGTATGTTAAAAGAAAAAGAAATGAAATAGCAAAAAAAGTGAGAAAAGCAATGCTTTCCATTCCATTCTACAAACAACAAATTAAAAAAAATTCAATCGATTTACATGAAGTAAGAGAAATCAACTCAATAGAAAAACTTGATAAATTTCTTCAAAAACATAAAATAAATTGGTTAGAATCTACCGAACTAATGAGAAATGATTTTTCTTCTCATTTAAGTCTCGCTCCTACAAATAAAAGAATATGGGTGCAAGTATCTTCTGGCTATAGTTTGGTAGAAAAATTGAGAAGTGGAGAAAATTTTTTAGAAAGTGTACAAAAATTTAAAAGAAAAAAAGTAGCCTTTACTCAAAAAGATTTAGAACTTGTGATAAAAGAAGTTTATCTACGTGGGGCTAAAAGAATAGCCTCAAATGATTCGATACCAACTATTTCTATTTTTTCCAGAATGTATATTTATGGTGGTTCAGGAACATATCCTTTTGCAGCTCTTGTAAGAGTATCACAGAAGTTTCCTTTAAGAATTTTACCCTACGGTGAACCGTTAAGCCAGGAACAACTTTGTGATTATGTACTTGATTCCGTAGAGAATAACACTAACTGGATAATCACTACACCATCAATTTTAAGCGACATAGGTAGATTTATGGTAGAAAATAATCTAAGGTACAGGAATCTAAGGTATGTAGGTATGGGTGGATTTAAACCAAGTAAAGAAGTTGTAAATCTAGGACATGAAATAGGAGCTAAAATAATTATAGACGCTTACAGTGTTCAAGAATGTATGCCACTCGGTTGTATAGCCTCTGGAACTATATCAAGTGAAGACAAAAATTGGGAAACTAATGAAGGATTAATGGTTATGGGAAATTTGTGTCATGTAAGAGTAGTCGATAAAAATGGGGAAAACGTTAGTGAAGGTGAAGAAGGAGAAATAAGAATAACTTCACCCTTTGAAGGAACGTTTTTAATTGACTATGCTCCTGGTGATATCGGTAAACTTTTAAGTTATACTTCTAGTGTCAGTTTAGATAGTTCTAGGGTAAATCTTCCTTTTCCTTTACTTTCCTATGACATAAGAAGAAAAGAAGAAAATGAATATGTAAAGATAAAAGAGTATCCAGTTTCTGTTGGCATTCTAAAAGAAATCTTAACATCTTATGTTGATTATAATTTTGCGATTTGCAAGCCACAAACAAAGGGAGAACTGCTAATATTAATTCCAAGTAATATTGAAGAGAGAAATTATGAAGAAATGTGTAAAAAGATAAGATATACAGTTTGCCCTTTACGATATAGCCTCCTTAGATTCAAAAAAATAGACGAGAGTAAACTTAAAAAAATTGTTTTCCCAAGTTTACACCACAAGCCACACAATCTTATCCTCTCGCCCTCAAAAGAACTAGAAAGTGAGCTCTATGCCAGCTAGCTTAACTGATTTGCTCTGGGAAATCTATCCATTTTTTTACGACTCCCTAAACAACTTTGCTCCATACAAAAAAATGATAAGAGATACTGCTGAAAGCTTAAACTTTAGTAAAGGGAAGAAATTTCTTGACGTTGGTTGCGGAACAGGAAATTTGATTCAATATCTAGTTAAAAATTCTAAGGAAATCGAGGTTTGGGGTATAGATGCTTCAGAGCAAGCGCTTAAAATTGCCTCAAAAAAAATTAAAAATTCAAACGCTAACGTCAAGCTTTGCCAGTACTATTTTGAAGAAAAGCTTCCTTTTAATGATAACTACTTTGACGGAATCGCTGCTGTTAACTTTATAAACTACTTAAGCCCAAGCTCTTTACAAAATTTTGTAAGGGAAGCGAGGAGAATTTTAAGAAAGGGGGGAAGGCTAAGCTTAGTCTACACAAGCGAAGTAGAATACTTTAAGGGAAAAAGCGGCTTTAAGTACTCTTTAAAAGAAAAACCGAAACAAACGATTTTATCCCTTCCTTTCTGCGTGGCTGTTGGCTTGATGAACATTCCCATGAAATTAAAAGTCAACCTTATCCCTTATTCTAAAACTTATGTAGAAAAACTTCTTGAGGAAAACAACCTCAAGATCCTTAACACAAAAACAACTTATTATTCTCATAGTACCTTGCTAACAACTAGCGAAAAAATTTAAAAAACTTTTGGAATATTCCAATTTATCTTTTAACAAACAAATTAATTATATGTTTGAACCTCCAAAAGGTTATGAAAAATATTGCGAACCAACTTTTTTGTGCGAATCTAACCTGCCAGAAATAAAAGAGCTAGCCCAAGCTTTAGCAAAAGATAAAAAAACTCCTGAAGAAGCTGCTAGAGCATTTTTTTATTGGGTAAGGGATAATGTTGCTTGGAAAGTAGAAGAGATAGTTGGTGCTAAGGAAACGCTAAAAAGAAACCCTATGCATGGAGTATGTGCAGATAAAGCTAATCTCTTCATAGCTCTTTGCAGAGCTGTTGGAATTCCTGCAAGGTATCTTTTAATATTTAGATGTCAGCTTAACGCTAAGGTAAAGGATTTTCCAAAAAAAGTTGGGCATGTAGCTGCTAAAGTTTACTTAAACAATGAATGGAAAGTTGTAGATCCAACTTTTGGAAAGGATACGGAAAAGCTAATTCCTTTAAGTGAGTTTGACAGACCAAGCTGGAAAAGAATTGCTGGAGTCTTGAGAGTAAGAGAGCTTTCTGTTTCCTTAGCTTTATTTTCCATGCTTATTCTAAGGTTTAGTCGCTCTAGCCTAAAGATGAAAGAATTGATAGAAAGTTTGAGAAAATGAAAAGGTTGTTAATGTTAGACGTCTAACAATTTCTAAACTAACCACTTCCACAAAGGTTTGAAAACAATTTTTTTGTTTTCTATTTTTAATTGATCTTCATAATCCCAGGTTATCACTAGCAAATCCTTGCATTTAAGCAAGGAGGATGCTTTAAAATTGTTAAATGTCTAACGTATAAAAAACTCATTCACCCAAAACCTCAATTCCGTTCATGTAAGGAACCAAAACTTTTGGAATTTTCACGCTCCCGTCTTTTTGCTGGAAGTGTTCGAGAATGGCTAGCATGGTCCTGCTTGTCGCTAAGGCAGTAGAGTTTAAAGTATGGACAAAACCTTTTGGTTTTTCTCCTTCCTTTTCTCTAAACCTAATGTTAAGCCTTCTTGCTTGGTAATCTGTGCAATTAGAGTTTGAGCCTATTTCCCTAAACTTTCCGTCAACCATCCAAACCTCTGTATCGTACTTTTTTGCCGCTACTGTTCCTATATCTCCTGTGCAAACGTTTACTACACGGTAATGCAAACCTAAAGCTTGATAGAGCTCCTCACAATTTCTTTGCAGCTCTTCGTGCAAATCCCAGGAATCTTCTGGCAAGCAAAAAATGAATTGCTCAACCTTGTTAAACTGATGCATCCTGAAAAATCCTTTCGTGTATTTTCCGTGCGTACCTATTTCTTTTCTAAAACATGGACTTATTCCAACAAACTTCAAAGGCAAGTCTTTTTTATTTAAAATTTCATTCATGAACATTGCTCCTATAGGATGCTCAGAAGTTGCTATCAAGTATAAATCTTCATTCTCTATTTTGTAAGTTACCATTTCAAAATCGCTTGGGTCTATCATTCCTTCGTAAGCTTTTCTGTTTATCATGAAAGGAGGCTCTACAGGAATATAGCCTTTTTTAATCATAAAATCTAGAGCAAACTTTTGAATGGCTAGATCGAGCAAAACCAATTCTTTTTTTAAGTAGAAAAAGCCTGCCCCAGCAACTTTTGCTGCCCTTTCTTGATCTACCAAACCCAACTCTAAAGCAATTTCTAGATGATTTTTTGGTTTAAAGTTAAACTTTGGTGGGGAACCAACTCTTCTTATTTCAACATTATCGTTTTCATCTTTACCAAAAGGTACAGAATCGTGCAAAATGTTCGGTAGCTTGAGCAAAATATCCCTTACTTCTTTTTCCAGTCTGCTCGACTCTTCTTCCATTCTTTTTATTTCGTCATGGATTTTCTTAGCTTCGTTTAAGATTTTGCTTGTATCCTTGTTTTCTTTCTTCAACCTTGAAATTTCTAAAGTAAGTTTGTTCCTTCTGTTTCTCAGCTTGTTTATTTCTGTTTTGAGGCCACGCAATTTCTTGTCAAGCTCTAAAAGCCTTTCGAACATTTTCAATTTTTCCGGGTCTTGCCTCTTTTCCAAATTTTTCCTTACAAACTCTGGCCTCTCTCTTATCAATTTAATGTCAAGCATGTTTTTACCTTAATTTCAATTAATTAAAGGTTGCTCAAATATTTTCTTTGTTAGACGTCTAACATTAAAAAAAGTCAACCAATAACCATTTCCACAAAGGCTTAAAAACAATTTTTTTGTTTTTTATCTTTTGTTGACCTTCATAATCCCAGGTTATCACTAGCAAATCTTTACATTTAAGTTCTTTGCTTGCCTTTATTAAAGACCTAATTTCCCTTTTCTCAACCTCATCTTTACTAGAAGCATAAGTAACTTGAATTAGTTGATTGATTTTTAAACCTTTTTTCACGGCAAAATCTACCTCAAAATCGTTCGATTTGAAGTAAAAAATTTCATCAACTTTTCCTTCAAACTTTTTTCTCAAAAGAGAAATAGCTACCAAGTTTTCCATTTTTTTCCCAAAATCTTTTGAAAACCTTGGTTCAATCGCAAAGTAAACATTATCTACCAAATAAATCTTTGCAGGATACTTTGCTCTTTCTCTGTACTTTAAAGAAAATCTTTTTATCGGAAAAACAAACAAAGCCTCTTCCACATACCTCAAATAATTCGCTAAGGTTTTTTTGCTAACTTTCAAGCCGATCGATTTCAATTCTTTTTCAATTTTTGTTAATGAGATATAGGAGGAAGAGTTTGCTATGCAATACCTAACAAAATAATCCATAAGTGTAACATTTTTTATTTTAAACCTTTCTATCAAATCCTTAAAAAATACGGTAGTAAAATAGGTTCTTGCTATTTCAATTTTCTTGTTTTTCTCGTCAGCAAGAAGAATTTCAGGATACCCTCCAAAATCAAGAAATTCTTTCAAAAGCATTAAAATTTCACCAACCTTTGCCTTAGAAATTTCTTCCCTAACTACAAACTTTTTTAGCTTAAGAAACTCTTTAAAGGTAAAAGGAAAAATTATATAAGGAATACACCTTCCCCTTAGCTCGGTTGAAATCTCTCTGCTTAAAAGTTTTGAAGAAGAACCAGAAATTATTATTTTATATTTTTGGAAATTGTGCAAAGTTCTAACGAACGAAGGCCATTCTTCTAACTCTTGAATTTCGTCCAAGAAAAGAAAAACTTGATTTTTAAACAGTGAATTTACTTCCTTTAAAAACTCAGAAACACCAATTTTTCTTACTCTTGGGTCGGTAAAATCTATGTAAACAACATTATCTTTGGAATTATTCTTTTCAAAGAGCTCTTTTATTAGCTGGAACATAAAATAGGTTTTACCAGCTCTTCTTGGTCCTATAAGGGAAACTATGTGCTTGTTTATCCATACCTTTAAATCTCTCTCGATTATATCTTGCGGTAGTTCTTTCTCTTTCCACTCTAGTAAAACCTCTCTTAGCATAAAAGAAATATAGGAAACAAAAATATATATTTTTTGTTTCCCTTAGGGAAATTTTAGAAAGTTGGTTTTTTGTTAGACGTCTAACACAAAAAATCCTTATTTATACTTTTAAATGCTAACTTTCGTTTAAATTTTCATAATTTTTATTCTCTCCAAATTTCTTTTTTCCTAATAAATAGCCTAGAATAGCTCCATAACAAAAAGCAAAATCTTTTTCTTTTCCTTCTGCTAGCTTTATTCCGAACTTTAAGCCTTTGATAAAAGAATCCAAGTATTCTTTTCCTTCTGCCTCTTCAAAAAATTTTTCCATCAAAACTTTTGTAAAATTTAAGTATCTTTTTTCTTCTTCCACAAAGAAAAAATGAAAGAAAAAGTATTTAAGTACTTGAAAAAACTCAAAATTATTCCATCTTTTTCCCTTCTTTATATCCTCTTAAAAGCTTCTCCATCTCTTTTTCATATTCTTTTCTAAGCTCAGAAATCTTGCCCAAATAATCTAGCGTTAAAGACCTTATTTTTTCCTGAGCTTCGCTTCTACCTTCTAAAAACTCCCTAAACAAAGAATAAGCTATGTTACCAGCCAGAAGAGAAGAAATCAGACTTTCCCAATTCCTCACGTAATCCAAATCCTTCTTTATTTCTTCAAAACTTCTCATACTTTTAAAATAAAGAATAAATTTTAAAAAACTATTCTTTCTTAACAACAATTCCTTTATTAGTAATTTCTATGGGATAAATGTCAGTTCCATGCTTAGTGTGACGCATCTTTCTTATAAGCAAGCTTCTTGGTGTTCCTCCTCCTGTAAATTCCAAATAATGCAAAACTATTACTGCATCTACTATAAATTCCTCAAAACCAAATCTTGATAAGGCTTTTGTTGCTTCTGGTATCTCTCCAACTATCAAGCTTGTTACTCCATACTGTTTTAACCTCATTATTAGCTCGAAAACCTTTGCCCTTAGCTCAGTAGGGTCAGAAGCCTTTGCAGCAAAAGCTACCAAGCTTAAACCATCTAGAACAAAACGAGTAGCGTTTACTTCCTTTATCCTCTTAAAAATTTCATAATCCAAATCATCACAAGATTTAGGAAAAACATACTCTATTATACATCTTCCTTGTTGAATGTAAGGCCTGAAGTCCATCCCAAACTGCAAAGCTTGCGAGATTATATCTTCTGCTGGCTCTTCCAAGGTTATGTAAACTACATTTTCACCCTTTTGCAAGCCATGCCAAATGTATTGAGTACAAAAAATCGTTTTTCCTGTTCCTGTTTCTCCTGCTATCAAAACTGCTGAGCCTTTAACAAAACCTCCTTCTATTAGTCTATCCAAACCAGGAATTCCTGTTTCTACCCTTTCAGGTTTTCCTTCCTCTTTTGGTTTTTCAGAAACTTTTTTCATCTTTTTCTTCATCAAAATAAAATTTAGTTTTTTGGGTTAATAAATTTAAAGAAAAAAGAAAAGAAAGATAATCTTGATTATTTATTTTTAGGCTTTGGATAATTCAACTGTTTATGCTGATTCTACAGGACCTGTAATTCTTGCTGTAAAGTCGTGAGATACGTCACCTGTAGTATAATACTTCCCTGATACGTCAATTGTGTAGCAATCACCAACAGCTACGGAATCTGGATCTGCGCTGGTTATGTCTACTGTTATCTCTGCGGTTTGACCTGTCTGTAAAGTTGTATCTGCACCTGGCCAAGTTGCTGTATCACCTGTTGGCGACATACTAAAAGTTAGAGGAGAAGCAGCCTTAAAAGTTATAGCCTCTGGCAAACCATTCGTTATTCTCATCTGCAATCTATTTCCGTTTGCTATCTGTGTTACTTTTATATAACTTCTATCAGTAGAAAAACCTCCTGGAACAGTTACTTGTGTTCCTGTCCATCTGCAAGGCTTTGTTAGCCCTAGAGCATACAAAGCAGCTACTACGATTATCACTATTAGGATTGCCCATCCATAAGTCATCAAATACTCCAAAGCGGTTTGTCCTTTCCTCATTTTCTCACTAAAATTGAATTTCTTTTTCTTTAAATATAAGCTTTATGCTGGCAAGAAAAACAGGTTTGCTAACAAAAGCCTTGCTCCAATAAAAACCAAAAGCCCTACAGCGATTAAAGCAAAAACAAATTTTATTCCTGCCTTTTCCTTTCCTGCCTCTATTAAACCAATAATTATTCCTCCAAAAGTTGTTGTTATGATAATGGCTGCCATGGAAAAGTTAAAGATAAATTGAGGATCAATAGAAGGAGCAGCAAATTTAATTATGCTTAATCCTCCTACTGCAGAAGTTTCAGGCATCTCTATTCCTGCGCTAACCCTTATTATCATCTCTACTAAATGAGTTGAAATTGCATAAAGCAAAGGAGCACCAATAGCTACAGCAAAAAGAATAAACATTCCGTACATAGCAACATTAGCCCTTACTTCTTTTCTTAAAGATTGAGTTTGTCTTGCATCGTTTGCAGTTTCATCAAGCAAAGTAGCTAGTTCTCCTCCTGAACGCAAGCCTTCAACTATAAGCCTTATAGCTCTGTTAAGCATTTTCGACTCAATCCTCTTAGGAATTTCAAGCAAAGCGTCCTCTATGGTTCTTCCTGTTAAAGCTTCCTTTGCCGCCCTTTTTATTTCTATTTCTAAGGGCCCAAACTCAGGTCTTGCAGCAAGAAGCAAAGCTCGATCAGGAGTAATTCCTGCCCTAATGTTTGCTGCCATTAGTTGCAAGGCATCTGGTAAAATTTCATCAACAAAAGAAGCCTTCCTGTCAGCTATTAGAATTAGAATAGCATGCTCAACCAAAACAAAAACACAGAGAAAACCAAGAAAAGCAATTATAAAGTAGAGAAAATTTATGAAACCGATCAAGAAAAGGGAAAGGCTTATTATGAAGCTGAGGAAAATTTCTACCAATAAAGTAAAGCCGATAAAAATATCAACGCTAGTTGGAATTCCACAACAAACAAGTTTTCTTTCTAGATATTCTCTATAACCTTTTGGCATCGCTCTTCCGATTTTCCTGTAAATCTTAACAAAACTTATCATCTTATACCTCCAGGCTTGGCCTCCTAACTTTTATCAAACCAATAAACATGAATTGGAAGATTATCAAGAATCCCAAAATTAGGTATAGGAAAATGTCTAAGGGCAGGAATGAAAGACCAAAGAAAGAAGAAAGAATTATTATGAAAGTTATTCCTAGAGTTGGAATAATAACTGCAGTCATCAAATACATCAAAGCCATAGGATTAAGCTGAGCTCCATACCTTCTAATCTCAATTCTCTGGTCTATTGCTAAGCCATTAACTATTTCTCTTAAAGTTGTTGCTATGTCTGAGCCAGCTCTCATTCCATTAACTAGTTGCCAAATAACCCTTCTAAAGTAGAGAGAAGGATTCCTAAAAGACATGTTTTCCAAAGCTTCTATCTCAGAAACTCCTGCGTTTATTTCCTTTACTGCTTCTTCAAATTCTTCTGAAACCAAACCATAATCTCCTGCAGCAACAGAAACCATAGCGTTAAAAAGAGTAACTCCTGACCTAACTTGAATCAGCAAATGCCTTAAAGCATAGAGCAAATCTCTTTCCAAAAGCCTTATTTTCTTAATCAAGAGCATTTTTGGGTAAAGAATTACGTAATAAAAAACAAAGAAAGTTATTCCTATATCTAGGGAAAGCATGGTAACAAGATAAGTTGGAGTAAAGGCAGCTAAAGGATTTAAAGGATTAGAAATTATCCCCAAGAAAATTGTTATGAAAATCATTAGAGCAAAATAAAAAAATGCGGTAAAAATTGCTAAGGCAATGTATTCCCTAGGGTTCAAATCAACCTTTGCTTGTTTAAGCTCATAACTTAAAGAAGGAAAAAGCTTTGCCATCTCTTTGCTTACTCCAAAAAACTTCCTTGCATAATTCAAAGCTACTTCTGTTTTGAAAGGAAGTAGGGGAATCCTCAAGTTTTCAACTCCTTCATCAAATCTCCTAACAATCTCTCTGGACTAATATTAGCTTTTATTGCACTTATTATTTTTTCTGGTTCAGAATAATACTCAGAAATAACAAAACCAACAGTATTGACAGTATTAATATTGTGCCTAACTAACCAATCAAGAACCATTTGCCTTTGAGCAAGCTCTTGAGCTATTTCTTGATCTGTCATTCCTGTGTAAAGCCTTAAGTCGTCCATTATTCTCATGCTTGTCTTGAAAGGAATAATTTCATCCTTATCTGCTCTCCACCTAAACAAAGTGTTAAGCTGAACTCCTCTTTCACTTGGAATAATTTCAGAAACTTGAAAAACTCTCCTTATTCCTTTTCTTCTGTCTCTGTGCATTGCTAGTATAATATGCAAAGCTTCTAAGAGCATTTCTGGCACGTTTATCGGTGGATTAACTAATCTTCTAACAGTTTGCTCTGCAGTGTCTGCATGCAAGGTTGAATAAACTGAATGACCAGTGTGCATAGCTTCGAACAAAACTTCTGCTTCCCTTGCCCTTCTTATTTCTCCTACTATTATTCTGTCTGGCCTCATTCTCAAAGCGTTTACCATTAAATCTAACATAGAAACTTCTCCCTTTCCTTCAGGGTTCGGCTCTCTTGTTGTTAGAGGGACCCAGTGCAAGAAATCTGGCAACTGAATTTCTCTTGTGTTGTGCGCTATTATATTGTTACAAACAAAACTTTCATTTCCTGGAACACTTATATCATAAACATAACCTTCAAACTCTCTTTCCTTTATTTCCTTTACTCTATCCCAAAAGATGTCGTTACTAGCTAACTTTATTAAAATTTCATTTCCACCATCGTTTGCAATCTTACTCACAATTTCTTTCAACAATTCTCTCCCTATGTTAGATTTCATGTAATTTCTGTGCCAAGATTTCCATCCCTTATAACTTCTTTTTACTCCAACCTCTTCTTTTAACAATTTTTTAAGTCTGAGATAAAAGTGCTTTGGCAAAGGAACTACATCAGAAACATCATGGACTTTTTTATGCAACAAACTAAAAAGTTTTTCGTTGTTTTTCTCTTGCAAAAATCCAACTTCATAAAAGAAAGTTTTTAAAAATTTTGAACCAGAGATTGTTGCTTGATAAGTATTATCCTTAAACTTTTTTCCTATTCTTAAAGGAATTCCAAACCTTAGCAAAAGTGTTTGAATATCTTTTAGAAGATTGAATGAAACAGAAGAAACTGCAACATCCTTTGACCTTACCCAACCATCTCCTGAAAAGTATCCTTTTAAAAATGCTGCTAGCTCTTCTTTTTCCAGACCAAAAACCCAACTTGGAACTCTTTTAGTATAGACATTTCCTTCTAACCCTAAAACTTCTTTGAAAAATGTTTTAAACAGTTTTGAATTAAGCATCAAGGAAATTTTATCACTATGCAATTTACAACCCATTCTAAACCTTTTTGCAATTTTCCTAATAATTTTTTTACTTTCCTCATCAGTAACAGAAAAAATAACAGAATTTCTATCGTAACAGCCATCTGCAAGCCAAAGCCCAGCTACTAATGCTAAATCTTTATTTACGCTAACTTTTAAAGGTAAGAAAGAACCGCTTCTAGATTTTATTTTTCCTTTTCTTGGTTTAACGTTTAGCTTCTGCAGCACTTCAGCTTTCAAAACTCCTTTTTTTAAGTAATAGTAAGCTTGTTGCTTTGATAAAAGTTTTGATTCTACCAGCTTTTTAAAGTTTTTTCTAATAAATTCTTTGTCCACTTCAACAAAACATCCTTTGAATTTCTCAAGCTCTAAGGAAAGGTCAAAAACTTTCTTTTTTCCTTCATAAGGGAGTATTCTTGGTACTGCAATAAAACTTCCAACTTTTATTTCTTTTCCAGGAATTGGCACTATTTCACCGTTTTCGTTCAAACCAAAAAGAGAATGATCTTCTGTAACTGAAATCTTTCTTCCGCTAGCTAAAATTATATCTAAAACTTTCTTTTTTACTTTATGCCTAATAAAGTGGGAAGGTAGAGCAAGCTTAATTTTTCCATCTTTATCCATGGAAAAAATTTTTATGTTATCTTTGTTTTCAACTTTTTCTTCACCATCGGGGAGTAAAGAATCTATTAGTTCGCCAATAGCCTTTCTAAAGATTTCTCCTTTCCTTTCAAAAAGGATTTCACAATCGCCAGTGACGCTATCCTCTATCGAAACAATTCTATGGTTTGGTGGAATGAAAGTTGTTAAAACGTTCAGAATAGAAGTTTTTCCTGTTGCAGTCCCCCCAGAAACTATTATGTTCATTTCATAATGAATGGCAAGCCAAAGCAAGGAAGCTACCTCTTTGTTTATTGTATTGTTTCTTATCAAGTCAGTTATCGTCCAAGGTTTTCTCGCAAATTTTCTTATCGTAATAGTATTTCCTTTTGTTGAAATCGGGAATAAAGTTGCGTTAACTCTGTCTCCTGTTGTTAGGTGCGCATCCATCAAAGGGTTTAAACTAGTTATTTGCCTTCCAACTTTCCTTCCTATCATGCTTGCATAGTTGTAAATTTCCAAATCACTTTTTATTACTATGTTAGTCTTAAGCCAACCATACTTTTTATGATAAACCCACAAAGGCTCTTGAGAATTGTTTATAACTATTTCTTCCAGATTTTCATCCTTAAGCAAAACTTCAACTTTTCCCAAGCCTAGCATCTCATGAACTAAAGTACCTGCCAAAATTCTTTTTTCTTCCTCAGAAATTCTTGGTAATTGTCTTTGAATTAGTTCTAAAGCCTTGTTGAAAAACCTTTGCTTCAAATCTTCCATCACTCTTGGGTCAAGAATTTCCTGAACTTTCACTCCAACTTCAGTTATTAACCTTTCCCTTATAGCAGATAAAACTGCTAGGGTTGCTTCCTCAAACTTTGGTAAAGAAACTTCATAAATGGGAACAAATTCACCTTCTATTTTAACTATGTTAACCTCTGCAGGCACACCTTCTGCAACAAGCTTATAGCTATCCAATATTCTCATTTTCTCATCCTTAGCTCAGGTTCGCCTATTGCAGGATAAAAAATTTCAGCCAAACCATGATCTTCCAAAATCTTTGCCCATTCTTCTATAACTTCTTTGCTTACATTAAACATTTTTTCCAGCTCGCTAAACTTTACTCTTTTCTTTTCCTTTATAACAGCAAGTATTCTGTCTATATCAGTTTCCATCATGCTCGGAACTTTTTCCACAGTAGAGACTTTTTCAGAAACTGCTTCTGCCATGAGCTTAGCAAGAGATTTTATTATATCGTCTCGAGCAATTATTCCTACAATATTATTCTTTTTATCAACTACAGGAAGCCTTTTAACTTTGTATAAACTCATCAATAAAACAGCTCTATCTAAACCATCCTCTTCATTAGCTACTATAACAACTTTTTTCATTATTTCCTTTACTTTTGTCACACCTTTTTCTTTTAAGGCTCCTTCATCTATTGCTAACAAATTTTTCTTTCCTACCAAATCCAAAATGTCTGCTTCTGTTATTATTCCAACTATTTTTCCTTCTTTAACAACAGGTAAGCCTGAAACTTTTGATTCTGCAAGAATTTTTACAACTTCCATTATGCTTTGTTCAGGAGAAACTGTAATAACATTTTTTGACATAACATCCTTTACTTTAAGCATACTTATCTAATAATTAATTTGATTTTCTTAATTAAAATTTAGCAAGGATTAAGCAAAGGATTCCCAAAAAGTTGATATTTCATTAAACGTTGCTGATCGTCAATTTCATTATCAATTCTAAACCAGTTTGGTACATCTGGGTTGTTTATCCAATAACAACTCAAATCTTCTGACCGAATCGAAGAGTTCCAGTAAAGAAAATCTACAACAGTCCTGTTTGGCTGAGGTTCTATACCTAAAGCTTTTAACTTTTGAATATTAACAAAACTTTCCAACCCTATTAACATTGAACTCTGATAATTTGCTACCAGCCTTCCTTCCAGTCTATCTAAAAAGCTTGGCCCGTATAGCGAAGAATGAAAATACCCATTTTCTGCATCGTTAGCTAAATTTTCGAAATGATAGTTTCCTGAAGAATCTTGATAAGTATGATTGCTTTCAAAAGGACACTTCCAAATTGTTTTTCTATATCTTCCATTGGTATATAAAGGTGCTAAAGGATCCTCTAAACCTTCAATAGAAATCAAAACTTCCTTTTGCCCATTTCTATAAATCCTTATTGTTTCAGTGTTATCAGAAATGTTTATCGTGAAATTTATTCTGAAAAGGATGTTGAAACTATCAAAAGGCTTTATTTCTATTTCGCTTGTGTTTAGCTTGAATTTAAAAGTTTTGTTTGCTTTTTTCTCTATTTCTTCCATCCAGTAGGTTATGCTATTATTGTACATGATATCATTTCTGCTTCCTTCTAGGGTTCCATTTTGAGCTAGTTCAAAAATTTTTTCTATAGCTTTACCTTGTTCAAAAGGTTTTCCTCCTAAAGTAACGTTATCAACAGCTGCGATCAAAGCCCTTTTTGCTGAAATTCTTAAAGCTCTTTCTATATCCTCTTCTATATTTTTTGCAAAATAGTGCAATTGGTCAGAAATAATTTTTTCTGCTGCATCTTTCCTTAAGGAATAGGAAATGTTTAAGTAAGTGAGTAGAATTGCTACTACCGAAGCTACAATCAAAACTGAAATTATAGTATAGATTAAACCTTTCATGCCCACACCTTTATTTCAAGATTAGTCAAACCCCAAAGAGAAGGAACTGCTGCAACGTACAAAGTTTCGAACAAAATCTCTGGAGTTATCATTATGTCTATTGGGTTATTCTCGGTTCCTGGCCACCAATTTCTATCACTAATATCTAAGGGATTTTCTGGCAAGTCAGGTGGTCTGATAAAGTTCAATTGGTTTAAAAGCATAAGAAAAGCATAGTCAACTGCGTTATGTGTAACGTTTAAATCTTGAACTCTTCCCAAAGTTGCGTTAAATTTAGGAACGTTTCTTCCTATTACTACCGCATAAGAACCGTCTGCAGTTCCATCATGATCTCTATCATAGTAAACAGTTATGTTTCTCCCTTCTATGTAAGGAAAAACGATTGAGGAATAAGCTGTATAAGACTTAAAGCTTGCTGTATAAATTACTCTATCACGAGAGGAGCAAATGCTACTAGTATTAGTTGGGCCTAAGCCTAAAACAAGCCCAACAGTATTGTTTTCACCAGATTTTATATAGCTAGGAGAAAACTGAATGCTGAAAGGATCACCAAGGTAAACGTAATTGCTTCCAAAAGAGTCTAAACTCCAAGTAATATTCCAGTTATGAGCTGAGTTGTTAACATAAACCTTTCTTGACCAGAAATCAGAAGAATAGGAAGTTCTTATTACATCTAAAACTTTTACTTGTTGAGGAACAAAAAATGTTCCATTACAACCAAAAGGGTTTGTTTCAACTTTTAAAGAAATTTCCCCGTATTCTTCTTTTGCTTCAGGTTCGTAGTAGAATTCTATGTAAGAGTCTGGATAAAGATAATTTCCTTTAAAAACTTCCCCTGTTATGTTTATTCTTTGAGCGACATAAGCTCCTGCAAAATATTCTGCAAACTGCTTGTAAATTCTTTTTAGTTCTTCATAATCATTACTTTGAGCGTATCTTACTGCTCTACAATCAGCTGTACTTCCATTTGGTAGTGTTACTTGACCTATCCAAGTATTTGAAGAACAATTCCAACAGGCTATTCTTTGAAGAGTATATTCGTCTGCCTCGTCGCCAAAAGCAACAGCAAAAACTACATAACCTTTATTTCTTGCTTCACACGCTTTATATACACTACAATTTACAGGATTATCCCATGGTGATGGACAAGAACCGCAAGATGTCATTCTATTTGCAATACCGTCGCTCATCACTAACATACCTCTAAACTTTTCAGAAGAACTTAAAGTATCTAGCATTTGGATTGCCATATTTATTCCGCAACATATACAAGTGGTAGACAAAGGCCTATAAGAATTAATTTGATTAATAAGCTGAGTTGTATTATTAGTCAAACTAAGCACTCGGTCTACATCCTGGCTATAACTTACTAACCCAACTCTATTACCAGAGACATTTAAAACTGTATAAACAAAATCTCTATCAACTTCCCTTGCCATATCCATTTTTTGTCGACAATATCTTCTTTGAACGTCGCAATTTGGAAAACCTATATATGGGCATCTTCCTCGACTATACCTGCAATAATAACTCCAGCAAAAGTTGCCAATAAATCTTATACCGCACCATTCGTTTGTATAATTGAAATTAGTAGAATCGCCTAAGACATCAACGCCTTCCATACTTCCTGAAACATCAGTTATCAAAACAGCATCAGCCAATCCTACACCACCATAAGCTTGAAACTCTTCACTTCCAAACCTTATCGGCACAGTTCTGTTGCTAACATTTCCTTTCAAAGCATTTATTCCACCAAATTTTTCAGAAATATTTTCAAAACTTAAATCAATAGTTACTTCACCAGTAGCGTTCGTTCTGTTAAGTTCTATTCCACCTATGTTTAAAAACATCTCAATTCCTATTCCATCGGGAGTTGTTAAGTTACTATAATAGTGTAAATGAATTCTCATTCCATTAGTTTCATCTAAGGTTCCTGGCAAGTAAAAAGAATCATAAAGGTTTATCAAACCATAAATTCCTGGGAAATAATACCTATAAACATTTTTTCTAGGAGAAGCAAATTCCGTAGTATCATAAGTAACTTTTATATAGCCACCTCCGATAAACTGCTCGTTTATATCAGGAGAGGTAAAGTTTATGTCAAAAGCAGTCTCATTGCCATAACCTTTGTTTATTTGGTTCAAACAGTGTTGCCCGTTACTTTCATTAATAACAAAGCTATCTACTGCAAAATAACCAGAAGAAGTTTTGTTAAAAATCCCACAAAAAGTTTTGTTCACATAAAGAGTAAAATTGCTCCCAAAAGTCCCCTCTATATAAATTGAGGAAATGTTAGCATCCAAAGGAATATCTCTAATTATTGCTGTTATGTTTCCTTGACCAACAAAACCTCCAAAGTAAAAGTAAGAAGCTGTGTTTTTCCCTAAAATTTTTTCCAAATAAGCCCTTGCAGTATATCCTTCTACTGGTTTGCCAACAGCATAACCTGAAACTGTTGTTTTTGAAACCGAAAGCAAGCTTTTTACTGGTTTGCTCCTATTTGCTAAAGAAGTTCCATCCATAGAAACTTCATAACCCAAATTCTCAGGAATAGTTAGGTTAAGAATCGATTCTGTTATGTTTTTTGCCATGTTTTTTGCTTCTTCAGTTCCGTTAACCCACAAGCTTCCTATAACATCTAGCAAACTTTTATCCATATCTTCCTCTCTCAAAATTCCTTGATCTTTCAAATCCTTTATCGCAGGAAACTTATCTACAACATAAGAAACTTTTGTTTTTGTTAAGAGTTCTAAGGAATCTTGTGCAAGGTAGTGAAACCTTTCATAAGTTTGATGCTGAACAAAAGAAGTCGTTCCTATAAAAGAAACAACTATAGCAAAAATTACTAATAAAGAAATTGCCAGAATTGCCTCTAATGAAAAAACCTGACCTTTCATTTTTATCGCCATACTATCATCTGCATCATAGCCAAATCTCTATTTCCGTTAAAGTCTATCAGGAAATACCTCTTTATTGAAACTACAATTTTTGGGTTGTTCGGAAAGCTTCCTATCTCATAAGGGTTTGCTGGGTCGAAATCCTCTCCTGTAATGTTAGCAAATCTTATGTATAAATTGTAGCCACCAAAACCAAGACTACTTTTAATTTTATCTATACCTGCACTCAAAAATTTTGAAATTTTCTCTTCGCTCACTATATATTCTGTATCTCCTGCCAAACCAAAAGCTTTCACGTTATTTGAATCCCAATCTTCTGGTACTCCTTTGCTTCTTATAAGCAGGTCAGAAGCCCTTTGCAATTTTTTATCGAGCATGTTAATTTCATAAGCATAACTTGCCTGTTCAACTAACTGATTGGTTATCAAAAGCCAAATTGTAAAAACACTAACAAAAAATATTAAGCTCATGAAAACATCAAAAGTGAAAACTTGAGCTTTTTTCTTAAGCACTTATGTTCACCATCCCATTAATATTTTTAATTAAATTTTTTCCAAAAGTAAAGTTTCCATTAATATTGCTTGTGATTAATGCAACGGAATAGGAAGTTTTTGTTGTGTTTATGGTTAAAACATTTCCGTAAATGGTTATGTTATAAATAAACGTCCCTATTTTTTCAGGCAAGTAATATTCTTTTGAAAATCCGTCTCCACTTAAATGAGCTAAATTTATTTGATTTGCAGCCTCATCACCTATTCTCTGAACCTCAAAAATCATGCTTTGCTCTTGAATTTGAGTATTTCTCCAAGTATAAGCTGCTATGAAAGCAACTAGAAAAAAGCAAAAAGCTCCGAATAAATAAATGAATTCTCCCACAACCTGAGCCTTAAAACTTATAGGTAATGTTAACATAATCACCCTGCATTTTAACAAGAACTCTATAGTTTCCTTCTCCTCTTGGTAAAGTTCCGTTTAGCTTGCACAAAGCTTCCCCATAAACATGAGTCACACTAGAATCAACAGTCAAGTTATAAACTATTTTTTTATCATCAAAATAAGCGTCTTTTACTCCTGAAGGAATGTAAACCTGAGAAATAACGCTTGCAGGCTCGCCTTGCATACAAACCATGTTAGCTGAGTCTATCATCCAATCGACTGCATTTCTGAGTTGCGAAACTCTTACATCATTAGAAAAGTTGTTTTTTGAAATTTGAAAATAGTAAAGGATTCCACCAAATATTAAAAGTGCAACTGAAACAAGAACCAAATACTCTAGAGCAGCCTGAGCTTTTCTCATACTATTAAGTTAGGTTTTCTAATAAAAAAAGATAATTTTTTAAATTTTTCGTAGTTAAGTTCGAGGTTTAGAATTTTTGACTTTCCTCAGCTTTTTATAAGCCAAGGAAAGCGTAGCTGTTAGCTACTGAATTCTAAACTTCCTCCTTAACTACATTTAACTTTATTTTTTCTCAACTTATAAGCTTTTCTAGAAGTGCCTAAAGACTGCAAACTTTAACAAATCTAAAACATCTTTCTTTCCTTCAGTTTCTGGCAAAACTTCCTCTACTTTTACTATTCCTTGCTCGTAAAGCTCTTTTGCTTTTTCTTTTGCCTCTTCTATCACATTATACTTATTCATGATTTCTATGACTTTTAGCTTAATTTCATCGATTCTTCCTTGAACTTTTCTATATTGAGAGGAATTTTCCAGACCTTTATCTTTTAAAGAATCTCTCATAGCTACAAGCCTTTTCATCCTTCCCTCATTATCCAACATTCTTAGCAAGTATTTTTTGTCTTCGCTATCAGCTTTTTCTAAAACTTTTGCTATGAGCAAAGTTCTTTTCATTTCCTCCAAATCCCCTGCCCAATCCTTTCCAAACTTTTGAGCTTTTAAAGTAGCTTCACCTTTTTCTTGTTCTTTCTCTACTGTTAAATCAAGAACATCATCCTGAATCTGAAAAGCAATTCCTATTTTCATTAAAGCAGGCTTAAGCTCTTCTATTTCCTTATCATTTACTCCTGAAATTATTGCTCCGTAGCGGTAAGGTGTAAATATTGTATAGAAAGCTGACTTTTTCTCTAGGATTTTAAAAACTTTTTCTTCTGTAGTTTCTCTCAAAGGTTTTTTCCTTAAGACAAACTCTAAGTCTTGTCCTTCACAAGTTGTTTTAAGCATTTCCTGTCTTGCAGAAATAAGCCTTGAATAAGTTTTAAGCCCCCAATTTTTCTTTCCTTTTTCCAAAGCCATTTCTGCTAGAGTTCTTAAGTAATCGCCGTAATTTATTGCATTATCTATTCCATAAAGTATGTGTAAACAAGGCTTTCCTCTTCTTAACCTTGAATTGTCTTCTATATCATCGTGAATCAAAAACCAGTTATGATCAAAACTTAATGAAATCGCTGCCCAAATGGAATCTTCTGGTCTTCTTACTTCATACGCTTTAACAGTTGACCAAACCAAACCTGGCCTAAGGTATTTTCCTCCTCTACTTAAGTATTCCTCTATAGCTAAACCCATTTGCTCGTTTTCCTTAGGAATTCCAAAAGTTTCTATAAGGTTAACTTTCATATAATTTTCTACTTCTAACAAAGCTTTCGGTATTTTTTCCATGATTACCAATAAGCCTAAAAAGTATTAATATTTAATTTTTTAGCTTAAAAACCAATTTTAAAGTATGAAGTTTAAGTTTTTGGACATAACAACAGCAGACATAGCCTTTGAAGCTTATGGTAAAGATTTGAACGAGTTGTTTGAAAATGCAGCCTTAGCAATGTTTGAAGTAATGGTTAACACTAAGCAAATAGAAACAAAAATTGAAAGAAAAGTTGAGGTCGAAGGTTCAGACTTAGAATCTTTAATGTTTAACTGGCTAAATTATTTGCTAGTTTTTGTTGATTCGGAAAACTTAGCTTTTTCTGAATTTTTAGTAAAAGTTGACGAGAAAAAATTTAAGCTAGAAGCTATTTGTAAAGGCGAAACCATAGATAAGAATAAGCATGAAACTAGAACGCACGTTAAAGCTTGTACCTATCATCAGCTAAAAATTAAAAAAAATAAAGTTTGGAAAGCAAAAGTTATTCTTGACATTTAGCTTAGCTCTTCAACTTCCTCCTTTCCCTTTTTCAATTCTTCTTGCTGCTCTTTATCTTTTTCTAAAAGCAAAGCTTGAAACTCGCCAAGATGAGTTTTTTCTTCTTTCGCTATGTCAAGCAAGACTTTCTTCATTTTTTGATCTTCACAAATACTTGCTAGTTGTTCATATAAATTTATAGCATCTAGCTCTGCTATCATCCCAACTCTTGCTATTTCTTTTTCCAAATCTTCTTTCTTTACTTTCTCAAGTTTAAAAGGTATTTGGGATAGCATTTTCTCACCTTTAACTTAATCTTTTTCAAGAGTATTTAAAATTAATATGAGAAAATGTCCAAACTGCAGGAACAAAAGCTTAACTAAAATTTTAGGTGAATGGGTTTGCTTTGAGTGTGAATTTCATTCTGAAAAATTGACCAAGAAAGTTAATAAAAGTTTTAGATGATGAAGTTTAAGCTTTTTAAATTTAGTCATTAATCTTTCTGGATGGAAGTCATTCTTTTATATTCTATAGCCAACTAAAGATTTTTATTGTTTTGTCATGAACTTAGACTGAATACAAAATTTTTAAAGTATAAATTAGGAAAACTTTTAATTCTCTTTTGATAAATAAAAGTTAAAGTGAAGCTAATGCTAAAGAGGACTTGCTTCACAAATGAGTTGAAAAATTTTTTGGGAAAAAAAGTAGTTTTGAACGGTTGGTGTCATGACATAAGAGATTTAGGAGGAATAGTTTTCATTCTTTTGAGAGATAAAGAAGGTATAGCCCAATTAACAGCATGCAAAGACAAAGTTTCTGAAAAAATTATTGAAGCTTGTAGGAAGCTTCATCAAGAAGACGTAATAAGCGTTAAAGGGAAAGTTGTTAAAAACAAAAAAGCCATTGGAGGTTTTGAAGTGATTTTGGAAGAAATCGAAATTCTAAACACTTCTGAACCAGTCTTACCTTTGGACCCAAGAGAAGTGACTAAAGCAAATTTAAACACTCAGTTGGACTGGAGGTTTCTCTACTTCAGAACAAAAGAAGCTAGAGCAATTTTCAGAATTCAATCCCAAATTTTGAAATCTTTTCGAGATTTTTTGATAGGAAAAGGATACTTGGAGATTCAACCTCCAGTGATAATAGCTTCTGCTAGCGAAGGGGGGGCAGAGCTATTCCCAATCCCTTACTTCGAAAAACAGGCTTACCTTGCACAATCTCCTCAACTTTACAAACAAATGGCAGCAATTTCTTTCGAAAAAGTTTTCATGGTTGTGCCTGTTTTCAGGGCTGAAAAGTTTGATCAGCCAACTCATTTGAATGAAGTTAGGCAAATGGACATAGAAGAAGCTTTTGCTGATGATAAGGATGTGATGAAAGTTCTGGAAGAATGTGTTACAAGGATTGTTGAAGATGTGAGGAAGAATTGCAAAGAAGAATTAAAAGTTTTGGGAAGAGAGCTTAGGCCTTTGAAGCTTCCTTTTAAGAGAGTAACTTATACTGAAGCTGTTGAAATGTTAAAGAAAAAGGGGGGAAAAATTGAATGGGGAGAAGACTTCTCAAAATCTCAAGAAAAGATTTTGTACCAAGAATATGGGGAGGCTTTCTTCATAGTTGATTGGCCTTGCGAGATAAAGGCTTTTTATGCCATGCCTTACGAAGATAACCCAAAGATTTGCAAAGCTTTTGATTTGATTTACAACGGAATAGAAATTTCTTCAGGCACACAGAGAATTCATTTGCCAGAGCTTTTGATAAAAAGGTTGAAAGAAAAAGGTCTTAATCCTGAAAATTTCAAGTTCTACATAGATTGCTTCAGGTATGGAGCTCCTCCTCATGCAGGCTGGTCTATAGGCTTGGAAAGGATAACTATGGCAATCACCGGCAAAGCTAACATAAGAGAAGTTACTATGTTTCCTAGAGATAGGAGCAGAATTTCCCCTTAGGATTTTCTTCTTTTTGCTCAAAACTTATCCATTTTGGTATAGAGTGTTTGTTTTAGTTGCTGAAGAGTTACAGTTGTATAATAAATTATTTCTCTTGGGTCTTTATCTTCGGAGTTAACATAATTTCCTCTCCAAAAACGAAGAACAAACCCAAGAGGTATAGAGTCTACTAAACCTTTTTTTCAAATTTAAAAGACTTTCTTACATCATATTCATTCACACCTATTTCTTTAGTTTATTTCCCACTATTGCAAACCTGTATTTTAGAAGCTAGTAAATAAGTAATGATTCTTCTAACCATTCTGTTTCTGTGAACTCTTTCCCATTTGAATATTGTACTATGTTAATTCTATTAAGTAACCTAAACATCAGGATGAACAAGTTTTAAGATTTTCGTTTTTCCTAAAAAATAGCGCCCGGGGAGAGACTCGAACTCTCGACCTCCTGGTTAACAGCTTCGCCCTTAAGTCAGGCGCTCTACCTACTGAGCTACCCGGGCTCGGTAAATAATTTTTATTAAATTAATTTTAAAATTAACTCTCTTGCCTTTTTAGGATCGGCTCTCATTTTACTCTCCTTAAGCACTAAACCGATTAAAAAGTTCAAGGCTTTTTCGTTCCCCTTCAAATAATCCTCCACAACTTTTTTATTTTCTTTCACAACTTTTTCAACAATTTCTTTCAACTTCCCATCTTCTCTCAAAACACTTAAGTCCTTCTCTTCAACAATCTCGTTTGGCGATTTTCCAGTAGCAACAAATTCTTTTATTATTTCTTTTGCCGTCCTTTGAGTTATTTTCCCAGAATCAATCAGCTCCAAAAGTTCAACAAAACTTTTCGGAGTAACTTTTGATTCCACTATGCTTATCTTGTTCCAATTCAAGCATTTGAGCAAATCTACAACCATCCACTTAGCAATATTTTCAAAATTTTTATAGAGTTTTGAGCATTCTTCAAAAAAATCAGCAAACGCTTTACCTGTGTAAACTATTATCTTTGCTTCTCTTTCACTTATCCCATAAATTTCCACAAACCTTCTTATCTTCATATCAGGCAATTCAGGCATTTTCTTTTCTATTTCTTTAAGCCAATTCTCAGAAATTTCTATTTTGGTCAAATCTGGCTCAAAGATGTAACCATAATCCTCTTCAAATTCTTTTTTCCTCAAACTCACAGTAGATTTTGTTTGTGAATCAAAATGTCTTGTTTCCCTCTCAACTACTAAACCCATTTTCTTCAAGTTTTGCTGCCTTACAATCTCATAATTCAAAGCTTTCTCAACATTTGCAAAGCCGGTGATATTCTTTAACTCAACTTTTTCCCCTCCTTCTATGCTTATGTTTGCATCAACTCTTAAAGCAGCTTCTCTGCTTGCATCGTAAATTTCCAAATGCTCAAGTATAGAAACAAGCTTGGAGAGAAATTCTCTCACTTCTTTTGTTGATTCAAAATCTGGTTCAGTCACAATTTCCAACAAAGGAATCCCGGAACGATTATAATCGACCAAAACATATTTGGCTGAAGTTATATCGCCACCTACATGGATTAGCTTTGCAGGGTCCTCTTCTACATGCACTCTCCTTATCCTTATCTTCTTCTCATTTATCTCAAGAAAACCATTTTTAGCTAAAGGTATTTCATATTGGGTTATTTGAAAATTCTTTGCCATGTCCGGATAAAAGTAGTTTTTTCTTGAAAAGAAAGTTTCTCTTGCTATTTCACAGTCCAAAGCTTTAGCTACCATTAAAGCAGAATCTATAACTTTTTTGTTGACTTTTGGTTTTGAGCCGGGAAAGCCTAAACAAATTGGGCAAGTAAGTTCATTTGGTTCAGCACTTTCATAATTAGTTGGACAAGAGCAAAATAGCTTACTTTTTGTGTTGATATGAACATGAATTTCCAAACCTATTTTCACCTTCATTTCTTCACCTTTTCAAAAGTATAAGCAACTCTTAAAGCTTTACCTTCTTGCAAATGATCAGCCATTATATGCATTCCAACGGGCAAACCATTCAAAAAACCGCAAGGAATTGAAATATGAGGAATACCTGCAAGATTTGGTGCAACCGTCAGCACATCCATCATGTATTGCTCAATAGGTTCAAGCTTTTCAATTTCTTCAAATTTTGGTGCAACTATTGGCATGGTAGGAGCAATCAAAACATCAAATTTTTTGAAAGCTTGTTTAAATTCTTGAATTATTTTTGTTCTAACTTTCAAAGCTTTTAAATAATAAGCATCTCTGAAGCCAGCCATTCTAGCAAAAGTGCCAAGAATAATTCTCCTTTTAGCTTCTTCCCCAAACCCAGTTCCCCTGACTTTTGAAAAATATTCGTCAAAATTTCCTTTTAACTCAAGCTCTAAACCATACCTCATACCACAAAATTTTGCCAAGTTTGTTGAAGCTTCTGCCATTGCTATTATGTAGTAAGAATAGAGAGCATATTTCGTGCTTGGCAAAGAAATTTCTTCATAATTTGCTCCGTTGCTTTCTAAAATTTTTATTCCATCCCAAACAATTCTTGCAATTTTTTCATCAACTTCAAAATATTCTCTCGGCACCCCAATCCTAACATTTTTCACGTCTTCAATTAAATAGCGCGTAAAATCTTCTTTTGGTAACTTTAATACAGTGGAATCAAACTCATCTGGCCCAGCTATTACCGAAAGCAATAAAGCAACGTCTTCTACTGTTTTACCGATGCAACCAATTTTGTCCAAGCTATTTGCATAATCTATCAGTCCCCATCTTGAAACTCTTCCATAAGTTGGAGTTAAACCAACAACCCCACAAAAAGAAGCCGGACAAGAAATGCTTCCCCCAGTAGATTCAGCTATTGCTATATGTGGAAAATCCGCAACTGCTGCCAAACAAGCTGCTCCTCCTGAGCTACCACCACAACTTCTTTTTACATCGTAAGGGTTTTTTGGAATAGAAAAAGCACAATTTGTGGAGAAAGTTCCGAAACCAAATTCGTCCATTGCAGTTTTCCCTATTATAAAAGCTCCCTCTTTTTTACATTTTTCAACTACACTTGCATCAAAAGGCGGTACATAATTTTCCAAAATTTTTGAGCCTGCTGTAGTTCTCATACCTTTTGTGCAAATGTTGTCTTTAACAGAAATTGCAATTCCTGAAAGTTTTCCTTTTCCAAACTCAACTTTTTCAGTAATAGTTATGAATGGTGAAAATTTTTCTTGAATTTTTTTTGCTTTTTCCAAAATCTCTTCCATTTTTTCACCTAAACTATCCTCGGTCCTTTGAAATATTTTTCTTCTTTATGCTTAGTGTTGGCTAAAGGCTCCCATTCCCACTTTTTCTCCTCGTCATCTCTCAACACATTTTTTATTTCAATCGGATGAAAAGAAGGTTCTAAGTTGCTTGTATCAACTTCATCAATTTTTTTAAAAGCTTCCAAGACTTGATTCAATTGATTTTTAAATTTTTTCACTTCTTCTTCACTCAAACTTAACCTTGCAATTTTTGTTACGTATTTTAAAGTTTCCTCTTCTATCTCCATAAAAACCACTATTCTCTATTAAATTTTTAAAGAATTTAAAAAAAATTAAAGCCTCGAATCTCTTTAGAGTTGAGTTTGCATTTACGTAAAGCTAACCCAACTATTGCTAAAGAAAGCAAATAAATTAAAGTAGCTATTCCATTAAACTTCCACGGATGAAATGGCAATAGATATTTAAATAAAATAAGAATGTTAGCAACTATTATCGGTAAAAAAATAAATGGCAACCAAAATATAAGTTTATTCTTTTCTACTTGTTTTAATTTTTTTGTCATTTTGTTCCCAGTTTACTATTTACCACCTAAATAAGTTCTGATTCTATTTCTCCACCGCAAGTTTGTTTCCTTTTATGATGATTTTAACTTCCTCTCCTGGTTTAAAAGGAAATGCTGAGTCATTTGCTACAGCTGCAGTAATCGTCAAATATAAAGTCTTAGCTTTTTTATGTGGTATTAAAGTTGTTTTACTTTAAATTACAATAATAATTACGGTAGTAAAAAAATGAAGATAACACCAGAAATTTTAGAAGAAGCAAAAAAAGTTGTATTTAGAAGGAAACTCGATTAGAAAAACTACTAAACTTATTCAAGACAAATTTGGGATAGAAATCGGAAAGAGGATTTATAAAGAAGACAGGAGGGAAATACATAATAAGCAAGAAAGGAAAAGATTTTATTAATTTTTATGAGAACGCACTTAAATCATCACCCCTTCATCACGGCTAGAGGATATAATTCTGTGACACGTCTACTTATACCGGACTCCTCTATTGCTCTAACAACTTCCACCGAAAGTTTGTATGCCTCTGGCCTTTCTTCAGCTAAGACCCTCAAGCTAGCCGCTTTAGCCAAAATGCCTTTTTGCATAAGTTGCTTTAAAACTTCTTCTCCCCTTATCTGCTTTAATGCTCTTGACCGTGATTCCACTCTTCCAGACCCATGCACTGTAGAATAAAAAGTTTCTATTGCTTTTTCTGTTCCCACTAACACGAAGCTTGGGGTAGACATTGAAGCGGCTACCAACACAGGTTGTCCTACTTTCCTATAGTCTGTTGGGAGGTCTGGATGTCCTGGTGGAAAACAACGTGTACTGCCTTTTCTATGTACATAAACCTTCTTTTTTTCTCCTTCTATTTCATACTCCTCTATCTTTGCTGTGTTGTGGGTAACATCGTAAACCACTTCCAAACCAATATCCTCCAATTTTGCACCCAAAACCTTAACAAAACTTTCTCTTACCCAATGCGTGATCATGCTTCTGTTGCACCATGCATAATTCATAGCACAAGCCATTGCAGAGAAATAATCCTCACATTCTTGAGTTCCGGCAGGAGCATAAACTAGCTCGCGATCCGGAAGCTTTCTTAGCTCATCTCTAAACCTAGATTCCAAAATTCTTAAATAATCAGTACAAACTTGATGACCAAAACCTCTTGACCCTGTATGAATCATTACACATACTTGACCTTCCTTTTCAATTCCAAAAACTTTCGCAACTTCTGGTAAAAATATTTTGTTCACAACTTGAATTTCAAGAAAATGATTGCCTGCTCCTAGAGTTCCAAGCTGAGGAGCTCCTCTTTTTTTGGCTTCGTTAGAAACTTTTTCTGGGTTTGCACCTTTCATGCAACCCTGCTCTTCCAAATGCTCCAAATCCTTTTCGGTTCCGTAACCTTTTTCAACAGCCCATTTTGCTCCTTTAACTAAAACCTCATCTAACTCAGAAAGGCTTAGCTTAATTTTCCCAACTTCGCCAACACCAGAAGGGACATTATGGAAAATTGATTCTAGCAATTCTTTAAGTTTTGGTCTTATTTGCTCAACTGTAAGGTTTGTACGCAAAAGTCTTACGCCACAGTTAATATCAAAGCCTATTCCACCTGGACTTAAGCCACCTTCCTTGTAATCTAGAGCAGCAACCCCTCCTATAGGAAATCCGTATCCAAAATGCATATCCGGCAATGCTATACTATGTTTGTAAATTCCGGGTAAAAAAGCGACATTAGCTGCTTGCTCTATTGCTCCTTCTTCTACTTCACTTAAAAGCTTTTCTGACAAGAAGAGCCATGCTGGTACTTTCATCCCTGGTTTTGCTTCTTTTGGCAATTCCCATAGGCAAGGGCCAATTTTTCTAAGCCTATTTTTTAAACTAATTTCTATCACCTTAATTATACGCAGAAAAAACTCTGCGTATACCCGTTTGCAAATTTTTTTGCCGGATATACGCTTTAAATTAATTTGTTGCATAGTATTTAAAAACTTATTCTAACTCTTTAAAACATTTCTTGCAAAAATGAACTTCTATTTTAAACCCTTTATTTTCTAACCAAACATGCCAAGCTTTTCTTATTACTCTTTGACAATTAGTACATCAGAAACTTCTGTACTCAGGATTTTCACTTATCTTCCACTTTCTTACAATCTCTAGTATTTTTTGCCGGTTCATTCAGGCTCCTCAACTACAAAAGCAATTTTCATGTGGGCTCTGTATTCTGCTATTTTATTGTCTTTAACAACAGCTTTAAAACCTAAAACATCTATTCCTGTTATATTCCTTACTGTTTTGCTCGCTCTTTTTAAAGCGTTTTGGACTGCATCTTCCCAGCTTTTTTCAGAACTTCCTATAACTTCAATAACTTTGACTACTGCCATAATTTAAATTAGTTAAATTTTATATAAAGTATTTTTGTGCTTGAATTGTAGAACCATCCATAATTTGCAACCAAACTCTCTAAGGAATCTTGCTCACTCAAAATCTCGACAGAATTTTTCAATACTCTCTTTGGTTTTTCTGAGCTGTACATTTTAATTGTTTGGTTTGTGGTAATGTTAAAAGTAAGAGAAATACTTTTATTTTCTGTACTTTTTGTAATGTAAATTAGGCTATTGTAGCTTGAAGAATTAACTTTAACTTCAAGCATTTTAAGCCAAAAGTTATCTACAGTAAAATTTTTTACTTCAAAAAATATATCATAAACGCTTGGAATTATACTTAAACTATATTTTCCTTCATTATTAGTTGTTACATTGTAATAAAGTATTCCTTTTTTTGTAAAAATAAGGTTTGTATTCCAAGGTTTGTTTTGTTTGTCAGTAATTTTTCCTGAAATTTCTATAGGAGAAGATTGTTCAAAAGTAAAGTTATAGTTTTCAGGTATATCTTGCGTTAAAGGATGAGGATAAGTATAAGGAGTATAATTGAAAGTATGCGGAGGATACCTAAAGTAATCTCTTCCTTCAATTATTTGATTATAAGGATCGTACTTAATTATTTCCTGAGTATCGTTTAGCATTGTGTTGTTCCATATCCACCAATCATAGCTCCAACATTTTTTCCCTAGTGCCCCACATTCATTCTGTAAATAAACGAACCACTTATAAGTTCCATTTCCGAAAATATTGTTAAAAGCAACTCCTGAACCTCCTCTTACAGAAACTCCCCAAAAATATTGAATAGCATCTACTATTTGATTTTCGTATATTTCCATAGCCCTTGTTCCTACTTGCGTTACATAATAGCTTGATACAGAAGAAGTTGAGCCTAAGGGAGAGTCACATTTATAGCTTTCGGCTGTTTGGTTACAAACCCAAACATTTAGCTTTTCATCATAAATAGCTGAAGGGTTATCTATTTCTCCACCACCAGGTTTTCTATACCTTGTTTGGAACCAGCCATGTCCGTCTAAGGAACCATAACCAAAATCATTTTTTATAGTATTATGCCTAAAAACCCAATGTGCTCCGGAGTTTGCCGATACTACATGACGCCATTTTTCAAAGTAAGAGTCTTCAATTATTACGGTATAGTCATTATATTTTCCCAAAACTTTGCTTACATCATCTTCCCAAAAATCACCATAGCCTCGAGAAACATGAACACCATAACCAACTGTTCCTGGATATGGTGCAGGATAGCCATGTGTATTAATAAGGTAGCAATGGTCTATTACACCATAACTTGTGATTGGTGACCAGCTATGCTGAGGTGCTGAATATGCCCCTATACCACATGCTATATTTTCAAAATAGCAATGATCTATGCGAAAGTGGGCAACACTTTTCATTTCAACTGAAATATGGCAAGTAGCGGAACTTGAGTTAATGCTTCTGTAACCTACTAGTTTAATATCTGAAAATCTTGAAGGCTTTTTGGGATCAGCATTTCCCTCAAAAGAAAACCAAACAGAACCGTTTTTTCCTGCGTCCCATGTTAAGCGAAGCACAGTTTTCCATTCTTTTACTTGCCCTCTTTCGTCTTTTTCTGTAGGTGCTCCATAAATGTTAATTCCGGCAGGAATTGTAACGGTTATCCAAGGTTCCCCCGGTTCAAGAAAATCCCAAGTTCCTTCAGGAATAAAAACATCTCCTATTCCTCCTAGAGCTACGATTTTATTCACAGCTTCTTGAATCGCTTTTGCTGAACCATTAGCAGCAAGAACAGCAGGAGTGGTACTTCTGTTAGCTATGTTAGATAAATTACCCCATTCATTAAACTTATCTTTTACCCTAATAGCAAAATAATAGTTCGTATTGTTAGTTAAGTTTCCGATAACAACTCTTTCCTTAGTTCCTGGGGGAGCCGGAACAATACTTACATTAACTTTTACAGCATAATTCCAGTTACTTTCATCTATGGGAACCAAGGAATATCTTATATCATACTCGATAGCATCTTCTGGAGTTGTCCACTCCAGAACAAGCTTGTTTGAAGATGGTATAAAAGTTCTGTAAGCTTTAAGGTCTGTTATTACTGCTGATTTAACATTCACTATGATGGAAGATAGGGAAAACAGCAAAAAAAGTAAAAATATCACTTTCCTCATATTCTTAAATTACTGTTTGTTAATATTAAATTATCTTCACAAACCTTGCCTTTTCTTTTGCTTTTTTAACTTCAACTATTCCTTTCAAAATTTCAACAAATTTCTCGTAATTATCAGCCAAAACCAAGGCAGGACCTCTCAAAACTTTTATTCTTACCGAAGAATTTTCCGGAATAACAAAACTCTTGATTTTTTTCCTATGCAGATTGTTGAAAGAAATTCCAATTCCTTTTTTAAACGGTTTTCCTCCTGTTGAAGAATAGTAAGCTGTCGAACCATAAGGCGTTGAAACTATTACACCATCGCCAAGCAAGTTTTCAAATTTTTTTCCTTCAGCACAAACAGAAAATTTTATAGCTCTTGCTGGGTTTTTATTGTGAACTTGAATTTCGTTTAAAGCAAAAAGCTTTTTTCCTTTTGCTCTAGCTTCAAGCTTCATTTCTTCTACTATCTCATAATTCCTTTTTGATACTTCCTTCAAAACCTTGTTCAGCTCGCTTAACTTATACTCACATTTTTTACAAACACTTGTAGGCTTTTTTATCACAAGCTTAGGAATTCCTGGAAAAACCCTTTCAGCATACAATATTGTTCCATCTCCACCATAGCAAACTACTAGCTCAGGTTTCTTATCGCTAATCTCGAAACCAAACTTTTTGACAACTCTTAAAATTCTTTCCTTTTTTAGTGGTGAGACTATAGCTATTTTCATCTTGATTCCATCGCTTCTCTTACCCTTTCCTTTGCTATTTCCATAGCAGCTTCTCTTGGTTTTATTTGCTTTTCTTTTGCTCTTTTCAAAACTAGCTTTGTGTTTTTCTTTATCTTTCTCTCAACAAGCTTGAACATCTTGTTTTCATCATAACCTCTATATTCTGCGTAGGAAGAAATTACTCCTCCTGCGTTAGCAACAAAATCAGGAACTATTAAAATCCCTCTTTTAAAAAGCTCTTCCTCTGCTTTTTTTGTTATTGCTATATTAGCAGCTTCAACTATAATTTTTGCTTTTATTTTTTCATAATTGCTTTCATTTATAGAGTCTGATAAAGCTGCTGGAATTAGTATGTCACAATCCAAACCAAAAAGCTCCTCGTTTTTTAAAACTTTTCCTTTTTGATAATTTGTCACACTTCCTGTTTCCTTTTTAACTTTTAGCAATTCTTCAAAGTTTAAGCCTTCCTCGTTATAAATACAGCCTTTGCTATCGCTTACTGCTATAATTCTTGCTCCATGCTGAGCTAAATGCTTGAAAGCAAAAGTTGCAACGTTGCCAAAACCTTCTATAGCTACTCTTGCATTACTTATTTTTAATCTTGCATGCTTGCAAGCGATCAAAGTAGAAACTGCAACACCATAGCCTGTTGAACCAAGCTCATGAGGTAAGCCTCCTAAATCTTTTGGCTTTCCTGTAGCTGATTTTAAAGAGCCGTTACCTTCAACAAACCATCTCATCTCTTCTTCTCCTGTGTTTACATCAGGAGCAGCTATGTAATATTTTGGACAAAAAGGTTTCAAGGCTTTTCCGAACTCGAAAAGCAATTCTTTCTTCTTTTCTAAAGAAATTTCTTTTGGGTTTGTCATTATTCCAGACTTTGCTCCTCCAAAAGGTAAATCTGCTAAGGCAGTTTTCCATGTCATTACTCTTGCTAACCTAAAAACCTCTTCCACGCTTACTGTAGGAGTCATTCTTATTCCTCCCTTTCCTGGACCGCGAGCTGTCGAATCTATGACAAGAATTCCTTTAAGTCCAACTTTTGGGTTATAAACTTCAACAACTTTTTCAGGTCCAAATTCGTCTGCAAATTTTTCTATCATACTAATGCCCCCAGTCAGTTGTTACAGGAACATCAATTCCTTTTATATAATTGTAAGCTTGTAAAGCTGCTTTTGCCCCTTCAGCAGCAGAAGTAATTATTTGCTTAAAAGGATTGTCAGTTAAATCACCTGCTGCAAAAATTCCTGGTCTGATTTTATCGCTATTAGGATAAAAAGTTTCACATTTTTTGTTCACAACTATTTGGTTGTTTTGATCGATTTTTACCAACTCTCTTACAAAATCTATTTTTGTTTCAAAACCAATTTCAACAAACACACCATCAACCTTTATTTCTCTTTCCTCTTCTGTTAAAACATTCTTGACTATTATCGCTTCAACAAACTTTTCACCCTTTATTTCTTTTACCACACTATCTAAAACAAACTCAACGTTTTTCTTTTCTTTAACTTTTTCAACAAGCTCTTCAAAACCTCTAAACTCTTTTCTTCTGTGAATCAAATAGACTTTTGAGGCTATCTCACTTCCGTTCAAAGCAGCATCAAGAGCAGAGTTTCCTCCCCCTATAACTGCTATAGTTTTTCCTTTAAACAAAGGTAAATCACAAACTGCACAATAAGAAACCCCTTTCCCCAAAAATTCCTTTTCTCCTGGAACGTTTAGGCTTCGGGGTGTTTTTCCAAAAGCTAAAATCACTGCTTTAGTTTCGTACTCTTTGCTTGCCGTTTTAACCAAGTAATTCTTTCCCTTTTCTTTTATTTCTAAAACTTCTTCAAAAATTACTTCTGCCCCTGAGTTTATAGCTTGCTGATAAAACTTCTGCATTAACTCGAAACCTGAAATTTTTAAAAATCCTGGGTAATTTTCAACTTGAAAGGCTAAGCTTGCTTGCCCTCCTATATCCTTTGTTAAAATCAAAGTTTTTAGCTTTCTTCTTCCTGCATAAATTCCTGCTGTTAAGCCTGCTGCTGCTCCTCCGATTATTATTACATCGTACATATAAATCAACCAAAATAAAATTTATATTCTAGCTATAATTTAAAAATATGCCTTTAAAGCCTGAAGACTACCTTTTGCTCATGTTTTCCATGAAAGGGGTAGGAAAAAGAGTTGATTTTAATCACGTAAAAGAAAAGGTTTCTCGTGATTTAAAAAAATTTTCTGATGAGGAAATTAGAAAGATTCTTGAAAATCTAATAAAGGAAGGGTTTTTGGAAGAAGTAAAAGGACTTTATGGGGTAACAGAAAAAGGGGAAGAATTTTTTGAAAAAAGAATAAAGGAAGTTGAACAAGATTTAAGAAAAGTGAACGAGCCTTGGGTTGTTGTATACAAAGCAAAAAAGTACTATCCTTTTGTTGCTGATACTGTTTTTGAATTTTGTAAGAATAGATACGTGGGATTTTACGCATTATTTACTGAGAAGCGATTTTTTAGGAGGGATTTTAGAGGTAAAAAAATAGTTTTAAATTCTGTAAAAGATTTGCTTTTTTTCGTCAACATTCATTACATAGATGTGATTCCTTGCGTTCACAGAATTGGAATCAACAGGCCTGACTGGCTTGTTGTTGACATCGACCCAGGACCAAAAGTTTCCTGGGAAAGAACAAAAGAAGTAGCAGAAATAACCTATAAGATTTTTGAAAAATTGGACTTAAACCC
>JAWBTW010000003.1:0-21089 GCA_039000165.1 Candidatus Aenigmatarchaeota archaeon
TTGACAAGAATGGCAAACTTAAAGCTAAGTCTATCGTTTCTGAAGTTTCCTGTAGCGAAATAATTGGGTGTTACAGAATAAGAATTTTAAGCTATAAGAACTTGCCAGAAAATGAAGTATGGGAAATAAGAATAGCAAATTCAAGCGAAAGAGCTTCTTATTCTGGAATGCTAACTTTAACCACTTTAAACGTAACTAATGAAAGTGAAATAATAGATGAAATTAATTTTGACGGGCTAAATTCAACTATAAACTTCAGAAGTGCTGTTATACAATTAAGAAACGAAGGTCAAAGGCCGCTTGAGGTTGATAGCGGCTTGGACTTTATAACATTTTATTACCTTAAAAGGTTTGAGGGTTCTGGACCCAAGGATTTTTACATTCTCTTGCCTGATAATGATGTAATAAACTATACTGATGTCTCTCTAGTTTGGAATGGAAACAGCGATTACTCGCTAAAAGTTTTTAACCCTCTAGGAAATCTCGTAGGCGAATCTAGCGACAAATCGATAAGTGCAAAAGTTTGTGATGTTGAAAGGGAAGAACTTGTAAGAATTACGCAAGAAAATATTTTACCGGGTTATTGGAGAATAGCAGTTTCTAACTCAACGCCTTCTAACGACAGCTACAATCTCACAGTCTTCCTTTATCTTAACTCAAGGCAATGGTTCGAAACAAACTTTTCCAAAATTGTTTTAAATTCTACTAACGTAACAGAAGTAAACATTACTTTAAAACTAGGGAAGTCTTACTTAGACGGAGAATATGGTGGAAATATTAAATTTCTCCATAACGATTATGGTCTAGCTTGGGTAGAAGTTCCTGTTCACACCTTTGTTAATACTTCTATGCTTGTTTTAAACGGAACTTTTAAGACAGGCTTGATAAAAATAAAGGAAAGTACAGATTTCAACATAACAAAAACTTTTAACGTAACAATAGAAAACCCAGGTTCTTACGAGCTTAAACTCAATTGCTCTAAACAAATTTTAAGAAATAAAAACAATCAAAATAAAACCATTGATTTAAAAGTTGAGTGCCCTTCTTCCATTCCTTCAAATTCTTCAGGCTTGTTAAACTTGACGCTAGAAATCAACGCTCTAAACACAAGCAACCTTCCAGGTTTGTATGAAGGTTGGATTTACTTAAATTCTTCAGAAGCTCAACCTTACAATTATTTCAACCTCACGCTTCAAGTTAACTTGAGCAACGAACTAAACGTAAAAATTTATGACTTGAAAACTGCAGACGGTAATAAGCAAGTAGAAGATTCAAACTTGAGCGAAAACATAACCTTAATTTTCAACGTTACTCTTGCTAATAGCTCAAGCTTTGAAACTTTAACAAAGGATAACTTTAAAATCAACCTTACTCACACGAATGTTAGTTTTTCAAGAGATTTTAACGTTTCAAACGCTAATAGCGAAATATTTAACGGAAACTATAGCGTTAACTTTACACTTCCAGCTAAATTCCCTGGAGGTTACTATAGTGTGATTTTAAGCGCAACTTACGGAACTTTAAACGGAAAAGACGTTTTCAATTATCTTTTCATCAACAACACTGCTTTAAAATTGAGACTTCCTTCAGATAGCTTTTCTGTTACTAACGGAAGTAGCTTCTTAGTTAATGTTTCTGTAGATAATTTTGGTCCTTTAAACGCAACTAACGCAAGAGTAAAAATTGTAATTGAGACTTATTGTTTAGCAAGCGTTAAGTTCCACTCTGGAAAATGTGAAGGTAGAGATGTGGTAAAGATTCAAGAAAGTGAAGTTGCTTTCAACTTGAGTGCGAACAAAATTAACGCTTGTTATGTTGTTTGGAATGTAACCGCTGGCAACACCATAACTTCTTGCGACTCTCGAATAGAAGGATATAACGCAACATTTTTTGGAAACTTAACCTTTTTGACAACTGTAACTGAACAAACTGCTGGCGGTGGAGGTGGTGGAGCACAACCATCTTACCTTTATAATTTAACCTTTACAAAAGCTGAGAGGCTAATTATAGTTAAACAAAACTCGACAAACTCAACAGTAGTAATAGTTAAAAACACAGGAAATATTTCTCAAGAAGTATTCTTTGGAATTCTATACATCAACTCAAGTTGGTATAGAATTAACTCAACAAATGCGACTCTTGCTCCTAATCAAGAAGCAGCTTTTCTCGTTAACTTTACTGTAGGCATGGAAGAACCAAAAGATTATTCAGGAAGTTTTAAAGCTTACAGCCCAAACAAAACAATAACTTCTAGCTTTACCTTAAGGATTTTGCCTTTAGTAACTTTAAACGAAAGTCAGATAAGAGAAATAAACGATACTCTTTTGCTGTATAAAGTACAAATGCTTAACTATTCCTTGCAAATAAACGCAAGCAAAGAAAAAGGCTATAATGTCTCTAAAGCTGAAGAAGTTCTTTCAGAGTTAGAAAAGAAAATAACAGAAGCTGAGAATTATATCGCTCAAGGGAACTATTTAGCTGCCCGAGAACTTTTCCCAACGATTCAAAACTTACTTAACCAACTAGAAAGTGAAATCGGAAAGATCGAAAAACCAGAAAAAGGTTTTGACTGGATTTTAATCGTGATAATAATAGTTGCAGTTATTGGAGCAATTATTCTAATTTATCTATTCTGGCCGACCAAAACTGGTTATATAGTTGAAAAGAAGAAATATGTGTATAAACCGAAGAGAGAACAGATAAGGAAAGAGTTAAAAGAAAAATGGGAAAAAGCAACAAAAAGGGTAAAGTGAAAGAATGAAAAAAAATGTAATTTTTTCAATAGTTCCAAATTTTTTCTTTCTTTCAGCTTTGATCTACTTGATTTTCTCAGGATTAAGCACCTCTAAAGCTGTGAGTGTAGAGTTTAACAGTTTTCTAATATTTTTTGAAAGTTTGGAAAAAGCTGATGTTTTAAAAGGAGTCGTAGAGTTTATTCTTTTTATTTTTTTTGAAGCAGTAATTCCACTTCTTCCTTTTCTGTTTTTGCTTGGCTTAGGTTTTTTCTTAACCCATCATTTTGCTCAAGAAATCAAGTTTTACTTTTTTATCTTCCAAGTTATTTTCTTGGCTCCAATTTTATTCTACACAAAATTTTCGATAATATTTTTAATGTCTTTCTTAGGAATTTTAATTTCAAGCTTAATTTTATCCAAAGCAGAAAAGGAAAAGAAAAGCTTTTCCTTTACAAATTCTTTAATTTCCAGACATCTTCACATAGTCATTTTCTTTCTTGCTATAGGGTTATTCTTAAACTCTTACCTTAAACTTGAAAGTTATAGACAGATTCCTCTCGAAGCAAACATAAGGTTTGCAGAAAAGTTTATTCCTGACGTGAAAAACTTGGAAGATAAGCTGAAAAAAGGTCAAATAGAGCTTGTAAATAAAACTTGTGAGGAAATTAGAAATGGAATTACCCAATCTTATCAACAATTTTCTCAAGATGTAAGAGAAACTTGCGAAAGAGTTTATGATTCATCGATTTTTGTAGTTGATAGCATTAGGCAAGAAGTAATAACTCAAATAAAGTCTTGGAATGTAACAAAAGAAGACACAAGCAAAATTATAACACAAATCTTTCCTATTATCGAACAAAGCATAAAAGTTACTCCTTTGATTATTGCTATATCTTTCTATCTTTTATCCAGGTTTGAAATCTTTTTCATAGCCTTGTTCTTTGGTTTTCTAGGTTTTGTTTTAAAACCAAGAGAAAAGAAAAAAGATATTATAAAAAAGCAATAAAATTTAAATATACAAAGCGATTAAAAAAGTGAATATATGTGGTTTGAATTCACCACCCTAAGTATTTCTTCCTTTTTGGTAGCGGAACTTTTTTATAGGTCAAAAATAAAAATTTGCTTAACCCTTCAAAACCTTGAAAATGCTAAGAAAAACTTGATAAAAATTGCAGAAAGGATAAACAAAAGAGGAAGTTCTGGAGTTATAGTGAGCATTGGTAACAAAACTTTTCACTTTCATCACTCAAGACTTGGCTGGATTCTTGCGGCAATTTCTATGGGAATCGCAAACTTTTATCTTTTCTCAGTGTCTTTAGGTTTAATTTTACATCATTTTATAAGAGAGAAAAAGATTTTCTAAAGTTTCATTTTAAGTTTTTCTAAAACATTTATTTGATCGTCTATTCTCTTTATTTCATTCTTTATTTCTTCTTTCAAAGTAGAATCTTTAGTCAAACCGAGTTTTGTTGTTAATTCTTTTTTCTTTATTTTAAGCCTCTCTACTTCTCTTTCTACATCCTCTACCAACATTTTAAACACCTGTTTGTTTCAAGTAAGATAGAAACATTTCATAAACTGGTAGAGTAATTTTTGATTTAAAGATTGGCTCTAGCTTCCCTATTTCTTCGAAACTTTCGGCTAAGCTTACTCTTTCAATCAAGTCTTTCCCTTCTGCGACTACACTTTGAGTCTGTTTTAAATCGATTTTAGCATAACGCGAAGCAACCAGGCCGAGAATTTTATCTATGTTACTTATGATGACTGCTTTATAGCCTTCGAGAAACTTTTTCTCTAAAGCCTTTGTGTTTAACTCTCTTTTTATTTTGGTAAGAGTTGGTTCAAGAATTTCATCTTTTACCCTTAAAAGCAAGTTATCACAAAAATTTAACTGAAAACGTTTAGTATCAAAAAGCTCTTGTGTTGATATGCATAAAGCTACAGGAGTTATGTCAGCTAAGGTTATAGGCATAATATCACTAATTAATTTATAACTTAAAATTGTTTAAATTGTTGTGGTTGAAATGCTGAGAAGCCCTATAATAGTTTGCGTGGGTCATATAGACCATGGAAAAACAACTTTGCTAGATTGTATAAGAGGTACTACTGTAACTAAGCTTGAGCCTGGGATGATTACTCAACATGCAGGAGCAAGTTATGTACCAATAGAAACTATTCAAAAGATTTGTGGTGATTTGCTTCAAAAATTGAAAGTAAAACTTGTTGTTCCTGGTTTATTATTCCTTGACACTCCTGGGCATGCCGCCTTCATAACTTTGAGAAGAAGAGGTGGTGCAGTTTCTGACCTAGCAATTCTGGTTGTTGACGTAATGGAAGGTTTTCAGGAACAAACTGACGAAAGCCTAAAAGTTTTGAAAGAATTTAAAACTCCATTTGTGGTTGCAGCTACTAAAATTGATAAGATTCCTGGTTGGTTTCCCGTTAAAAACGCTTGCTTTGTTGAAACCTTTCAAAAGCAAAGTGAAAGAGTAAAGGATGAGTTAGAAAGAAGAATTTACAACATAATTGCTCAACTTTCTGAAAGGGGTTTTAACTCAGAAAGATTTGATAGAATAGAAGATTTTAGAAAGCAAGTAGCTATAGTCCCTTGCTCGGGAATAACAGGTGAAGGAGTTCCTGAATTGTTGGTTGTTCTTGCTGGCTTAGCCCAACACTTTCTTAAGGATAGACTTGAACTTTCAACTACTGCAAAAGGTGTAGTTTTGGAAGTTAAGGAAACCGTAGGTTTTGGCATAACAATTGATGTTATACTCTACGATGGAAAAGTTAGAAAAGGTGATTTTTTGGTTGTAGGTGGAAAGGAACCCATAGTTACAAGGATTAGAGCTTTGTTAAGGCCTAAACCGTTAAGAGAGTTAAGAGTTGAAAAACAGTTTGAAAGCGTTGAAGAAGTAAGCGCAGCTGCTGGAATTAAAATTGCTGCTCCAAACTTGGAAAAAGTTATTGCTGGTTCACCGATAAGGTTTGTAAGTTCTGAAGAAGAAATAGAAAAGGCAAAAGCTGAAGTTCAAAAAGAAGTTGAGGAAGTAGAATTTCTAAAACAAGTGGAGGGGGTAGTAGTAAAGGCTGATACGCTTGGAAGTTTAGAAGCTATGATAAGACTTCTTACTCAAGAGAACATTCCAATAAGAAAAGCTGAAGTTGGACATGTAACTAAGCAAGATGTTGTAGAGGCCCAAAATGTATCAGACAAATTTAGGAAAGTTGTTCTTGCCTTTAACGTTAAAATATTAGAAGAAGCGAAAATTCTGGCAAAGGATTTGGGAATAGAAATTTTCCAGAGCAATATAATTTATCGTCTGATAGAAGAGTACAAAGAATGGTTTGAAAAGAAAAAAGAGGAGTTAAGAAAGGAAAGGATTGAAAAGCTTGTTTGGCCTGCTAAGATAAAAATCCTTCCTGGTTATGTTTTTAGAATAAGCAAGCCAGCTATTTTTGGAATAGAAGTTTTAGCAGGAAGAATTAAACCAAAGGTTTTGCTTGTTAATAAAGAAGGAAAAGAAATTGGTGAAATAAAAGAAATCCAGAGAGAAATGCAAACTATAAGTGAAGCTAAAACTGGAGATAAGGTTGCTATAAGCATGGAAGAACCAACAGTAGGAAGACAAATACATGAAGGTGAAATTCTTTATGTTAAGGTTCCTGAATCTGATTTAAAAGAAATTCTAACAGAATTTAAAACCGAGTTAACAGAAGCTGAAATGAAAGTTATAGAAGAAATAAAGGAGATTTTATTCTAAAATTGGACAATACCTGCAGCTTCCGTAAACTTCACAATTTCCTGGGTTGTTGAAGGAACAAACGTAAGAAGTGTAAGGATAGTACATATAAATTTTAATTTGAGCCCAATTCTTGTTACTAGCATCAAGAATTGTTGTGTAAATATCTGTATCGCCAACTATTAGTTGAGCATAAACTTCACCCGTTACCATAGAAGCTTTTACGTCTATCAACTTTACCTTGAGAATTGTTGTGTTGCCAATAGGAAATGTGGAAATACGGCCTTCTTCTATAATTTCAGACCAAACAACTCTTCCTGCACTATCCTTAACTTGAATATACGCCCATTTATCGTTTTCACCATCTTTTACATATACCGTATAACCCTTGTAGCTTACCCCTGCAGTTCTGTTAGGAGCAGAAATGGCTAACCCATAAGTACCACCCAGAGTATAATGTGTTTCGTTCAATCTAATCCAAAAAGTATCTAAAACATTTTCTTTTGATATCTGAATTTTTGCTGTTGAGTAACCTGTCATTTGGGAAGTACGAACATCAAGAAGTAAAAAGTTATAACCGTTAAAATTAAAGGAGTAATTGACTGCCATGATTTGGTTTGTTGAAGAAGATTTGAAAAAAGTACATTTCCATCTAGGGCACATAGAATACTCTATTCCAGCGATTCCTAAAGGCGCTACTCCGACTAATGTACCTGCAAAAAAGCTAAAAATTATGCAAATAATAAACACCGCTACTATAAGAAGTATAAGCTTCTTTTCCATATTTTCTATTTTGTTTTTTTTCTATTTATTTTTTTTAGGCAAAACTGTAAAAGCTATCATTCCGCCTATAATTCCACCAAAATGAGCAAATTCACTTATACTATTCGGAAAATTATACCAAAGAAGTATTAAGTCTAACAAAATGTAGAAAAGAACTCCTACAAAAAGCGGAACTTTAAAGTTTTTAAGAGTAAAGAAAATGAAAGGCAGAGCTATTATGTTTAAAATTGGGACTAGAAGAACTGGAATTTCTTCCCATCCTGCTATTGCTCCTGCAAGGAAAATCAAACCAAAAATACATGCTGAAGAACCTACTGCTAAAACAAACTGATTTGTTAGAAATTGTATCAGGAAAAGAAAAGGCAAGGCAAAAAATCCTGAGAAAAAATAAAAGAAAGTTAAGTTAAAGCTTCCTATTTTACTTTCAACCACGCTTCCTAAAGCTAGGAAAATCAGCATATTAATTATTAGATGGATGATATCTGTATGGAGAAACATATGGGTAATTAAAGTATAAGGTTTGGTAGAAAGGTTTCCAAGGGCTAGGCCAAACTCATTAATTATAAAAGGTCTGTTAAAAGTTAGTAGATAAACTGCTAAGTTTATTATAAAAATTGAATAAGTGGCCAAGGGGAATTTCTCCATATAATGAATTTAATGTTCAAAAAGATTATTTTTTTATAGAAGAAATTCATTATAGGTAAGATGGTTGTAGAATTACCTTATCTTGAGTTCTTAATTGTTTTGAGCATAATTTCCATAGTGTATGTTGTAGTTATTCTTGTCCTCGTTTGGGAATTGAGAAAAGCAATTAAGAAGATAGTAGTTACGAGCAAGAAAATTTTAGAAGAGGATATAATCTCTACTTTAATTCTATGGGCTTATGAAAAGCTGAAGGCTGGAGTCCCCGAAGAGGAACTCAAAAATATTCTTCTTAAATCTACAGTCACTAGAGCAGATGAAATTATAGAAAAAGCAAAAGACTTACTTTCCAGAACAATCGAAACAAAAAGCGTTTTTTCTAAAGAATAAGATTTTTTATCTTTCCAAGATGAGTTCCGTCTAGCAAAAAAACATCGCATTCATTTATGTCAAGAAGGTTATTAGCAAGAACCGGTCCTATAGGCTCTTTCTCTTCTATTTTATTGAGAGTTATTCCTCCTAAAAGTCTGTTGAAAGTTGGAAAAATAACTATTTTCAGATTTCCGGTTTTTTTAACTCCATACTTATCCTTAACAAGCTTTTTATCAAGCTCCCCTTTTATCCAAACTTGCTCTATAGTCCTATAGCCAAGCTTATCCCTAAACTCTACACAAGGATGCACATGCCCCATAAACAGATAATCACACTTAACTAAACTTTTTGAAGGCCAAGCGTGACCATGAAAAAAACCGTATTTTCCAATTCTAAAACCTCTTGAAGAGTAAACTTTCACTTCCTTTGGTAAAAATGAAGAAATTTTGTCGTCATGATTCCCCTTGACACAAAAAACTTTAACTTTTTCCTTTAGGTATGAAAATAGCTTAGGTATTTCTCTCATCTCCCTGAAAGTTATGCCAGGAACGTTATGTTTGATATCCCCCAAAATTATTAAACTTTTGGCTTTGGTTATTCTTAGAAGATTATCCATTGTGTTTTTGAATTTTTCTGCTTGAGGAGGAATGACTACTCCTGCCTTAAAAAGCTCATGTTCTAAGCCTAGGTGCAAATCTGCTATAACCAGGATTTTTTCTTTGGACAAAAACAAGGCTGGGTAATCTTTAACAAATCTTATTTTCATAATTCACTATAAGAAGTAAAATATATTTTTATTTTAGTAACCATAAAACTAAACTATGCAAGAAATTGGAACCATTATTTCTGCACCGGAAGCAAGTAGTACAGAATTTTCGTTTGTGTTAAACCGAGAAAAAGGAGTTCCTGTGAGAAAAGGACAATTTGTTCAAGTAGAAACAGAAGAAGGCTTGCTATTAGCAAGAGTCTCGGAAATATACAAAACCAACCGTTACTTTACAAGAGCAGAATCCGTAAGAGAATACGAAAGAAGTGGAAAACTTCTACCTGATTTCTTTCCTGTTGAAAGATGGGAATACTTAGTTGCAGACGCTACTCCGCTAGGAATCTTTGCTCAAGGAGTACAAAAAAGAGTAACCTTCCCTCCATCTCCTGGACTTAAAGTTTTTCTTGCAGACGAGAAAATTTTATCTGAATTTTTAGGTCTGGATGAAAATGGTTTAAACATAGGAAAAATAGAATTTCATGATTTAGATGCAAAACTTAACCTAACAAGACTTTTCCAGAAGCATTGTTGTGTACTTGCCCAAACTGGTGCTGGCAAATCTTATTTGGTATCAACTTTAATAGAAGAAATTTTAGATAGGGATGAAAAACTTGGTAAACCTGCGGTTATAGTTGTAGATCCTCATGGAGAATACTTAGGCTTTGGTGAAGACGAAAGATACCTTACTAAAACAAAAATTTTTGATGAGAAGACACTAAAAATAGCAGCTCATGAACTTTCTGCAAACCAAATTTGTGAGTTACAACCTTTCATTTCTCCTGCTGAAAAAAGAGAACTAGCAAGGATTATAGGAAAATTGAAGGAAGAAAAGTTAGCTTATAGTATGGACGATCTTATTACTGCAATAGAGATAAGTGATGTAAAACCAAACATAAAAAGTCCTCTAATTTCTTGGCTTAACGATCTAAACTCGACTGGACTTTTCAGCAACGTTACCAAACCTTCGGTAGAAGAATTGGCAAAAGCTGGACAGTTAAGTGTTATTGATTTGTCTAATTTTGTCCATCTAAGGGATAAACAAATAATAGTAACTTTCATAGCTAGAAGGCTGTTCGAAGCAAGAAGGTCAAACAAAATTCCACCTTTCATTCTTTTTGTAGAAGAAAGCCATCAATTTGCTCCTGAAAGAGAAGAAAAATTCCAAGCAATTTCAAAGAACATTATAGAAACTATAGCAAGAGAAGGAAGAAAGTTTAACGCTTCTCTAGTTTTGATTTCTCAAAGACCTATACAACTAAGCGTTACTGCATTAAGCCAATGTAACACTTCAATTCTTTTGAGAATCGTTAATCCTTACGACATAAAACATATTTCTGAATCTTGTGAAGCTATAAGCTCTGACATAATGGAGATGCTTCCTGGTTTGAAGGTTGGGGAAGCTATAATTACTGGAGCTGCCATAAATTATCCGATAATAGTTAGAGTAAGAAAGAGAAGAAGCAAGGAATCGCCAAAAATTGGGATGAAACTTGAAGAGGCAATCCTAAAGTATAAGGAGGAAGAAAAAGAAAAAATCGAAGATTTGAAAACATTTTAAGTTATTGCTATAACTCTTGTAGGTTCATCTTTTTCTTTATCTCTTTCCAGCCTGTAAAGATATCCAGTTACAGCATCCTCTAGTCTTTCCTCATGGGAAATAAGAAAAACCTGATCTACAAGTTCACCAACCCTTGTTCTTAATGTTAAGGCTAAGTCTTCCACTGCTTTAGCGTCAAGATTATGTGTAGGTTCATCCAAAACAAGCCATCTCAACTGAGGGGCTAACACTCTAGCTAAAGCAATTCTCAAAGCTAAGCAAGCAACACTTCTCTCGCCACCTGAAGCAATTCCGTCAGCACTAATAAACCTTCCAGCTCTGTCCTTAAGTTGTAAAACATAATCTCCTTCTTCTATGTTAAGCCTAATCTCAACATAATCTCTGTAAGGATAAAGCGTAGACCAAAGCTTATTCATCTCATAGTTAACTGCTTCAACAAATTCTCTTCTCATTTCTTCTTGTGTTAACTTCAAAGCTAACTCAAAAATTCTCAAATCATTTATAACTTTATCAAGCTTTTTTATTTCTTCCGTTTCCTTAATTGCCATACTTAACTCGTTTTCGTATTCTTTCAATCTTTCTTCTTTTTCTTTTTTCAACTTTTCCATGCCAGAGATTTTTTCCTCTATTTCCTTTTCCTTCACAGAAATTTCTCTTAGCTCCTTTTCTTTTTCTTCCAAATTTCTTCCTCCTATCTTTTTTTCTAGTTCGGAGATTTTGGCTTTCAGATTTTTAGCTTCTTTTACTAGTTCGTTAAGCCTTTCCTTTCTCTTTTCATAATCTTTGAACTTATAATCCAAAATCTCAACTTCTTGCAGTTTTTCTCTTGTTTCTTTTTGAGATTTTTCTATTTCCTCAACTTCTGCTTTAAGATTGATAAAAAGCCTCTCGTTTTCTTCAACTTCCTCGGTTAATTTTTCTAGATTTTGTAAAATATTCTCATGTTCTTTTTCTTTTTCTTCCAAATCTTTTATTTCCTCGAGTATTTTTTCTATTTTTCTTTTCGTTTCTTCCATCTCTTTTAACTCCTTTTCACTTTCAGTTTTACTTTTGATAGTCTCTTCCAACTTTTTCATTAGCTCTTCAATTTTTTCTTCCCTTTCTTTTTTCAAAGCTTCCTTTTTTTCCTTACTAAGAATAGAATCACAAACTGGACATCTTCCTTCAACAGAAGAAAGCTTTTCTACGGCCTCTTTCAAATCTTTTATCTTGCTTTCAAACTCTTTTGCTTCTACCAAAAACTTCTCGTACGAAATTTTTTTATCTTCAATTTTTTTCTCTAAATCCTCAAGCGAACCTAATTTTTCTGCTTCAGCCTTATTTTTAAGTTTATTCTCGATTTCTATCCTAAGCTTCTCACTTTCTTTCTTCAGAAAGTTGATTTTTATCCTAGCTTCAGAAATAGAGTTCCACAGCTTTTCATAATAACCTCTTTTTTCTTTCAACTTCTCTTCGAATTCCTTAAGCTTTAATTTAAGCTTTTCAACCTCTTTTTCTACTTCTTCCTTGTTTTTTCCTTTTAAAGCTTCCTCCAAACTTTTTAAGCTTTTGATTGTTTCTTCTATTACGCTACTTACCCCCTTTTCCTCTCTTCTCAAGGATTCTAAACTTTTATTGAATTCCCTCAACTCGCTAACCTCTTTCTCTAAGATTTTTTTCTGGATTAAAACTTCCTCCAAAACCTTTTTCAACTCATCACTTTCTGAAGAAATTTGATTTAAAGAAGATTTGATTTCAGAAATGCTTCTCTTTAAACTTTCTAAGTCTATTTGGTCTACTATTTTTTGTTTTTCGCTTTTTCTATCAAAAAGTCTGTTAGTTAAAGTTTTTGTATTAGCTCTTGCTTCCTCAAACTTGTCTATCATCAAAAGCTCGTCTATCTTTTTCATTCTTTGTCCTTTCGGAATTGTTAAGAAGTAGTCTAAAGCATTTTGCTCAGAATAAATAGCTCTTGTGAAAAGATTGTAATCTACTTTTAAAATCTTCTCTATACTCTCTGTTACTCTTCGAGAATCAGGGGCCTCCAATAACCTCCCTTCTTCCCTTAACTCAGAATAAGTTGTACCCTTCCCTTTTTCTATAATTCTTTTTACAGAGTAAGTCTTTCCTTCAACTTCAAAGAAAACTTCTACTTCGGCTTTGTTTTTTTCTATCGGTTTGTTCATTATTATTTCGTCTAACCTAACTTTTTTGCTTTGTAAATCAGGAAAATTACCAAAAAGAGCAAAACATATAGCGTTTAAAACAGAAGTTTTCCCGCTTCCCATTCCTCCAAACAAAGCATTAGTTCCTTTGGAAAACCTGAACTCTGATTCTAGGTGGGAACGCCAATTTTTAAGTCTTACTTTTGTTATCATTTAGCCCACTTTTCCAAACCTTTTTGTATTTCAAAGGATTTTTTCAATTCTTTTTCAAGAGTCAATTGTTCGCCAATCAAAATGTTAAAAGCCTTTTCAACCTCACCTTCACTCAAAATTCCAAAAATTTTTTCAAAATCAAAACTAAAGTTAAAGCCAAGCTCCTCCAAACTTTTTTTCAAAATGTTTAAGCCTATCTCCTCCAAGGAAAGTCTTTCCTCCCTCAGGTCTCTCAAAAACTCTATTTTTCTTTCCACTTCTTGAGACTCTAACTCTTTGGAAAAGATTATTATTGCCTTATCTGAAAACTTCTTCTCTATCTCTCTCAACTCTTGATCAGAAATTTCAGTTTCTTTTCCTACAATCTTTAGCTTAATCAAAGGTTTTTTCAAAAATCTTTGTTCTAAGATTTTTTTAAGTGTGTTTTCTATTTTTTCTCTAGCAGAACCTTCTACCTTAACTTCTTCGTAGAAAAATTTCCTTGCTCTTTCAAGTTTTACAAAATTTATTTTAACCTCTTTATCGATTTCAACTTTAAAAAATCCCTTTTCTTCTAAGGCTTCATTCTTTTCATATTGAGTAACTATCGTGCTTCCTGGAAAAAGAAGTGTGCAACCGTTAACTTTTTCTTGAGTAGAAAAATGAACATGTCCATCTACTATCATTTCAAAACCTTTGGGTAAGTTTGACAAGCTCAGACTTGGAGGTTCAAGAGGAGAATAAACATAAGGACTTATGCTTTGATGTAAAAGTAAAATGTTAAAGCAATCTTCTAAAGGTTTTGGATTCCATAAATTTAAAACTTCTCTTGCAAAACTTTCTGGTACTCCTGACATACCATGGATAGCTACTTTTTTTCCATCTTTTTCAAAGATTATTGTATCCTTATGGAGATGTATCAAAATTCCTGCGTTTTCTAGAGCTTCAACGGCGTTTATCTCGTCTTTTCCTCTTCTCTCATGAGTGCCATGGATAGCTATAATTGGTAAATGCGATAAAGTTCTTTTTGAGATTTCTTTTAATTCTTTCGAACAAGAAACAAGCTTTAAACCTGAAGATTCTTTAAGTAGTGGTTTTGTTAAAATTCTCATAGCTTTTGCCCAGACGCTAGTCTTTGGGATCCTTGTGTCAAAAATATCGCCTGCTATTACTATCAAATCACAATCAAGAGCTTTTTCAATAGCTTCTTCTGCATTTTCAAAACTATCGTTCTCTAATTCTGAGTTGGAAGCAAAACCAAAGTGAAAATCTGAAAGTATTGCTATTTTCATGTTTATCTATTTAACTAATCTTTGCTAACTTATAAAAGTTTTTAAGTATTGCAATTAAATATTTAAAAGTGAAAAAATGGGCAATTCACTTCCAAACTAGTAAACTAATTCTTTTTCTAGATAAAAGGTGAGAGAATGGCTGAACAGGAAGGCGTAACAGTTAAAAAAAGCGAGAATTTTTCTGAGTGGTATACCCAAGTTATTCTTAAATCAAGGCTAGCCGATTATGGGCCTGTTCAAGGAACGATTGTTTTCAGGGAATACTCTTATGAAATATGGGAAAAAATTCAGTCTATTTTTAATGAAATGATAAAAAATACCGGACATAAAAATGTCTATTTTCCTTTGCTTATTCCTGAAAGTTTCCTTAAAAAAGAGGCAGAACACTTTAAAGGTTTTGTTCCAGAGGTTTTTTGGGTAACCCATGCAGGTGATGATAAGCTAGGTGAAAGGTTAGCTATTAGACCAACTTCAGAGACTATAATTTATTATTTCTTTTCAAAGTGGATAAGAAGTTGGCGTGATTTACCAGTATTGCTTAACCAATGGTGCAACGTCTTAAGAGCAGAGATAAAATCCACAAAACCTTTTATCAGAACTTCTGAATTCTTATGGCAAGAAGGCCATACAGCCCATGCAACAAAAGAAGAAGCAGATAAGGAAGTTATGCTAATCTTAAATTTTTACAAAAATTTAATAGAAAATTATTTAGCGATTCCTGTATTGGTTGGCAAAAAAACAGAGAGAGAAAAGTTTGCTGGAGCTCTGTATACAACAACACTCGAAGCAATAATGCCTGATGGCAAAGCTTTGCAGATGGGAACTTCCCATAACTTAGGGCAAAATTTTTCCAAACCTTTTGAAATAAAGTTCATAGATAAGGATAATAAGGAAAAGTATGTTTGGACAACTTCCTGGGGAATAGCTACCCGTTTGATTGGAGCAATTGTCATGGTTCATGGTGATGACAAAGGTTTAATTATTCCTCCAAAAGTTGCTCCTTATAAAGTAGTTATAATTCCCATTTACTATAAAGAAAGTGAAAAAAAGAAAATTATTCAGAAATGTAAAGAAATTCTCGAAATTTTACAAAAAAGTGGCATTAGAACTGTCCTGGACGAAAGAGAAGAATACACTCCTGGTTGGAAGTTTAACGAATGGGAGCTTAAAGGCATACCCTTAAGAATTGAAATAGGTCCGAAAGATTTGAAGAAAAAACAAGCAGTTTTGGTTAGAAGAGATACGAACGAAAAAATTGTAGTAAAAGAGAGGGAAATCTTGAGGAAAATCGATTATCTTCTAGAAGAAATCCAAAAAAACCTTTTCCAGAGAGCAAAAAAATTTCTTGAGGAGCACATAACAACAGTAAAAGAATATGAAGAATTTAAGGAAATTTTGGAAAAAAAAGGTGGTTTTATAAGAGCGGGTTGGTGTGGAAGGGAAGAATGTGAAGCAAAAATAAAGGAAGAAACTAGTGCCACAATTAGGCTTGTACCTTTACAAAAGGAGAAAATTTTTTCAAATTGCGTTTATTGCGGTAAAAAAGCAAAGGAAGTAGCTTACTTCGGAAAATCTTATTAGTTTAAACATAGCTCTAGTTTACTTTTATTCTTTGCTTATACTCTAAAAAAGTTGGTAGGACGAAAGATATTTAAATTAAATCATATAATTATTTTTAGCTATTCTTGGTGAATTACTTGGAACCGAAAATAAGAAAAACAGGAACAACAACTGTAGGTTTAATTTGTAAGGAAGGAGTAGTGCTAGCTGCCGAGAAAAAGTCTACTATGGGCTATTTAGTAGCTAGCAAGGAAAGTGTAAAAATTTTGCCTATAGAGGACAACATAGCAATAACAATAGCAGGAGCTTCAGGAGATGCCCAAGCTTTGGTAAGATACATGAAAGCTGAATGTAGACTTTTTGAAATCCAAAACAATAGAAAGATCTCTGTTCAAGCTGCTGCAACACTTTTAGCAAATATTTTATACTCGGGAAGGTGGACATTTCTTCCTTACATGGTTCAACTGATAATTGCAGGTTATGATGATTCTGGTCCTTCCATTTATACTCTTGATGCAATTGGCTCTGTGGAAGAAGAAAAAAGGTTTTTTTCAACAGGTTCTGGTTCTCCAATAGCCTTAGGTGTTTTAGAAGATAAGTATAAGGATGGGATTTCTCTCAATGAAGGAGTAAAGCTTGCTGTCCAGGCAATTAAAGCTGCCATAGAGCGTGATATAGCATCTGGTGGAAAAAGTATTGATGTTGCTGTGATAACAAAAGATGGTTTTAGATTACTTGAAAAAGAAGAAATCGAGAAAATAATGAAACAATAAAATTCTGAAAGTGAACGAAATGGAAATTCTGGAAAAAGTTAAGAATATCCTGCCGAAAGAAGCGATAAGTAAGATAGAGTTAGAAGGTTCAGAAATAATAGTTTACACTAAGGATAAGAATTTTTTTGTAGAACATGAAGAAGTGGTTAAGAAAGCTGTAGAAGAGCTTAAGAAAAGGATTGAAGTCAGAGCTGACAATAGTTTGTGTCTAGACCAAGAGTATGTGAAAGAAAAGATAATGGAAATTGTTCCGAAAGAAGCGAACATAAAAAACATTTATTTTGAGCCTGAGCGTAGCATAGTAATAATTTCAGCGGAAAAGCCTGGTCTGGTTATAGGAAAGGGAGGAGAAACTTTTAAACAGATTAGAAAGGAAACTTTCTGGGTTCCGAGAATTGAAAGAGTCCCGCCAATAAAATCTGAAATCATCGAAGGAATAAGAAAGGTTATTCATACTGAAGTTAAATTTAGAAAAGAATTTCTGAACAAAATAGGCGAACAAATATTTTCGGAAAGAAAAACGAACAGAGACTGGATAAGAGTTATAGGCTTAGGCTCGTGTAGAGAAGTTGGAAGGAGTTGTTTTTTAGTAGAAACGCCAAAATCGAAAGTTTTAATCGATTGTGGAATTAATGTAGGTGGAACCAACTCAAACGTTTTCCCCTATTTTCAAACAAAAGAATTTGACTATACCGAACTAGATGCTATAATAGTTTCTCATGCCCATCTTGACCATTTAGGTTGTGTACCGATGCTTTATGAACATGGTTATGATGGACCTTTATACCTAACTACTCCAACCATAGATTTAGCAACTCTCCTTTGGCTTGATTACATTGATGTCATGCAAAAAAACGCAACCAATCCTCTGTTTACAGCAAGGGGGGTAAAGGAAGCGGTAAAGCATAGTATTCCCTTAGAATATGGTGAAGTCTCTGACGTAGCTCCTGACGTAAGACTTACTTTTCAGAATGCAGGTCATGTTCTAGGTTCAGCTTTAATTCATTTGCATATTGGTGAAGGTTTACATAACATTGTTTATGCTTGTGATATGAAGTTTGGTAAAACTCCTTTACTTGAACCTGCTTTTACAAATTTCCAGAGAGTTGAAACTCTAATAATAGAAAGTACTTATGGTGGTGTAAACGACATAATGCCTCCTCGTGACGAAGCAGAGAAGCAACTTGTTGAAGTAATTAACAAAACTATGGAAAGAAACGGTATAGCTCTGATTCCAAGTTTCGCAGTTGAAAGAGCTCAAGATGTCATGGCTATACTTGCTGAAACCAATTTTCAATATCCTGTTTTTATTGATGGGATGATTTGGGATGCTACTGGAATTTATACTGCTTATCCCGAGTATATGTCAAGACAAGTACAAAGAAAAATTTTTAGCGGAAAAGATCCTTTCGTTAGCGATATTTTTAAAAGAGTAGCTTCCCCTCAAGAAAGGGAAAAGGTTTTAGAGCAAAGGCCTTGTGTTATAATTTCAACATCTGGCATGCTGGTTGGTGGACCAGCAATAAACTACTTGCAAAACTTGGCAGAAGACCCAAGAAATACTTTAATATTTGTTGGTTATCAAGGTGAAGGAACCTTAGGAAGAAGAATTCAGAAAGGATGGAAAGAAATTCCCATGAAACTGGAAAACGGAAAAACCACAACAATTAACTTACAAATGGAAGTTCAGACTATAGATGGGTTATCAGGACATTCTGACAGAAATCAGCTATTGAGTTTTATTCATAGGTTAGCTGCCAAGCCTGATAAAGTGATAATTGCCCATGGTGAAAATCAAAAAGCTTTGGAATTGGCCAGAAGCATTCATAAATTGTTTAGAGTAGAAACTGTTGCTCCTAGAAACTTGGAAGCAATAAGATTAAAATAAATCTAACAACACAAAAAAGATTTCCATCTTTACAAACATCCATGAAACTTGACTATGCTTCTAGTAATAATCGTCATAACCTTTTACTGGTATAATTACGGTTAAGCTTGCTCAACAGAAATACAAGATGTCTTTTCTTAAAATATATTTAGAAATTCCAAACCTAAATATAAATATGAGAAAAGCTTTACTTTTACCTGTAATTTTTCTTTTGACGATATCAGGTTTAATTTTATATCTACACTATCAAACAAAAATAGAAGAGCAATTGATAAAAGAGTGTATGGTCATAGCACAAGAAGATAGAAAGGCATGTTTTCCAGGTTCTAGACCTTTCATCATTTGCAAAATTAACGACAGCCAGATTATTAAAACAGAAAATTTGAGTGATATCAAATGTGGTGAAACTATAATGTATACAGTTAATTTAAACTTAGCATCAAAATTACCCGAAAAATTTTATGCTTGCGCCTTGTATGATAAGTTGTTGAATGTAACGGAATGGCGTTGCATAGAACAGGTTCCATTTCCTGGTATGGCGAAAACATCTCATATAAACGGAAAAGTTTTGACTTGCCTTCATGTGCTTGAATCTAACTCAACCTCAATTATGTTTTTCTATAAGGGTGTTGTTCCAAACGTAACCAAAATAAATTTATTAGAATTTTATATTTTCCCTCCTGATATTCCAGAAATCTCACAAAAATATTTTGAAAATAACCTTGATTTTGGAAAAAAAGTTTACGAGTTATACGGTAATGTAGTATGTTAAGAAAAAAAATAAAATTTTTGATTTTTTTCTCGTTTTTACTTTTTTTAGTAATTTTTTTAAGTATTTCGAAGGGGAACCTCTACTCTGAAACTGGTTGCTACAAAAGTGGTGACAAGAGAACTTATGACTGCTGGACAAGTTTGTCCATTAGAAATCCTTGTACCGAATTTTGTGCCTACGATGGTCCAAGCGGGTGGGATGCAAAATCTTGTTGGATTAAAATTTGTATAGAGTCTGGTATAGAGCCAATGCCGGAATGTTGTAATTATATCGAAGGATGCTCTCCATGCTGTATAAAGGGACAGTTTGGTGCGGAATGTGAAGTAGATGCAGATTGCCCAACTGATGGCTGGTATTGCTCTGGTTCAGTAAAGGAATACAGAGACTATTATTGTGGTAGCGTCTCAGGAAATTGTGAGTGTAAATATTCTACAAGCTCAAGAGAAGATTGCTCTGCAAAATCTTCGTATAATACTGGTGATGTAGGTGATCAACCTACTGTTCCTGGAGGATGTTATGACTATACTGGTTGCTCTGCTGGTAATTGTATAGGCTCTCAACTAAATGAATACTGCTCAGGGAATTCTGTTTATGAGTATTATGCAAATGGTGCTTCTTGTTCAGGTTACTGGAAAAACTGTGAAGATTACGAAAGCTTATATTGTAATTCAGGAGATGGTGATATTTACAGAAATGAATGGCAATGCTCAGGTTATCCAGGATATTGTAATGATGGAGCTCCAGATACAAAAATATACGATTGTTCGAATAATTGCTCAGACTCAGATGGAGGAAGGTCATACTTTATTCGAGGAACTGTTACAGACAATAATTTATGCTCTTCTGGACAAACTTCTTGCTCAGTAATAACAAAAACAGATGAATGTAGAAGTTCAACTGTTCTGAGAGAATATTTTTGCTCTGGAAATGATTACTCTTATGAAGATAAGGATTGTACTACCTTAGGTTCTGGATATACATGCTCTAACGGAAAATGTGTAGAAACTATTCCTCCTACTACAACCATAACTCCTAATGGCCATGCTTGGACTAATCAAGATGTAAGCTTTACTTTAACTTGCACCGATACTGGTTCAGGCTGTGCAAATACTTACTATAAAATTATAAATGACGGTGAATCTTGCGGAACAGGATTTTCAACAGGAACTTCAGGAATCGTTACTTGTCCTTCAAACTCAGTTTGTAAAAAAAGAGTTTGTTATTATAGTATAGATAATAGTGATAATGTAGAGAGCATCAAGGTAAGCAATATTTTCTACATAGATAAAGAACCTCCAAGCACACCTTTACCTTCAGTTTCACCTTCAGGCTGGACAAATGTAAACTCATTTAACTTCAGTTGGTCTGTACCTAGCGATGGATCCGGTTCAGGAATTTCAGGTTATTACTGGCACACTAATAATAACCCAGATGCTTGGACCACTTCAACATCATTACCTCAAGGAAGTTATGCCTATCAAGAAGGAGTAAATGTTTTCTACATAAAAGCAAAAGATATAGCTGGAAATGAAGGTCCTTACGGAAGTGTTAATTATTATTATGACAGCGTTCCGCCAACTTTAATAAAATCTCATTCACCTTTCAGACCAATAACAAATCAGCAAGTTTTATTTGAAGCAAACGCAAGCGACTCTTCTTCAGGATTATCTTGGATAAAAATTTATGTCGATGGACAAGAGGTAAAGACTTGCACTTACTCTGGAGAAAAAACTCCTCAAACTTGCAGATATATTGGTGGGCCGTATTCTTATGGCTTACATACTTACTATGCTGAAGCAAAAGATATAGCTGGAAACTACATAAGAATACCAGCTACAGAAACAAATACTTTTGATGTCACAGCCTGTGGTA
>JAWBTW010000003.1:21186-79355 GCA_039000165.1 Candidatus Aenigmatarchaeota archaeon
CAATGGAACTGTAGAAACAGTGTATGGTGAAGAATGCGAACTCCCAAACACTCAAAACAATAATTATTGCACAAATCCTTCTAATCATTGTGAATCTACTCCTGGAAAGTATTGTATTTATAGCGATTTGTACGGTAATTGTAATGAAAATTGCATATGCGTACCTGATACTCCAACTTGTAATTGTTATTGGGGTGGTGATGGTGAAGGAGAAACTTATTGCAATGCTCAATGTGATTCAGATGACGACTGCCTACCAAGGTTAAGTGGAGATTACTGTTATTACAATAGAAAATGTTTGGACAACTGTGTATGTTCAGAAGGAGATAAAGTGTTTTGTCCTCAAACAGTTCCTTACTTTGACCCTAACACCAACACATGTTACTATGGTGATTATAGAGGATGTAACCAGAACGGATGTACTTTAGCAACTTGTAAGCCTGGACAAGGTGAGGCTTGTACGCAACACGGATGTACCGGTGCTATTGATTTTGATTTGAAAGTTGGTGTAGAAAAACTAAACTCAACTGTTGATCAAACATTCTTTATAAAAGTTTATGTTAAAAACATAGGAAATTACGAGGATAACTATAAGTTTAAGTTAAGCACCACACCAAATGTCCAGGCAAAGCTTTATGATACTGAAATAAGAAATGTTAAGCCGAAATCCTTGGTAACTAATACTATCCAAGCTAAAGTTCTATCTCAAACACAACATGCGGAAATTAACATAACTGTTAGTTCTACCTCACTACCTTCAAGAAACAAAACAGTAGTAGTGGAAATTAAAGCTGAAAAAGCAAATTTGAGTGACTTAAACACTTTTTCAGTAATTTTGCTACTTTTAATTTCTCTTTCAGTTTTAACTAAGAATATCCTAAGCCAAGAGTAAAAGCATAAACTTCAAAAAAATCTCCCTTATAAACGTTTATGTAAGAGTTTTCATAACCTAAAACTTTTTTCCCATTCTCTTCATGTTTGTTAGAAGCCCAAAGAATTAAATAAGTTAAAATCCATTTCTCTTTATCGTCTAGGGAGCCATCTTTAGTTAAGTTTGCAACCCATGCAGTTCTACCATAATCCTTGTTTAAAATAACTGCCGGAACTTTTACGCCTGTAGAATTTTTGAAATTGAAAAGAATGTTAGCCTCACTTTTTGCTGTTATGTTAGCTAAGTTAAAAGAACTTGAAAAGGTATACGGTGAACCAAAAATTCTACGCAGGTATTTCCAAGGCCCATAAACAATATCTCTAGAATTCTCTGGTTTTCTTGAAAGCTCTATGGTTTGAATATTATTTATATAACCTGAAGCTGGAACCAAACCAAAAATTTTTTTATGTCCTTCGTCTGCGTCGAGCTGTGTATAGGTTATATCAGAAACTTCAACTATTCCTTTATCTTCAGCTAAAAAATTCTTTAGCAAATCGAAGTAATCATTTAAGTTGTTATAACCCCAAATCAGAAGAACGTCAGAAGAAGGAATAAGAGTTAAACTTGAAGAAACGATCTCAAATTTTATCTCCCTTCCGTTTAAAGTTATGGTGTTTAAAAAGGTTCCCAACTCATTTATAACCTCATCGCTACACTTACATGCTATGGTGATTTTCTTCTTAACAGCATTTTCTGTTGAAGTCCAAGCAACTAAGGGATGATTCACTAAATTTTTCTGGTAAAGAAATTCCGGAGATTCAAAAGAATATAAATAAAGCTCTTTGTTTCTTTCCATCGAAAGAATTATGTCTCTTGAAATTAAGTTTAACCAAACCTTATCCCAATTGTGTTTGAAAGAAAGAGAGGGAAAGAAAAAATTAAACATCACAAAAAGTATTATAACTGCGCTAATCATCTCGACAACAAAAACAAAACCTTTTCTTTCCATTTACCACACCTGAACCACTAATTCAACATAGCCTCCTGTAGATAAAGCTGCTACCCTTCTTACAGTTATATTCGTTGGAGTTATCTTAACTTTCCCGGGAGGCGGGAAGCAACTAACCAGAATATTACGATTAGGTAATTGGAACATTAGCAAAGAAAAATCAAATTCAGCTCCAATTTTTTCTTTAACTTTTTCGTAGCCTTGAGGTTGACTGCAAAAACTGTTCAAGCTATCGATTTTTGTCCGACTAAGAAAGTTTGTTTTGTTTTTTGAGAAATCAGAAAGGCCAAATCTGTTAACTGAATCAAGATCAAGTTCCCACTCTATAGGATGACCAAAATCGTTTATTAAAAGTTCAGAAATTTGATAAGCTTCAAGTCTTTTTCTTTCGGTTTCCATTTCTTGGAGATAGATAGGATAGTACCTTAAAAGTAAGAAAAAAAGATAGGCTACAAAACTTATAAAAACTCCCATAGACGCTATAAATTCCACAAAACTTAGTTCGCCTTTCATTAAGCTCCCATTATACCAAAGTTTACAAGTATGAAGAAGGAACCAAACGTTATTATAGCCATTATTATGCTATGTTTAACTCCTGAAATAGCAGAGCCCTCGCTAATTTCTCCAGCAACCAAACCGCAAAAAATTGATTCAACTATTGCCATTAAGAAGAATAAAGAAGTGTAGTAAGAACCCATATTCTCTGGAGCTCTTATATCACTCAAGTTGAAAATTGAAGCAATCCCCCCTAAGATATCGCAAAAAACGCATGAAAATTGAGAGCAAAAAGTACAAGGGTTTTGCAAACCAATCATCTCTAATTGACCAATAGCTTCAACCTTGAATATGGGAATCATAAGCCTGTTTATTCCTACAACTATACCGATAAATAAAAAATTAATTATGTACATGAGAATAACATATTGACTAAGCAAACTTTTTCTTTCCTTTTCATAATCATCAAGAACTGTCATATTTTCTGCTACTGTCTCTAGAGTAGAAATTATGTCCCCGCCAGAAAGATAGGCTTCCTTAATTATTTTTGAGACGATTGTAAGCCTCTTGCTTGCTTTTACTCTTTCTGCAAACTGATCCAAAACTTTATCGAAAGACATGCCCCAAGAGATTTGGGAAGCCATCTTCTTGATTTCTGGTGTAAGCTTTCCATATTCATACTTACTTGCTATCATCACGGAAGTATGGAGTGGTGAGCCAGACCTCAAAGCTTCTATAACATCTCTCAAGAAAAAAGGAAATTTTTCTTCCATTTCTTTTATTTCTCTTGCTTTCATATACTTAAAGAAAAACAAAGGTCCAGCTACAGCAAAAGCTGAAAGAATTATGGAATTTCCTAGCACTGCTCTATCGTTACTGAGTATTCCAACAGCTAAGAAAAAAGCACAAGCTACAACGGAAGCGATCAAAACTTTTGTGTTAGTTGAGAGTTCAAACTTTTTAGGATAAAGCTTAACTTTTTTCGCTGGCTTAACTTTTTTCTCTTCTTTTGCTTTCATCATTCACCGCCTGGACTTATGCTTTTGATAAAAATTATGAAAGCTAAAGAAACAATAGGCAAGAAAAGAAATATTACTAAAAATTGAAGAAAGATTATGTTGCTTCCAATTCCTGCCAAACCACTAAAAATTGCTGAAAGAATGGTGAAAAAGACTGCGCCCAAAATTATTGCTGTTATATAAATTTCTATAAACATCGTTAGTTGATGAGAAAATTCATAAAGCTTTCTCCTGTATTCTGTCATAAAAGTTCTTGCCTTTTCTCTTAAGAATGAATGAATATCTCCTCCTGTTGTACTCATAGATAATAAGCCCCAAAAAAGTTCTCTCAAGTTTTTTGAGGGTGCCCTTTCTACTGCTCTTTCTAGAGCTGTATTTATGTCCATTCCGAAAGTTTCTGTATCGTTAACTATTGATTTTATTTCTTCTGTGAATTGACCGTATTCACTATAAGTTGAAAAAATCTTGAAAACTTTGTGCAAAGGGACTTTTGATCCTGCTATCGTTGATAAGTAGACAGAAGCAAAAGGTAAAATTTTATCTATTTCTTTTGCTCTCTCCCTTATTACCAGTTTAGGGTAGCTCATCATGGAATAAAAGAAAGTTAGGGAAAAGAACATAGAAATAGTAAAGGAAAAGATAAAACTAAACAAAGGGTTTTGGGAAATTATAACAAAAATGACACAAAGCATAGGAAACTCTGCACAAAAAACTATTAAGCCTGTTAGGATTGCTATGCTTATGTATTCTTGGATAGAATAGCCCATTCTTGCTCTCCTTAGATCAGTTTTCACTTCTGTATAATAAGGAGCTAGTTTTTCTCCCCATTCACCAAAGTATCTCATAGCTATGGTAGTGTAAAAACCCACTATTTCCCACCCATTATGGAAGCCAAAACTTTTTCTGGAGAAGTGTAGTACATGTTAAAAACATTGTAAACATCTTTATAGCGGGTAATGTTCTTCTCCACCATCCAATTCAAGACAACCATTCTCCTTTCTAGCTCCTCTTTTACTTGCTGCTCTGTCAAACCCATAAATTCAGCTATTTTTTTCAAAGTCATACTTTTGTTAACAACTACAATTTTATCTTTCATAGCGTCCCATCTAAAAACTTCGTTTACGATTGGCTCTTTCGTTTCTGGGTCTATCCCGACTATTTCTATGATTTGATTAACCTTTCTCACATGCTTTTCTCTGTATCTTACTCTCAAAAGAAAAACCACCAAATCCAAACTTCCTATCAAACTAGCAGGTAATGAGATTGGTGGTGTGGTCAACCTATCAATAAGCTTGTTTATGTTTTCTGCATGAATCGTTGCTAAAGAAGGATGACCGGTTGCCATTTCTTGGAATAAAACATAAGCTTCTCTTCCTCTAACCTCACCTACAACTATATAGTCAGGCCTTTGTCTCAAGCTTTCTTTGAGTAAATCAAACAAATCTATTTCTCCTCTTAATTTTTTATCTTCAGTTCCTATTGCAGTTCTTGCAACATAAGGAACCCAGTGAGGATGTGGCAATTTAAGTTCAGGTGTATCTTCTATGGAAACTATTCTTTTTTCTGGCCTGATAAAAAGTGAAAGTACGTTGAGCAGAGTTGTTTTCCCTGAAGCAGTTCCTCCTGCAACTAAAACACTTCTTCCAAAATCAACAGCGAGCCAGAGAAAAGCCAAGGAAGGAATGTCGATAGTATTATACTTCAAGAGGTGGATTGGAGTTAAAGGTTCAATCGTAAACTTTCTAATGGTAAAATTGGAACCTCTTCTTGCTATATCCGTAGCCAAAGCTGCTTGGACTCTGCTTCCGTCGGGAAGCGAACCTCCAACAAGGGGGGTAGCTACTGATATGGATTTTCCACAAAGTTGAGCAAGTCTATGAATGAAAGAATCAAGCTCGTCTGGATCTTCAAAAACTATGTTTGTGACTATGGATCCTAGCTTAGGGTTTCTGTGAAAAACAAATATGGGAATGCCCACCCCGTCACAACTTATATCTTCTATATTTTCATCAGCCATTAAAGGTTCTATCCTTCCCAAACCGATGAAATCCCTTTCTATATAGTATCTGATTATGAGCTTTTCTTTCTCGCTTACTTCTATCCTGTAATAGCTTAGCAAATCGTCTATGGTTTTATAAAGATAATTTTTCATTTCAAATTTTTTCAATTTTCCAAACTCTACATCGAGCTTTTCTTGAATCAATTCCTTGAGCTTATTTATTATTTCTTTAAGTCTATCTGTTAGTTCAGGTTCGATAACTTGGTAAACATACTTGTTTAACGAAGTATCCCAAAAGATTTTTGCGTATGCAAAAACAAGCTCATCCTTTTGAGGCTTTCTTGGAATCAAAGGATATGCTAGGGTAATCTTCCTTTTTTCTTCTTCTGTTAAAGGAATCTCACCAATCTCTATCTTTTCGGGTATAAATTCTGGTATTTCTATTCCATCTACAAGCTTTGGTTTCTCGACAGGCTTAATTTCTGTTTCCTTTTTTTCTTCCTTTTTTTCCTCTATCCTCTCTATTTTTATGGGAATTGTAATAGGAGCTAAGCCTTGAAAACCAATTTGCGAAGGCAAAACTTGAATTTGTTTGCTCATGTATTTTTTATATCCTTCCTTTGCCCTTCTTAAAAAATTTTTTAAAAGCTCCACCATCCTATTCTACCCTTAATTTATTTTCTGTTTTGCTAAATGTTAAAGTTAATGTTTTTGTTATAACTGCACTACCAGCTGAACTAACAGAATAATTCAAATTACTTAAAGAAAAAGAGTACCTTCTTTCATTTGGCAATATTATTTCCCAAACATTGTCAGCCTTAACTATAAACTCGTAGTTTGGGTTGAGGTTAATAATAACCCTAGAGTCTTCACACTCCTTACAGGAATCTATAAGAGATATGGCTGTAGAAGTAATATAATCAGCAACAATTTTTGCATTTCTATAGCTCAACTCGTTTATAAAGAAATCAGACTGTATCTTAAAGAAGCTGCCTATACTTAAGAACACCACAAACCCTACAACAAAAAAAATTATGAATTGGATTATGTAACTTTGGGCTTTTTTCATTCTTACCCAAGAAGTATTTGTACTTCTGTAATAATCAAGTTATTGGTTGGGTCAAACTTTGGCTCGGTTATTCTTGAAATCCTTATTGATTTACCTGTCGAAGCGTTATAACTAGGGTTTCTCGGTAAAAGCCTTGTTTGATAAATTTTCCCATCTTCAGTAAGGTTTCTTAACCATATTCTATACCTTATTATAAAAGCGTTATCTGAACTTTCGGCCTTAGCTAAAACAACAGTTGCTTCATCTATACCCACATATCCAGGAGAAATTATACTAGAAGTTTTAAAAGGTATCCAACCTAACTCTGGAGCTATATTAGTTACTTTGCTTCTGAACATGAACTCGAGAGAATTGTTCTGAGGGCCAGGATAATCGTAAGGATAAAGTTGCCATATTCCGTCTACTTCTGAATTAAAAGTCTCCTCACCACCATTCCTTGCAACAAATTCTATTTTTTTCACCAGGGAATTTGCATTATCCCTATCAAAATAGCTTGCAACTTTTTCAACCATTGCAACCTCTTGCCTTTTTTGAACGAGAGGCATACCCCATAAATAAGCTGAAGTTGTTAAAGTTGCAGCTAAAAGGATTATAATAACGGCAGTAATTACATCTGCTTGACCTTTAAACCCCATAACTTACACTTTTACAGGCTTCACGGGCAAAGCTGGTCTCGTTATTACTGGTCTTTTAAGTTTTTCACTTATCTCACTTAGAACATTCAAAACTGACTGGTTGTTCTCGATAATCTTCTGATTCTGTTCTATGAGCTTTTCTATTTTTTCGGTCAATGGTTTGAATGAAGGTTGAGTCTCTTCTGGAGCAGAGGCTTTAATATAATTTAGCAACTCGTTCAAATTTCCTATGAGTTCGTCTAACCTTGCAGGTAACTTAGAAATTTCTATTCTTAAGGCATCGTTAGCCTTGGCAAGCTCATCAACTAATTGTTGATTCATTCTAACTATTTCTATTATCTCTTTAAGTATTCCTCTATTATCAACACTCCCAAGAGAAGCTTCTAATTGTTCTATCCTCCTTTCTAGTCTTCTTAGCGGGGATAAAGGGACTATTTCAACTTCCTCTGTAACCTCATCGTTAACCATTAATTCACCTAACTAAATATTTCTCTTAGAAATTAATAAAAGTTTCTTAAGTCCTTTTTAAGCTTCTTCTTCGCTCGTAGTTGGTGTAGAAGGTGTGGTTTTTTCAAGTTTGCTTGCTGCTATAACGTCATCAATTCTTAGTATCATTTCTGCAGCTTCTGCAGCTGATTTTATCGCTTGTAATTTTACTTTTAGTGGTTCAATAACTTCCATCTCTTCCGCATCTCTTACTTTTCCGTTGAAAATATCTAGGCCATAATAAATTTTTCCTTGCTCGTGAGCTGCTCTTAGCTCGACAAGCATATCTATTGGATCTAAACCTGCATTCTCAGCTAAACTTCTTGGTATGACTTCCATGGCATCAGCAAAAGCAAGTATTGCTAGTTGCTCTCTACCAGAAAACTTCTCTGCAAACTTTCTCAACCTTCTTGCAATCTCTGCCTCTGGTGCTCCAGCCCCTGGTATGATTTTTCCTAGCTCAAGAGCAGAAGCTACTGCTCCTACCGCATCTTCCACACTTCTATCAACTTCATCAACAACATGTTCTGTGCTTCCCCTTACTAGAATTGTCACTGCTTTCGGATCTTTACACTCGCGAACAAAAGTCATAGCTTCTCCTGCAATTTTCTTTTCTTCAACAATTTTTGCAAAACCTAAGTCTTCTGGGGTCAAATCATCTAAGTTAGTGACAATTCTTCCTCCTGTAGCTTTTGCCAGAGCTTCCATGTCTGAGCGTTTTACTCTCCTGCAAGCAAGAATTCCTTCTTTTGCAAGATAATGTTGAGCTAAATCGTCTATTCCTTTCTGGCAGAAAACAACGTTTGCGCCACTTGCCACTATCTTCTTTACCATATCCTTTAGCATTTTCTGCTCTTGTTCAAGAAAAGCTTGCATTTGTTCAGGAGAAGTTATCCTTATTTCAGCATCGGTCTCTGTTTCTTTTATTTCTAAAGCACAATCCAATAAAGCTATTTTAGCGTTTTTAACTGTTTTGGGCATTCCAGGATGAACTACTTCCTTATCTATAACTATTCCTTTTATAAGCTCAGTATCTTCTACAGAACCACCATGCTTTTTTTCTCTTTTTATGTTTTCTCTGTCAACTATAACTTTTCCGTTCTCTACCCTTGCTACTGTTGAAACTGCTTCAACAACAAGTTCAGCAATTTTTGGTGAAGCCTTTTCCATAGACTTGCCAGACATTGCTGTCATAGCAATTTTCTTTAAGATTTCTTTATCCTTTAGCGAAACAGGTTTTGCTATTTCTTCAAGAATTCTTAAAGCTTCATCCTTAGCAATTTTGAAACCTTTTGTTATAACTGTAGGATGAATCTCTTGGTCTAAAAGCTCTTCTGCTTTTTTAAGGAGTTCACCAGCAAGAACTACTGAAGTAGTTGTACCGTCCCCAACTTCTTCGTTCTGAGTCTTTGCTACTTCTACCATCATCTTTGCTGAAGGGTGTTCTATTTCCATTTCTTCAAGTATAGTTACCCCATCGTTTGTTATTACTATATCACCAACAGAATCGACAAGCATCTTGTCCATTCCTTTTGGTCCTAGCGTTGTTCTTACTGCGTCTGCAACTGCCTTAGCTGCAGCTATGTTATTTCTTTGGGCATCTCTCCCAACAGTCCTCAGAGTACCTTCTGGAAGTATTAAAACAGGTTGTCCGCCTAACTGACCAATCAAGGCTTTTCCATTAGTCATAGTACACCTCCTAATCTAGAAATATCTTAATGTGTATGTAGGTATACAAATATTTAAGCTTTACTCCACTCTTTCTTCCATAAGCTTTTCCAATTCTCTCACACTCTCTATCTCTGGAATTTCTGATTCCAAAATTATCGGCACGTCTTCGACAGATTTTTTCTCGCACTTTTTTGTAACAAAAACGCATCTTGAAGAAAAAAGAAAGGACATTCTTTTAATGTGAGACGCTTCCTTCTCAATTTTTTTCATATTGTGCGAAAGCCCTATTATCATGGAAAACTTCTCTTTTCCCACGATTTCAAAAGGTGCAGAATAGGTTGGGCTGTTACTCAAACCTATTCTTAAAAATTCTTTTGAAACTTTTTCTTGAAATTCGTTTTTAGGCTTAAGGTAGGCTGGCTCTGAGACCCTAAGCCTAAAAGGAGTTTTTAAGTTAACATTAAGGACTCTTTCTAAATTTTTGACAGTTTTTAAAGAAGGGTTTGCTCTTTTGTTTTCTATTTCATACAAAGCCTTTTTTGTTATTCCTACTAACTTTGAAAGTTCCTCAAGGGTAAAACCTAGCTCTTTTCTTCTATTTCTTAAAACCTCAGTGTTTATAGGAACTGTATGTTTTCCTTTTGCAGCCTCTATTTCTGGAATTTCTCTATTCTCCAAAAATTTTTCGAAAAAGTAAGGGGTAACAACTGGTAAATCAAACCTTGAATAGACTATTTCTTTCCTTAGGAATTCTCTGTTTGTTTTAAGTGAAACCACAAGAGGGTAAGCAGAAAGAAAGTAAGAAATTGCTTTAAGACTTAAGGCTTGCTCTTTGGTTAAACCATCCACGTTTATCAAGGCCTTTATAAGCATCAAGAAATCTTTTTTTGCAGCTATGTCAAAAGCCCCTTCGCTAACTAGTACTTGAAACTTGTGAAAAAGTAAAGAATTTACTATTTTTTCAACTAAAAAAGATTTATTAAACATTTGCATCCAAATAATTATTGATAAGGAAAAGGTTAATAAATGTGCATGTAAGTATACAAGGGCCTATAGCTCAGCCTGGTTAGAGCAATCGCCTTATATGGCTCGCTTTCGTGAGAAAGCGATAGGTCGAGGGTTCAAATCCCTCTAGGCCCATAAATTAACCTAATAAATCTCTTTTCCTTAGTAATTTAATTATGGGTAAAAATAAAAATGAATTGGTCTGGAGTTTTATATGGTGGTTTCGGATGTGAACTTGCTTTGTGCGGTGCGATTGCTGCTTCTTGTCAAATCAATTATGCAAAATAGCTGGCATTACTCTTGTTGCCTCAGGTTCCATGATTGCGTATGCTGGTTTTGTCGAAGACACTATGTATGAAAAGTATAAACTACATGAAACACTTTATAAAGGCTTAAAAAATTTATATAAAAAGTTGATAAGATAACAGTGTAACTATTTTTACTTCTCTTCTATTTTCTTTTAAACTACAATGCTCATAAATGCTTCTGCTATTAGAAAGTAAATTGCTAAAGTTAATATATCGCTTAGCAAGGTTGCTAAAGGCCCAGTTGCTATTGCCGGATCTTTCCCAATTTTTTTGAAGAAAAGGGGTAAAAGACTTGAAACCAAAACTCCAGCAAACATCCCAACAAATAATGCTACTCCAACTATACAACTTAATAAAAAATTTTTCCATCCTATTAAAGCGATTAAAGCAAGAGTTAGAGAACAAACAGAAGAAAGAGCAAGAGTAACTTTAAGCTCTCTTATCATGTAAGACTTAACAGAAAACTTTGGGTCTAAAGCTATACTCCTTACTATCAAAGTTTCTGATTGAGTTCCTATGGAATCTGTTATGTAAACCATAACTGGAATGAAAGAAGCCAAAGCGAGGAAAACGCTTAAAACACTTTCAAAAAAAGTTACTATTGAAGCTGCTATAATTCCGCCAAAAATTCCTACTAAAAGCCATGGTAACCTTGATTTAATCATGTGCTTAGCAGGAGATTTTATTGTTGTATATTCCTTTCCTACTTTGTGAAACAAACCGCCAAACTTAAAAATATCTTCTCTTACTTCCTGATTAAAAATTGTTAGAATTGTGTCATAAGGAACTACTCCAAGCAAATGATTTTTCTCGTCTACTACAGGAACTGCTTTTATTCCCTTTGAAAGAGCAAGATAAACTATCCTTTCCTGATGAGTTCTTGGATGAGCAAAAACCAAATCTTTTTTCATGATATCTTTAGCTTTCAAGTTTTTATCTTTAGCTTTCATAAGTTCTTTAATGGAAAAAACTCCGCAGAGGACTTTTTCTTTATCCACAACGTATATATAATCCAAAACCTCAAATTTCTCTGCTTCTCTAGTTAAAATTTTCTTAACCTCTTCCAAAGAAGAATCAACGCTAACTACAGGAACTTCTTTTATCATTAAAGATTCTGCAGTTTTTAAACTTTTTTGTTCCATTAAACTCTTCAAAAATAATTTCTTCAATCTTACTTAAAAACTTGCTTAAATTAATAAAAGCAAAAGAATAAAAAGAAAATATGGAAATACAAGAAGCTTTTGGAAAAGTTGTTAACCTTTCTCACAAGAGTTTAGAAAAAGCGCTTGAGGTTTTAGAGTTAAGCAAAGATAAACTTGAGAAGAACATAAAAAATAAGAAATTCTTGATTTCTCATAAAAATTTTGACTTAATAATCGATTACAAACCAAACTCAAAACAAATTGTTCTTTATTTAACTGCAAAAAAATGGAGTAAAAAGTTGTTAAAAAGCTTAAAAGAAGGGGACGAATTTAAGTCTATGGTTGTTCTTTTAGGAAATACAAAAATTCTTAAAAGTGACTTTGACATAAGAATAGGTGCTTTTGGTATTCCTAGCTCTGAACTTGTAAGAGCAGTAATCCAGCATAAATCATAAAGATTTTTCTATTAGCTCTAGAATTAACTTAGGTAACGAATTTCTGTTTTTTTCCGTAACTTCTATGATTTCGCCAAAATCATTGAATTTTCTTACGAAATTTCTATGCAAAACTGCAACTAAAGGTTTCTCTGAAAGAAGAACTTGAGTAAGCTTTTCTCTAAACCTTTGACTGAAAAATTCCATTTTCCCTATTTCATCTATCGCTATAACATCACATTCTCTAAGAGCAAAATCCATCGCATTTAAAGCAACTCTCTCAAAGTCTTCAAGATTTATTCCATAACCTCCAAGTTGCGGGCCAATCTTTATATCCTTGCTTGCTAAAATTCCAATTTCATTAGAAAAGATATCTTTAACACAAAAACCTACTCTCTTGCCTTTTTCTCTTATCTCTGGTGTAACAAAACCACCTACTCTCTTGCCTTTTTCTTTGAGTAAATTCACGACCTTTTCCAAAACTGTTGATTTCCCGATGCCAGGCTTACCTGTTAAAAAAATTTTCATAATTTTCTGTTTGGTTGGTTATTTTAAATATTTCATGATGCAACAATAGATTATGATTAAAAAAATAGTTTTGTCCATCCTTCTTCTAGTTGTTTTATTAATGACATTAAACTTTTCTTTAACAAGTTTTACTTACCATAGCTCTAACTTTAGTTTAAGTTTACTCTTCGGGTTCATAGTTTCTTCTTTTTTATTGTTTTTGCTTTTCAAGAAGAAAGAAGAAAAAATTTTGGAAAAAGCTGGTATAAAAAAAGAAGTTGAAAAAAACAGGATAATTGAAGAGTATGGTCTAACTAAGTACTCTTGTGAATTAAGAAAAAACATAGAGTATGTAAGCAAAATCTACAGTAACATAAGGGAAAAACTTGTTTATTTAGGGTATATGGAAACTGAAGAGATGAAGCAGTTAGAAGAAAGAAGTAGAATTGTGGAAGAGATGTTAGATAGCTTGTACGATGCTTTAGAAAATCTCAAAAAAGGTAGAGAGTACAACTCTGTTAGTAGTGTAGAGCATGCTTTTAAATTATCAGAAGATTTACCTTATTCTGAATTGGTTGAAAATCTTAGAAATCTTGCCACAAAAATGAGAGAAGCTTACACCTTAAAAACTATCAAATTAAAAGAGCTAAAAAATTAATCACACTTAATAAATATTTTGAAAGCGTAAGATTAAATTATGTTAAAAAAATTTTTTGCAGTTTTCGGAGTATTTCTCTTCTCTTTTATTTCTTACTTATTCTTAAGCAGTCCTACAGCTATGAGCGTTTCACAAACAAACCCAAACTTTTGGCTTCCTTTGAGCGTTTCAGTAGTATTTTTAGCTCTTCTTATAATTCTTCTATCCGTAGATGAAAGAAAACTTGCAGAAAAAGTTGGAATTTTGAAAAGGATAGAAGAACAAGAAGCTATAGAAGAAGTGAGAAAAGTTAGAAGACTGTTTGGTCTTGAGAAATATCAGGAAGAACTTAGAAAAGCGATAGAAAAAGCTTCGTCTATCTATCAGAATATAAGGAAAGAATTCGCAGAAAGTGAAAGAAGTGGTCTAAAAGGCGAAGAAGACAAATTGTTTTACGCAAAAACTATGTTTGAAGAGCTTTATGGAGCTGTTCACAATTTGAAGCTTAAAAAGCCAAACAAAGCGATAAAATACCTAGAAGATGCAAGAAAAGCGTGTGAAGAATTAGGCTATTCTGATTTTGCTGAAGAGCTTGCATATTTGCAAGCAAGGATGGAAGTAACTTATACCCAACTGAAAAAAATGCTAAAAGAGATTCAAGAAAAAGTGGAGACCTTTTTATGATTAAATAGCGGGGAGTGGATTTGAACCACTGACCTTTCCCCCAGACTTAGTCTGTCCGGGTGTCGCATGAGCAGCCATTATGAGCCATTCGCAAAGCTTCGGCGAGCACTCCAGGCTGCTCTACCCCGCTTTGACATTTTATATTATTGATTAAAAACAACAATTTATATATTTTTTTACTAAGGAAGTGGTATTTTTTGTACCCGTTTTTCACTCTTAAAGTTAAAAACCTAATTATTTAGTTTGAAGCAACTTTTTCATCATGTATGAAGAGAAAAGTATCCTTAAAAGAACAAAAAATTACATCAAGAGTTATTTTACTTTACCATGTCTAATTGGTGGTGCTACAGGCACTGCCTTAGGCTACTGGGGATCTTTAACTGCATTATCTCTTTACGATATTATAACTAACAAATTGCCACAAGCTATAAACACAGGCAATCTTAGCATTTTTCTATATTCAAATTATTGGGATGCTGCAGGAAAAATTGCTTTCGTAAGTGGAATTGCAGGCTTAATTTTAGCAAGAAGAGTAGAAAGATCGACAATTTCTTTTCTCAAAAGAATCTTAAGGTGAAACTATGTTATTTACTAGCGAAGAAGAAACGATAAAGAAAGATGAAATTCTTAACACTTTCAAAGAACTTGGTTTGAGTGAGTACGAGACAAAAGTCTATTCTGCGTTGTTGTTTCTTGGTCCCTCAAAGGTTGGAAAAATAAGCAAAGTATCAAAAGTTCCGCAATCAAAAATTTATGGCGTGCTAGAAGAACTTACGCAAAAGGAGCTAGTTGAGGTTTTTGATGGAAGACCTAAAGAATTCAAGGCAATTCCAATAAAAATAGCTTTTAAAAACCTTCTGCACAAAAAAGAAGAAAACCTTAGAATTTTAAAAAGCAGAATAAATTTCTTGACAAAATTATTTAGACCTTTGAAAAATGATGAAGAATTTTGTGAAGGAATTTGGGTGCAAAAAAATGAAAAAAGTTGGGAAGCTCTAAACAGGTTTTCAACCATGCTAGAAAACTGTAAAGAATATGTTTTCGATATAACAAAAGATTTTTCCTTAACCCCTTCTTTGAGAGACTCTTTAAGAAGATGTGTGAAAAAAGGTGTAGAACTTAGGGTAATAAGTACAACAAAAATTACAAAAGAAAATTTTTGTAGAGCAAAATGGTTTTATGATAACGGTTTCAAAATAAAAGTTTTTGAAGCAGGAAATCATCCAAGAGTTTTGATAGTAGATGGAAAGGAAGTTGGAATAAAGCTCGAAAGCAACTCGAATAAGTTTTATTTCCAATTCCTTTGGTCTAAAAACAACTCTTTAGTTAGAATTTTTGATAATTACGCAAAAGCATTATGGAAGATTGCTAAACCGCTAAGAATTAGCTAAGTGCTTTAGATATAGAGATTATTCTTGTCTTCCCTTTCATACCTTTCTTCACTTCTTTTATTTTTATTAGTCCGATTTGATTGAGATGATTGATTAAATCTCTAAAAGCTCTGTCGCTAAGAGGATTTTCCGTTTTTTTACAATATTCTCTATACAACTCTCCTGAAGTTAAACTTTTTTTCTCTTTCAAGATTTCCAAGATAATTTTTTCATTCTCGCTTATATTTTCTTCCAAAATTTTTGGCTTAGCTGGTTTAATTTGTGGCAAAACTTTTTTCACATGAAGAACTTTAAGCTTATCTGAATTTTCACTTTCTGCCAATCTACCAGCCCTAAGTAAGCATTCCAAACCAACTCTCACGTCACTTCCCTTTTGAACAGCAAAGTTTGCTACTAGAATAGCTACTCCTTCTTCTACAGAGTGGAAAGCATTTTTTATTCTTTCCTCAATGATATCTTTCATCTCTTGTACATTATAAGGCTTAAATTCTATTTCCTCTACTCTTAAACTGCTTTTTATTCTTGGATCAAGATTAACAAAAACATCTTTGAAATTAGAAATAAAAACAAGACATACTGGGTTTTTTAAGTATTGGTTAATTCTCAACAAATCATAAAGGATTTCCGGACTTTTGAATATTAGTTGATCTACCTCATCCAAACAAACAACCAAACCCCTTTTTGTTTTACCTAAAAATTCTATCATTTTTTCCAGAACTTCATCCTTGCTTATCCCTCTTCTTGGAGCAAATACGCCTAACTCGTTTGCAATTTTTGTAAGGATAGAAAGAGGAGTATTATAATCCCAACAATTTATGTAAATTGTCTTTATATTTTCACTAAAATCTTCAAACTCGCGGAAGACAAATTTAATAACATGCGTCTTTCCTATTCCTGGTGGACCAAAAATAAAAGTGTTTTGTCCTGCTGAACCTCTAGCTACTGGCATTAAATTCCTTGCTATTTGTTTTATTTTATCTTCTCTGTGTGGTAAAAACTCGGGCAAATAATCAGGAGATAAAACTTCCTCGTTTTTAAAAATTCTTGATTCGTAAATTTCTGAAAAAGTTTTCATATCACTTCCTTCAATTTTTTAATCGAATCTTCTTTTGTTTCGACAAGATAAGGTCCGAGTCTTGGTCCTTTTTCAACTTTCAAAAGAATTTTATACAAAAGTTTAAAAAAGTCTGCTGGTTTGATTCCATGAGCTCTTGAAATTTCAAAAATTTTTGTTTGCATTTTTTCTCCATCTTCTTCTTTCTCTAAACTATCAACAAGCTCTCTTATTGCTTCTTTTTCTTCTTCCGAAATTTCCACTTTTGCTTCTAATTTTTCTTCTTCAACCCAATTTATAGCAAACTCAAGTCTCTTTTTCAAATCTTCTATTAATTCTGTGTCAAGTTCACTCACAAGTTTCATTTCTTTTAATTTTTGAATTGCAAACTCCAATCGATTCTTTTCTGGCAACATTCTTGCAATTTCAACAAACCTTGAATAAGGAATTTGTAAAGATGGTTTGTTTGGTGGTTTAAGAAAGTAAACGTACTCAAAAAGTCTTTTTGCATTGAGTAACTCTCTTTCGTTTTCAACTTTTTCTAAGCCAAAGTATATTCTTTCAAGTTTTATAAGCTCGTCCATATACTTTGGGATATCGCTAATATCAAGCTCTCTTGTTCCTTCAAACCTTTTAAACATTAGTAGAATTAAACTTTGGACACTTCCGTACTTAAACCAAACTTGAGGGGTAAAGACATTACCATAAGATTTTGAAATTTTTTTCCCTCCTTTTTCTAGAAACATCTCGTACATTATGTGAATCGGGGGTTCAAAACCTAGAATTTCTTTACAAATTATATCGTTAACTCTAACAGAATCATGAATGTCTTTTCCATAAGCTTCAAAAACTATTCCCAGAGCTTTCCATCTTGCTGCAAATTCACCTTTCCAGCTAAGCTTACCATTTCCTTTAAAGTAGCTTGCCTCACCTTCATAACCGCAACCTTTAACTATTATTTCTTTTCCTGTGTTTAGGTTTTTTCCGATAAACTCTTGGTCACAAACATACAATACCTTATGCTCTTCAGGAAGAAGCTTATAAGCTCTAGTTGTATAAATTTTTCCACATCTTTCACAAACAGGAAAATAAGGAAGCATTTCCACAAATTTTTCTTGCCCAAGCAAATCTTTTACTATTCTTCCAATTTTTTCCGCGTTTAGAAGAATTTGCTCTATTTCCTTATCTAAAACTCCTTTTCTGTAGTTTTCTGTTCCAGATTGAAAAGTGTAATCTATTCCAGCCTTTTCTATAGCTTCTATAAGTAAAGAGCTCATGTGCTCACCATAACTTGAATGACAATTGAAAGGATCGGGAATGTTAGTAACGGGAACTCCTATGTATTTTTCAAGCCAATTTGGCATAGTTAGAGGAACTTTCCTTAAACCGTCTCTATCGTCAGAGTAAGCAATAAACTCTGATTTAAACCCCAAATCCCTTAAACCTAGGGTCACTCCATACTGCCTAACTACATCACCAAAACTACCTAGATGAGGAAAACCAGAAGCTCCTAAACCAGATTCTGTTCTCAAAACCTTTATTCCTCTTTTTAATTTCTCTTCTCTTTCAACTATTTGTTTTGCTACTCTATCAATCCAAAACTCGTATTTTTTTTCCATTTTTCTTCACTTTTAAAAAATCTGTGGGCCTGCCAGGAATTGAACCTGGTTCTTGGCGTTGTAAGCGCCACGTCCTACCGTTAGACTACAGGCCCTTAGCCAATATTTATTTTTGTGTCGAGTAAACTAATAAATTATTTTTTTAAAGCTTAAGTGAATGCTCAATTCTTATAGGAATTTCTTTTGATTTCTTGTTTTTGCCATCATCTAAAACTTTATAAGCTTTTATTAATCCATAACTAACGTAAGAAACATTTCTTTTAAAAAATTTTTCTTCAAATTCTGCCCTTGCCCACAAAACTATTTCTACATCTTTTACCACATCCAAATCATCCGGGGATAAATCCATTTTACCATTCGGGTGTGAATGATACTGGAAAAATAAATATTCTGGATTAAATTTCTTAAACATTTTGATGTACATTTCTGTCCTTTGATTATCAACCTCATTATTGCTAGCTTTTTCGAAAACAGGAATCACTCCTTTCAAGTAGAATTTTTTACCTTTCTTGATTCCGTAAACAAAACCACTAAATTCAGTTCTAGCAAGAGCAGATATTCTTGCTAGTTCTGTTAGTCTAATGGCATCAACCGTTGACAAATAAATTTCTTCTATTTCTACCATAAAAATTAAAGAATCCTCAAACTTTAAATCCCTACTTTTTAACCTTAAGAAAATCAGAATATTCAAGAATCAACTCTTCTGGAACAACTATTTTCTTGTAGCTTAGGATTCCTTTTTCAGCAAGCCTCTTATCACAAGTCAGAAGAGCTAATTTTTTCCTTTTTGAAATGGATAGATGCAGAGCATCTTTTGCCTCTAAACCGAAATTTTTCACTAAACCAGCAATAGAAGAATTCAGATGAAATTCTTCTATTATTTCAGCCTTACTTTCTTCTAGAAACTTTTTAAAAATATTAGAAATTTGACTTTTATCTAGTTTAAACTCTTTCTGCATTATTTCAAAAACTTCTGCCAAGGTCCATGAAGAAACAAAAATCTTAAAATTATTGTTTGAAGTCAAAGCCTTGATTATAAACGGAACTTTCTTTTTGTTAATCACATTCTTAAAGTATCTTAAAACTATGTTTGAGTCAAGGTAAAATTTTTCAATTTCTATAAATTTATGCATAGAAAACATTTATATACTAGTAATATTTAAATATTTTGAGAGTTCATTTCCGGTGATTTGATGAAAATAAAAAATATAGAGTATGACACAAAAAATGCCCAAAAGATATTTGAACTACTTGAAAAAAGCCCTAGAGGATTAACCATCAGTGAAATCTCTAAGGAGCTTGGATTGAATCGCCATACCGTAACAAAACTTTTGGAGAGAATGCTCATAGAGAAAAAAGTAAATTATGAGGAAAAAGGCCCAGCAAAAATTTTTTACTCAGTTGGGACAAGCAAGTTTGTTGGAAGAATCGATCAAGAGAAATGGGATACATTATGGTTTAATGTCTTTAGACCAAAGTACCCAGGAGAAGAAGAATTTTTAAGAATAAATCAAACGAAGCACGATTATCTTATTAGGTCTTCTAGTAAGTTTAAGTCTGTTGGTGCAGTTGCTATTAAAAAAAGTAGTTTAGTAAGCGTGATTAAGTTATTAAAAGAAGTGGCAAAAAGAGAGTTTGGTTTAGAAGTTTAAGAAGCTAGCAACCCTAGAGTTGCTGCAATTATAAATATGATTTGTCTTATCTCAAACCTTGGTCTCCAGTTAAAGTAGTTAGAAGAAAGTTTGATCGTACCCTTATCTCCGTTTATAGTTACTTGATATTTACTAGAATTCAGGAATTTTATCTTTGGTCTGAAGCTTATAACTCTTAAGCAGCTAGGAAACTTTGCCAAATAAAAATTAAACTTTCTATTTTTTTCCAAATAATTCCCTTTTAAAACTTCATAAATTAAACCTTCTATATTTCTGAACATAGCTTGTTTAAGTTCTATCGCATGCTTTGAATAAATTTCCTTAAGTTTTTGTGAATCAAGCTTAAGAGGATAAAACTTTACCTTGAGCAAACTTTCAAGAAGAAGAACTATTTCTTCAGTTTTTTTGTCAGGACCTCGGTAAACTTCAAGAGTTTTAGTTAAAGTGTTAATAAAGCAATAAGTTCTTTTCAAGATTTTGTTTTTACCGTTTTGTTTCAAAAAGCTGACTATTTCATAAATATCTTCTTCTGAGAAAGCTTTTTTTAAAGCATCCTCTAAACTTTCATAGTAAAAATACTGGATAAAAACCTCATTTTTATCGTATCTGCTAACCTTTGCTTGAATCCAACCATCTTTAAACTTTTTATTGTTCAAAATGTTACATATCTCAAAAGGGGAACCAAGTTTTTCAAAAAGAAAAATTGTTATGGTTGGCATAATTAAGAAGAGAAAAAATTAAGTTGATAAAAATTTTTAACTTAAAAAAGTGGTAACTACCAAACAATCAACCTTAGCCAAACTCTCTTAATTTTACCGTTTAAATCTTGAATCAAAATCGGTTCTTCATAAGCTACCCTACTTATCGAGTTAGGAGGAAGTCTTCCATAATAAGGGGAAACTTTAAAGGATGTGAAGTTAAGAATTCCACTAATGTTGACAAAAAGTTGATAATTTTTGATTTCCTCTGGAGCATTAAAAACACAAGCCCATTGACCATTAGAACTAGTATTGGGACAATCTCTTTCTCTATCAAAAAAAATTTTCACTTTAGCGTTTGTGACAGGCAAACCGTTAGAGTCTCTTGCCTCGCCATAAGCTAAAATAGCATCCTCCCACCAGGAAACAGAAGAATTTAATTTCAAGGTTACTGTTCCCTCTTCGGAAGCGAAAGCAAAAACTAAAAAAATTACCGAAAGAATTAAAAAAAGTAATAAGAGCTTCATGTTTAATATTAAGTTATCTTAAATTAAAATTGTGATAGCATGGAAAAAAAGGAGCTCCAAGAAAAAATCTTAGTTTATAGGCTTTTGGAAGCTAGGCTCAATTCTCTACTTAAAGAAAGGGAACTGCTGATAGCAAAAATCGTAGAAATTCAAACTACTTTACAAAGTATAGAGGAAATTAAGAAAAGTGAAGAGGTGCTCTTTGCCTTAGGCTCAGAAGCTTACGCTTTCGGAAAAATAAAAGAAAAAGACAAGATTATAGTTGAAGTTGGTAGTAACATAGCTTTAGAAAAAAATTTTGACGACGCAAAAAAAACTTTGGAGAAAAGGAGAGTTGAAATAGAAAAAACTTTGAATGATGCAGAAAAGGAAATTAACGAGATTTCTTTAAGACTTCAAGAACTTGCCCCAGAAATAGAGAAACTAGTTAAAGGGAGTTGAATGTTCGGAATTCTTAAGAAAAAAATCTCAAAAGCAATAGAAGCTATCTCTGAGAAATTTAAGAAAAAAGAAGAAGTTAGCAAAAGGATTGAGAAAAAAATCGAAGAAATGGAAAAGAAAGAACCTGAAAAAGTTATCGAAGAAATAAAAAAAGAAACTCAAAGTGAAGAAGTTGAGAGAATTCTTGAAGAAAGTGAAAAGGAAATAAAAGAAGCTAAACCAAAGGAAAGAAAAGGTCTTATCAAAAAAGTTAAGGAGAAGATAATAAAGAAAATAAGAGAGAAGAAGTTAGAAGAAAAAGATTTGCTTCCTGTTCTTAATGAAATGAAGTTTGACTTGATAGAAGCTGATGTTGCTTTAGAAGTCGCAGAAAAAATAATAAACGAGCTTAAAAATAGCCTTTTGGGAAAAGAAATTAAGAAAGGTGAAGAGGGAAAGATTATAAAAGAAGCATTAAGGAAAAGTTTGTTTGAAATTCTTTCGGTTCCAAAAATAAGTCTTGAAGAAACAATAGAAAAAGCAAAAAAAGAAAACAGACCTGCACTTTTTGTTTTTCTTGGTTTTAATGGTGTAGGAAAATCTTTGAATTTGGCAAAAGTAGCTCTTTGGCTCAAGAATAAAGGTTACAAACCCCTGATAGCAGCAGGTGATACTTTCAGAGCTGCTGCAATAGACCAAATAGAGGAATACGCAAAACTTGTTGGCGCGCCGGTAATCAAGCAAAAGTATGGGGCTGATTCTTGCGCAGTAATTTACGATGCAAGAAAAGCTGCAAGCGCAAGAGGTTTTGATGTAGTTTTAGCTGATACTGCAGGAAGAAGCCACATGAATAAAAATTTGATGGAGGAACTAAACAAGATTTGTAGGATAAACAAACCAGACCTTAAAATTTTAGTTCTGGATAGCTTAAGCGGAAGTGATGTCATTAATCAGTTTAACTTTTTTGATAAGGCTGTAGGTGTGGATGCGGTTATATTTTCAAAAGTTGATGTTAACGAGAAAGGTGGAAACATTCTTTCTGTTTGTTACTCTTTTAAAAAACCAATTTTATTCATTGGTATTGGCCAGAAACCTGAGGATTTGATGGAATATAACCCGAACTTTTTTGTTTCAAACTTACTAGAAAATAACGTTTAACTCTTTATTTTAAATAAAAAAGTCTAGAAAAGCGACCGAACAACAATTAAAAATTATATCACTGAGAATTACATGCTATTGCTGTACATTCTCTTTATTAAAAAAATTACCGAAACTCCTATAATCAAAACAATAGAGAAAACATCTAAATCGCTCATGCTACTACTTCCAATTTTAAGTTTTATGGTAATTTCTTTACTTCTTCTTGAGCTTTTTGAGGTTACGAGAACTTTAACTTCTTCTCCTTGGGAAGAAAATGCAAAAACTTTTATTTCTACTTTTGTAGAAACTACCGAACCTGGTAAAACATTTGAAATTTCTTTATCATAAACTCTCGCTTGAACGTTAGAAGAAGTTGTAACGCTGAAATTGTAAGAATCTTTTGTTAATCCTGTATTTTTTACGTAAATAGAAACAGGAAAAGCTTGACCTACAGTAACGCTTAATTCGCCAATTCCAGTCCAAATATCAAAATCAGCTTGTGTGCTACCTATACACTTGCAAGAAGCGTCACAAGTACCACCTGTACCACAGTCTGAACCTACTTTTTTACCATCACATTCTAAATCAGCTCCACATGCAGCATTACATATATCAGTACAAGAACCTGCTGAACAACCAAAAGGATTACAGGTTTGAGTATTTGCCAATTGCCAAAACTTATTACAATTTCCGAACCCGTCACATCTATATAGTTTTTGACCTTTTGTACAAGGATCTTCACACTCATTTTGAATTAAGCAAGCAACAGAAGACAAACATTGCCCAGCTGAACAAGAGGTATCTACAGGACAATTTTCTGTATGACTATAAACGCAATTGCAAGAACTATCGTAAACATAAACTTTTCTTCCACATGAACCATCACATTCTGACTTACATCTGTCGCCTGGAGTGCATGTTACACTTCCAGATACATTATAACTACCTGTAGCAACCGTATTTCCGTTAGGATCTTTTATTTTTAAATCCAAAGTACAACTTGTACCAGCTCTCTTAACTGTCACGCTAAAAGCATTAGTCAAAGTGCTACCTCTGTTTATAGAGAAAGAATTTGTGCTTATGCCAGTACTTGCGGAATCACAGCTTCCTGAAGTTGAATAAGAAATAGAATAAGTTATTGGGGAAATGCAATGACTGTTTGAAGAATCGGTAACATTTATGTTCCAAGTCTTAGTAGTATCACTCCAGGTTTCAAACTCAGGAGTAATCGATAAGGAATAAGAACAGGCTCCACAGGGAGTTGTTTGCCATTTATATCCGTTATCGTAACAACACCAATAATCTGTGTTGTTGCAAGATTGCTTAGTGTTCACCTTAGTGGAATCACAAGTCCATTCATTTTTTACTATCCAATCACCAGTCCAGGCACAAACATTGCCAAACAAAGGAACACACTCATAATCTCTACATTCTTCCCTTAGTTTTGAACCATACACAGCACACCTGCAATAATTGTTATCGTAATTGTCACAATTCTCAGATTGGTAAACACAATTTCCGTTTGAGCATGTACCATAATGAACATAGTCACAAGTAATATCCTTACATTCATCTCCTGAAGAATGCGTGGCAGATTTTGAACAATGTTTTGTTCCGCAAGGGGCACCATTATTGTAATCAAAATTAGCAGTTTGAGTAGGAGTATTACCTTTATCTGCGAACAAAATAGCTTCCATATCAATCTTTACAGTTGCAGGATTTGCTGTTCCTGTGTAGCCACCGCTCCAATTAGCAGTCCAGTTTTTGAATAGGTAACAAGTATAAGGAGATGCTGAGATAGACGCATTTGCGCCGTAATTGTACCATCCTGCGCCGGAAATATTGCCCCAGCTAGGATTGTTAGCTGTAACATTTAGGTAAACCTGATAAGCATAATAGGCTGTATAGGTTGCTGGGTAAGAAGGAGTAATTATCGAATGTGTTTGAGATCCTCCATCAGACCAGCTTAAAAAAATGAAACGAATAGCTGGTTTTCCTTTTAGATAATTGGGAGAAGGTGCTGATAGATTATGTGAAGATCCTGGCAACCACTCAAAATAGCTTGGAGTTCGGTAAGGAACTTTGTCTACTTCTATAGTCAAACCCTGAGGAGATGAGTCGATTGTAATTATCACAGGTTGAATTTTTGTATAACTACATACCTTTCTGTTCACAATGATGCTACAATTTTGTATTTCATCCATATAAGAGTCTGAGTAATTACACTGATAAGCATCGCTAGAAGTTCCGGACATAACTCTTACTTTATAAGTATAGGAAGTATTTGTAACTACACATTTATCTATGGTAGACGGATCGTTATCGTTACAATCGGAATCACTGTTACATTGATTGCTACCTGGCGCAATTAGAGTTTTAGAGTAATAGTTCCAAGTACATGCATCTTTGTCATAAACATTACATGCTTCTTGTTTTGAACCTTGATAGATGGAGATAACCTGCCACCAGTAGGCACCTGGAGCGGCAGTACCATAATCCGTTCCCTTAAAGTAAAAGGAAATGTTAAAAGGGTCTCCTACATTTACAACTGAAGGGCAACTTAAATCTTTAATCTTAGACTTGCTTACAGGTGTTTCGTCTAAATCAGCAGGAGCACCACAAGCAGATTCACATTCTTTATCACCTTCTTTAGGTTCATCTCTTGGATAAATCGTAGTAGTGTCTGCCATGATTTTAACCTCTATTGGAGAATAAGCATCACATACCACACACTTACCTTCTTTCCCATCAAATTTACCTTCATACCTGTCACAATAACATCCCCAATCCCACCTGTCATAATAAACTGCACAAACGGTATCTTCGGTAGAACCTGGGCAAGAACCTGTTTTGCATGCTGAATAGTACCCTGGACAACCTGCTAGACCTCCACAACAGTCTGGAAAGCCTCTACACAATTCGGAACCTATTGCACAACTTTGCCAAGGTGACCAACCTATTTTAGCAAAACCACCTTCGCAGTACCAAAAAACCCCATCAGTACACTTATAACTTGGAGCTGGTCTACCGCCACAATCGCAACCGCAAGCGGCAAAAGAATCCTTTACCATCAGTAGAAAGGAAAAAACTATTAGAGGTATTAAAATTGTGTTCCAAACTTTCAATCTCTTGAAGTTCATTGCCAACACTACCATTAACACTACTAATATATATTTGTATTTTTTTGATGTTTAAAGTTCTCGATTAAACTTAACTTTGTTTTCTTCAAATTAAGTATTTATTATCTAAGCTTAGAAGTATTAATGGGAAAATGTTCGATAGCCTGGGAAAAAACCTTAGTGGTTTGATAAGAAGAATAATAACAGGCGTTACCATAGACAAAAAAGCAGTAGAAGAAATTTTAGACAATTTAAAAGTAATTCTGTTGCAAGCTGATGTTGACGCTAAGCTTACCGAGGAGCTAATAACAAAAATAAAGAGAAAATGTTTAGAAGAAAAAATTCCTGCAGGCTTAACTCTCAGAGAGCATGTGTTAAAGGTAATATATGAAGAACTGGTAAATTTGCTTGGAGGAAGACCATCTACTCTAATTGGAAAGAAAAAAATAATGGTTGTTGGTTTGTTTGGCTCAGGAAAAACAACAAGCATAGCGAAAATTGCAAAGTATTTCCAAAAGCAAGGATTAAAGCCTGCTTTAGTTGCCTTAGATTATCATAGACCTGCTGCTGTTGAGCAACTTTTACAGTTAGGGAAACAAATTAACGTTCCTGTCTATTTTGATGAAAGTAAAGACCCTTACAAATGCGCAAAAGATGCTTTGGAGAGATTTAAAAACTATGATACAATAATTTTTGACACTGCAGGAAGGGATGCTTTAGATAAAGAGTTAGCAGAAGAATTAAGAAAATTGGGGGAAATAATTAAGCCAGATGAAGTTTTGCTAACGATTCCTGCAGATATAGGTAAAATTGCTGGTCCTCAAGCAAATGAATTCAACAAGCTAGTAGGAATTACAGGAGTAATAGTAACTAAAATGGACGGCACGGCAAAAGGAGGAGGAGCCTTAACTTCTTGCTTTGCTACAGGGGCAAAAGTTAAATTCATAGGAACAGGAGAAAAGCTAGAAGATCTAGAAGTTTATAACCCAGAAAGGTTTGTTTCTAGGTTGCTCGGCTTAGGTGATTTACAAACTTTGTTAGAAAAAGCAAGAGAAGCAGAAATCAAGCCTGAGAAAGTTGAAAAAATAATTGAAGGTAAGTTTACCCTTCAAGATTTTTACGAGCAAATTCAGGCTATGCAAAAAATGGGACCGCTTTCAAAAGTAATACAAATGATTCCAGGTTTAGGAATGCAGCTTCCAGAAGAACTTTTAGAAAAACAGGAAGAGAAACTAAGGAACTATAAGTACATTATTGATAGTATGACCAAAGAAGAAAGGGAAAACCCAGAGATAATAAACTCAAGTAGAATTTCAAGAATTGCTAAAGGGAGCGGAAGACCTGAATCTGAAGTTAGGGAATTGCTTAGCCAGTATGAGAAAATGAAAAAGTTACTAAAAACTTTTGGTGGAAAGGCTGGACTCGAAAGAGGAAACTTGAAAAAGCTTGCAAAACAATTTGGATTTAGGTTTTAAAATGGGGGAGAAAAAAGTAGTTTTATTTTTTGCTGGAATTTTTCTTTTAACTCAAATTCTAGGGCTTTACATAGGTAACGAATATATTCAGCTAATAAAAGCTGGCGAAGCTGAACCTTTTTTTGAGAACCCAGAAAGCGTTGAAAATTCCGTCATTCTATTGATTTATATGCTTTTAATGACAGCTTTAGTACTACTAATAATCAAATACAGAATAGCCCTTATAAGAGCTTTGGAAGCAGTTGCTATTTTTGTTGCTTCGGCTTGGACTTTCGATTTCCTTTTTCCTGTTGTAATTTATTTCATCCCAGTCTCTTTAATTCTTGCTTCAGCTTTGACTGCCTGGAAAATTTTAAGGCCAAGTGTGTTAAACCAAAATCTTGCCCTCATTTTTTCAATAGCTGGGGTAGGAGCAATATTGGGTGCTTCTCTAGGAGTTTTTCCTGTTTTAGTTTTCATAGCGTGTATAGCAATTTATGACTTTATCTCTGTTTTTTTAACAAAACATATGGTTTATATAGCAAAAGAAATAACAAAAACTCCAACTGCCTTTACTGTTGCTTTCCCTTATAAATTTGAAAAACCAAAAAAGGTTATCTTGAAAGAGAAAAAAATGAAGAAAAAAATCCATGTATTTCAACTTGGAGGCGGCGACATAGCTTTACCCTTAATTTTTTCGGTTTCTGTGCTCAAAAGTTTTGGTTTAATTCAAGCGATTTTTTCAGTTTTTGGCGCTTTACTCTTTCTTTCTATTCTTGTTTATTATGTTACAAAAAGGCCAGGCACAGCTTTACCAGGAATTCCATGGATAAGCTGCGGGATGCTTACTTTTTTCATAATTTCTCTAGCATTTTAGGTTTTTCCTATAAAGATTTGCTCTTTTGGAAAAACTACCAAACCATTCTTTGTTATTTGAAGAGGATGAACTCCAGAGTCATGATTGGTAGCTCTCATTTTCCTGACGCACAAACCTCTCGTATAAAAACCTGCTTCCTTTATGTAGTAAAGTATAATTATTCCGTCAACAACAAATTCTTCCACCCCTAGACCAGAAATTTTCTTAGAACCTTCTTCTATTTCTGAAACAAGAACTGTTGTACAACCCAAGCGTTTAACCAACCTTGTTAGGTCTAAAATGCTTTTTCTAACCTCTAAAGTTTTTTCAAAGTATAAGCCTAAAATTGTTGAAGGATCTATAACAAGCCTTTTTGCTTTTATTTTTGTTGCTTCACTTTCTATTAAGTCTCTTAATTTTTCAAAACTATACATTTCTGCGGAAACGAAAGAAACCATTTTTTTATCTATAAGTTCTTTAAAATTCCAGTTGAATTCTTCCGTGGCATAATTAATAAGTCTTTCAGGCTCTTCTTCCAAAGAAATATAAACTCCTGGCTCGTTATAAACATAAGCTCCGTTGTAAATAAACTGCAAACAAAATATTGTCTTTCCTGCACCAGCGACACCAGAAAGCAGTATAGTAGAAGATTGAGGAAAGCCTCCAGCTATCAAATCATCTAAGCCAGGAATTCCTGTCTTTACCCTTTCCACCATAATAAAGAGTTGAATTTCTATTAAATTAAATTTAAAATTACATAAGTTGATTTAATGAGAGAATTTATACTCAGAGCTTCAAAAGCAGTTACTACGCCAGATTTTAACTTAAATGATTTAGCAGGTTCGGCAGGAAGAATGGACTTGGTTTGTAGATGCATTTCTAGTGCTCTCTGGATTTCTAACGATTTGAGAAGAGATGCTAGAATATTTGTGGTTTTGGAAGGACCACCAGTTCCACCAAAGATGTTAGTATTTGAAGGAAGCTCTTTAAAAGGAGTTAACCCTGACGAAAGGAACATAGCCTCGCATATAAAAAAAGCTTTGAGGCTTGGTCTTAACTTAAAACTTAACGAGGAAATAGAAGTTTCTCCTGGAATCAAGGTTGCAAAAAAAAGTTTTGAAACTCTGATAAAAGAAAAAATAAAAGAAACTCAAGTTTTATACTTACATCCAAAAGGAAAGGATATAAAGGAAGTGGAAGCTAAAGAAAAAGTTGCTTTCGTCTTAGGCGATCATGTGGGAATTGCCAGAAAAACTGAAAAGTTGATGGAAAGACTCGGTATAGAGAAAGTTTCGCTAGGAAAAACGATTTATTTGGCAAGTCATGCTATAGTTATAGTAAATTACGAGTTAGATAGAAGATGGTTAAAATGAAAATAGAAGAAATCGCCTTAAAAGTTTTGAAAAATTATACATTATGCGACAATTGTTTAGGAAGGATTTTTGGTCAAGTTCTAACTGGCCTTACCAACAAAGAAAGAGGAAAAATAATAAGGTACTTTATAGCTTTTTTGCTAGATTCTGGAGAAAAAATAGAAGTAAAACCTTCGAATTTTTACAAAATTGAGTTCAGAAACATAAGCTTAAAGGTAGAAAAACCTGAAAGATGCTCTCTTTGTAGAAACATATTTGAAAAAAAGGAAAAAATAGCAGAAAAGATAGCAGAAAAGTTGAAAGGAATAGAGTTTGAGACTTTTGTTATAGGATCAAAAATTCCTGACGAAATTCTAAAGGTTGAAGAAAAAATTTGGGAAGAAGTTGGAATAGAATTTGTTGAATCAATAAAGTCAGAAATAAATAGAGAAATAGGGAAAGAAGTTGCAAGAATTACAAAGAAAAAATTTGAACCAAAAAATCCTGACATTACTGTCCTGATAGATTTAGAAAAAGGAAGAATAAAGATTGAAATAAGAAGCTTGTTTGTTTTTGGTGGTTATAAAAAACTTGTTAGGAACATACCTCAATCAAAATGGGTTTGTAGTAGATGTAAGGGAAAAGGATGCAAATATTGTAAAGGAAAAGGGAAACTATATCCAACTTCCGTTCAAGAAATAATAGAAAAACCTTTGTTGAAAGCCACGAGAGGAAAAAGAAGTTTCATGCACGCAACAGGAAGAGAAGACATAGATGCAAGATGTTTAGATTACAGACCATTTATAATAGAAATCGAAAACCCTTTAAGAAGAAACATCAACTTGAAGAAAATCGAAAAAGAAATAAACAAGTCAAAAAAGGTTAAGGTAAAAGGCTTGAGAATGACTGAAAAGGAGTTTATAAAAATTTTAAAGTCTGCTAGATTGGACAAAACTTATTTAGCTGAAGTTGAGTTTGAAAAAAATGTAGAGAAAAGTAAGTTAAAAGAGCTAAAAATTTTGGAAAAAGAGCCGATACTTCAAAAAACTCCTCTGAGAGTTTTACATAGAAGAGCTGACAAGTTCAGGAAAAGAAAAGTGAAAAGCATTTCCTATAAGCTTTTGGGAAAGAAAAAGCTTCTTTTAAAAATAAAGGCTGAAGCAGGACTTTACATAAAAGAACTGATTACAGGAGATGAAGGAAGAACTAAGCCTAACGTACAAGAAATTTTGGGGAACAAAGTTAAAAAGATAAAGTTAGATGTTATAAAAATACATGATGAAAAACTAAAATTTTGGTGATGCTATGGTTAAAAAATCAAGAGGATTGCGAACAAAAACAAGGGAAAAATTAAGACAAAAACCAGGTTATAGGCCTGCGATAACAAAGTTTTTGCAAGAATTTAACAAAGGGCAAAGAGTAGTAATAGTACAAGAACCTTCTTCCCATAAAGGAATGCCGCATCCAAGATTTAAAGGAAGAGTGGGAAAGGTTATAGGGAAAAGGGGAAAAAGTTATATTGTTGAAATAACAGATGGAAATAAGGTTAAAAAGATAATTTCAAGACCTGAACACTTAAAGGCGGTTTAAATGAAGATAATAGCAGAAGAAACAATAACCAATGCGGAAGCAAAAGAAATACTTGAAAATAGGGCAAAAGAAGTTGAGCTAAAATACGAGCAAAAAAATGCCCTAGAAATTTTGAGAAAGTTTGTTAAGCTTGATTCTGAAAAGGCGAAAAAGCTTGCTGAAGAGCTAAAAAAAATTGAAAAATTAAGGGAAAGACAAATAGTTGAAATAATCAACTTTTTACCGGAAGATAAAGATGAGTTAAGAGTTGTGCTTCACAAGGAATACAACAGTTTTACACCCGAAGAAATAGACATGATTTTAGAAATAGTAAAAAAGTATATCTAGCCCTTTCTGGCGATTGAAATGATGAAAGACGAATATGCAATAGTTTTAGATTTTCTTCCTCACGGAAAACCTGGGGATAGAAAAGCAGAACCTATAGCTCAAGCTATAGGAGAGAAATTCTTTAACCTTTTAGAGTTAGCTATAAGAGAGGGGGTGGAAGTTAAACCAAAGGAAAGGGTTTATATAGGAGAAGATAAAAGAGATAAGGTAAAGTACATAAGAGGGAGAATAAGCTATAACGAGCTTACAAATTTTGCAAAAAATGAACTAGAAGAAGTTTTGCTTGAGCAGATAACGAAAGATGAAAAAAGATTCGTGAATATTTTTAACAAGGCCGGACCTATTTCAACAAGAATGCACGCCTTAGAACTATTACCTGGAATAGGAAAAAAACACCTTTGGGATATAATAAGTGAAAGAAAGAAAAAACCTTTTGAAAGTTTTAAGGAGTTACAGGAAAGGATAGAAATGCTTCCAGATCCCAAAAAAATGATATTAAAGAGAATTTTAAGCGAACTTGAAGGAAAAGATAGACACAAACTTTTTGTCGGTTTTTCCTTAGTTTAACTCTCTTCTTCTATTTCTTTTATCGCAACTGCAACAGAAATCCAGAGTAGGCCACCTACTAAAAAAAGGACAAAAGCAATTAGCAAAGCTAAAGAGAAGCTCATATCACTTACACCCAAACCCTTTTCCAAATGACCAGCAATCATAGAAGCAAAGAGTATACAAATAGAACCCAAAACCCAAAAACTTACTATCTTCCAGTTTCTCTTTACCATCTTCTCTTAAATTAGATAGTTTTTCAAAATTTATAAACTTCTTGTTATCCCTGTAACTTCTACTTCTCCTACTTCCTCTATTTCCTTAAGTTTATTTTCTAGCTTCTCTACTTCTCCTCCTGCGTCTGGAACTATTTTAACAACATGAATAGCAACTAAACCAAAAGCAATAGGCTCGCGGGAAATTTTTTCTGGTTTTATCGCATTCTCTATTTTTTCTTCTAACTTATCTAAGTCAACTTCTATTGTTTTTGGAAGAACCTTTAATCCAACTATTACTTCTCCCATTTTTACGGCCCCGTAAACCCACATTTTGGGCAAGTATACTTATTGCTTAAAGCTTTACAAGTTGAGCATCTAACTATTAAAGCTTCCCCGCAACTTGGACACTCAAACTTAACGAAATTTTCTTTTGCTAAAACATTAACCTTACAAGTTGAGCATTTAAACATTATTTAAGCTTAGTATTAATAATTTTTATAGGTTACGCTGCCCCTGTAGTCTAGCCTGGACAGGATAGAAGCTTGCGGTAAGAGTGAAAAGCTTCTGGCCCGGGTTCGAATCCCGGCAGGGGCATTAAAAATTTAAAATACCAATTCCTAAAAATTGTTAGAGAAAATGCCAAATTTAATTCTTATAATCATCTTACTAATCCTAATTTTTCTTCTCTTCCTAAACTTAGACTGTATAATGGAAGGAATAAACAGAGAAAACAAAGCTTTTTGCTTTTACCAAGATTTTGGGTTGAACAAAATAGGCGCAAAAACTATTCCTTTAAGCAAATGTGTTTGTTTCCCTTAATTTTTTAAAACAACCTTCATAAAATCATAAGCAACTTTCGTGTTTTCAAAAATCTTTTTTGCATTTTCTTCTAAATCTTTTACGTCAGTATACCTTCTACTTATGTGAGTTAAGATTAATTGTTTAACGTTTGCCTTTTTTGCTATTCTTGCTGCTTGTTTAACGTCAGCATGAGCTTTTCCACTTTCTTCCTCAAGAAAAGTTCCGTCATGAATTAGCAAATCAGCGTTTTCAGAAATTTTTACAATATTATCGCAAGGTTTTGTATCACCTGTATAAACAACCTTTAAACCTTTCTTTAAATTTGCTACTTCTTCGATTCTAATCTCTTTTCCCTTATATTCTGCTTTCCCATATTTTTTAAGTTTCTTGAGCCAATAACCTCTTTTTAAACCAAGCTTTTTCATTTTTTCCAAATCAATACTCCATCTATCCTTTTCCTTAAAAGCATAAGCTACAGAAGGAATAGAATGAAAAGCTGGAATTGAAAAAATTTGATAATCTTCTGTTTCATCTATAAGAGTAACTTTTTCACCATGAAAAGGAACGTTTATAGCAACAACAGGAAACCTACAACCAAAATAGCCTAAGCTTAAAATGTTTGCCACAAACTTTTCAGCTTCTGGGGCAAAAATTTTCAATTCTTTTTTTCTTTTTTCCAAGCTCATAGTTTGGAGCAAAGGAATTAAACCAGCAAAATGATCAGCATGCCAATGAGTTATGAAAATCTTATCTATTTTCATAAAGCTAATTCCAGCAAGCATTAATTGCTTTTGGGTTCCTTCACCGCAATCAAAAAGTAAAGTTTCTTTTTTCTTGCTATAGTACTCTAAAGCTATTGCTGGGTGGTTTCTTTCTTTGCTCGGTATACCAGAAACCGTGCCCAAAAAAGTTATTTCTATCACAATCCTAATTATAGGAAAATCTTTATATTAGGCTTTCCTTTTCAAAGTATTTTCTCAAGAATATGCCAAAATTTTCATCTTTTTTAACAAGCTCCATTATCTTTTCATTCTCGTAAATTAGCTCAAAACCTTTTACTATTTGTTCAGCTATGTGATTTGGTATTCCTTTTGCTTTAAGCACTTCCAGATTCTTGCTTAGACTGTCAAAAATTTTCTCTCTTGCGGTGATGAATTTTCTTTTAACTTCAACACACCAGAAATTGTCTTCTATAAAAGGTCCAGTAATTGCTTGAGTTTTATACTTTTCTAAAAACCTTTCAGAATCGTCCAAATCAAAAATTTTCGGTCCAATTCTTTTTTGAATTAAAGGCAGCTTGGAAACTTCCATCTCAAGTAGAACTACAGCCAAATCTTTTTCATTTGTATAAACATCCTTCCTTAAAACTTTAAACTCATACTTAACTTCTTCCAAGATACTTTGAATCCTTTCAGCAAATTTTCTTAGCTGAGGCCAAAGAATGTCAGGGACAACTTTTGGCGGTGAAAATTTAATAAGTATTATTTCCGTTCTTCTTTTCATTTGATAAACTATTAGTTCATTTTCAGTTATTGGCTCGATTTTTCTCTTAAAGAAAAGCTCTTCTCTCGGGTTTTCCAAGAATTCTTTAGCCAGTTTTTTAAACTTGAAGAAATTAGTAGAAGAGAGGGCAGCACAGGTATTTCTGTTTTTGTCTGTCGGGTCTATAAGAATTAAAGCTTGGTTTTTAAACATCCTTATAAGCTTAGGATAATCACTTTTCGAATAATAATTTTTTATTTGAATTATTTCACCTGGTTTCCAGTTTGCAGCCTTTTTCATGAGTTTAAGGAAACTCTTGTACTTTATTATAAGCAACTCACAAACATAACCAGAAAAACCTTCAGTTTTTGCATCAGCTCCATATATTTCGTTAGCCTCACAAAACTTCTTCAAAAGTCTTACTTCCTCTGCCATTTTTTTAGTTAAATTCTTTTCTATGAACCTAACATGGAAAGGAGTTCTGTCTACTGCGGACTTTATTTTTTCTGGACTTTCTACTTCATAACAAGGCACTATATCAACGCTTATTTCTTTAATTTTCCCTGAAACATAAGGATGTTGCGCATACTCTATTGTGTATTCTCCCTTCATCCTTTCTATAACTTTTTTTCCTATTTCTAGACCAAGCTTTTCGAGCTCTTTTTCTTTCAGTTCAGGAGGGAAAAGAATGAAAACGTCAAACTCTCTTTTTTCTGGAAGCCAAGTATCTCTTGTTATACTTCCTACAAGCATAGCTTTTGCCTTGTATTTTTTTGCTTCCTCGTTAGCAATTTTTAGAACACGCTGAGCTAAAGATTTCAGTCTTCTCTCTTCCTCTTTCTTTGGCTTTATTTTTTCAAGTACTTCTTTCAATACTTTTGCGTGCTTATCCATTCTTTCACTTTATTTCAAACTCTCTTTCGATGCATCTTACCTTTCCTGTTACTTCACATCCTCCGTACTGAAGGCCTCCTTTGTAAGAAGTATAATAACAAAACATTGCTTTGTACTTTCCTGGTTCTGCCATTTTTTCCTCGTTGCAATTCTTTGGGAATGTCCTATTTCCAGAAGTACAGTTTATTGTTTTTGGTTCATAAACTTTTTGGTTCCATACATAACTAAATACTCCAAGAGGTTTAATTTCTGAGCAAAGTTTAGCCTTTGCAGGGCATAATGGACAAGCTAAACAATCACAGGGGCATGGACAGTAAACTTTTATTTCTTGTTCTACCCATTCACCGTTTTTATACAAGTATAGAAACTTCTCGTCCCAGTCGTAAAAATCTACGTAAATCGAAGAATTAAGGTTGTTTATTATCTTAAACTCAATATCTTCTCCCTGTTTATAAGATTCTTTAAGAAGGAAGTTCACCCCTGGCTCAAGCCCACAAACCTCTTCTATTTCTATTTCTTTGTCTCCAACTCGAACGTATGCGCATGAAAATTCACCTTTCTCTCCAACTAAACCAATTAAGTAATAAACCTTGCAATGTGGTAAGTAAGCTTCACAACCTTCAGGCTCTTTTTTCCAAAGTTTTGAAGCTCTAAAAACTTCTACACTAGTGTTTGGCTTAATGTAATCCTCTATGCCGTCGCAACTTTTTTTAAGAGTATTGAACAAATTTTCATCTACAAAAAGAGATACTTTACTTATTTCTTCAAAGCTAGTTCCGCATTTTGCTATTTTTTGATTTATAAGGTTGAGTGCTTCTTCATTTGTTATTTCAACAGGAAAAGGTTTTGGTGAATAGTACAAATAGTATAAAACTATTATTACTACAGTTAAAACCATTACTGGTATGACTAGGCTCTTCCAGCTTATTTCTTTCTTAACTCTTTTAGCTTCCTTTTCTCTTGCTTTTTTCGCCATAATTATTTTTTTCTTTTTTATAACTTAAATTTGCTAGTAAAAGAAAAGAAAGAAAATCAGAAAGATTAGTAAGGAAACCAAAAGGATTAAAGGAGAGGTTTGAGGATAAGGCAAAGAGAAAAAACCAGTAGTTGTACTCGAAACAAAGAAAGCCAAAAATCCTAGGAAAAATAAAGGAATAAGTTTTATAAACTCTTTAAAGCCAAACTTTTTCTCAATTTTAATTTCTTTTTTAGTAAGTAAAGATTCTAAGCAGCTCTGAAGCATTTTATAAACTTCTCTTCCATAGCCCACTTTTAACAACAAATCCTCCGCTGGGATTAAGCCTTTTTCAATATAAACCTTGAACCTGGAGTAAATTCCGTTTTTGTAAAGATTATACAAGAGTTTTCTTGCTTCTTCACTTAAGCTTATTTCTATTTTTCTCCTGTAAGAATAATCCTTTTTTCCATAGCCCATAAGTTCAAAAGAAGTTTGGGGTAAGTATTCAAGAGTTAAATTGTTTGTCTCTTGTTTTAAAACAACTCTTTTTCTTTTTTCTAAAGGTAACTTTTCCCAATAAATTTCAAAAATCCTTCCTAAGCTCTTAGCAATTTCAGAAGTAAGGCTATTATTTTGATACAAACTCTTGCTCAGATTTGAAAAAAAGCTCATTATTTAATTTTTGTTTTTCCCTTACCTTAACTCTAACTCCTAGCTAAACATTTTTCCATTTCTGCTATAACTTCAGAGTAAGGTTCCTTATCGTAACTTGTATAATTTTTCTTTAAGTAATTGTACACAACCAAAGCCTCCCATTTTGGAAGAGCTCGAAACTCTTTCAAAGCTTCTTCTATGCTAATCCCTCGGAAAATGCTGTAAGGACAAGGAAAATTACAACTCTTAAGCAATAATTCAAAAGTTTCGATTAAAAGTTGGTTCATACTCTATTAATAGCAAAAAAACTATAAAAGTTTTGAAACATAAGCTCCATCTTGTTTATAACCAAGTCTGTAGTAGTATTTTTTGACGCCTGCTCCACTAATAACAACAATTTTATTTTTATCAAACTCTTCCTTTGCAATTCTTTCTGCCTCTTCTAAAAGTCTTCTTCCAAAACCTTTGTGCTGAAAAGCTTCTTCTTTAAACTCTCCTACAGGAACCAAAGGCCCATAAACATGAAGCTCCCTTACTAGAGCAGTTTTTTCTGTTATTTCCTTTCTAAAAGGTTTGAACGGAATCCTTAATCTAAGGAAAGCGATTAAAATATCATTTTTTATATCTTCAAAACTTAAGAAAACTTCTTCTCCCTGTGAAGCCTCATAATCAAGCCTACAAAGCTTTATTTTATCAAAATCAATGCTCACACCTTTTTCAAGCTTATGACCAACTTCTCTGTATCTTATCTCTTTTATCTTTATTCCCAGTTCTTCTGCTCTTTTCTCGACAAATTCTCTTAGATTGCTTTTCTTAACTCCCGCAACTATATGAGTTGCAGGTATATCTCTTTGAACCCTTATTATTCTGCAATACTTTGGAATGTACTTCAAAGCTCTTGCTATTAGTTCTATTGCTTCCTTTTCTTCCAAAGGTTTATACTCACCTTTTTTCCACATTTCATAAAGTTTTGTTCCCTTAATCACAAGAGTAGGGTAAATTTTAAGTGAGTCTGGTCTAAAGTCAGGGTTTTCAAAAATTTCTTTAAATTGATTTAAATCTTCTTCAAAACTTGTAAACAGGCCTGGCATAACATGCCAAGTAATTTTTAAGCAAGAGTCTTTTGCTAGTTGCGTTGCTTTAATAACATCTTCTAAAGAATGAATTCTTTGCGCTTTCCTCAAAATTTCCGGATAAATAGACTGAACTCCAATTTCGACTCTTGTCGTAGCTAGTTTAAGCATTTGATTTATATGCTTCTCAAAACAAAAATCAGGTCTTGTTTCTATGGTTAAACCAGAACACCTTATTCTTCCTTCCTCGTTTAGTCTTATAGCTTCTTCTAAGCTTTTTGCCTCACTTCCGTTCAAAGCATCAAAAAGTCTTTTAACAAACCATTCTTGATATTCTTTTTCTAAAGCAAGAAAAGTTCCACCTATTATTATAAGCTCAACCTTATCGATGCTGTGACCCATTAAACGATACTGATTTATTCTACAATTCACCTGAAGAAAAGGATCATAATTATTCTGTATAGCCCTTTGAATCGCAGGTTCTAAACCAACGTAGCTTTGTGGTGCATTCTCACCTTTTGGGCAATAAATACATATACCAGGACATTTTGCAGGTTTAGGTACAACAGTGATAACTGAAACTCCAGAAATTGTTCTTCCTGGTTTCATAACTAAAAAATCCTTAAGCTTTTCCCTTTCTTCTTTTGTGCAAGCTTGAAGAATTTGAATGCTTGTTGGAATTTTCTTTGCATTATATTTTTTACAAACTCTTTTAACTATTGACCAAGCTTTTTCTCTTGTAAGCTTTTCTTTTTTTAGTTCCTCGATTATCTCTCTTAGCAGTTTTTCTTCCATAATTTCATGGTTATCAAGAGTTTATAAAAGCTTGATTTTCTAAGTTTTATTTAATCACTATTCTTTAGTAGCGAAATCTTTAAATAGTATCACTTATAAATAGTAACACATGAAAAAAAATACAGAGGAAATAGCATTGATAGAAGAGCAGCTTTACGAAGCACAAATGGCTTTGTTTAAAGCAAAAACAGTGAGAGAAGCAAAGTTCTTGCAAAACAAAATAGAATACTTAAAGAAAAGAGCAAAAGAACTAGGAATAATTTAAAGTTTTAATTCTTGAGTCCGCTTACAATTTATAGAAACTAGAAAAATAATTTTAACTTTTTTCTGCTGTAACTTTTATTATACTTGGTGTCTCATACAGCATATCGCCAAACGCAATTTCAAACGGCTTGTAAAGCAACCAATCCCCTGTATGCCAATAAAAGTCCTCAATATAATAATGTGAAAACCTTCTTGCCAACTTACTAAGATATTTTTTATTTTCACCTAGCTTTTCTTCTAATTTTTCTAATACCTCATTTGCCCAGATAATATCATTTGGACTAACTTTTGTCATAAAATAGATTTTAATTACTTCGTTAACAACCCCTATTTTTTCTTCTGGAACTATTGTTTGAATAGCTTTTTGTAAAATTGTTTGAGTATGTACAGGGTTGTCTTTGTAATTCTTTTTTATTATGTACTTAACACCATATTTGTCTACTTTCTTTTTATCTACTTTCTTTAAAGGCAAATTGTTTGCTGCACTTTTACAAACCTCTTCAACATAATCTATAACACTTCCTAATTTCCTGAGATTTTCTACACTTTTAAGGTTTCTTAAAATTTGAAGGAAATCCGTATCAGCCTTACGAAACCCGACAACAGGCAAATAATTAATCAAAAACTCATAAAATTGGTATGTCTGTCTTTCCACTTTTTCTCTTAATAATTCCAAAGCTTTTATTTTAATTTCATCTAGATTTATACAAGTTTTAGGTTGAAAGAGTTTTACAAATCTAACGAAACTTCTTGGTTTAGGACTGATTCTGTACAACACTTGTTGGAAAGATTCTTCTAAGAAAATTCCATAATCTTCGATAAGACTGCACCATTCCAAATAGGTATATGTAGGAATTTCCCTAAAAGCTAGATAATCAATCTTTTCTGAAAAACTTTCCCATTCTTCTTTAGTTTTGTAAAAACTCCGAGGATGAATACCAAACTTAGGCCAAACATCATCAAACTCTTTCATTTTTAAATTTTCCGTATAAAAGGATGGTATATCCTCAGAAATTAGAACTACTTTTTTTCCTGAATCAACGAAGTTGAGTATTTCTTTTAAAAATTTCAAAAAATCCTCTGGGGTATACTCTCCTTTCGCTATTGCTTCACAAACGTAATGAATATCATCAACCACTATAACATTTGACAAATCTAACAAATCCTTTGTATCACTTGAATATACCTTAAGCCTATCTTTCCATATTTCTGGTGCTGCTAGTTTTAATGGATTAAGAATCTGTCTTCCTAAACCTTCCTTAAATATGAACATAGTTGGTATTAGTTTTTCATTTTCTCTTACCACCTCACTTAAGCTTTTCATTACCTGAAATGTTTTACCGGAACCCTTAGGTCCTAGCACAAACAAAGGTCTTTTTTCTTCTGAAAGAAAGTATTCTTTTAATCTTTCCTTGAAATGAAAGAGTGCTGATTCTAACTCATTAAGAGTCGCAAAATCTAAGTTTTCTGCTCTTTCCTCTATTAAAACCATAGACTTCACTTTTAATTAGAATAGCAAAAAAATTAATTCCTTTGGTTTTTAGTTTATGCAATTAGTTAAACAAAGTAGTATAGCCCCGAGCGGATTCGAACCGCTGTCACGAGGTTTCTCCCAGCGACCAGAGCCTTCTACCCTTTTCGTATGCTTGGCCGCTGCACCACGGGGCTATATGTAATAATTAAGGGGACAAAATTAAAAATGTGACATTTGGAAAAATATTTTAACTTATTCTTTTTAAAAATATTTTAAGTGAAAAGGATGAAAGGTGAATTAGAAACAAATCGTAATTTCTTCTTATTCTGACTTGTTTAAATCTTCTTCTCTAGTTAGCTACTTACACTTTAGAAAATTCTTGAGCAAGAGAATGTTAGAATTTATCCTTAAAAACTGTAAAAACATAAAAATTATTTCAATGTCAAAGTATGCTTATAAGAGATGCGACAAAAAAATTATAGAATTAATAGAAAAGCGAGGTATAAAATTAATTGTTAGACAAAACTTAGGAAGACCAAGCATAATAGAGAGGCGAATGAAATGAGAATCTTACAATTGCATGCAGATTTCATAGAATATGAACCGATAAAAAAAGAAATTGCCCAAGCAGAAGATGCCGAAAAGAAAAAATACAAGTTTGAAGAAATTCTAGTCTTATTAACTTGTGTAGAAGAAGGAGATAACCAGGAAGTTGCAAGAGAAGCTATAGAAGAAACAAAAGAATTTCTCCAAAAATTAAAGTTAAACAGGATTTTGATCTATCCTTTTGCTCATTTAAGCTCAGACATCGCAAAACCTACCGAAGCCCTAAAGATAATAAAGGAAATGGAAAGTTATGCAAAAAAAATTGGAATAGAAACTTTCAGGGCCCCTTTTGGTTGGAACAAAGCTTTGCAAATAAAAGTTAAAGGCCATCCGTTAGCTGAGCAGTCAAGGCACATAACAGCAAAGAAAAAAGAGGAAAAAGTTTCCGAAGCAGTAAAAGCAGAAGAAAAAATTAAATCTTTTTGGTTCATCCTTTTGCCTGACGGAAAACTAGTAGAAGTGGAAAAGTTTGATTTTTCGAAACATCCTAACCTTAAAAAATTTGCAGATTATGAGATAAGCAAAGTTAGAGCAGTTCAACAAGTTCCTCCTCATGTTACCTTAATGAAAAAACTAGAAATAGCAGATTATGAAGAAGGTTCAGACCCAGGAAACCTAAGATGGTATCCGAAGGGAAGATTAATTAAATCTTTACTTGAAAATTTTGTTACTCAAAAAGTCTTAGAGTATGGAGGAATGGAAGTCGAAACTCCAATAATGTATGACTTTAACCATCCTGCTCTAGCAAATTATTTAAACAGATTTCCTGCAAGGCAGTATGTGGTTAAATCTGAAGATAAAGAGCTTTTCCTTAGGTTTTCAGCATGCTTTGGCCAGTTTTTAATGAGTAAGGACGCTCAAATTTCTTACAAAAACTTGCCTTTTAGGATATACGAGCTTACAAGATACAGCTTCAGAAGAGAAAAAAGTGGGGAAGTTGTTGGGCTTAAAAGATTAAGAGCGTTTACTATGCCAGACGTCCATGCATTTTGTGAAGACATAGAACAAGCTAAGGAAGAATTTATAACCAGGTTTAAACTTTGTATGGAAGTTCTGAGGGAGATAGGCTTAGAAAAGGAAGATTATGAGCTTGCTATAAGGTTTACCAAGGATTTTTATGAGAAAAATAAGAATTTTATAGTTTCCTTAGTCAAGCAGTTTGGTAAGCCTGCGTTGGTTGAGATGTGGAACGAAAGGTTTTTCTACTTTGTTTTGAAATGGGAATTCAACTTTGTCGATAACTTGAACAAAGCTGCAGCTCTCTCTACGGATCAAATTGATGTTGAAAACGCTGAAAGATATGGAATAACTTATATTGACAAAAAAGGCAAGAAAAGGTATCCAATAATACTTCATTGCTCGCCTAGTGGAGCGATAGAAAGATGTATTTATGCTCTTTTAGAAAAAGCTTATTCAGACCAACAGAAAGGAAAGGTCCCAAAAATTCCATTATGGCTCTCTCCCACACAAGTAAGGCTTGTTCCTGTTTCGAACAAATTCTTAAGTTTTGCGGAAAAAGTAGCTGAAAGTTTAGAAAAAAATTGCATAAGGGTTGATATAGATGATAGAGAAGAAACTGTAAATAAAAAAATAAGAGAAGCTGAGATTGAATGGGTTCCCTTTATCTGCGTTTTAGGTGAAAAAGAAGTCAAGAATAATATTTTGGCAGTTAGAATAAGGGAGAAAAAAGAAGTTAAAGAAATGAAAATAGAAGAATTGATAGAAATGATTAAAGAAGAAGTGAAAGGGAAGCCTTTCAAGACTCTTTCTTTACCAAAGTATTTGTCGAGGCGTGCTATTTTTGTTAGCTAACAGCTTTTGAATGACTCCAAACTAGGTTGAACAAAGGCTCAAGCACTTGGCTTGCTGCATGCTCACTTTTGCTCCAAACAACCAAATCTTGAGTTGAGTGTACACTTTTAGGGTCAGTTAAACCAAAAATTAACTGACTTCCGTCTACAACTGCAAACCTTCCGCTTATTGGCACTTCTTTTTCGTTAGCAACCCTTATTTCTGCTAGGCTGCTCAAAGCTTTTATCGCATCAGAGCATCTTTCACTGCTACTTGTTACTATCTTGATTTCCACTCCTTTTTCTTTTGCCTTTTTCAGGGCTTCAAAATGGTTTGAAAATAAATCGTTTAAGCCTTCTGGAGTAGTTACTATGTTAATCTTTTGAGTTGCGTTTCTTATCATTGAATCAAGCTGCTGAAAGACAGAAAACTTTCCTTTTAAAGTTCCTGTAACTTCTTCAGGAGAAATAACTTTTAACCCTTGAGAATAAATGTCCATAAGCTCTCTCATTACTGGCGACTCCTTAAGCGTGTTTATCCTTTCTACCATGGCCTTAAAATCTTCCTCTAGCTTTTTCTTTGCTCTTTCTAGAGCTTCGTCGGGAGAAACTGCCACATAGCGAATAGGCTTTCCTGTTTGAACGACAACAAAACCCTTTTCTGCTAGGCTTTGAAGAACATCATAGGCTCTGCTTCTTGGCACTCCAGCAATCTCAGAGAGCTCGCCTGCTGTTGAATTCCCCCTTGCTAAAAGAGCTATCCAAAGTTTTCTTTCATACAAATTTAGTCCTATACCTTTCAAAGCATCTAAAACTTTTGTTGAGGCTATCATTTTCTCCCTTGTTACTATGTAGTGATTTAATTTATAAATTATTAAATTTAACTATTGTTGGTGTAGATAATTTTAAATACTTTAGCCCCTTAATCCTTGAGATTTGTAAAGCTCTATTAATCTATCTATGGTGTCAGCTTCTTCAGGACCTTTATCCTCCCTTATCCTTACCAAACGAGGAAATCTTAGGGCATAGCCTGAAGAGTAATTTGGCGATTTTTGAATTTCTTGAAAAGCCACTTCTACAACAATCTTTGGTCTTATTCTTACCTCCCTTCCCTTTTCTTCAACTATCAAATCTTTTAAAGTATCTGTCATTAGTTGAAATTGTTCTTCTGTCAAACCTGTGCCCATCATACCGCAAGGTAAAAATTCCCCTGTATCAGGGTCTCTACAAGCTAAAACATAAGAACTTAACCATTTTGCTCTTAGGCCTTCGCCATAAGTTGCACCAACTATTACTAAATCTAGAGTTTCCATTATTGGTTTAATCTTATACATAGTTCCCACATGCCTTCCAAAGACATAAGGAGAATCTAAAACTTTAAGCATCAGACCTTCTTGCTTTGCGTTCAAAGCCTCTTGATAAAATTCTTCTGCTTCCTTTAAATCAGAAGTAACTATCTGCTTTGCAAGCTCAACTTTCCCAGGAATAACTTTAACTATTTTTTCTAAGATTTTTCTCCTCTCTTTAAAAGTTTTTTCAAAAAGTTGTTTTCCCTCAAGATAAACTACATCAAACAAATGGATTTGAACAGGAATTTCTTTTATCATTTTTTCTATCTCATACTTTCTATGAATTCTTTGAGAAAGAACTTGAAAAGGTGAGGGTAAACCAGTTTTTGGATTAACTGCTAAAGCTTCGCCTTCAACTATACATTCATCCGGCTTTAAAGCTTCTCTCAAGTATTGAACCAAATCTGGAAATTGTTTTGTGACTTCCTCTTCTCTTCTAGTAAAAAGCCAAATTTTATCTCCTTGTTTATGAACTTGCATTCTTGCTCCGTCATACTTATATTCTGCTGCTATTTTTTTGAATTCGTCCAAGACTTCCTTTATACTTTCAGCTTTTTCACCAAGCATTACTTGTATAGGTCTACCAAGTTTTACTTTCACGCTTTTTAACCCTTCTACACCTTTTTCCTTAGCTATTCTTGCAACCTCACCAAAATCTGAAACGATGTTCCAAGCATACTCCACAGCTTCCGTCAATTTTTCTTTTTCTTCTTTGTCCATTCCTTTTCGAAAAAGAAAAGCATCAACTATAGCATCTCTTATTATTCCTTCAGCAACTCCTATTCTTAACTCTTGAAGAATCGTTCTTACTATATACCTTGCTTCTTCCGGTTTTGCTGAAGCAAGAAGCTCTGCTATTATTTTTAACTTTTTTTCCTGCGAACCTTTACCAGTAACTACAGCCAATTCTTGTAAATTTTTAAAGACAAAATCTACTGTCAGTTTTTTCGTAAAAAGTGTAACTTGTTTTTTCATTTTAACGCATTGTTCGGCTGCAAGTCCTAAATCTCCTGTTTCTTTAAACTTTTCTTCCACAACCTCAGGCTTAATTCCAGTTGCTTTTGATATTGCCTTTATCATCATTTGAGTTGCAATTCCCAGCTCCAAGCCAGTATACTTAGGATAAACTAACCCTTGAACAAGTAAAACTACTTTTTCCAGGTCTTGTGTTGGAGTTTGAGAAAAGAGTTTCGCAAGTATTTCAGTCTTTTTTAATTTTGCTGAAACAGCTTCTAATTCTTTGTAAACTTCAACTAGTGTAGAGTAATCCATAACATTAAATTATTGTAAGTTTAAATATTTTATGGAAAAATGGCGGGCTATACTTGGACGTTCGGCTTTTGCGAAACTTGTTTAAAAAATTCGCACGAGAAAGTGAAACTTGTTAGAAGAAGAATTATTTCTGGGGATTTGGAAGGTAAATGTTCAAGAGAATTTTGGGTTTGTCCTATTTGTGGAGCAACCAAAAGGTTATGATTAAGAATTATCCCTAATAAACTCTATGCCTTTTGAAAGGTAAGGATTCCTTCTTTTGGATGAAAACTGTATAAAATCTTATAAACCTTAGTTCCAAAAATTTGAAACTTACAAAATTCTTTAACCTAAAAGCTTTAATGGTTAAAATAAAAATTTAATTAGAGAAAATGAACGTCTTTGAGGCAATCTTCGGAAGAAGAAGTATAAGAAGTTTTAAGAAAGAAGAGATTGACGATAGACTTATTGGTTTAATGCTTTATTGTGCAACCCAAGCACCTTCAGCCGGAAACACTCAAGACTGGGTTTTTATAGTTGTGAAAGATGAAAAAGTAAAAAGAAAGTTAGCAAAAGCTGCTTTAGACCAAGACTTCATAGCAGAAGCTCCTGTAGTTATAGTTGCTTGCTCGGACTTGAAAAAGATAAGCTTAAGGTATGAAGAAAGGGGTGAAAGACTTTATTCCATTCAAGATGTTGCTGCAGCCATTCAAAATATACTATTAGCTGCTTATGCCTTAGGCTTGGGTTCTTGTTGGGTTGGTGCTTTCGACGAGGAAGAGGTTAAGTTCATTTTAGAGTTACCAGAGCATATAAGACCTTTGGCAATAATTCCTGTTGGTTATCCAGAAGAAAAACCAGAAGCTCCGTCAAGAATTCCTTTTGAAAACCTTACCTATTTAGACAGGTTTGGCGGAAAGTATCAAATCGAGTTTAAACCTTTAGAAACCTATTTGAGAGAAGCTTTAAAAAAGATTAAAACTATGGAAAAGAAACCAACTAAAAGAATTAGTTTTGAAGAATTCATCAAAAGATTAGTTAAATAAATATTAAATTCAAAAATATATTAAGGTTGAGTAGATGAAAAAGTTAATTTTCTTTTTCATTCTTGGAATAGTTTTGTTAGCTGAACCGGTTTTTGCCCAAGATGTAGAACTTTATCTTGAAACTTCCCAACTAAAAATATACGCAGGAAAATCTGGCTCCGTAGAAGTGAATGTTTTTAACAACCAAAATTTTACTGATACTTTTTCCATAACAATATGGCCTACTCAGTTTGCCGATGTTATAACAACTGTAGAAAACCCAAACTTAAGAATAAACGCAAAAAGCAATGCTAGCACAAAAATTTATTTTTTTGCTTCTGAATGCGCAGACGAATCCACGATTCAATTTGAAATTACAGCAAGTTCTACGACAAGCAATGCATCGAAATCAAAAAACCTCTTGCTTAGTGTTTTAAGAACTTTCATAGTTTGTATTTCAGATTTTAAACTTGACAAGTATGGTGAAATTGAACCCAACGAATCTCTTAAAATAACAACATACCTTACAAACCCTACTTATAAGATTTCACCTCAATTTTTTGTTCAGACTAACATCAAACTTGAAAACAAAACTATAGAAAGTTTTGACGAGACTGTTCAACCCATGTCACAAAAGTCGACGAAAATTTTAAGTTTAACCTATAATTTTAGCGAATACGCAAGCCCAGGAATCTACAGGATAGAAGTTTTACTTAAGGATGAACTTAACAACCTAGTAACAAAGAAAGAAGAAACAATTAGAATGAAAATAGTGAACAAAACTTCTACCCAAAGCTGGACTGACATAGGAATTCTTTCTGCAGTAACAACAGTAAAAATAAAGAATGAAGGAAATGTAGTAGTTCCTATAAAAATAACAACCTCTATTCCAAGTTTTGTTAAAAACCTTTTCTTCCCAGAAATTCAACCTACCCGTGAAAAAACACAAGATGGTTGGATAGAATACGTGTGGGAATTTGAGAACGTTAAGCCAGGAGAAGAAGTTATAGTAAGGTATGAAATAAAGCTTCTTTATGTTTGGCTTTTCTCCTTGGGTATAGTAATTGTAGTAATTCTTGCTTTTAAGTTTGTTTATGGCCCTACTGTTGTCAAAAAATATAAGCCAATAGTTCCAACTTTGGGAAAGGAAATTACTATCGCTCTAGAAATTAAAAATAAAAGCAAGCATGAAATAGAAGATGTTGAAGTTAGGGATTTTGTTCCTACATTGTTCGAGGTTAGTGAAAAGTTCGATACTGTTAGACCAGACTCAGTCAAAAAAGTTAAAGGTGGGACCATAATAACCTGGAAGTTTAACTCGCTTAAACCCCTAGAAGAAAGAGTTTTAACTTATAAGATTAAACCAAAAATGGAAATAAGTGGAACTTTCAAGCTACCAAACGCTTATATGAAGTACTTGGACAAGAAAAAAGAAGTTAAAAGTATAGTTTCCAAATCTATTTTACTTAAAGCAGAATAAAATTTAAAAAACCTTGCTACAATTTTTATTATAGCCCCGCTTAGCTCAATGGTAGAGCGACCGGCTGTAGGCGAGCGCTTTGGCGCTTGCTAGTAGCTATCGCTCGGTCAATACCGGTAGGTTGGGAGTTCAAGTCTCCCAGCGGGGACTATTATTTTTAGGCTATAAAAACCAAAAACTTTAAAAGTTTTTAAATTCCAAATATCATAAATATATTCGTTGGCGGCCAAAGCGGGGAGGAAACATCTGTTCCCGTTCCGAACACAGTAATTAAGCTCCCCAGCGATCTGGGTTGTACTTTCCGAAAGGAAGGGAACTCCAGGACGCCGCCAACAATTTAAATTGGTGTCTGTATTAAAGAAAAAACAGAGAATGATGACTTTTCCTTAGAATTCCATGAAATAAGGATGCCTCGGTGGTGTAGGGGCCTAATGGATAGGCTAAGCATACGAGCCTGTCACGCTCGTGACACGGGTTCAAATCCCGTCCGAGGCGTTTGGTGAAATTATGGAAATAGAGAGCCATAGACTCGTACCGAAACATATTTTGTTAAGTGAAAAAGAAAAAGAAGAACTTTTGAAAAAATACGGAATAACACTTAAGGAATTACCAAGAATTTTATCTTCAGACCCGATGGTAAAAGCTTTAAACGCCAAAGTTGGTGATGTTATAAAAATAATAAGGAAAAGCCCGACCGCTGAGGTAAGTGAATATTATAGGGTAGTTGTAAAGGGGTGAAATTTGTTTGAATGAAACTTTCCTTACCTTGTTGGAAGTATTCACTAGAGAAAAAGGTTTTGTTAGGTTTCAGATAGATTCTTATAACGACTTTATAACAAGAAGAATACCAAAGGTCCTTTCAGAAATAGGTGTAATAAAACCAGAGGTTCCAGAGCTTGGAGAGTTCAAAATTAAACTCGGGGAATTTAAAATAGGAGAACCCACAGTTAAAGAAGCGGACGGATCTACTAGACCAATACTACCAATGGAAGCAAGAATTAGGAATTTGACCTATGCTGCTCCAATGTATGTGGAAATGACCCCAGTACTTAACAATATAGAAAGTGAAAGTGTTGTTGTTAATTTTGGTGACATGCCGGTAATGGTAAAGTCAAAGATCTGTCCTCTTTCTTACATGAGTAAACAAGAACTCATAGAAGCTGGTGAAGACCCTGAAGATCCAGGAGGGTACTTTATAATTAACGGTACAGAAAGAATTCTTGTTTTGGTAGAGGAAATAGCACCAAATAGAATAATAGTTTCTAAGGTTGACACAGGGAGCATTACAGAAATTGCTAGAATTCATTCCGAAAAAGACGGCTATGTTCAAAGGCATTTACTCGAAAGGAAAAATGATGGTTTGATATTCATAAGTTTTGCTAATATAACAAGGTTACCTATAGCTGTTATTTTAAAGGCTTTAGGTCTTGAATCTGATAAAGATATAGTTACCGCAATTTCACTTGATCCAGAAGTTCAAGAAGAATTTTATGTTAACCTTTATGAGACTGAAATTTCAACAAGAAATGAAGCTTTGGATGAAATTGGTAAGCATATAAAAATACCTCAAAAGGAGTACAGAATTGACAGGGCCACAAAGCTTATAGATAAGTACTTACTTCCTCACTTAGGCCAGAACCCTGAAAACAGAATGGAAAAAGCTATTTTCTTGGCAAAGGCTGTTGGTAAGCTAATTAAATTACATCTTGGGAAGATTGAGGAAGACGATTTGGACCATTATTCTAACAAAAGAATTAAGCTTGCTGGTGATTTGTTAGAAATTCTACTTAGGTCTATTCTCCTTGGAAAATGGGGATTGATAACAAGAATCACTTACAACTATCAAAAACTGACAAAAAGAGGAAGATTACCTCCTCTACAAGCAATAGTAGAATCCAATGTTTTAACAAACCAGATTGTCTCTGCTCTAGCAATAGGTTCATGGGTTGGTGGAAGAACAGGAGTAAGCCAAAGGTTGGAAAGGGGTAGCTATATAAAGACTTTATCCCATATGAGAAACGTGCTTTCACCTCTAACTTCAACTCAGGAGCACTTCGAAGCAAGAGAGCTTCACCCAACTCATTGGGGTAAGTTATGTACAAGCGAAACACCAGAAGGTGCAACAATAGGGTTAAGAAAATACTTAGCTTTGATGGCTGAGGTAACTAGCGGCTTAGGAGAAAAAGAAAAGAAAGCAATCTTAAACATAGTAAAAGGTGGTTGAATGGCTGATATATTCTTAGACGGAAAGTATATTGGCTCAACAAACGAACCAGAAAAATTGGTTGAAAAGATAAGAAACGAAAGAAGAAGTGGTTTAATTTCCAGCCAAGTAAACGTCGTTTATTACAAAGAATTAGATGAGATAAGAATTCTAACTGATCCTGGAAGAGTAAGAAGGCCTTTAATAATCGTGGAAAACGGAAAACCAAAACTAACTCAAGAACATATAGAAAAATTGAAAAGAGGAGAAATGAAGTGGGACGATTTGCTTAAAAACGGAATTATCGAATATCTAGATGCAGAAGAAGAGGAAAATGCATATATAGCACTTAAACCAGAAGATGTTACTCCAGAACATACTCATTTAGAATTAGACCCTTCTTTAATTCTTGGCCTTTCTGCTTCTTTCATTCCTTATCCTGAATTTAACAGGGGTGATAGGGTAAACTATGGAGCCAAAATGATTGGTCAATCCATTGGTTTATTCATAACAAACTATCTTAGCCGAGTGGACACAAAATCCAATGTTTTAATTTATCCGCAAGTTCCTATAGTTCAAACTTATTCCCATAAAATTATAAATTATGAAAAGCATCCTAGTGGGGCTAATATCATAATTGCTGTTGCTTCTTTCCAAGGATACAACATGGAAGATGCCATTATAATAAATGCTAGCTCTTTGCAAAGAGGTTTGTTCTGGTCTTACATGTTTAGAACTTATGAAGCTGAACAGAAAAGATATATGGGTGGACAAGAAGATATTATAGGAATACCTGAACCTGGAGTAAGGGGTTATGCTGGAGAAGACGCTTACAAGCACCTACCAGAAGATGGGATAGTTAATCCTGAAACAATCGTTAACTCAGACCAAGTGCTTATAGGAAGAATTTCACCTCTCAGGTTCTTGGGCTCGATGGACCAGTTTGTTACTGGAATCGAAAACATAAGGGAAACTTCTGTCAGACTAAGACACGGAGATACAGGAATTGTTGACAGAGTTTTCTTAACCGAAACCGTAGACGGAACGAAACTTGTAAAAGTTGTGGTTAGAGACTTGAAAATTCCTGAAATAGGTGATAAATTTGCTAGTAGACACGGACAAAAAGGAGTAATCGGTTTAATAGTTCCTCAAGAAGATATGCCTTTTACAGAAGATGGAATAGTTCCAGATATAATTTTTAATCCTCATGGTATACCTTCAAGAATGACGATGGGTCAACTTTTGGAAATAATTGCAGGAAAGGTTGGTGCACTTTCTGGTAAATATATCTTATCTCCACCTTTCAATCCAACATCAGAAAAAGAGTTAAGAAGCATGCTTGAAGCCTATGGTTTTAGGAACGACGGAAAAGAAACAATGTACGACGGTATAACCGGGAAAAAGTTTGAAGCACAAATTTTTATAGGAAGCTGTTTCTATCAGAAATTGGACCATCTTGTATCAAACAAAATTCATGCAAGGTCAAGGGGACCTGTTGCATTATTAACCAAACAACCTACAGAAGGAAGGAGCAAGGAAGGAGGATTAAGGCTGGGAGAAATGGAGAAAGATTGCTTAATTGCACATGGAGCTGCTCTTGCTTTAAAAGAAAGGTTTGATTCTGACAAAACAACCGTATCAGTTTGTAGTGAATGTGGTCTGATTGCTATATTCGATAGGATAAAAAACAAAAAGTATTGTCCAGTTTGTAAAGAGTCAAAAATAGTTGACATTGAAATGAGCTATGCTTTCAAGTTAATGCTTGATGAACTCAAAAGCATGCTTATTTACCCGAAAATAGTTGTGAAGGAGGAGTAAAAATGCAAGTTGATAGAATAGAGTTTTCAATTTTGAGCCCAGAAATGATTAAGAAAATGAGCGTAGCAAAGATAACAAAAACTGAACTTTATGACCAAGAAGGTTATCCAATAGAAGGTGGGCTAATGGACCCAAGGCTTGGTGTAGTTGACCCAGGAATAAGGTGTAGAACATGTGGGGGAAGTGTTGGGGAATGTCATGGCCATTTTGGCTATCTTGAACTTACTCGTCCTGTAGTTCATGTTCACTATGCAAAAATAATTTTAAGTCTCTTGAAATTGTGTTGCAAAAAGTGTGGTAGAGTTTTAATAGCTGAAAAGGATATACAAAAAATAAAAACGAAAAAAATTCCTTTGAAGGAGATAGCCAAGCTTGCTAAAAAGAAATGTCCTTATTGTAACGCTGAACAAGGTAAAATAAAATTCATCAAACCTTACACTTTTCTTGAAGATAACGAAATCTTAAACCCGATAAAATTGAGAGAAAGACTTGAAAAAATTCCAAACGAAGACCTCGAAATTTTAGGTTTCAGGAACATGCGCCCAGAATGGCTTATTTTAACGCTTTTGCCCATTCCTCCAGTAACTGTTAGACCTTCTATCACCTTAGAAACTGGTGAAAGATCAGAAGATGATTTAACACATAAGCTTGTTGATATTGTAAGGATTAATGAAAGGTTAAAAGAAAACATAGATCTTGGGGCGCCTGAGTTTATTATAGAAGATCTTTGGGAACTTTTACAATATCATGTTGCAACATTTTTCGATAATGAAATAACAGGTGTACCCCCTGCAAGACATCGCTCAGGAAGAGTTCTTAAAACTTTATCACAAAGATTAAAAACAAAAGAGGGAAGATTCAGAGGAAACTTAGCAGGAAAAAGGGTAAACTTTTCGGCAAGGACTGTCATAAGTCCTGACTCGATGATTGATATAGATGAGGTTGGAGTTCCAGAAGCCATAGCAAAAGAACTAACAATTCCTGTAAGAGTTAACGAAAAAAATCTAGAAGAAATGAGAAGATTAGTTCTTAACGGAACTAATTGGCCTGGAGCTAACTACATAATAAGGCCAGATGGAAGAAGGAAAAAAGTAACCAATGAAAATAAAGAAGATTTAGCAAAAGAACTAGCTCCTGGCTATATAGTTGAAAGACATATAAGAGATGGTGACATAGCTCTTTTTAACAGACAACCAAGCTTACATAGAATGAGCTTAATGGCCCATAGGGTAAGAGTAATGCCTTTCAAAACTTTCAGGCTGAACTTATGTACTTGTCCTCCTTATAATGCAGATTTTGACGGTGATGAAATGAACCTTCATATCCCGCAGACAGAAGAGGCACAAGTCGAAGCACAAGAATTAATGATAGTACCTAAGCACATTAGAAGCCCTAGGTTTTCTGGACCGATAATAGGTGCTGTAAAAGATCATATTACTGGTTTGTACTTGTTAACTCATGGAAATAAAAAGTTTAAAAGAGAAGAGTTTGTCCAACTTATAAGAGCTGTTGATCAAGAAATAGAAATACCAGAAAAAGAGTATATGACCGGGAAAGAGATATTTAGCCTTTTCCTTCCGAAAGACTTTTCTATAGAGCACAAAGCCAAATCATGCAGAGGTTGTGAAAAATGTTTGAAGGAAAAGTGTCCTTATGATGCTTATGTTGTAATAAAGAATGGAAAACTAATATGTGGAACTATAGATAAAGCAGCACTTGGAGAGGAAGACGGGAAAGTAATAGATAAAATGGAGAAAGAATACGGAGCAATGTTCTTGAAAAAGTTTCTTTTCAATATTACAAGACTTTCTATTCAAGTTTTGATGAATTCCGGGTTTTCAATTAGTATCTCAGATCAAGACCTGACAGAAGAAGAAACAAGAGAAATTAAAAATATCCTTGAAAAAATAAGAAAAGAAGTCGACGAACTCATAGAATCTTATGAAAAAGGGGAAATAAGAATTCTTGCCGGAAGAACTCCGAAAGAAAGTTTAGAGCATTTGATTAAGATAAAATTGAGGAACGGTTTAAACGAAGTAGGAAAGATTTTAGCTGAACGTATGAAAGAAAACCCAACCATAATAATGGCCAAAAGTGGAGCAAGGGGAAGTCTTGTAAACCTTGTTCAGACTGCAGCAGTCATAGGACAAGAGACTGTTATGGGTGAAAGAATGGAAAGAGGTTATCGCGAAAGAACATTCCCACATTTCAGAAGAGGGGATGTGAGTCTAGAAGCAAAAGGTTTTGTAGCAAGAGGGTTTAAAAATGGTCTAACACCTTTTGAATTTTTCTTTGATGCAATTAACAGTAGAGAGTCCTTGATGGACAAATCCCTCAAAACAAGACACTCGGGATACATGGAAAGAAGATTGGTAGGAGCTTTACAAGATTTGAAAGTAGAATATGATGGTAGTGTGAGAGATAGTGCTAAGAGAATTATTCAATTCTTACCAGGGGAAGATGGACTCGACCCTTCAAAAATTAAAAAGGTGGGTATAGATGTCAGAGGAATTGCAGAAAAACTATTTGGATGAAATAGCCTTGCCCAGAAAAATTGTTAAGGAAATAGAAGAAGTTGCTAAGGAGAAAAAATTAACTAAGGAACAGGTAAAGAAGTTAGAGGAAGAAGTAAAAAAAGAATATTTAAAATCCATGTTTGAGCCTGGAGAAGCCATAGGCATAATCGCAGCTCAAAGCATTTCTGAACCTGCAACCCAAATGACCATGCGAACTTATCATTTTGCTGGCTCTGCTGGTATAAAAGTTACTTATGGATTACCCCGCTTAATTGAAATTTTCGACGCGAAGAAAAATCCTGAGACACCTATGATGACTATTTATCTTAAAAAAGAGTTTAACAACAAAGATGATGCAAAAAAAGTTGCTGAAAAAATTCTTGAAAAAAATGTTTCAAAATTGATGAAAAGAGCTTCTATAAACTTAAGTGAAGGTTTTATAGAAATTGAACCAATCGACCTAAGAAAAACTGAAAGTATCGGGAATGCTATAAAAGAAAATTTCAAAGACTTAAAGGTTTTGATAAAAAAGGATAGAATAATAGCTAAACCTAAAAAAGAAATTGAAGTAAGGGAACTACAGAGATTAAGAGAAAAAATTCTGAACACAAAAGTCAGTGGAATAAAAGGTATTTCCAACGTTATTGTGAGAAAAGAGGGTGAAGATTGGATAATAAACACCATAGGTTCTAACTTAGAAGAAGTTCTTAAGATGAAAGAAGTTGACTGTACCAGAACTATCACAAATGATATATACGAAACTGCTAGAGTTTTGGGAATAGAAGCTGCAAGGAACCTTATAATTAACGAGGCTCTTAAAACTTTAGAAGAACAAGGATTAAACGTTGATATTCGTCATTTAATGCTTGTCGGAGATATAATGACAAGAAGCGGGACAATAAAACCAATAGGGAGATATGGAGTTGCAGGAGCTAAATCTTCAATATTAGCAAGAGCAGCTTTCGAAGAAACAATTAAACACTTAGTTAAAGCTTCTGTTAGAAATGAGATTGATAATTTCCAAGGAATCTTTGAAAATGTTATGATTGGACAAGTGGTTCCTGCCGGAACTGGAATGTTTGAACTAGTAGCAAGATTTGAAGAGGAAGAACAATGAGTTTAGCAAAAATAATTCAAGATGCAATAAAAAGCAAAAAAGCGATAATAGGTTATAGAGAATCGATTAAATATTTGAAGTTAAACAGAGCAGAATTAATCATATTAGCAGAAAACTCACCTGAAAAAATAAAAAAAGAAATTGAACATATAGCAAAAATTGGAAATATAAAGTTAGAGACTGTGAAAGAAAGCAAAGAACTAGGAATAATTTGCGGAAAACCGTTTCCAGTAACAACTGTAGTGATTAAAGGATAACTATGAGCTTGACTTTCAACACAGAAACTATAAGGCTTATAACGCTATTCGAGAACCTTACTGGAGCTAGAGTTAGAGATTGTATAGTAGACAAGGAAACAAATACTGTTTATTTTCTTGTAGAAGAAGGAATGGTAGGAAAAGCCATAGGAAAAAACGGAAACGTAGTTAAAAACACAGAAAAATTAATAGGAAAGAACATCAAAATATTCGAATTTTCAAACGACTTGAGAACTTTTGTTAAAAAGCTCATACCGCAAGCCAACGAAATAAGGATAAAAAATGAAAATAACACGATAACCGTAGAGGTAAAAGTAGATAAAAAAGAAAAACCTTTAATCATAGGAAGAGATGAGAAAAACTTAAAAATATTAAAACAATTATTTCAAAGAAATCACAAGGTTAGTGATTTAATTGTAAGGTGAGAAAATGGGAAGAGGTTTATTTGCGGCGAGGAAATTGAAGAAAACAAGGAAAAAAATGAAATGGAAAGATATACACTATAAAAGAAGAGTCTTACAACTTTGGAAAAAAGATCCCTTAGAAGGGGCTCCTCAAGCTAGGGGAATTGTTATAGACAAACGTGGAGTAGAACAAAGAAAACCTGCTTCTGGTTTAATAAAGGCTGTAAGAGTCCAACTCCTTAAAAATAACGTCCAAGTTACCGCTCACGTTCCTGGAGAAGGAGCAATAGATATAATTAACGAGCACGATGAAGTACTTATAGAAAGTATTGGTGGCGCGCAAGGTGGGCCAAAAGGAAGTATGTGGGGGATAAAATATAAAGTTGTAAAAGTTAATGGAGTAGCTTTAAGTGAAATTTTAGCTGGAAAGAAACAAAAACCAACAAGGTAAAAGATTATGGAAATAAAAATTTTTGGAAAATGGAGTACAGAGGGGATAGAAGTTAAAGATCCTGGTTTAGCAAAATACATAAACCTTAAACCAGTAATAGTTCCTCGCTCTGGAGGAAAGCACGCTAAACAACAATTCCATAAGTCTAAAATGAACATTGTTGAAAGACTTATGAATAAGCTTATGGTTCCTGGCCATAGAGGGAAGAAACATGTAATCAGCTCAGATCATTGTGTGGGAAAAACTTCTATTCAATATAAAATTGTTAAAAAAGCTTTTGAAAAAATTGAACAAATAACGAAGAAAAACCCGATAGAAGTTTTGGTAGGAGCTATAGAAAACGCTGCACTAAGAGAAGAGATAACTTCCTATCAACTTGGAGGAATAATCGTTAGAAGAGCTGTAGTTACTAGTCCACAAAGAAGAGTCGACTTGGCTTTGAGAAATATAGTTCAAGCAGCTTACAGGAAAGCTTTTGGTAAAAAGGAAAATATGGTTGATGCCTTAGTAAACGAAATAATTGCTGCTTATAATAATGATGCAAGTAAGAGTGAAGCAATAAAAGAAAAGGAAAGAATAGAAAGGGAAGCTGAAGGTGCAAGATAAAAATGTTAAAATTTTGGATACAATTTTAACTAGTTTGTTCAAAACTAAAGAATAGAATAATTCTCTGGCCGAAATCTTTTTACCTTTGGGTTTTACCTTTTGGTTAGCCAAAAAATGACAAAGAATAAAAATTTATAATCGAAAAGTGAAGATTATAACTTATAATTGCAAAAAAAAAGATTAAGGAGGCGAAAACAATTGGCAAAAAAAGAGATGATCGAAAGAATTAAGGAAGTGATGAAGGATCCAGCAAGAATAAGAAATGTTGCAACAAGCTCCCATGTACATCATGGTAAAACAGCCTTAACTGATAATCTAATGGCTGGAGCAGGAATGCTAGCAGAAGAAATGGCAGGAAAAGTAATGTATACTTGGTTTGATGAACAAGAAAGGAGAAGACAATTAACAATTTATGGAGCAAACGTTTCAATGGTTCATGAATATGAAGGTAAAGATTATTTGATTAACTTAGTGGATACACCTGGTCATGTAGATTTTGGTGGTGATGTAACCAGAGCTATGCGTGCTGTCGATGGCACCATTGTTTTGGTCTGCGCAGTAGAGGGGATAATGCCACAAACAGAGACTGTTTTTAGACAAGCTTTAAGGGAATATGTTAAACCTGTACTTTTTATAAACAAGACTGACAGACTGATTAAAGAATTAAAACTATCACCCGAAGACATACAAAAAAGATTTGAGGAAATTATTCGAGATGTTAATATTTTGATTCAAAAGTATGCTCCTGAAGAATTTAAAAATAAATGGTTGGTAAGTGTTGCCAATGGAAGTGTAGCCTTTGGTTCTGCAACCAAAAGATGGGCAATCTCTATTCCTTACATGCAAAAAACTGGAATCACTTTCAAGGAAATTATCGAGCTAACCTTAGCTGGAAAAGAAGATGAACTAGCTAAAAAAGCTCCTTTACATCAGGTTGTTTTGGATATGATTATTAAACATCTACCAA
>JAWBTW010000004.1:0-4128 GCA_039000165.1 Candidatus Aenigmatarchaeota archaeon
AGGCAGAAATAAATTGCACTTATGATTCTTCTGAGGTTTTAAACAAAACTGATTACAATAACGGAACTTATTCAGTTAACTTTACTGCTCCTTCAGAAGAAGGAGTTTATTATTTATTTTGCAACGCAACAAAAAACGGAAACTTTGGTAATAATTCAGATAGCTTTACAACAGAACCAGGAAAAACAAACTTAACAATAACAGCCGAACCTTCAAACCCAATTGTTTATAACATAACTTTATACCGAAACCAAAGCTTTGCTGTTCTCGCAAACGCAACAAACTACGGGAATGGAACTGCTTATTCTACAAACATAAGCTTAGAGCTTCTTAATGGCTGGACTGCAAACTCAACCCTTGAAGAATGCGGAGATATAGAAAAGCAAACTTTTTGTTTAAAATCTTTTAACATTACTGTTCCTAAAGCTACTCCTCCTGGAAATTATTACATAAACGTTAGTGTTGCATGGAGAAACCCTGACACTACAATTTCTATCAACAAAACTGAAGTAAACGTTACTGTAGCTTCTAATCCTTTGATTAATATTAGCGAAGAAAAAGTTTCTGGTGAAGCAGGAGATGGAATTTGGAACTTGATTGGTAACTTTACTATTCTTTCTGTAGGAAATGATAAACTAGAAAACATAAGTTTTAGTTGTTATTCTGGTATAGTGTGTAGTGATTTTGAAGTTGAGTTTATTCCAAGTAATGTTTCTGTTATTCCTGCTGGTTCTAATTATAGTATAGCTGTTAATGTTTCAGTACCCCTAGGATATCCTAACGGAACTTATACTGGAATTGTAAATGTTTCTTCTGAGAATGATGGATTTGATAGTTTTGAAATAGAAATAAATATTCCACCAAAAACTTTTGTTAATATTTCAACAGGCATAGCAAACTATACAGCAAAAAATATAACTCAAAAAGATAACGAAACTTTTTCTTTTGAAGCTAGTGCAACAAACATAGGAAAAACAAGCGCAAGAAGCTTAAACTTAAGCCTAGAATTACCAGTAGGCTGGGTTGCAAATTCTTACTTTGAAAGCTGCAACAATTTAACAAAAGACGAATCCTGCTTAAAATCTTTTAGCATTACTGTTCCTAATGCTACGCCTCCTGGAGATTATTATATAAACGTTACTGCAAACTGGACTAACTTGGACAATTCTATAGGAACAAACAAAACATCGTTAAGAGTTACTGTTGCTTCCCATCCTTTGATTAATGTAAGTGAAGAAATAATTTATGGAATTGTGCCAGACGCTACTGAGCAAACCGTTGGTAACTTTACTATCCTTTCGATAGGAAATGATAAGTTGGAAAATGTAAGTTTTAGTTGTTATTCTGGAATAGTATGCAGTGATTTTTTTGTTGAGTTCATTCCAAGTAATGTTTCTAGTATTCCAGCTGGTTCTAATTATAGTGTGGCTATAAATGTTTCTGTACCTTTGGGATATGCTACTGGAACTTATACTGGAATTGTAAATGCTTCTTCTGGAAATGATGGTTTTGATGTTTTTGAAGTAGAAATTTTCGTTCCGATAAACAGAACTTGGACTATGTTCCCAGAGTATTGTCAAAGAGCAGAAACTCCTGAGTATGGAATAGCTTGCGAAGTAAACGTTTCAAACCTTGGCAATACTTTTATTAACTTCACTATTTCACCTGAAGAAGGAAATTACACAAGAGTAAATGAAACTTATTTCTCTATAGAAAGACAAAGCTGGCATGTTTTCTCTATAACTTATAATGTTACTGGAATTCCTATGGGAATTTACAACTCTACTTTTATAATAGATGCTACAGAAGAAGCAAACCCTGATAATAAAACTTTAATCGTTACTTTACTTCCTTACGTTGAGCCAATAATAAACATAAGCATAATTCCAAACACTACTGAGCAATTCTCTTCCATAGAAATTTTTGCAAACATTACTGATAAATCAAACACAGGAATTGCCTGGGCAAGAGTTAACATTACTCAGCCTAATGCTACTCTACAAACTTTTGAAATGGAAAAAATTTATGAAAGCGGGAACCTTTCAACTTGGTATTTAAAGTATGAGGCTGAAAATACAAGCTTGCAAGGAAGGTATAATATTACTGTTTTTGCAAGGGATAATGTAGGAAATACAGGAGAAAAAAACTCTTCTTTCATAATATTTGCAAAGTTAAGCATTTCAGTTTCAACGCTTTCAGAAAAGTATTACCAAGGTGATACTGGTTCAATATACTATTCTGTGAGAGATGCTAGCAATCAACCTTTAGCAAAAGTTAACGTAACTTTCAGGATAGAAGATTCAAACAAAAATCTAACATTTAAAGCAAGCTATTTAACTAACGAAGACGGAATGATTTATCCTTTGCCAAGCTTTACTCTTCCTTCTGATTCTCCTTTAGGAGTTTATACTCTAATTTCAGACTCAGAATATGTTGATGAAGAATCAGGAACTGTTTCCAGAGTTCAAAGGAATAGTAGCTTCCAAGTTCTTTCAAGAACAGTCACTGTTACTGGTTTGTTTGCTGATGTAGAAACTGCTGTTGTTTGGTATCCTGAAAACATAATGAAGTTCGGGATTCTTGTTTATAATGGCGAAGGCAAACCTGTTGACCCTACTTCGATGAATTTAACAGTTTATGATCCTGCAGGCAACTTATACTTTTCTTCTTCTCTTTCGCAAATGTCCAGACAAGCTACAGGCTTTTACACTTACAGCTATGCCATGCCTGCTAATACTCCTAGCGGAATGTACTTAGCAGTCTTGAACGCAACTCAAAACGAGTTTCAAACAATGAAGCTTAAGGCTTTTAGGGTAGCAAGAGGTGGACCTTATGACTTGTGGCTAGAGCTTTTTGAACATGAAGTGATGCAAGGCGATTACTTAGATTTTGCAGTAACTATTGAAAACAAAGGCGAAGTTTCACAAGATGTTTATCTTGAATGGTGGGTTTCTTCTGAGAATAAAACTTACTATTCAAGCTCTGGTTGGGTTTATACCCCTGCTCATTCAAACCAAACAGTAACTCAGCAAGCTTATATTTTCACTTCACAGCCAGTTGGAACTTACGAGCTAAACGTAAAGATGACTTACGATACTGTTCAACCTCCTTTAATAGTAAGCGAAACTTTTATCGTTACAGTTAAAGAGCTAATCCTGCCAAACATAACTTATCCTAACATAACTTATCCTATATACATTCCATCTTATCCTGTAGTAACTCCTGCTCCTGTAGCAATACCAACACCCACAGCAGTTTTGCCCGCAAGTATTTCTATAATAAACTATAATAGCAACATAAGCCTAGTAAGGGGAACTAAAAAGACTGAAAGCGTTACTGTAAAAAACACAGGAATAGCTGATTTAGCAAACGTAACTGTTTTTCTTGTAGGAATTCCAACAACTTGGTTTACTGTTGTCCCAGACTTTGTTAGTGTTTTGCCACCTGAAAATTCTTCAGTATTCTTGATCAACTTTGACGTTCCGAAAAATGCTTTGCCAGGAGAGTACAGAGTAATATTAACTGCAGTTTCTGGAGTGGTAAGCGACCAAAAAACAATAACCATAACAGTTTATGAATCCTTAGAAGAGTTGCTTAAGGTTGAGATAGAAAAGCTGAAGGAAGATGTAAAAGCTCTAGAAAGAGAAATAAGTATAGCAGAAAAAGAAGGAAAAAATGTTAGTAGCGTTTTAGTTTATCTTGAAGAAATAAAAACACAAATAGAACAAGCAGAAATAAACCTTGCAAACAACAGAACAGAAAAAGCAATAGAAAATATAGCAACAGCAAAGGGTTTGATAGAAAAAGCTAGAGAAATACTCCTTAGGTTAAAACCTCCTGTTGTTGAAGTTTTTGTCTTGCCTTACTGGCTTATTTTGCTAATAGCTGTTATAATAGCTTGCCTAATAATAGCGATAATCTTGATAAGAAAGAAAGGAATGCCAAGCATAAGGATTAAACCTGCTTTGCCTGCCTTACCCAAAAAAGTTGAAAAGGTTGAAGCTAAGGAAGAACTTGTAAGAGAAAAAGAAAAGCTCTTGAGAACTCTAGAAATTCTTGAAAAGGAAAGAAAAGAAGGAATAATAAGCCTTGCCTCTTATACTGAAATGAAGAAGAGTATAGAGGAAA
>JAWBTW010000004.1:4227-32370 GCA_039000165.1 Candidatus Aenigmatarchaeota archaeon
GGCTAAGGAAGAACTTGTAAGAGAAAAAGAAAAGCTCTTGAGAACTCTAGAAATTCTTGAAAAGGAAAGAAAAGAAGGAATAATAAGCCTTGCCTCTTATACTGAAATGAAGAAGAGTATAGAGGAAAGACTACAAAAGATAGAGAAAAAACTCAAGTAGATTCCTTTTCATTTCTCTCGATTAAATTGTTAAAAGCTTGCATAGGACTTTCTTTCTTCCTTTTCATTTCCATCTTTATGTCTGAGAGCAGGTTTTTAATTCTTTCCCTTTCTCTAACTTTTTTCTTCGTTTTCTTGAGTATAAAGGCTAAGGAAAAACAGAAAAAAGCAAAAATCGAAATGTAGATTAAATCAGATTTTGTTAAAGGTAATTCAGGTAAGCTGAAAGCAGCAGAAGGCATGCTTATGTTTTGAGTTATATTTTCGCTCAGAATTGTTAAACCAATAACTTCTTCCCTGGAAAAATCTCCTGAATAAACTTTGAAAGTTAGGCTTAAAGTTTCTTCTTTTGCATCGCTTGGAATAATAAAAATAACAGGAATGTCAACCTTTTCCCCTATTCCAATCTTATCTACTTTTTCTTGAAGCTTAAAGTAGTTTTCAGGCAAACCTGTCAAGCTCAAAAATAAGTTTAAAATTTCAGCTTGACCTGTGTTTACCAAGGAAAATATTATCGTTCTATTTTCTCCTTTTAAAATTCTTATAGTATCTGGAACTACTATCGAAACTTCTTTCTTCTTGAAAACTTGAAAAGTTAAAGACTTGTTTGAGCTTAGGTAAGAGCCTTTTTCTGCAGTTATAAAAACTTTATAAATTCCCTCGCTTTCTGGAGCCAAAAACTCGAAGTAAAATATTCCAGAAGAGTCAGAATAAGTTGAAAGATTGAGCCCAAAATCTGAGCTAACTTTTATTAAAGCGTTTGAAACCAAGTTATTAGTTTCATCTTTAACCAAACCTCTAACCTTAACAACTTCTTTCAAGCTATAAGAATTTTTGTCAAAAGAAAAATCTATAACTAAAAATTTTCTTGTCCCCACTGCATAAGCTGATAAACTCTTTGTCTCTATAATAGCTAAGTTGCTAACTGTATCTATGGTTGCTACTTCTTTCTTCCATTCTGAGTTGCAAAGCTTGTTTGAGGGATTAAAGTCGCTACACTTGTAAACAACTAAATCCTTTTCGTTAGCAACCTTTCTTTCATCATACTTCATCAAAATTTTAGCACTCGAATAAGGAAGTTTGAACTCAAAAACAAAAAGTCCTGCAACTTTTATTCCTTCCACATCGCTATCAAAGAAATAATACTTTATAGGATCTTCAAAGCTGCTAACAGCTACGTTATAAAGGTAAAGAGTTGCTTGAGGGAAGATTACCTGCAAATCATAATTTCCAGGAACCAGAAAGCCAGAATAAGAGCCTGAAGAATCTGTAACAAACCTTTTTTCCTGCCCATCTTTTAAAAACTTTATTTCAGTGGGAATTCCTTGGTTATTAATATCAACAATTTTCCCAAAAGCTTGAAAAACATAAGCTATTGTTTTTTTCTGTGCTACAGAATAATTTTTGTAGTTCATGGTAACTGTTAAATCATATTCTCCTGGACTCAGTTCAGGGGCTTGAAACTCTAGCTTAAAAGCATTCCCTGAAGAATACAAGTTTATCTTATCTTTTTCTATTTCTTCTGAACCCACTTTAATCGACAAATAATCTTTTGTCAATAAAACTGGTTCCCCTCTTTCTAGAGCAGAAATCGTTAGGGTAATAGAATCTCCTGCTCTTACTTCCTTTTTATCTAAGAAAAAGCTTAACTCTAAGGGTTGCTTAACTTCAAGAGTTTTTTCAAGTTTTATTTGCTTGTTTCTGTAGCCTTGGACAGAAACGTTGACTAAAACTTCAAGGTTGTAAGTTCCTAATGTTTTTGGAACTTCTATCAGTAAAGTATAGGAAGGAGAAGAATAATACCAACCTTTTAAGTTTAACGGTTTGGTAGAAAAACTAACCTGAGCTTCGGTTAAAGGCAAATTATCTTTTTTGATCGAAAGAACAAGCTTTGCCACTTCATCCCCCAAATAACCTTGGCTTAAAGATTCTATACTTGCCTCAAGAGTAGAGACATAAAAGTTGGAAAGAGAAGAGAATTCTCCTGAAGAATTCTTGCAAGTTAGGTTAATCGTATAAAGAAAAGGTTTCAAAGTATTTTCAAAAACATAACTAGGAATTTCTGCTCTAAAAACATCTTCTTTTGTAAAGGGGAAATCCATTTTTATAGGTTGTTCTATTCTTCCAGAAACTTGTGAAGCGTTGCTACAGTTAACTAAAATTTCAATTTTTTCGCATTCATCAGCTAAGCAAAAAACGTTTTCTGGACTAAGCCTAACTTCAAAAGCATAAGCTTTGCTTAGAATAAAGAAAAAGACAAAAGCTGAAAGAAAAAAGAGCTTTTTCATTTCCTTAACCCCCATAAAATGCTTTTAATCCTTTCTGAAAGTGAGGAAGAGTAGGTAAAGCCTAAAAGCTTTGCAGCTATTCTTTTAAATTCCAAAGAAGCCTTAGAATAAGGGTTGAGGAAAAAGGCTGGGAACTGTTTGTGAATGCTTTTTCTTATCGTTTTATCCTCTGGTATAACTCCAAGAACAGGAAGCTCACAAGCACTTTCTATTTCTTTATAGTTTAGCTGCTCTTTTTCTTTCCTGTAGCGATTGACTATTATTCCCAAAGGTTTTGCACCAATTTCTTTACAAACCTCTATTGTTTTTATGGCATCTATAACAGAAGGAAGCTCAGGCAAGGTTACTACTATCACTTCCTTACAAGCTTTTATTACTTCAACGCTACTCGAATCTAAACCAGGAGGAGAATCCACTAATACAATAGAATTTTCAAAAAAGTTCGAGCTCAAAACTTTTGAAAGGTTGGAAATTTTTGCCTCTTCAAGGGAAAGAGAGGCAGGAATTATTCTTAACCCTGAAGGATGAATGTAAATCGCGCTAAGTATGTCTGCATTATCGTTTAAAACATCGTTAAGCGTTGTAGAGAAATAGTACATACCAAGCTGCAAACCTAAGCCAGACATCTTTAAATCAGAATCCAAAGCTATTACTTCTTTCCCAAAACTCATTAGGGCGCAAGCCAAGTTTATGGTAACTACAGTTTTGCCTACTCCACCTTTTCCAGAAATTATACCTATTGTTTTTGAGTTTTTTTCTTGTTTTAGAGTGTAAACGTTTGATTTGCCTACGACAAAAAGGTTAAGTTTGCCTTGCTGCCTTAAGCTTTCTAGGTAGCCTGAAGCTTTGTCTTTGCTTATTCCTAGAGAATTTGCTACTTGCGTTACTGACATCAAATTTGAACTTAGTAAAGATAGAATTCTTCTTTCGATATTCTCTTCCACAATTATAATTTGTTTTTTGGCAATATTATTTCTTTCACATGTCAGCCATATAGCGAGAAAAAGGCTTTATATAGCTAAAGGTTAAGGGCAACGCTTAGCTTGTCTTTTATTTGGTTAATGTACTTAATCAAACCCTCTTCCTTTTCTAAATAAAATAAGTTTGAGTAATAGTAGTTTCCGTCCTCGCTAACTATTTCCAATTTAATCTCATGGGGGAACCAAACCTGGTAGCTAAAGGGAATAACAACTTCTGTGTTCTTGTTTTCCTTAATTTCAAGCTTCTTTTGTTCAAAAACCCATCCTGGTAAGAAGTTGCTAGGAATAACAAAAACTTTTAGCGATTGGTTAGCTTTAACTTCAAACCTTATGTAATTATCGTAAACCCTAAAGTTCTTTACTTGAAAAATGTTTTCAGGTTTTTTCTGGTTTTCCAAGGTTATGTTTAAATATTTTTCAAGCATTTCGTTCGCGTAGTAGACCCTTAACCTTAAGGTTAGATTTTCTGTTTCTGGAGAGTAGTAAAATAGTTCAAAATTTTTCGCTTCACCTGGCATTAATGTTTCTTCTTTGCTCCAGCCGGTAAAAAGAATTTCACTAGAGTTTAAAACGTCAAGCCTGACTCTTGCTTTGTAGGCAACGCTTCCTGTGTTGAAAAATTCTAAGTTAAGCTTTAAAATTCCATCTTTTGCTTCATAAAAAATTGCTGAAAAGTTTCCTTTGAGCTCAGGTTTAATCCCAACTTTTAAAATAGATGCTGAGCTTAGGAAGAAAAATAAGAGAAAAACGACTAAGAGTAAAATAAGTGATTTCATTTTTCACACCAAGCTTTCAAGAAAAGTAAAGTTTGGCTTCTTAACTATAACATCTATTTGCCCTGAAAAATTTCCTATTTTTTGGTCTTTAGAAGTGTTAAGAAAAACTACTATCGTTTCAGACTGGTTTGGGTAGAGAATAAAATTGTCCTTGCTAAAGCTAACAAAAGGTTTGATCTCGCCGTAAACTTTAAAATAAACTCTCACTCTACTTTTTTCAAAGTTTGAGATAACAACCTGCCTTCTTCCGTAACCTGATAAAGGAATTACCCCAAAGTTAAGGTTCCATGGATCTGTAGCCAAGCCTACTGTTATGTTTTTTTCCTCAAAAGGAATTATCTCTACTCTTGAAGGATAGCTTGTTACTTCAAAAGTGAAGAAAAAGTTTGAAGATTTTTGAAAGCTCATGTTTTCTGCTAACCTTTTTGGTTCAGAGTACCCTGGAAATAAGGCCATAAGCACTGCTAGAAAAATTAAAAATAAGATAAAAATTTTACTCTTCATGCCAAAACCTGTAAGCAACTATTATGATAATAATTATTGCTACAATAAGTATTAAAAGCCAAAATGGAAACTCGAAAGGCTTTTCAGGTTTAACTAAAGCTAAGGCAGGAAGAATTTTTATCGTTGAGTTTTTCTCCACGCTACCTGAAATATAATTAACTCTTGCGTAAACTTTGTATTCTCCTTCTTTTATTCCATCTAAAGGTAAAAAAGCAGTTAAAGCCTTTTTCTCCTTAGGCTTAACCTTTTCTTGAGAAGAAGATAAAGTTTTAACTAAGTTTCCTTGAGGATCAAAAATTTTTATTTCTTCTGCTCTTGCTGAAATCGTTACTGTTCCTGTGTTGAGAAAATGGATTAATAGTTGCAAGCTATTTCCTGAATAGCTTCCTGTTGTTATATCAAGAATTTTGCCTTCTCTTATAGCAGTGCCAGGAATTTTAAAAAGGATAATAACAGGAGTTATGGTTGCTATTCCTATCCCTACTTGACCAAAAGAAGATTGTGGCAAGCTAGGCTTAGGAATTATTTCAACCAGATGATAGCCAGGTTCTGCGTTTTCTGGAACGTTTAGCAAAAAGTTTATTTCTCTCCAACCTTTTATTGCTCCGCCAAGAGTTGGTAGTTCGCCAGAAGGTTTAAGCTCAACAGGATTTGAAAAAGTTTGAACCCATGAAGAAGTTTGCTCTTCAGAATAGTTAAAAATATAGCTTTGATAACTTGGTGTGTTAAAAAAATCTATTAAAGGTTGGGAAGGTTGAAGGTAAACTACTATGGTTTCGTCTGAGGGAGAAACTATAAAAAAACTTACTGGTTTTGATGAACTTTTTTGAAGCTCTCCTAAATCGATAAAAGAAGGTGAAACTCCTACTGAAAAATCTTTTGCGTAAGCTGAAGAAAAAAGAATTAAACAAAAAATTGAAACCATAAGCTTTTTCATATTATTAATTTGAAGTTTCAAAATTTTATTCTTGAAAAAATTATCTTTAATATTTAACAATAATGTTTAAATATCAAGGTAAACAAAATTTTATATATGAAGATTGAAAAATTGGCTCTTTTAATCAGTTTAGCAAGTTTGCTGGGAGTAGCTTTTACAGTAAGCTTAACTAAGCCAGCTTTTTCAGAAACTTCAAACCAGACAAACGTTACTGTAGAAGTAAAAGGAGTTTGCCAGATAACAGTTGCACCAACAAACCATACCTGGTTTAGCGTTACTCCAGGCTCAGAAGGAGGAGTAAAAACATTAAACATAAGAAATAGTGGCTCAAAAAACCTTACAAATATTTATGGCTATGTTGACACACTCACAGTAGAAACCACTAACCCAATTCCTACAGGTGATCCTTCAAGATATGCTTCCGGTGGAGTTCTTGTTTTAAACGCAGGAAGTGGCTTTTATTATGTAGGAAGGTTGGAATGGAATGTGAGTAAACCAGCAGGAGCAGGTAGTAGTTATTGTGATGCAACATGGTCAACTTGGGGTTGGTACAGAAACGCTACTGTAGGGAATTATCTTTGGTGTATGGTTAACGCAAGCGACGGAACTTGTAATGCAAGTAACGCAAAAATCTATATAGAATCTGATGTTGACACAGGTGACCCAAGTACAAGAGACCCAGATAAAGGTGGCAACGTTGAAAGCCAAGGTCCAGATTGGGCAATATTTGGTTTTAGTGATGGACCTTTGGCTGGACACTGTGTAGCCTTATACAAAGACTGCACAAAAATATACATATATAAATATGATCCAACCTTTGGCGACTGCGATATGGAAAGTTTCATAAGAACAGAAGCCTTGACACCAAGCTCAGAGTTTTCAGTTAGCTTAGACGTTTGGGTACCAAAGGGAATTCCAGCAGGATGGTTAGCTTCTAATTGGCTAACTATTGAAGGAAGCTGCCCACCATAAACCTAAGTAAAAACCCAGAAAAACTTGGCTTCTTTTTAGGTTTCATTCTTTTGAAATTTATTGTTAAAATTACAATTTGATATTATGAAAAAGTTTCTTTACCTCTTTATCATCTCAATTGTAGCAATTCTTATTTTTAACTTCATTTCTACCTTTTTTTCTTTAAGAATTACAGGCTTTGTTGGAGCTAATTTTTCCGTTAACATTTCAGAAGTTTTGAAAGGAGAGCTTTTGATTGGCTATAAAGAGCAGTTAAACTGGGGTGAGTTTCAAAACATAACAGTAGATTTTTTAAACGTAGGAAGCGTTCCTTTTCAAGAAAAGATTGAAGTTAGAATATATTACAACTACGGTGGAAAGCTTCAACCTTTAGCTTATTATTATGATTCCATAGTAACTTTAAAGCCAGGAGAAAGAAGAAGTTATAGAGTTAACTATCTTCCGCCTACCATAGGAACCTATTATATAAAAGTAAGGGTTCCTTATGACGGAAAAACTGTAGAAACATGGAAAGCCTTTATAGTAATCTATATTCCTCCTCCACCTCCTGTTCAAATAATAACCCTGCCTCCCCCTGAAGTTCCTGCTCCACCTGTTGAAGTAGTTGAAACTGGAAAACCTGGAATGGAAATAGATTATCCAGAAAAAATAACTTTAGCTCAAGGAGAATCAAAACTTTTTAGTGTTATAGTTAAAAATACAGGACAAGTTTCTTTAAGGAACATGAGGCTAGCGATTTCCCTTCCTAGCTCTTTTAGCATAGAGGTGAACCCAAAAGAAATCTTTAAAGTTATACCGAACGAAACAGCAGTTTTTCTTGTTTATCTAACAATTCCGAACCAAACTTTGCCTGGAACCTATCCTTTAGATTTTGAAGTGATAACCGACAAGATAAAGGAAGGAAGAAGAATAAGCGTAGAAGTTGTTTCGGGTTTACCAGATATAGAAAAAGAAGTAAAGGAAACGATTGAATACTATGAGTACTTGATTTCAGAAATCCAGAATCAAATAGATGCTGCTTTTTTGAAAGGAATTGACGTAAGCAAAGCCCAAGAAAGCTTGGATAAAGCAAAAATAGCCTTAGAGCAAGCAAAAACCTATTATAACCTAGGAAAATACTTAGACACTAAGAAAAAGTTAGATGAAGTTAAAGATCACTTACAGGAAACAGTTTTCCAGCTTTCCTTAGCTTTAATTCCTGTTTATTATCCTGCTTTTCCTTTCTTACCTCTTATCCTTCTTCTGATAATAATTTTAGCAATAATCATAGCAATAATTCTTTCTAGAAGAAGAAAGAAAAAAGAAGAGCTTAAGAGACCAAAGCTTTTGAGAGGAATAGAAACTTAAGTTAAAAAATCAATAAAAAAATTTATGGGACTTTTTTCACCTTTTGTCTACACAAACAAACAAGGAAAAAAGTTTTGGCTTCATGTTAGAGAAAAGGGAAAACAAAAAATCTATTATTTTTCAAAAGATCCTACAGGAGCTCTAAGAGATTTGCCAAAAGGTTATGAAGTAGTGGAAAACCCAGTAACAGGAATGCCTTTTCTAAAGAAAAAAGAAGCAAAGGGCTTTCTCTCAGTTTTGAAACCAAAGAAAGAAGAAAAACAAGAACAACAAGCTTAAATAGTTTGCTGTTTATCAGTATTTCATGGAATTTAGCAACCATTCAGTAGTAACACTTCAAATACTTTTGAAAATGATTATAGTTAATATAATAGTCCTACTAGCACTTGTTTGTGTGCATGAGTTTGGCCATTTAACTATTGGCTTACTTACAGGCTGCTCAAGCGCAAGAATTGTTCTTTTTGACACAAGTAGAGAAGGCCCTTATACTGAGCTTTTTTGCAATTCTTCTAATTCATTAACTTATTCAGGAGGAATTTTGTTTAGCTTGGCTTTTTCTTCGCTTTTCCTTTTTTTAAAAGAAGCTGAAGACAAAAAGCTTTTTTTTGTAGCTGTTGGTTTATCCTTAATGCTTTCTGGCCTTGACATAATAGCTTTAACTTCCACTTACTTTTCCTTTTATTTTACAACAATTTTTGGTTTTTGTCTTACAATCTTTGGAGAGTACAACATAACTTTAAACTATGTAAAAAAAGAAGAGCTTTTAAAGTACTACCTTTGAAACTTAAGATTATCTTGAAAGACAAAGCTACAAGATTATTAATTTAGAATACAATTTTATATTGTGAGAAATTGGCAAGGGTAATAGGGATAATTTCTGGAAAAGGAGGAGTTGGAAAAACAACTTTGACCGCAAACTTAGGAGCTTCTTTAGCACACTTTTTCAAAAAAAACGTTACTGTTATAGATTGCAACATAACAACTTCCCACTTAAGCCTTTACTTGGGAATTCACTTTTGTCCAACTAGCTTGAACAAAGTTTTAAGGAATGAAATCTCCATAGAAGAAGCGCTTTACAAGCATTATAGCGGAGCCAACATTGTTCCTGCCTCTTTATCCTGGAAGGATTTGGAAGGCGTGGATGTAATTCAAATTAAAGATAGTATAAAAAAGCTTTTTGACAAAACTGATATAATATTGCTCGATGCTGCTCCTGGTCTAGGAAGGGAAGCTTTAGCTGCTATAAAAGCTTGTGATGAAGTTATTTTTGTTACCACTCCTTATGTTCCTTGCGTTATGGATGTTATAAGATGCTTAGAAGTTGTGAACGAAATTGGAGTTAAGCCCTTAGGAATTGTTTTAAACATGGTTGGGAATGAAAGATATGAGATGAAAAAAAAGGAAATAGAGCAGCTTACTGGTTTGCCAGTAATTGCTTCAATTCCTTCAGACAAAAATGTTTTAAAAAGCTTAGCTTTAAGGACTCCTGTTGTTCTTTTTAACAAAAAATCAAAAGCAAGCAGAGAAATAATAAAACTTGCTGGCAATTTGATAGGAGAAACCTATAGAGAAGAAGGATTTTTCTCAAGAATTTTCAAAAAGCTTAGGTTATAAGAATTTGTAAATTAGGAAAGAGATTAATAAAATTAAAACTATTGCTGAAGCTAAAATTGCAAACCTTAGGTCAAAGCTTGGCAAAGAGATTCTTGAACTTATTTTTTCTTCTTCACTTACTTGCTTGCTCTTTTCTTTCTCTTGGGCCTCTGAAGAAAAATGTTCAAGAATTTTTATCTTGAAAACAAAAGTTTTTTCTTGAGCAACTTTAATTCCTGAGTCTAAGCTTTCTGCTCTTGTTTTTATTCTTATTTCATTCTCTCCTTTTGCAGAATCTAAGGCTTTAATCAAAACTTTTACTGGAAATGCTTTAACATCACCTACTGAAAGCTTAACGTATTCTCCTTCCTCGTAAGGAGGACCAATTTTAGAAGCGTTTAACAAAAATTCTTTTGGCTCAACTATTACAACAAAACTTTCTGGTGAAAAAGGTTCAAGAGTAACGAAACAAGAAGAGTTTTCAAGATTCCAGAAAAGAAGAGTAAATTCTTTCGTTTCTCCTTTTACCATTTCTGCATAATTGCCTTTTTGCAAGCTTCCAAAGCTTAAAGCTTTAGCAAAAGGAATAAATAAAAGGAAAAATATTGCAATCAAAATTTTCTCTTTCATTTCAATCACACAACGAAGAGCAATTTCCACATATCGTTATGGTTCCTTTATAAATTCCTGCATAAACGCTTGGTACAGAAAGCCAGTAGTAGAGTGTTAAGTTTGAGTTTGGTGGAAGAGCAGAATAAAGAAGCTTGTAATAATAGTCAAGAGGATAAACTGTGCTTGGGTTGTAAATATTGCTTGAATTGCTCCAGCTTAAATTGCCAACAGCTATAAAGGAATTGTAAGTTGAATTTGTAAGGTCTGTTCCTTTAATCCAAATGTTCGGACTGCATGCTCCTATAACTGTTATGTTGTATAAATTGTTTTCATTTCCAGGGGCAGGGTTGTTTTCTGCTGGAGTGCTTGGAGTTAAAAAGCCAAAGTCTATAAAGTCCCAAGACAAAATCAAGCTTTCTATTTCTATTCCAGAAACAATAGTTATTGTTGAATTTTGAGTGTGGTTTTGCTGAACTTCTGTTAAAGAAGAATTAAAAAGTACACCAATTTTCCAGACCGAATTAACATCACCACTTGCATTAACAACCCAAGTTAGATTGCAGAATTCATTCTCATCTAAAGGATTTGTTGGGCAAGCTTTCGTTGCTAAAGCAAAAGCTTCTTGAATAAAAAATGGTTTATCTCCTTCAGTTGTGCTTATTGGTGTATCTGGAAAAGGAGAAGAAGCGTTATATCTTACGGTTCCGTAAACGTTGCCACAACTTCCAGCTTTACAGTAAACTGTTGCATTTATAATAAAGGTAGAATTCTGAGGAACGTTGTAGCTTAAAGGCGGTGATGAAAGCCAAGCTTCCAAATAAGGGGGTGAAGGAAATGGACATACTGTTAGGTTGTTGTAAATTATGTTGTAAGGTGAAGAAGTTCCTTTTCTATAGATAAACTCTACACAATCTTTTGACTGATACTTTGAATTTGGATAAACGTTATCTCCTGCGATATCTGTAGTAATCCAGACAGGATTTTCCCAACTTCCAGAATTATTCCTGTAAATTATGTTCCATCTTTTATTATTAGTTGTGTCGTTTTGCTGCCATAAAACAAGAGGATAGCCTAAGGAATTGGTTGTTACACTCGGATATCGAGCTTTGCTTGTATCTATTATAGTATCAATTCTTTCTCCGGTCCAGGTTGAACCATAATCAGAGCTTGAGTTAAAGTATATTTTATTATCTGAAGAATAATAGGTAACATAAACTTTGCTTCCATTATAAGTTATGCTTGGGGTAAAGAATTCAGTTTGGTCTGAAAAAATTACATTTCTGTACGGAGACCAGCTGACTCCTGAATTAGAAGAATTTTTATAAGTGATAAAATAGTAAAGGATACCAGTATCGTAACTTTTTTCCCTGGCAACAATATGTATTCTATCGTTTGAGCTTCCGTTTCCGTCAACAGCAATAGAAGGCTCGTAATAATAAAAAGCAAACTGAAGTATTTGTCCTACATATGTTTCATACCCATCAAATACAACTTTTATTGGACCCCATGTATTCCCAGCATCGCTCGAATTAAAAAACTCTATATCAGTTGCATCTTCATTATCTTGATAAACAACATAAATTCTTTGCCCCCTTCTTTCAACGCTAACGTATTCTCCTATCCCACTTGAATAAGGAACTTTCTCTTCAAAGCTTTCTCCGTTGTTTTCTGAGATATAAATTACAACTCCTGAAGTTCCATTTCTATAAGCTATAGTTATATTATTACCATCGCAAGAAATTGAAGGCAAGCCTTTTGAGCCAGTTGAATTAACTATCGTGTTATTAATTATCCAAGTTTTACCGTTATCTATGCTTCTAGCATAACTTATAGTATTAGCATCGTATTTCCAAACAATATGTATATAATTTTTCCCATCTCTACAAATTGCTCTTTGGTTTGGAGAAAAAGGGACTGTTGTGGTTGTTGGAAAATAGGGTGTAGTTGTATAGCTGAAAGGATTTTGACAAGAACTTCCATTCCAGTTATTATTAGTGTCATTGACATAAACGCACCACCTTATAGTACACCCAACAGTTGAGTTTATTACTACACTAAAGTTACTCCATGCTTCAGTTCCAGACAAGCTCATACCTGAAATATTTTGTAACCTCCCTGTACAATTATCAAAGCTGAAAATGGCATAGCTTAACCCAACATCATCAGTCCATTTCAAAGAATGTTGTACTACACTTCCTGCTACAGTTGAGTTCGTTGAATTAAGAGAATATTGAGGTGGTTGTATGTCTTGAACTGCTATTATTCTTTCTTGTGATACGTTTATCTCGCCTGCTGAATCGTTAGCATACTGCTTCCATACAATTTTTTTCCCTGCACAAGCTGTCGGAATGATTTGAGTTTCGTTGTGCCAAATAGAATTAACATTATTTCTTGGTGTAAAAGAGATGTTTACCCAGGTATCACAATTTACTCCTGAAGCATTCCAAGAAAACCAAGTATAGTTTATTCCTAAGCCTTTTCCTGCTGCACCAACAACATCAGTCCAGTTAACACTAAACTTTACTGCATCTCCTGGGTTTGGGTTTGTACTATTTTCAGAAGGGGTAAACCATTTTGGGGCTTGGTTCTCGCAGCCATTAGTTACTATTCCATCATCGTTGAACCAGCCGGGATTGCAAGTATAAGTGCAACTTCCTGTAGAAGAGCAAGTACAACTTCCTCCACTTCCTAAACAGCACCAGGCAGCCAAAACATTTTTTATACTAATAAAGAAAAGGACAAAAAAAATGAATGCAAGCCATTTTTTTCTCATAACACCACTTTCATCCAAAGCAAGCAATAAAAGTTCCACAACAACTACTTGAAGAAGCAGGAACTGCTTGGCATGTGTTTGAGCTTAAGTAAGAGTTTGGATAAGGAGAAGGACAGCTTACTGTACAAGATGTTAAAATGTAGCAATTTCCTACGGTACATTCAAGCAAATAATTATTGTAGTTGCAAGAGCAAGTCCCTCCAACATTGCAAGCTAAAGTATAGCCAGATGCGTCTTCCCAATAAAATTCTGAATTTTTCTCTTCACCAGGAGCAACGCTTCCTATATGCTGCTTCAAAGTTATTACTGAATTGTACTGCCCCTCGTCACTAACATTTAACTCATAATCATAATCACTTAGCCAATCAAGCCTTATTCTCCATAAAACCAAATCCTTGTAATTCCTTTTGTGAACTTCGTACTTCTTTTCTTTCAAATAAGTTGAGTTGAAAATAGCATCTAAACCATGCAAATCATAGACTTCAACTTCATTCAAAGTTGAGTTTATAACAAAAGCATTATCTTCATAAGAATTGTTTATTTTTATCTCAGTAGTTTTCCACCAAAACCAAAGGTCATCAATAGCTTTTGAACCAGTATTATAGCCATAAAAACTTACGCTAAGCTTTCTGTCATGATCTTTAAGGAAATACCTAACCTTAAAGTAAAACTTATAACCTCCAGGTGCAGTATATTCCTTTGAAGTACCGTTGAGTTCAACCCATGTTGCTTCTTCGTTTGTTGCGTTAGTCCATGTTAATTCAAAAGAATCTGTGCAAATTCCTTCGAATTTAAAATTTCCTGCAGTTGCATTAATGCAAATCCAATTTTTGCTCCACCAGTTTGGTAAGTCTTGAGTAATTTGAAGGCCTGAAGTTTTATTTATCCAGTAAACCTCTTGATCGTTCCAAATTTTAAAGGTTTGTGTTGTTGAATTGTACTCAAGAAAAGTAGAATTTCTTGGTTTACATTGAGCTTTAACTAAAGTAAAATTGCTTTCAACTAATTTATCTTTTTTCATCTCTATTAAATTCAAAGCCAAAGCCAAAACGAACACAAGTACTATTATTTTTGATATTTTCATCTACTATTATTTCTTGATTTAAACTATAAATTTAATTCAAAAGAAAAGAAAAAAGAAAAAAACCTACTTCTCAAATAGAACTTCATAGGCTATAAGAAGTGTTCCTATAAGTGCTAGAATCCAACCTAGTGCTGCAAATATTGTGTCTAGACCTATATTTCCAAAGGTTAAGTAGCTAAGAACCACTTGAGGGAATACTCCTGCAAACAGGAAGAATACTCCTGCTGTTGCCAGGAAACCAAAACCTTTTTCTGATTTCTTCGTAAACTTTGCGTACTCAGCTAAGGCTATTCCTAGGAGTAAAGCTATTCCCCATTCAATATAGGTTGCTTCAAACAAAGCCATTTTTCCACCTAATTTTCATTTTAAAGAAAAGAAATATAAACTCTTCTCTTGCCTATTTAAACATTACTTTCGAAAAGTGGTAACATACTTTTATGCTTAAGAAAAAGAAAAATTAATTATGAAATATCCCTTAGAAAAAGCCTACCGTTTAATCTCCCCTCGCTTGGTAATTTTAGTTACAACAGTAAACTCTAAGCAGGGAGTAAACGCTGCACCGATAAGCTTTTGCTCACCAATAAGCTTTTCTCCTCCAATAGTTATGATTTCCTTAACTCCAGAAATAAGAACTCACAAAAATATTCAAGAAACAAAAGAGTTTGTTATAAACATTTTGTCAAAGCAATATGCTGATCAAGTTTTGAGATGCGCAGCAAGGTATCCTGAAGGGGTAAACAAGCTTGAGGTTGTGGGCCTAAAAAAATTTTCCTCCATTCTTGTAAAGCCACCAAGAGTAAAAGAAGCCTTTGCTTGGTTAGAATGTAAGCTAATAGAAGAGAAAAAGTTTGGCGATCACTTTGCAATATTCGGCGAAGTCCTAACTGCAGAAATAAAAGATGAAATAGCAAAAGAAGGTGAAATAGACTTTTCTAAGGTAAGTCCGATACTGCATTTATTCAAGGAATACTTTGCCTTTGATTTTAAAGTTGTGAAACAAAAGAGGTATGATTAATGCTTTGTCCAAATTGTTCTAGCGAAATAATGGAACTAGTTGCTTGTGATAGATGCAAAAGAATAGGTTGTATAAGGTGTGTAGTGAAAAAAGGAAAAGAGTGGCTTTGTGATACATGCAGAAAAGAAGAAAAACAAGAGCCAGAAAGTGCTTTAGCTTCTCTTTTTGGTTAAAAAACTCTTATAACTTTACCCTCAGGTTCTTCTTCCTTAAAAGCCTCTACTCTAAACCTAAAAATTTTTGCTCCTTTTTCTTTCCATGCATTAGCATTTAAACCAGCTTTTAAGCAAAGTGATTCTAAGAATTTTTCTTTTTCTGGGATTATTTCCCAGACTTGAGGCAAGTAAAGGGCGCTAAAACCTCCATACTCTAAAATTAATCCATCCTTACCTTCTTCTATTTTTTCCAAGTACTCTTCTGCTTTTCTTACTTTTATTAGCTGAGGTTTTGTTAAAATTGAAACTTCAAAAACAACTTTTTTCAATTCTTCTTTTCTTAAAGGCTCAAACCTGTAATCCTCAAAAGCAGACGATATCGCAGCTCTTTGAACTGCTTCATACAAAGAAAAATAGGGTAAAGGGAAGCCTACACAACCTCGCAAATCATTTTCAGGATAAGTTTCTATCGTTACAAAAACTCCTCTTCTTTCTTTAAAATCTTTTTCTTCAGTCTCTTCTATTTCTAATTTATTCTTCTCAAAAAATTTTTCCACACTTCTTCTTGCAAGTTTAACTAAGATTTTTCCTTTTTCAAGCTCCATAAGTTAAATAAAGAGTTAAAAAAATAAAAAAGAAAAGAGTGAAAGAAGCGTTACTAGCTACCACTCTTCTTCTGGAATTTCCTCTTCTTCTTCCTCTTCTTCTACTTCTTCTTCCTCTTCTTCTTCAGCCCATTCTTCTTCTGCCATTCACTTTTCACCTACTCACTATAAAAGAATTTAACAAATATTTATAGTTTTCTGTTTCCGTTGTAAATAATTTTTATCCAAAATAAATTATAATTTATGAAGTTTGTGATAAAAAAAGGAAATTTGTTCTTTCCTTCAAAGGAAATGAAAAAGATTGCTTGGGTTAAGGACAAAAGAATTTACAAGCAAGTTGAAAAGAATCCTTTAAAATTTTGGGAAAACTTAGCAAAAGAACTTTTTTGGTTTGAAAAATGGAAAAAAACTTTTCAACATGAAGCACCTTACTTCAAATGGTTCTTAGGAGGAAAAATCAACATAACTTCCAACATTTTTGAAAAAAACTTGCTTGGTTGGGAAAAAATTAAAGACAAAGTTGCGTTGATTTGGGAACCAGAACCTTTGGAAGAGAGACCAAGAGTTTTGACTTATGAAGAACTTTTTAAGGAAGTTTGTAAGCTAGCTAACGCTTTAAAAAAACTGGGAGTAAAAAAAGGCGATATAGTTGGAATTTATTTACCAATGATTCCAGAAACAATAATTTCTATGCTTGCTTGTGCAAGGATAGGAGCAGTTCATACAGTAATATTTTCTGCTTTTTCTCCTGAAGCCTTAAGGATAAGGTTGCAAATAACCGAAGCAAAATTTTTGATTACTGCTGATGGCTATTACAGAAGAGGAAAAGTGATAAACCTAAAGCAAAGTGCTGATGAAGGAATAAAAGAAACTAAGGTTGAAAAGGTTATTGTTGTTAAAAGAGCAAAAAACGAAATTCCTTGGAACCCTGAAAAAGATGTTTGGCTTGAGGATTTGATTAAAGAAGCAAGCGATGAATGCGAACCAGAAAAAATGGACTCCGAAGACTTACTTTTTATCTTGTTTACTTCAGGAACTACTGGTACTCCAAAAGGAATAATTCATACTTGCGGAGGCTATACAGTACAAGCTTATTGGACTGGTAAATGGATTTTTGACTTTCATGAAAAAGATATTTTATGGTGCACTTCAGACTTTGGTTGGATTACAGGTCATACTTATACTTGCTATTCTCCCTTGCTTAACGGGATAACAACTTTGATTTTCGAGGGAGCTCCGGATTATCCTACTCCTGACAGATGGGCCCAAATAATAGAAAAGCATAAAGTAACGATTTTTTACACAGCACCAACTGCCATAAGAATGTTTGAGAAAATGAATGGAAGTATTGCTCAGAAGTATAAGTTTAAAACCCTTCGCTTATTAGGATCAGTGGGCGAAACTATAGATGAAGCAACATGGCTTTGGTACTTTAAGAATGTTGGTAAAGAAAAATGTCCAATAGTCGATACTTGGTGGCAAACGGAAACTGGCGGAGTTTTAATTTCATCCTTGCCAGGAATTGGCCCTTTCAAGCCTGGTTTTGTTGGCTTGCCTTTTCCAGGAGTAAAAGTTGAAATTCTTGATGAAAAGGGTAAAGTTTGCAAAAAAGGCCAGAAAGGAAATTTGGTAATTCTTTCACCATTTCCTCCTGGTATGTTAAGAGGAATTTATAAGGATGAAAAAAAGTACTTGGAAACTTACTGGAGCAAGTATGGAAGTAAAATTTATTTTACAAGCGATGGTGCTTTTAAAGATGAAAACGGTTTAATAAGAATTATTGGAAGGGTTGACGATGTAATAAAAGTTGCTGGTCATAGGATTACAACAGGAGAAATAGAAAATGCTTTAAACTCGCATGGTAGCGTGGTTGAGTCTGCTGTCGTTGGAGTACCTGATGAAATTAAAGGTGAAGTTCCTTTTGCTTTTGTTGTTCTTAAGCAGGGCTTTAAAGGCTCAAAAGAATTAGAAGAAGAACTAATAAAGCAAGTTGACAAAAAAATCGGGCCAATAGCAAAACCTGCAAGAATTGCTTTTGTTGAAGATTTACCAAAAACGAGAAGTGGAAAAATTGTTAGAAGAATTTTGAGAAATATTTTAAGAAATGAAGCCTTAGGAGACTTGTCAACTGTTGCAAACCCCGAAGCCATAGAAAAAATAAAAAAAGAATTGAAAGGAAGCTAAGCTATTTTTCTTTAAGCGTTAGAAAGGCGATTGCTGCAAGCAAATAGCCAATTGGTGGAATAATTATTGAAAGAATGCTTGCTGCTTTTAGCAAACCAGAGTTAAACTTTGTTCCTGCTTTCCATAGACCTATTAACTGAAGAATCGCATAAACTAGGGATAATAGTAACACCGGTGCAAGAACTAAAAAGTTCGAAAGTACTGCTGAAACATCCAAAATTCCAGCTGCCATTGCAAATATACTTCCCATTAGTGTTGCAAAAGCTAGAATCGAAGCTATTATAGCTAATATTGCAGAATAACCGACCCATTTCCAAAGGTTTTCGTTGTACTTATTCCCTAGTTTTATCCAACCTAATATCAAAAGAATTAAACCCACTATGTTCAACACTGGTATTATTGAAAGGATATATGCTATCCCAAGAAGTTTCTTTTCTTCCATAATTATTTTTTTTGCTTCTATTTAAAAATTGCTAACCTTTAAATATTCCTTTGGGAAAATCAATTAATGCAGGAGGCTAGGTCGCGGAGCTAGGCCTTCCGTGCTGCTGAAAAAAGCAGTGGCAAATGGTCTATATGGCCGACCGAAGCCTGAGGGCGGCATAAGTTTTCAGAGAGGTCCAAGCTTCCGACTGAGAAGCCTCGCCTTTCAGGGTGGGTAGCCTAACGAAACCGAGGAGGTCCGGAAGGAAGCACTCGTAAGTTAGGCTGTCTCATGCTTGAAAGATACGGGGTGGAGAAGGAAGTTTGGAGCAACCTTTCTGGAAGCTTATGCCCACCGAAGGCGTGCCTCCTGCAATTTCTAAAAATTTAAATTTTAAAAAGGAATTAAGTGATATGGAAGACAGTCTAAAAATCATTTTAATCGCTATAGCTTTGCTCATTGTCTTTTCCGTTGCTTCAAACATCACTCTCAAATCAATAATCTTACCAAACATAACAGTAGGGGAAAGAACAAAAATAATATTAAGTAATGAGAGCGTTCTTAAAAGCTGGATGTACATACCTGCTGTTGATTCTGAAGGAAACGGTGTTGTTACAAAGCTAATAGTTGAAGCAAAACCTGGAACAGGAAGAGTTTTGGTTGACATAAATCAGCTACTTTTCTGGGTTGATACTCAACACTCTATAAGAGTTGCTCAAAAAGTTGCTCAAAACTACACTAAGATAGATTTGTCTAACATAGATTTAATATATGCTATAGAAACAAATGCTTCTGTCATAGGTGGGCCATCAGCAGGAGCTGCTATGACGATTGCTACAATAGCTTTAATCGAAAATAAAACCTTAAATCAAAGTGTTATGATAACAGGGACTATAAACTCTGATGGAAGTATTGGACCAGTAGGGGAAATAGTTGCAAAGGCTAAGGCTGCAAAAGACATAGGAGCCAAACTGTTTTTAGTTCCTTTAGGCCAAGCAATTCAAACTTATTACAAGCCGATAGAGCACTGCGAAAGGTTCGGACCAGTAACTTACTGTTCTACTGAATACAGACCAGAAAAAATAGATGTAAGCAAAGAAGTTGGAATTAGTGTTAAAGAAGTTAGTAATATTCAAGAAGCTTTACAATACTTTTTAATCTAGGTGATACCATGCAATACTTTTCGAAGGAAGAAATAAAAGATATAATAATTTCTGTCTTAGTTGTTTCGCTAATTTTCTCTTATAACGTTCGCGATCCAAAAAGAACTTTTGAGCTTTTTCCCTTTTATTTGATAATAGTTGTTCTTACTTTCCTTCTTCATGAACTGGCTCACAAAAGTGTTGCGAGGAAATTTGGCTGTTTATCCTTTTATAAAATGTGGACAACAGGGCTTTTAATCAGTTTAATTTTCATGCTTTTAGGTTTCAAATTCATAGTTCCTGGTGCTGTTGTAATCTATCCTTTCACTTTTGGAAGATGGGGGTTTAGAAGAATAAGGTTAACTGCTCAGGAAATTGGTTTAATATCGGTTAGTGGAATCTTGGTAAACATTTTTATCGCTTTAATTTCTAGACCTCTAGTTGGTTTGTTTTTTGTACAAAATTTTGATTTTTTCTTCGCTCTATCTTCTATCAACTCTTTCCTTGCTTTCTTCAACCTTTTACCAATTCCTCCCCTGGACGGAAGTAAAGTTATAGTATGGAAACTTTGGCTTTGGTTCTTCCTGTTTGTTATTTCTATAGGTTTATTTTTATCCTTCGCTTTCTAAAGGTTATTATGTAGTGATGAAAGAATCAAGTGAGAAAATGATTGTTATAGCAGACTTTCACCTTCATTCTCTTTATAGCAGAGCAACCAGCAAGCAAATGAACTTGGAAGGAATAAGTAATGGTGCAAAAATAAAAGGTTTAAATCTTGTTGGAACCGGAGATTTTACTTTTAAAAAATGGTTTGATGAATTAAAGAAAAAGTTAAAACCAGTAGAAGACTCTGGACTGTTCGAGTATAACAAAACTCTTTTTATGTTAACAAGTGAAGTTGCGACATATTTTGAATTTGAAAGAATGATAAAGAGAGTACATCATGTAATTCATGCACCAACCTTTGATGTTGTTGAACAAATAAATGAAGCTCTTTCAAAATTTGGCAGTTTAGCTTCTGATGGTAGACCTATTTTAAACTTGACTGCAGCAGAGCTTGTTGAAATTTTAATGCAAATTAGTAAGGATATTTTGATTTATCCTGCCCATGCTTGGACTCCTTGGATGTCTTGCTTAGGAAGTAGGTCTGGGTTTGATTCAATAGAAGAATGTTATCAGGATCAAACAAAAAATATCTTTGCTTTAGAAACAGGGTTAAGCAGCGATCCTGCTATGAACTGGAGGTTAAGCTCTTTAGATAAGTTTACTTTACTTAGCAACTCAGATTCGCATAGTCCGCATCCTTGGCGTTTAGGAAGAGAAGCGAATGTTTTTGATTTAGAAAAAGTAACTTATTGGGAAATTCTTGACGCGATAAAGAAAAAAGATAAGAAAAGGTTTTTATATACTGTAGAGGTTGACCCAAACTATGGAAAATACCATTTCGACGGACATCGTAATTGCAGCATAAGTTTGCATCCTAAGGATGCTATAAAGTTAAATAACATTTGCCCAAAATGCAAAAGAAAATTAACTGTAGGAGTATTGCATAGAGTTGAGGAATTGGCAGATAGGCCAGAAGGTTTTATTCCAAAAGATGCTATTCCTTTTAAAACTTTGTTGCCTTTGTATGAAATAATTTCTTTTGCTTGGGGCTCTGGAGAGCTTTATTCAAAAAAAGTTTTGGAAGAACATGATAAGCTAATAGAAAAATTTGGAAACGAGCTAAACGTTTTGCTTAACGTTCCAAAGGAAGAATTGTTAAAAGTTACTAACGAAAAGATTGCTGAAGCGATAATAAAAGTAAGAGAAGGGAAAATCAAGTATATTCCTGGATATGATGGAAATTATGGAAAACCAATATTTGACGAAGGGGTTGAAATTAAAAGAGAAAAATTTCCTGTTCAGAAAAACCTTAAACAGTTTTAATTGTTTTCAAACAATAGAACAAACTCTTTTGTTTATGGTTTTTTTCGCATAAAAAATAATTAAATATAAAGTCAAAAAATATTATAGCAGGTTTATATGAAAAAAGGTATTTCAGTGGCACTAGAAATTATTTTTATAGTTGTAATCTTGATAGTTGTTACTTTTATCATCATTAGATTTTTCACAGGAGTTGTTGGTCCATCTAGTTTACCGAACATACAAGATTTCAGAGAGGCTTATTATTATGAGAACCAAAAAAATTATTGCGAAAACCTATGTAATAGGTATATTCAAGGTGGTTGTAAAGATCAAGGCGCTGCAGCATCATATTGTTTACAACATGTTTCACTCAGCATAGATGGTAATAATGTTCTAGCAGAAAGAGGACATTATGGAATGATCACAAACTTACCCTACTGTGAAGATGGGTTGTATTGTTTCCACATATATGAGTGTAGTTGTGGATACTATAAGCTTGACGCAAGAGGTTGTCTTTTCCTCCTTCAGACCTATTATATGGAAGAAAATGGTTTTAACGAAACTATCACAAAATCTTTAATTTGTTCTAGCATTACTCCAGGTTCTTGTTGTCCTGAACCAACAACGTGCAACCCAAAAAAATGGAAAATAAAACCAGAAGGTTTTAACGCAACAACTTATCCAGAAATAGACGCAACTCATTGGTGGGCAAATGCAGGATATAAAGAATATTGTGGCGAAACCACATCTTCGGAAGGCTCAAGCAGCAGTCTTTCACTTCAGTGTAACGGTGGTGCTGGTACTATAGAATGCACGTGGGATGGTTGCTTGATGAGTTAGAGCGTACGTAAACTAGTTGCAATTAATGCAAATACAGGAGAAGAAAGAAGAATATATCCCTGCTACTGAGTTTGCCTCTACTCCTACTTTGGTTTTTTCAAATTTAGCTCCTGGTACATATAATGTAGTACTTGTATGTTTTGAACCACCAGACCAACAATTTAAATCTGTTTTTGGCGTGAGTGTATCTTAAAAAGCGACTTTTGTATCATTTGAGGTTATACATTCTCAATTTTATTTTTAAATACCATTAAGAATAGTAAAATTAGAGGGCCTGTAGTCTAACGGTAGGACGCCACCCTCACACGGTGGAGAAAGGAGTTCGACTCTCCTCAGGCCCACCATAACTTTTTGAAAAAATCTTAGACTTTCTTTCTTAACTCTTTTATAAAGCAGTACAGCAAAAACAAGAACAAGGCTGTTGAAGAAAAAAGAAAAGGTAACATAGGAACTGCTGGATAGAGCAAGAGATAAAATAAATCAGAATTAGATAAGAAAATTGCATACTCAAACAGAGACCAGGATGAAAAACCAAAAATAATTGAAAAAATCAGAAAAAATCTTCTATAATTCTTTGATAAAAAACTAAGTAAAAGAAGAGAGGCAGAAAATATAGATGAAGTTAAAGCCATACAAGCTATAACAATACTAAGCATTTCTATCTCTCTGTTATCGTAATTGTTGGTGTTGTTTTTTCTTGATAGTAATTGTACCTTACCGTTACTGTAACTAGGTAATCATTAAGTATTTCAATTTCATCAGGTTGAATTGCTGCCTCGCAGATTATTATTCCCATAGTTTTGCCAACTAAATCAACTGTTGGGTTAGTACCTTTACAAGCATCGTCGCTACTTTCAGAAAAAGTAAGACCTGGAGCTGAAATGTAAACGTCAACTTGATCCAAACCTTTCTCTTGCTCTGGGGTTCCACCTACTTTATAAGCTCTTCCGTCTCCTCTATTAGTTAGTATTATCTTGATATTCACCCTTCCTTCCTCATCTGGATAAACGTAAGAAGCGTCGCCTTCAAATTCTATCCTTATTGGCCCGCCTAAATCATTTGTTATTGATGACGAAACTAAACCTGGTTTTTCGTTAGTTGGTGTTCCATATTTTACAACTCTGTAACTCGCACTTCTATTGGTCTCTACCATATAATTAACTCTTGCGTGAATATTAGCACTTCTAGGTACAGAAGTTCTAATATTCCATGTGAATATTCTTTCTCCATTAGGCTCTATCCTAGGTGCACTTTTTTCCCCGCCTAAATCCCATTCCACCGGACCGAAGAGTGCTGCTTTCACGTCTCTTATAGGAAAGAGGGCTTTATTTGAAACAGTTAAAACAACTGAAATTGGTGTGTTTTTAGGAGCAGTAAGTGGAGTTACGTTCAAACTAACAGAAATTCTACCTCCAGTGACTGTTACATTCTGTGGAGGTTGACCGATACATCCTGAAAGAAATACGACAGTTAAAAGAGCGATTCCAACAATAATGTACTCTTTCATTATCTCTCTATTTTCTAATTTGAAAAATTAATAATATAAAGTTTAACCCATAGGTTTAATCGTAAAGCTCTGAGTTCTAAAGAAAGTGTAAGTATAGTTATAAGTTGCTTCGATTAAAACATCTAATTCCGAACCTTCAAAATCCTCTGATTTAAAGAAACAGTAAAGAGAATCAGAAGGATTGAGAAATAGTTCTTTAGTTGACTTATAAGAGTCATCAAAATGCGGACAAGGTGATGTTTTAGACAGTTTGTATACTGTTAAAACAATGTTACCTGCCGGAATTTTGGGAGTTTTTTTGTTCGTATAGGTTCCGATGTCAGTTAGTAACATCTCTACTTTGAATGGTATGGCTTTTTCTCCGTAACTTGCTTCTGCTAATTTAAATTCAAACTTAATAGGACCATCACCAAATTGAGTTGAAGAAAAACTAGCTAAAGGTTTTGTTAAAAGAGTTTTATCTATTATTGGAATTACAGCTTGCGCTTTTCTTGAAACATCATACTCAACAAAAAAGTTCACAGGTATTCCAGCTCCTGATGGTGGAACTATATCAGGAGCAAAAACTTCAAGTTTGACTTCTCTATCCTCTCCTGATTTCAAATTATAGAAAATGCATTCTGAATCTTTAATTTCAGCTTTATAACACTTTAAATTGTAATTTTTAAAGCCACCTAAGTTGAAAAATGTTAATTTTACTTTTTCGACAGTTTCTTTTCCCTTGTTTTTAACGGTAAACCTTAAAGTAGCTGAAGAGCCGTTATAGATTGTTGAATCTGAAATTTCATAATTCTCGATAACTATTATGTCTTTTACGTAAGGTGCTGTTTGATTAGTGGGTTGATTTATACATCCTGAAAGGAACACAGCTAAAAATAGAAAAAGTATTATAAAAATTAATTCCACCATTTCTTTCATAATTATTAATTTGTATCTCGATTTATTATTTATGAATAGCTTTAACGAGTACCTTAAATTTCTTCTTAAGCCAGCAATAGAAACAGGCTATACTTGGGATAAAACTTTGCTCTATGGTATAATTCTGATTGTAGCAGTCTTACTGATTTTTAAAATGCTTAAAAAACTTAAGGTTAAAGTTGATGGAAAATTTTCTTTAGCAATATTTCCTTTTGTAATTTTTGGTGGAGTTTTAAGAGTTTTGAGAGATTTAGGAATTCTAACTTCCTTTCTCTTTGCTACTCCTTACATTTATTTTTTAGTTGCTTTCATTACCATTTTAACTCTTCTCATTTCCTTACTTATAGAGAAAAAGTTCGGAATTTCTTACAGTAAAATTGTTTTTTTAACTGGTTTTATTCTTTTTTCCTTAGCAATAGCGAAAATTCCCCAACTGGACTTAACTAGGGTATTTTATGTCCTAACTTTTTTCTTTCCATTTCTTGCTCTTATTCTTGTTGTAAAATGGAAAAAAGAAAATAAGGCAGTAACTTTAATCCAAACTTTTGACGGAATCGTAACTTTTGTTTCTATAAACTTTTTTGGCTACTCTGAACAACATGTTTTCCCAACTCTTTTAATTCAAACTTTTGGAAGTTTTACTTTTCCACTAATTAAAATAATAGCAGTAGTTATTGCTTTGGTTTTAATCGATAAATTTTTTGAAGATAATGAGTTAAAAAATTTTGTCAAGCTTTGCATAGCAATCTTGGCAGGAGGGACAAGCACAAGAGATTTTACTTGCCTACTTTCTTCTTGTTCACCTTCTTAACCCATATAACTGATAATTAGAGTAACATCAGCCAAATTATAGAAACCGTCAGGAGGTTCTGTAGAAAAGGATATAAGGTTCATTCCTTTTCTTAAAGCTATTTCACCAGGATAAAGTGTTTTGCTTATAATTTCACCAGCTTTTTTATTAACCTTATAAGCTTCTTTTTCGTTTATTTTTACTATCAAATCTTTTGTTGGGTTAGAGTCTTTAACTCTTGCACTAAGTAAAGCGTACTTAAAATTGTTAACTTCCTTATCGCTAAGCTCAAAATTAAAACTTTTCTCACTAACTCCATAGTAAAATATTCCAAACTTTGCACTAGAGATTTTGTAAACAGTGCTCATCCAGAACTTCCATCCAGGCAAACCTGCTTTTATTGTAACATAGTTTGATTTCTCTATTTTAGAAGCATTTAGTGGGATAACTACTTCTCCAGGTTTTACGTTTTGGTTGTAAACTTCTTCGCCGTTAAACTCAACTATCAAATTTCCTGCGTTGTTTGTATCTTCTACCAAAATACTGATAAAACCACCGTTGATCATTCGAAACATTTCCTCGCTTATTGATTCATGTGTTAGAGTTGAGGAATACTCTGAAAAATAACCTTTAGAAACCTCAAAACTGTACTTTGAAGCTAAAACTTCTGAACCAACTGAATGACTTACAGAAAAGTCTCCAAAGTAAAAGTTTCTCTGGAGTTGCTGAACTAGAACTCTTGTTACGTTTATGGTTACAGGAATCGAGACATTTCCACCAGTAAAAGCTATTTGAATCTTTCCTCTGTATACTTTTTCGACTGTCATTTCTGGCACAAATATAGTAACAGTAACAACTTCTGAACCAGAAACGTCAAAATTTTCTTTATCAAAACTTAAGAAAGACCTTACTTCTCCTGTTACTATAAAAGTAACGTTTGTTGCAGTACCGTTTAAATTTAACTCTAAAGTTTGATAATTTCCTGGTTCAATTTTTACTGAAATGGAAGAAGGAGTAACATTCAAAAATTCTGATGGAGCAGAAGTCCAAGCTACCATCATAACTATTATTAAAACAAGCCCTGCGAGTAAAACAAAGGCAAATTCGTCTATTCTTGCCTGTGCTTTCAAAAAAACACCTAATTTAACTTTGTTTTTTTAACAATTAATTTTTATTTATTATTATGAAAATTCTTGAAAAAGACTTTAAAAAAGGCTTTGTCAGGCTTATCCCTGAGAATTTTCTAGACTTATGGCATCTTTCTAAAATAATTGAAGCTAAAGATAAGATAACAGCCAAAACAGTAAGAAACATTTTTGTTGAGAGAGAAGGGAAAAAAGTAAAATCAAGAAAAGTTGCTTTGGTCCTTTCTCTTGAAGTAGAAAAAGTTGGAATAGAAAAAAACAAGTTGAGAATAAAAGGGAAGATATTAGAAGCCCCAAAAGAAATTCAAAAAGGAAGCTACCACACGATTGAGATTCTTGCAGGAAATAGTTTTATCCTAGAGAAAAAAGAATGGAGAAAAGAGCAGATGGAAAAAATAGAAAAACTGACAAGAAGAATTAAAAAAGCTTACTCGCTTAAAGAATTTTTTGCTCATATAAACAAGCTTGACGGTTTGGCAATTTATGGTTTGGAAGAAGTTAGAAATGCGGCCTTATTTGGAGCAATTAAAATTCTTTTTGTTCCTTTAGAAGGTTTAAATGAAAAAACTGAAGAAGTAATAGAAGAGGTTGAGAAAAAAGGTGGAGAAATAGAATTTGTTAGCGAAAAGGAAGAGTTGGGTAAAAAATTTTTGAAAGAATATGGAATCGGAGCAATCCTTAGGTTTAAAATTAGCTAGCTCTTTTCTTTAAAGATGTTATGTAGCCTGCTATCATATTTCTTAACTTTTTCGATTTTATTTCTACAAGTTGCTTAACAACTTCTTTATTCTTTGAAAAATCGCTAGAAAACTTATCGGGATACTTTTCCACAAGCTCTAAAGCGATTGTCTTGACAAAAGAAGTTTTAATTCTTCCCATGTAAACCACTCGCCTTCCTGAAATACATAGAAATCACTAAGGTGTAACTCTTGATAAGGAATAATAAGTTACATCTCCTTCTTTATCTACAACAGCCCACCACATAGTAGCCCTTATGTTATGAGCAAGTCTAACTGCGCGAGACATCTCAGGTAAGGAAAAAGCAGCCTCTTCAGCAACTGCATGAACTATTGCTTTTGTATGTTCATGAGGCGCTTTTGGTCCTCTTTTCAATTTTACTCCTCTTTCATAAAGTCTAAAGTGGGCACCAAACTTAAAACCAGTCTTAACCAAATAACCTCTATTCCTTAAATCACGATAAACTATAAATTGAGGATGAAATTGATTAACATTTTTTGTTCCAATTTCCATTAGTTCAGGTAATTCAATTTTTCTTTTTTTATCGTCTTCTTTAACAAAAACTTTTATCTTTCCTTTTTCAAGCAAATAGGCAGCTTCTATTAAGTCAAGCTCAAGCCTATTCGGGCTTTCCTCAGGTAAAGGCTTTCCATAGCCAGATTCATCATAAAGAATTACTGCTTCAGGATCCCAAATTATTACTCTATTCTCTAATAGTTCGCCTTCCCAAACTTTTTCGCTCATAAC
>JAWBTW010000004.1:32469-48420 GCA_039000165.1 Candidatus Aenigmatarchaeota archaeon
ATCACTTATTCTTTATAATTAGCTCATGCTTTAAATTTTTAATTGTTTTTTGCATTTTTCACAAATATTTTTTGTTTTTCTATCGACGTCGAAAACTGTGTTGGAAAAGCTCATCACGCACTCAGGATTATCACAATGTTTAAGCCCAAAGACATGACCCATTTCATGTATTGCTTCTTTCACCGCCCTTTTTACTAAAATCTCTTCATTATAAACTTGTTTGTAGAAAGTCGGATTAAGTCTTGCTATAGAAACTATTGCAACCCTTCCGTTAAGTTGGGCTTGGCCGAAGACAAAATTTAAGTCTTCTGCGTATAAATCCTGGTCTGTTATACCTAAAATTCTTCCCTTAAAATTTCTCGAAAGAAAGTCTAGAATTTGAGGAGCTACATATTGATGTCTGTAAGGATTGTAATAATCTTTCGGCAAACCTTTTTCAGGAAGAATTTCTGAAATTAAGCCAAAGGTGTCTCTTAATTCATCTTTTATGTTGTTTAAAACTTTTTCCGGAATTTTCCCAAATGGTATTATTGTTAATTTCATAATTAAATAATGGTTAAAAGAATAAAAAGAATTAACTAGTTAAAATTTTTTAGTAGTTTTAAAACAATAAAAAATTATGCATTCAAAAATTGAAACTTGTTATGAAAAAATTTGTAAAATAGCAAGAGTTGCCTCAAGCGTTAATAGAGAATATGTATAAAAACTTATGGGACAGGAGGGATTTGAACCCTCGACACACCGGTAACCGCTTAGTTCTTCAGCCGGTTGCTCTCCCGGGCTGAGCTTACAGCACATTAGTGATACTGTCCCTACGACTGTCCCATTTCCTACATAATAAAATGGTTTCTAATTTATTTTGCTTGTTTAGATTTTGAAATCCTATCTCCTCTTTTAAATTAATTAATGAATTTAACCTTTTAATACGTAACCTTATTCCACAAGTTATTACCCCATCCTTTCGTACATTGAATGTGTTTGATATAAATATTGTTGATTTTATATTAAAGAATTTTTCAAGACCTTCTTTAATCTCATTTAAGAATTGGAAACCATTATCAAGTAAATTTTGGGATTTCCACATTTCCAAACCTATAAATGGGTTGTGTTTGCTGATGTCGACCGTGCCTTCACAATTGAAAACCATCCTAACAAAACTTCTGAAACACTCTTTTTTATTTTTAATCCAAGTTGGTACAGAAAACTCTTGCATTACCTTACAACCTTTTGGAACCCCTACTAAATGAAGTACTCTACTCAACAATTTACAATTCACACCAAAATTGAAAGTTTTTCCAAATTTGTTTCCCTTACAAGGCCTCACTCTTCCTTTGATACCAAACAAATTAAAAATTTCATTTCCAAATATTTCTAACTCTTGGAGATCTTTTGAAGTAAAATCAAATCTCCATTTAGGTTCACCTTGGAGATGCCCATCACACATCAAGGCTGCAACTATAGATGCTAGTTGTGGAGAAGAACGAACAGGAAACCAATTGCTATGTAAATTAATTGAATTTATTGCATGATCTCTCGATTTGAATAACTTTATTACATCTTCTTCAGTTACTAAAATCTCACTCATTTTTAACACAAAATAAATAAGAGATAGCCATTTATTTATCTTTCGAAATTTTAGTTCCGGTAAGTTCTTCTTTTAAGAACTTAGAATCTCTACAAACTATTTATTTCTTACCGAGTCTAAACTTTATTCCTTCTTTCAGAATAAAAATTAAAACTCCTAAAACAACTCTTACTCCTCTTATTATTCCACTTTTTTTCTTGTACAAAACTTTAACCGGAACTTGTTTAATCTTAAGCCTATTTTTTAAGGCTTGAATAAACAAAGCATTTTCTATTATGTAGCCTCCATAAACAGCTTTGCTTAAAGTTTTAATTTTGTTTCCAGCTATAGCTATTAAACCACAGTTGGTATCTTTAAAGTTGGTCCCAAAAAGCAAGTTAAAAGAGCTTTTCCATACAAAATTCCCAAGCTTATGCCTAAACGGAATTTTTCTGAAATCTCTGTAGCCTGTAACAAACTCAGCTTCTTTTGCTTCTATGGGGGCTAAAATTTTCAAAGCTTCTTCTGGTGAATACTGCAAATCAGCATCAAGGAGAACAACAGCCTTAATGTCATTTCTTTTTTTCAAATAATTGAAACCTGTTTTTAAAGCTTCACCCTTCCCTTTGTTTATTTCATGCCTTAAAACTATGGCTCCAGCCTTTTTTGCTAGTTCATAAGTTTTATCAAAAGAACAATCGTCTATAACCACAGGTACAATTCCTAACTTTTTAGTCCTTCTCACAACTTCATAAATAGTTTTCTCCTCGTTGTACGCTGGAATTAAACTATAAACTTTCATAAATAGCTTAAGAAAAAATAAACTTTTAAACTTAAACTTCTATAACTTCTGCTTGCCAGTAGAACCTATTTAAATCATGTTTGTAAAAGATTGAAAACTTTTTTTTGAGTTAAAAAAAATCCTAAAAACATCTTTAACGCAAAACACATAAATTTTTTTCTTTTGACTTGATAGGTGATATTATCTTTTAATTCAAACAAAACTCTACTTGTATATTTGGTTTTTTTATCTCACTCATCAAAGACAATAAAATTTTGTAGAAAAATATTTTATTTTTCAACTAGTTTTTTTAATGTATCTTCAAAAATTTTGTAAGTTTCTGAATCATAAAGAAAGAAAGTAACTTTTTCCAATTTTGTTTTTCCTTTGAGGTAATTTATTACGCTAGAAAGCATTATTCTTGCACATCTTTCTTTTGGAAAGCCAAAAACACCTGTTGAAATAGCAGGAAAGGCTATATTTTTTAAGTTATACTCCTCGGCAAGTTTTAAACTATTCAAAGTTGCGTTTTTTAACTTTTCGTCTTCATTTCCCTCCCCGTAAACAGGACCAACAGCATGAATCACATATTTTACTTTTAGGTTTCCTCCTGAAGTTATTCTTGCTTCTCCAACAGGACAAAATCCTATTTTATCGCATTCTTCTTGAATTTTTGGTCCGCCTTTTTTTCTTATTGCTCCTGCTACTCCTCCACCAAGTTTGAGTTTAGAGTTAGCAGCATTAACTATTGCATCGCCTTCAAAATCTGTTATGTCACCTTGAACAATTTCCAAAATGCTTTTGTTGATATTTACTTTCATTTCTAACCCTATAATTCTCAAGACAAGCACGCCCTCGCTGGGATTTGAACCCAGGACCTACCGGTTAACAGCCGGGTGCTCTACCACTGAGCTTTCCTCGTAATTACTACGAGGGCTGCGAGGGCTTAATATATTTTTTAACAACTTGTTTTCATCAATTAAATATTCTTCTATACTTTTATAGAATTTCCTTAAATTATTAGGCGTTATAACAAAAACTTTATAACCTCTTTGTTGTAAATCCTTTATCTTCTTTTTTAATTTCATAGCTTTATCAAAACCTTTCCACATGCTACATTCTACAATAAGGTTACCAACCTTGAAATCTGGGAAATAATATTTTTTATTGACATTTATACAAGGTTCGTATTGATAATTTATTCCAAATTGAAATAATGTATCAGCAATTTTCTTTTCTAAAGTATTTCTGACGAGTTCACCACGTTTGGTTTTAAATTTGTAGCTTCCAATCTTCTTAAACCGTTCATATTGCTCTAAGAAATATTTTTCACCTAATTCTTTTCTAAGTTTTTTATGTAACCTGCTAGAAGCTTTTTTCATCTTAATTAGATTTTTTCTGAATGTTTTGCTTCTAACCTTCTTTAAGTAGCTGGCTTTACCACCAATCCTTTGTTTCCAGTTTTTATCTAACCGTTTTTGAATAATTTGCTCGATATCAACTTCTTCTAAACCTAAAAATTTCATGAGTTTGTTAAGAACATATCGAGAAATAGGTCTACCTTTATGTTTATAATAATATATTGCAGATTTCACTACATTTAAGGTTTTTGCCAACTTTCTTTCACTACCAGCCTTTTTTATGGCCATGTTAATTATGTTTTTCTGATCTTTTAATTTAAAATACATAATAAAAACTTTGTTTATTACTATTTAAAGTTACTTCCAACTGAGCTACGAGGGCTTTTTAAACTACTAATATATTATTAGAAAAAATTTTAAAAGTAAGTTTAATCTAAGGTAAGAAGTCTTTTTTCTCTATTTTTTCTGGCAAATAGTTTTCTGTTATAAATTTCAGGCCTTTTCCTGATAAAGCTTCTAATTCAGCTTTTATCTTTCTTTCAATCATAAGTTTTAATTCCTTTTGCCAGGCTGGGTGTTTGAACCATTCATAATTCAGCATTTCTTTTGCTCTTTTTATGTCAACCTCTTCTGCTTTTATAGTAAAATCTTTTAAGCCAAATTTATCTATATCACTTATCGTTAAACCTAAAAATTTTGCGTTTGGTGTTCCTAATCTATCAGAAACATGAGCCAGACTCATCGAACCGTATTTTATAACTGAATAAATATACCATCCATAACTGTTATGGAAAACTATACCATTTCCACCTATAAAAGAATTAGAAACTGGAACAGCAAGATCAAAAACATCACCTTCATATTCTACTTCCTCTATTTTCTTTATTTTAACTAGAGTTATCATGTTTTCAAAAGGTTTTAAATTTTCAAAATCTTCCTTAAACTTTTCAGGAATTCCGTACTCTCTTACAGAATCTATAAATCTATCTTGATTAATCAACCTAGCTTTAACTGAATAAGGTACACCAAAATTATTCATAAGATTTGTTAAAATTCCTTTTACGTTTCCTTCATTCGGTAAACCATAAATTGAATCATTGGTATAACATAATTTTGAACTTGGAGAAATCCCAAGTTTTTCTTTTATTTCTTCGCTCATTCTTGTATAAGGTATTCTTACATAGTAACCTTTAGAGTAATAAATTGTTGGCATTACTCCGAAAGATAAAAGAAGAAGAGAAAGTTGTTTTGCTAGCATCTCACTTTTTGTGAAATAAACTATATTATTATACTTATCTATATAGCCGTCTCCTTCTATTAGACCCTTAATAAATGCCATTTGAACCTCGAAAGGAGAATTAAAAATGAAAGGAAGAATTTGTTTTTCTGAGGCTCCTGATTTTAAGCCGAAATAAGAAAATATTTTAGAAAGAATGGAACTTCCTACCGAAACCCTTATCCCTGTTTTCTTCCTTCCTTCTAAAGACAAAGAAAAGTTAAGATTTAACTTTTCCTTTAAAATTCTTTCAATTTTTTTTATCTTTTCTTCTTCCTTAGAAGACAAACTAAAAATGACATACCTTGAATACAAAGAGCCTTCTGCAACCCACAACCCAAGTAACCAAGCCAAATCTTCGTCTATTTTTATTTTATTTACTATTTTTTGTTTTCCTTTCACATGTCTTACAAACTTAGCTTTTCTTACATTCTTTGCTTTGGAAAGGGTTTGTATTTTTCCGTCCTGATAGATCAGCTCTATTCTATTCCATTTATTTTTCGGCAAGATTTGCCTCAAAATCTCACTTACGTAAAAAACTTTTTCCTTTCCGTCAAACCTTGGAAAACTTTTAGAAACAACCAGATAATCTCCTTCTTTAAGTTCTGAAGCCCTAGCAACTACTATCTTACCATTCTTAAAACTAAAGAGAGAGTGGTGAGGCGTAACTTCTATGATTCCCCTTCCTCTTGTAAAAATTCTTAGTAATTTACCTTTAATTTTATGACGATAAGCATATTCAACCTCTTTCCATTCAATTATACCATCACTTCTCATAGAAAGAGTTTCCCAAGGGACAAAAATTATCTCCTTACTTTTTTCTTTGTTTAAAAATTTTTCTAAAAGTTTACCTATTGGTGCAGCAAAAACTTCCTTAGTATTCTTATCTCTAACCACAACAACTTCAGAAGGAGGTATAGAATCTGCATCAGTAAAAACATACACTGGAAGGTTAAACTCTGTAGCCAATCTTTGAATTAATCTTCTTGTCCCTCTTGCAGCCTGACCTTGAGTTGTGACTAAAATACACTTGTGTTTTTTCCAAAACTTATCCTCATGCAACCTTTCAAAAGCTGCGTTCTTTTCTATAACAAGAATAAAATTGGCGTTAACTTTTTTAAATTCTAAATCTTCTACGTTGCTTGGGATAGCCCAACCCCCTGAACCAAGCTTTGACCAATCAATAGTATCTCCTCTATCTCTAATTATCACATCACCTACAACTCTTCCCCTTACGTCAGCGTTTAAATGTAGTTGCTCTCTTAAAACATCTAGCATAACTTCTAAATCAACAACTATAGGATCAGATTCATTTTGTTCGTTGAATGTGTTTTCCTGAGAGTTTGGTAAAGTTCTTTTCAAGGCATAAAACAAATCTCTTAGGCTTGTATGAAGGTTTTGGTCTAACAATTCCTTACAAAAAGCAGCAACTAACATAGTTTGCATAAACTTCTTTGCATGTCCAGTGTGAAACAAAAATCTTTTTGCAGTTTTTTTTCCCAAGGTTAGCATTCCTGTTTTTTTATCGTAAATTATGTTAGAAAGCGAACGAATAGGAACTTCTATGTTTGGATTCTCTTTTTTCTCTATATCACTTAAAACCTTTTTTCCTAAATCTTCAAGTTTTTTCTTCGTTTCTTTCATTTCCAACTACCTCTTTTAAAGTTGTCTGCTTTACCTTTTTAATTTTTTCCTCTTGCTTTTCTTTTTCAATTTCTTCTTCAGCTTTACTTTCCATTTCCTCTATCGTTAAATCAACTTTTTTCTTTATCATTTCTTCCAATTTCTTCAAAATAGTTTTGTAATCTTTATTTGTAAGTTTTGCCACTGCTCTCGCAACTTCTGGCACATACCTTTCGAATATTTGTCTTCTTAAAAGCCTTTCTCTTGCTTTTCTCTTTTGTCTTATATAGCTTGCAAGTTTTCTTCCTGCATCTTGTAAAGCAAGTTTTATTTCTTTAACAATTTCTGGATAGTTAGCTATTGCCTGCTTTCCTTCAGAAGTAAAAGGAACCCAAACAGAAGCAAAATGAACAAGAATTGCTAAAGGTCCTACAGGTAAAGAGCCTGTTGATTGTTGTAAGCCATATCTTCTCCAATCAACTTCTGCTATTGCTTCTGTTATCGCACAATCTCCTTGATGGTAAAGTAAAGGAACCTTATTCGCAAACCTTAAAATTTTTGCAGTTTCATTTTCTTGTAACTTTCCTCCATAGGCTAAACCACATTCAACTAAAAATGGATAACCTCTATAAACTGTTGGTGGTCTAGAAACAGCAACATAATACTCAGCTTCTATTTCTTTTTTCAAACCTTCTTCTATCAACTTTTCTGTCAGCGGAGATAGGCAATTTGTTGGTGGAGACATAAGCTTAACCATTTGCATAGCTTTATGTAATCTTTCAGATTCTTCTGGAGTAAGGTCTTGTGGTTTTCTGTTGAACTCAATTTTTGCTAGCTTACAAATTTGCTCTGCAGAATTTTTCCCAACTCTACAAAATTCTGTTGTTAAGAAGTTAAGCATGTTCTTTGCTTTTGTACCCTTAAGCATTCTTCTCAAAATTCCAAGCTCAACACCATAAGGATGAGGTTTAATTTCCTTAGGTTGAACAGGTATTTCATTTGTTGCTCTTTTAAATTCTACTTTTCCGTTAGGACCATCAAAAATTATTGTAGCATAAGGATTGGCTATTGCTGTTTGTTTTATGTATTCTAAAACAGAAGGTGGTTTTTCTGTATACCTTCCTTCTATTTCCATCTCTATTCTTACACCATGCCATTTTTGTGGATTTTTTTCTTTCTTGAAAGAAATTATGTGAGGCTCATTTTTTGCAACGTCTATCATAAGTTCAAAAATTGTAATATCTTTGCCTGTACTTGTAATAATTTTTGTTGGTTTGCCTGTAGTTAATTGAGAATATAGAATTGCACCATGGATGCCTAAACCTTGAACTCCTCGACTTTGTCTAAGCCTATGGAATTTACTTCCATACAAAAACTTACCAAACGCATAAGGTACTTTTGATTCAACTACCCCTGGACCATTATCTTCAACTATAACTTTAAACCTATCGATACCAACTTGCTTAACTGAAACATAAATTTCTGGTAAAATGTTTGCTTCATTGGTGGCATCTAACGCGTTATCTAAAGCTTCTTTCACTACTGTAATCAAACTTTTTGTTGGATTTTCATAACCTAGCAAATGCCTATTTTTCTCGAAAAATTCTGCTACACTAACTTCTCTCATTTCCTTTGCCATTTTTTCAGCAATACTCTCTTCCATTTTATCATGCCCTTTGTTTTTCTAGAAACCTATAAACTGAGGAATGTAAGCTTCCTGATAAAAGCATTTCTATTGCTTTTTTTGCAATCATTATTTTGTCCCACTTTCCTATTATACTTATTGTTTTTCCGTAAATTGAAATTTTAACATCAGCATACTTTTCAATTAACTTTTTGGTTTTTCCTTCTGTTCCTATAACCCTTCCTCTTAAGGTTATCATTCTATTTCTAGACTTTTTTGAATAATCTTTTATGTCAATTATCTCAAGATAGTAATCTTCGTCTAAAAGGTTTAGAGCAACGTTGAAATCAAAACCTCTTCCAAAAGCTTTCAAAACTTCCTTTATTCTCATAAGCCTTAGAGGATCCTCGCACTCTATCGAAATTTCTTCGTTTATTTCAATTTTTGAATCAGTAAATTTTTCAAGTTGTTCTATAAGCTTCTTGTTTTTTCTCAAAACTTTTAACCTTTCTTCTGGAATTGCTATGTAATCTATCATTTCTCCATCAACTCCAAAAGCTCTCCAAAAATTTTTTGCTCATCTTTCACTTTAACTCCAACCTTTTTGAAGTATGAATTAATATTTTTTATATCTCTAAGTAAAAATTCTTTTGCTAAAGGGTGAGAATGAGGCACAGCCTGACTAAAATCTATTAGGTAAGGCTTTTCAAAGATTAGGATATTGTAAGGACTTATGTCTGAATGAATCAAGCCTGAGCTAACAATTTTTCTTAATTCTTCAAGAAGAAGGTTGTAAATATAATCTGCATCCTCAAGCTCAAGTTGAGTATCGATCAACCTTGGTGCTAGGTTTCCATTTTCTCCTATAAACTCTAAAACCAAAACATTTTCCTCTAGAGCAATAGGCTTAGGGCAGCTTACTTGAGCTTCGTAAGCTATTTTTAAATTCTTAAACTCTCTCTTTGCCCAATTAAGAACAACAGCTCTTCTACTTTTTTTAACGTTAAAAAATCTTGGGTCGCCAACCAAATACTTCCACATGCTTTTAAAATCGCAATACTCGTAGCGATAAACTTTAAGAGCAAGCCAATTGTTATTCTTATCTTTTGCTGATAGCACTACAGACTCCTTACCTTCCTTGGCTATACTTTCAACAGTTTTAACTATTCCTTTGTTCAAAAGTCTGTACAAAGCCATTAAAGTTCTTTCGTCAAAAATTTTTCTTTCTATCTTGAATTCTTTCACATCTTCAAGTCTTATCTTTGGCATATCATCACTAATTAGGTTTAGAAAAAATAAAAATTAGGAAATTATTCAATAGAAATACTCTTAACAAAACCTTTTCTTTTAAGCCAGTTCGCTTGAGTAGGGGTATACCTAAAAATTATATCCCCTCTTTCATTGCTTTGAACATTCCAAGGCTGGATTAAAATTAAATCTCCAACTTTTATCCAAACTCTTTTTCTTAGCCTACCGGGAATTCTGCATATCCTTACATTACCGTCATCACACTTTGCTCTCACTTTATCAGCCCCCAACATCATCTCAACAACTCCTAAAACTTCACCTTCTCTTGGGATTCTTATTCTTGCTACCTCTAGCTCCTCTGGCGTAGGCTGATACTTTTTCTTACCCATTCAATCACTTAATGAAATTAGTATCGTATCTCTATAAACCTTTTTTCCTTTAATTCTTCCTGCAAATTTTCTAGAAATTTTAATTTTCGCTTTATATTTTCTCTTAATGTTTTGAGCTACTTGATGAGCAACTTTTTTTGAACCTATGAAAATATCAAAACCTCTTTTCTGTTTTTCTGTTTTTGAAATAAAAGAAAGGTTATCATAACTTCTAAAAAAATCGACAAGATTTTCTATATCTTTGGAAATATTTTCTAAAAGATTTTCAGGAGCTCTAACTTGCAAAATTGCTTGATAATAGCCTAAGGATTTTAAAGAGCAAGAATTGCAAGTAATGTTTTTTACAATTAGCTGAGATTCTTTTTCTTCTGCTTTTTCTAAATTTTCAACTTTGAAGTTTAAAGTTATGCTAACTTTATTGTTGTAAATTCTGTAATTAATTGATTGAATTTTATTTTCTTCTAAAATTCTAGCAAGCATTTCACCTACAGCCTCTTCTAAATTTTCAAAAGCTTTTTCATCGTAGAAAAATTTTTCACAAGACTTACATTTTCTAATTATAATTTTTTCTGGAATCTTTTCAAGAAAAGAGATTTTTTCTAGAAAACAATCTCTACACAAACTCCCATAAAACTTTTCTGTTTCTTTTCCACACTTAGGGCAAAATCTTTTTACCATAATTAAAACTTATTTTTTACTTAAAAGAACTACTCTACTTGGCAAATCCTCATCTTTTATTTCATAGCCTGTGTGGAAAGAAAGCTCTTTTGCAAAATCCTTTATATCTTCCATAAAGGGCATAGCTTCTTTTGGTAATCTTTTTTGACTTTCACCAACCCACATGTATGCTTTAACTTCGAGAAAATTTGGTTCTGCTTTCAAAATTAATTTTGCATACTTTTCCGGTTCTTTTAAATTGAGGTTTTTAACTAAAGTTAACCTAATAACTTTTCTACAACTAAAACTTTTCATCAATTCCAAGCTTTCGTTTAACCTTTTCCAGCCATCAGGAATTAAAGGATTGTGAACTTCAAGATATGTTTTTTCATCAGGAGAGCATAAACTAATATAAAGTTGAGTTGGTTCCTCCTCAAGAGAAGAAAGTCTTTCTGGCCTAGTTCCGTTAGTTACCAGAAAAGTCGTCATTTTTCTTTTGTGAAATTCTTCTATAAGTTCAGAAATTCTTGGGTAAAGTGTTGGTTCGCCTGCTAAGCTTATGGCTGCATGAGTTGGTTCATTAGCTTCTTCCCACCTCTTTTTATCAACTTTTTCAAAACCTTTGAAACCTGTTAACAATAATCTTCTTGCTTCTATACATCCGTCTACAATTTCTTTTGGATCGTCAGGCTTTGGTTCGCCTAAAACAGTAAATTCAAGGGGACGCCAACAGAATTTGCATTTGTGAGTGCACCAAATTAAAGCTGGTGTCATTTCTAGACAACGATGAGACTTGATTCCATAAAACTTTTCCTTATAGCAAACCCTTCCTCTTCTCAAACTTTCTTTTGTCCAGTGACAAACCTCAACTGCTGAATGATTCCCAACTATTCTATAGCCTGCTTTGAAAAATCTTTCTTTTGCTTCTTCTGAAATCATAATCTCACAACTATAAAGTTTAAAAAGTAAAAATTTATATAAAGAGTTTAGTTTAAGCCCCGGTAGCTCAGCTGGTAGAGCATCTGACTTGTAATCAGAGGGTCGGGGGTTCAAATCCCCCCCGGGGCTTGAAATACTTAAGTTCTTAATTTTCCAGAATAAGAATATGGAGTTAGTCGGTCTAAAAATTGGCGGTTCTATAGCTACTTACAAAAATGTTGAGAGCTTTCCTTTAAACTATGAAGAAATTAAAGAAAAAGCTTTGAATTACATAAGAGAAGAAAATTTAAGGAGAATTGGAGAGGAAGAAATTCGTCCAGTTTTAGATAAAATTTCACTTTTTATTGGCCTAGGAGTAGGACCTTTTGGTCATTATTTGGTTGAAAACTGGAAAAAATTGGAAGATAAAGAAGTAGTTCATAAATCTGTTTCTTACTATTGTAAAATTTCTACGAAAATTTTGAAAGAAGTAGGTTTGCCTGTAAGCTATGAAGAAAAATTTTCACCAAGAAGAACTTGCTATTATGAAAATGGAAGATTGAATGTAGAGAAATTGGAAGATTGGGTTTCTGGAGAAATTGAAAAAGGAAGAATACCAGTTTTCCATGGGGATATGATTCCTTGCAAAGGAAGAAAAGGTTTTGATGGTTTAGATGTTTTATCTGCTGATCGAGCTCTACCAAAAATTGCTATAGAACTAAAAGCAAGAAGAATTGTTGCTGCAACTTGTGAGGATGGCTTATACACAGAAGATCCAAGAAAAAATCCTCAAGCTAAATTCATTCCTTTGATAAGAGTGAACGAAGAAATTGAATTGAAAAGAGATAAAGGAAAAGGAGATGTAACAGGAAGGATGCCTCAAAAACTTGAAGAATTAAAAAAAGCTGCAAAGTTTGGAATAGAAGCAAGGATTGTTAATGGTCTGGTAAAAGGAAGGATAAGAAAAGCGTTGATTGGAGAAAATTGTAAGTGTACCTTAATACTTCCCTAGTAAATCCATGTTTAAAAAATAAGCAAGTTTGTAAAGTTTAAGGTTGAGAAAAATTTCAAAAAGGATTTTGTTTCCTGAAAAACGAGAAAAAATTTTTTTCAAAATCAAACCTTTTCTTATAGGCCAAGCTAATTCTTTCTTCCATTTTTTCTCGTAATTTTCTAAGAAAAAGCTTTCAGAAAAATCATTTTCTTCCAAAGCTTTTACGCAAGCTTTTGCTGCATACTCTGCTCCAATCTTTCCATAAACTAAACCGCCAGCTGAAAAAGGTTTAATTTGACAAGCAGCATCTCCAACCAGCAAAGCATTATTTGTTACAGACTTTTTAATAAGACCAATCCTTATAATATCTCCTAACTTATTTACTTTTTTTGTCTTGCCTATTCTTTCTTTCAAGAATTCTTCAAAACAAAGAACTGGATTTTCCTTTGTGATTAAACCAACTCTTGCAACTTTTTCACTTTCTGGAACAACCCAAGCAAAAAAATCTTTAGAAAACCTTTTATCAAACCAAAGCTCTACACAATCTTTTTCAAACTCAGAAAAAGCATTAACCTGTAAAGCGTAGAATAAATTTTTTGGTAATTCTAAACCCAAAGCTTTTGCAACACTAGAATTTGGGCCATCAGCCCCTATTAAAATTTTTGTTTGATAGTTTCCTTGAGTAGTTATTACCTTAGAATTTTTGAAATCTAAAAATTTTGTGTTGAGTTTGAATTTTGCTCCAGCTTCCTTTGCTTTCTCTGCTCTAAACTTGTCATATTTTTCCCTATCTATAACAAAAACTTTTTCTCTTGACTTGATCTCAAAACTTTTTTTAAAACAAAAGAACTTAGCTCTTTTTATTTTATTCAAGATTATTTCTTCAGGAATTTTTCCTATTCTTTCGCTTACTAAGCCTGTACACTGAACAGGTTTTCCAATTTCCTTATGCTCTTCTATTACCAAAACATCATAACCTTCTTTTGCTATAAGCTCGCTAGCTATGCAACCAGAAGGACCTGCTCCAACTATAACAACATCCATTTAACCACAAGAACTATTTTCCAAAATTTCTTTGGATTCTGCTGTACTTTTTAATACAGTTTATTAAATCTTGTTTGGTAAAATCTGGCCAAAGTTTTTTTAATGTTATTATCTCAGCATAACTTGCCTGTAAAAGCATAAAGTTTGAAAGCCTGTTATAGCCTCCTGTCCTTATAACTAAGTCAAGAGGAACAGGAACTAGCAAGTTTTCTTGAATATCTTTTTCTGAAATCTCTATAGTTCCTTTTTCCAAGCATTTTTGAACTATTTTCTTAACAACTTCCTTTATTTCAAAATGACTTCCGTAAGCTACCAAAAGGTTAAGAAACCTTTTCTGATATTTTGCAGTTTTTTGCATGAGCTTTCCCATAAGCCTAACAAGTTTTTTTGGCAATCTGCTCAAATCACCAATAAACCTTACCCTTACTTCATACTTATCTAAAAAGCCATCTTTTTTCTTTTCCCATTTTTTCAAGTAGTTATAATAAATTCTGAAAAGCTCTTCAAGCTCGCGCTTTGGTCTGTTTAAATTTTCGGTTGAAAGAGTAAAAATTGAAACATGAGGAATGTTGAGTTCTAAACACCATTTCAGAAAATTCTCAAGAGTTTTTGCTCCGTAGCGATGACCATACCAAGGAGGCATACCTCTTTCTTTTGCCCATCTTCTATTGCCATCAATTATTATTCCAAGATGGTTTGGAATTATCAAGCCATTCGGCAAACTTTTCACCTAATTTTAGATTTCATAGGTAAGCTTAAATAGATTTTAAGCTGAAAAATTTAAAAATTAAATATTCTCTATAATTAATCTAAGTGGGGTTGTCAGCTAGTCTGGTTTAGGCTGGCAGGCTCCAGTTCATCTGGAGCTATGAAAAAAGATGAATGAAGAAACCTGCTCACGTGGGTTCAAATCCCACCAACCCCATTTAAACTCAAACTTCTTTTTTTCTTTCTTCTGCTTTGATAGAATAGTAGTAAGCTGTTGGAAGAATTAGAGATAAAGGTGTGAAAACTAGATAAGTTATAACTTGACCTATGAAAGGAGCAAACACAAACAAAATTCCTAGAAGATTGAAAGGAAGCTCGACCATGCTTTGAATCATTCCAACTATTAACCCCATAACAACATTAACAAAAAATATTGACCAAAATTTTCCTTTCGTTATCCTCCAACTTTCTTTCACGCTTTCGATACAACCTCTTTTTTCCAACATAAAAACAGGAATGGAAAGCCAAATTCTAAAGTTGACGTAGCCCAGAATAATTCCTAAAACTATTACTAAGAGAATTAAGTAAGGTAAAAGAGAAAAAACATAGCCAGGAAAGATTTCCATGCTAGTTGGTTTTATAAAAGGTAATATTGATAAACCTGTTACTGAAACACCAACAGGCGAAATATTTGGAATAGCTGATTTCTGAAACAAAGGTACAAGCAAAATAAAAACTATTAAAGTTATTAAAGCTGCAATGGTAATCAAAGGTAAAGATTGAATGATGCCAACAACCAATATTTTGTGAGAAATCCTAAAACATTCTTTAAAAATTTCTATAATTCCAATTTTCTTTTTTTCTTTTGCTCTTTTAACCATCAAAGAATAGCCTGCAAACTGAACATAATTTAAAACTAAGAGCAAAACAAAGCCTGAGCCTGCGATTAAAATAAAAGGAATCAAACCTAGCGGAAAAGAAATAAAAAACAAGAATAGCGCCCCAACTACAATTATAAAACCGGCTAAACCATTAAGTGTAAGAAATAAAAGTTGATAAAGAAAAATCTTGGAGAAGTTTTCTTTCCAAAACTCAAAAGTATAGCTTAACGAATCTGCAAACAAACTCATTTTTCTCTAATTTTTATTTGTTTTTTTATGTTTTTAACTTTTTTCACACCATACTTTCCTTCAAGCTCAAGGAAAACAACTGGACCTAGATTTTTAGTTTTTATTTTATCATTTTTCTCAAGATAAATCAAATCTTGACCAAAAGCAGTTATTACAGGGGAAATTAGTCTCCCTCCCTTTTTTAATTGTTCAATCCAAGGCTTAGGAATCTTTGGGGCAGCTGCAGTAGAAATTATAGCATCATAAGGAGCATCTTTCTCATAACCCAAAGAGCCATCACCTAAAACAACTTTTACATCTTTATAACCAGCTTTTTTCAAATTTTCTTTTGCAAACTCATAAACTTCTGGATTAATTTCTATCGTTACAACTTTTCCTTTTTTTACTATTTCTTTTATTAAAGCTGCTCCGTAACCTGAGCCTGCACCTATTTCTAAAACTTTTTCTCCTGGCTTAAGCTTAACTGCTTCAAGCATTATAGCATACATGTGCGGAGCAGAAATAGTTGCTCCCGAAACTATTGGTAAAGGGGTGTCAAGCCAAGCCTCGTTTTTGTATTCTGGCAGAACAAAAAGCTCTCTTTTTACTTTAAGCATAGCCTCTATTATTTCTTTGCTCTTAAGTCTTCCTTCTT
>JAWBTW010000004.1:48519-62198 GCA_039000165.1 Candidatus Aenigmatarchaeota archaeon
TGCTCCCGAAACTATTGGTAAAGGGGTGTCAAGCCAAGCCTCGTTTTTGTATTCTGGCAGAACAAAAAGCTCTCTTTTTACTTTAAGCATAGCCTCTATTATTTCTTTGCTCTTAAGTCTTCCTTCTTTTTTCAAGTTTTCAATAGTCTCTATCTTTTGCTTTTCTAGTTCTTCCATGTTTAAAATTTGGATTAAAAGAATATCAAGATAGATTATTTTAACTTAAGGTGGTTCTGGTGGTGGAGGTGGTGGAGGTGGAGGTAATGGGGGCTGAGGAGGTTGGGGTCCTGGGGGTGACGGAGGCTGTGGCTGAGGAGGTGGCGACGCACACTCACATTCTCCGTCTATAGTGGAAGGGATAGCTTCTCCTAAACAATTTTTAGTACAATACACTTCCAAAGGACAATCACATTCATAACCAGGATAAACCCAATAACATTCGCCAGACCCTGGAGGAATTTCTACGCATACTTTATCTACACCAGTTGGAATGTATCTACAAGACTCTGTTTTGTAGCAATCTAATTTTCTGAGATAAGTAGTAACATCAACCTTAAAAATCAATTGCTGAGGACCTTTCGGAGTAGAAACATAATATTTTGTATCATTACAACCAAAAGTTACCTTTACTGCGCCTTTTACTTCAGCAAAGTATGCGCAAGTTCCGCTACATTCTTGTAAGCTTGCACAAGGCTTAGAAAATGGTATTTTAACACAATCTTTGCACATAGGTGCATCTTTCCATTCTTTACAACCTTGATAATCTTCCTCTTCAGGGCAATCGCTTTTTCCATAAAAACAGCAGGAAATACTGTAGTAACACTTGACATAAGGGTCTGAAAATGTTCTTTCTAAATTCCTTACTTCCTCTTCTGCCATTTGGATTACTGCTGACAAAAATGGCAAACAATTGTTGCATCCTCCCATACCATTACAATAGCATATTTTTGACAGGTTTCCACACATATGTTGAATATAGTTCGGCCCGTAAGTTTTTGCCCACTCGCTAAACTTTCTGTACATATACCAAAATCTAAGTAAAGAAATTCTCTCTGTTAAATCTCCTAGAGAAGTAATGTTTTCTTCACCAAGTGATATAAAAATGTTGTTTCCTAAAGCAATAGTCTCAAAACTCTCGTCAAACTTTCCACTTTCAACTTCCTGTTGAGAAACTTTAAAATCAACACAACTTACTTCTGAAAGATTAACTTTCAATATATCTGACTGGTTGAAATTTTTAATGTAATAATTAATAAAGCGTAGAGTTTCATTCGACAAGAAAAACCTAACTTCTTCCACGCTTGGCACGTCTACCTGATTACAAATCCAGCTTCTAGGATAGTTTTCCCCTGTTTGAGATACTCCTCCTCTTTTCCCAACTTCACTTACTCCTGAATGAACAGAAAAATGAAGGGAAATTCTTTCAAAAAATTTTACATAATCAAGGTAAATGGAAGCTTTAAAATAGCTTAAACTTTTAACAATACTTTCTCTAAACTCGAAGCTAATAAAGAAGAAGAAAATTAGAGAAATAATTCCTATCGCTACCATTACGCTTAATATTAGTAAGCTAGATTGAGACTTTACCATACTATCAGCTCTGAGTTAATCGTTTCACCCTCATAATTAGGGTATGGAAGCTTGATGGTAAAAGTGTAAATGTTTTTAGCCGAAGTTGGAGCTTCATAACCAAAAACTATAGGTGGTTTTGAGGGAATAATTTTTATTATTTCTTCTACGGCTTCTGCAGGATTAACTACTTCTAAATCAAAATACTTTCCTTTACACTCGGTTGAAATGTTTTTAAGAGCATCGACTACTTTTTTCACTCCGCATAAATCACAGCTTCCTTGAGTTGGCTGGGGAGGAGAATAGGTTGGGTAGTAATACTCACACCATTGTTTCCATGCATTAACACAGCTATTTACACTAAAGTTTCCTTTTAAAGTAAAGATAGAAATGTTATGTTGTTTACATGCCTTTAGCCCATTATCAAAACTATCTTGAAAATTGCCCATTTTATCGCTATCTGTACATATACAAACATCACTTCCTGTGGTTAGTTCGTCGGTTATTATTATTATCGCAGTTAAGTTAAGTTTTTCAGCTAAGCATTTAATTCCATTACCCCAATCTTCTTCAGTTTGCTTAAGAAGTGAACAACCAGTTAATTCAAAGCAGTCATCTTTAACTTTTGTGTTTTTAAATATTTCGCAACCCCAAGAAGAGCCTGCACCTTTAAGTGTGTATATCCTTATCTTTATTTTTTTCTTTAAGGCTATTAGGTTTATTTCTTCTATCTTATCTTTTATAACATCTATTTCATCTTTTAAACTTCCTGAAGTGTCTAATAAAAAAGCGACATTAACCCATTCTTTTGGTACATAAACGATAAACTTCCAGTTTTTATCAAAATATCTCTCAAAAAATTGTGGCAAAATTTCAGAGACATTAATTACACCATAGCCTTCTCCGTAGTTAACAGTTAAATTTTCAGAAACTACAGCATCAGAAACTATAGAAGCTAAAGACCTTTCTGTGCCGTAAATTTTAGAAGATTGGAAAGTAATAACTGCATCGCTCACTCTATTATAAATTTGCTCTCTAGTTAGCAATTCTTTTTGAGTTTCACTTATAGAAACATAACGAAAATAAAGAATTGAAAGAAGGATGGTTACACCAACCACAAGAACAAGTATTTCTACTATTTCTAAAGTTTGAGCTTTATGAAACAAAAACTTCTCCTCCTATTTTCTTGATTGAAATTTCGTAACTTCCTGGTTTAAGTCTATCCATATGCGTTTTGCAATAGACTTTTCTACAAACTATTTTCGAGTATAGCTCCTGACAAATTCTATCTTCTTCGGCAACCAACGGATAAGAAGTAGTTATTCTTTGCCTTAAAGAAAAACCTGTATCGCATACTCTGTTTATTAAGCCAGCAAATTCTTCAAGCTCTCCTTTCACAACTTTTAATCTTAGCATTCCTGGTTGTAAAAATGAAGAGTTTATTCTTATAGAAACAGGGAAAGATATTTCTACGGATTTTTTAAGTGCATTTCCTTCTGAAAAATTTTGAGAACCAAACCTCCATACTCTACTATTTTGCTTAAAATTATGTATACTAGTGTCAATTTGCGATTCAAAAGATTCTATAAAAACTTCATAACCATAAGCGTAACTTTTTGCACATTCTGGTTCAATTTCTTTATACTTGGAAGAAAATTCCAAAATTTTATTTAAATCTAAAACTTTTTGGGTAACGTTAGAGAAAGTGTAAAAAAAACTGTTTTCTTCTTGGTATGCTAAGCAAGAAGAAGATGTTGTTAAAAGTTGCGAAATAGTTGTAGCTTTTTCTAACATTTCTAAGTCAGACATAAGCTGTGCATTAGTTTGGGTTATTGAAGTTATTTGATTGATGAAAATTGAGATTACGATTAGGATTAACACTAGAAATATTCCTTTCATTAAAAAACTAAGCTGGGCTTTCATAACTTGCTCTCCTTGACTTCCACACGATAATAAAAATTAAAGCTAAGATTATAGCCACAACAACAAAATAAATGTATATAGAAAAAGATGGTGGTTTTATTTTACAATCTTGAGGACAATTTTCATAATTTTCTTCTAAATTTTCTTCACAAACTCCATTCCCACAATGACAATCTAATGGGCAGTTTTCATAATTTTCGTACAATAAAGAATCGCAAGCTCCATCTCTGTTACACCATGCTATTTCAAACAAGAATATTTTTTTATCTTTGTGATAGATTTCAATTGTACTTGCATCCTCAATTAAAGGAAGTTTAAGTAAAAGTGGTGAAAACTCTCTTTCAAGAAGCATCGGGCCTTTATCTGTAGTTACATAAACTTCAAATATAACTCCCCCTAAAAATCGGTCGAAAAGTACTCTACCATTTTTATCTAAAATTTTAATAGAGTAGTTTGAGGATGAAGGAAAATCCGTAGGAATTCCTGAACCCAAAGAAAACTCTTTTAAAATTACTGTATCATTTTTATAAATTTCAAGAAAGAGTATGAATAGTGTTGGTCTATCTTTAGCAAAGGATAAAGTAGAAAATAAAATTGAAAATGTTAAAAATACTGCTAAAATTTTTATATCAACACCCCCTAAGGTATTGTGAGATTGAAGACAATTTTCCTCCGCAATAACTTATATCACCCTTCAGCCATTTAAACGAGTCGTCAGAAAAATATTTCTGAGTGCCATAACACATTATGTATTCAGAGTTAAAAATATTTTGGTTTGGACATTTAGCTGGTCTGGCTAAATTACATTCATGACATAATTGTAAGGTATGACCAATCTCATGAGCAACTGTTCCTGCAGGATTGGGAGGACCACCTTGCGAAGCACAAATTGATTTATACCATGTAGCACTAGCAAAACCATCCGTACAGCTATTCCAATCCCAAGGTCCGCATCCACAAATTATTCCACCAAAAAAAGGCCAACCGACCTTGCTTATGCCGACAATTTTATCCCAATTACCAATACCTAAGACAGTATTTACACACTCGATAGCCAAAGTTACACACTCGTCACACGGTGAACTACACTTTATTTGGCATTTTGGGTTTTGAGTTGGTGTTATTATCTTTAAATCTATTCTATCTGGGCAATTCCTAAAAGGACTTTTATCAACCCAGAATGGAAATGCATGTTTTTGGACAAAATCTAAATATTCTTTCTCATCTGAGAGGGTAGCATCAAAATTTAAAGGTACGTAAACTAATTTCCATTTTCCTATACATTCATTATCATATTCATTTTCATCCATACACCTTGCTTCTCCATTTTTTGGATTTTCGCACCATTTTGGTTTATCTCCTGGGCAGCAATGTTTCTCTGAGCAGATTGGTTTATCAGAAGGGCAGCAAATATTTCCTTGAGAATCTCTCCATAAACCAGAATCTGTAGAACCTAAACAAACACTTTCAGCAGGACAAACAGGAGGATTATCGCATTGCTTACTAGAATTCAGATACTTTGAACAACAAGCTAAAGAATCAGGAGCGTATTCTCCGTTAGGAGCACAATTTTGATTGCAAGTATATTTATCTTTTTGACCCCAACAAAAACCTGAACAACAAGCTAAAGAAAAATAACAAGCTTCATCATTTTCCAAACATCTTCCCATAATAAAAATCTTGTTTTCCATTTTGGCTATTGTAATTTTTTTACTATCTTCAAAAAAATTGCTAACTATTTCTGGCATTTGTTTTGAAAAGCTTGCTGTTTTGTTCAAGTTTTTATCATTAACAAAAACTGTATTATTTTCTATTTTAACGTAATATCTGACTAAAGGCGGGTAATAAACAAAAACTACATCTCCACTAGTTGCTATTGCTTTGTCTATTACAGCTTCTAAATCTTTAGCAAATATTACAACAACCTCTTCCTTAGCAATTTGTGTTTGAACGTTGTAGAAAGAGAGTAGTTGATAAACAGTTATGCCAGAAGCGACCAAAACTCCAATTATTAATATCGTTTCTGTAATCCCAAACTGAGCTTTCATCTAATTGTTATATTGACTTTTTCGCTGCTTATTTTTTTAATTTCTAATTCGTATTCCTTAAAAGGGGCGCTCCCCAATATTTTGCTCACCGCAACCCAAATATCCTCTTTTTCTGGCAAAACTCCTAGATAAGGCATGGTTAAGTTACAATAAAGTTTTTGACATCTCAAATAATTTTCATCCTTAAACTGCAAGCATAAGTTATAACCAGAACTTAAATTTTGATTTTTAATTAAATCAACAACTTTTGCTAGAACCTTTTTTTCGTCTGTAGAGAAAACAACTCTTGTTTGGAAATCGAACCTATAACTTTTAATGATGGAATTGTTTAACTCTTGAACGCAAATAGAGTTTATATCAGTAAAAAGGTCTGAAAACTGGGACAAACTACTTTGTCTTTGTGAAAAATTAATAGTCGAAGAAATTAAATGATAAGCTATGGATAAAATTAAAATACTTATAACGATTCCACCAACTATATAAACCCATACATCTGGCATTTAATTTAAAAATAGCTTTTTTAGAATTTTAACATTTTATTAGAATCTTCTGTCTCGTAAAATCGTACTCTAAGAAAACAGATGTTGCTGTAAGATCTTGACAACTCCATTCACAATTTGGATTTGAAAGGGAAAGTGGTTGGGGAAGAGATGAAACACTTCCTTTAATCACATAGCAAAGACAGGCTTGCCTTAAATTAATTCCACCTGTTTTATGCCAACAGAAATTACAATATTTTTCTAGCACATCTTTTGTTAGAGTCTCGTCGACAAGCTGAGTTTCACATTTCTCTTCTTCTTCACAAGGTGGGAAAAAACAGGGAAGCTTTATTGAACCTGCTATATTCTTAAGGTTGATAATTATCCCTATTATAACTACAGTTGCAACTACAAGAATCAAAACTTTAAATACAGTTTCTAAAGCCATTTCTACCATTATACCACTTCAATTTTACTTGTTGTTGCATTATAATAAATTCCTACAGATTTTGGTGTTTCTATATCTCCTATTTTCCATTCAATTATATCTCTATAGTCTGGAGGTAAAAAAGAAGTTACATCATCTTTTGTAACTTTTCCGTCAAGCCTTTTCAAAACAATTTCATAGCATGTCATATCGGTTTCTAATCCTACTTTTGCAGTAGTGCTCCAACATGCTAAGGAATATTCTGCAATCTTTCTTGAGATGAAAGTCACATTCCCACCTTCTAATATTACTGTTTGGAAACCTTGAGAAACTTCACAAAATTCAGGCAAAGAAGGTCTTAAGGAAGCTGGTAAAGGAAGGAAAGAATTTAAACCAGAAAGAAAGTTACAGTAAATTTTTCTTAGAGAAGGCGAAAATTGTAAACCGATAAAAGTGATTAAAACAGAAATTGCTACTATAGCTATTAAAATGTAAGCTACTGTGGTTAAGGCTATGCCTTTCATTCAAACACAACCAAGCTTATTTCTTGTCCTGTATAATTATATCTGATTTTGATAACATAACTATAGTATTTTTCTAAGGAGTTAAAGTAAGCTCTTACCTTTACTGAAGGAAAATTCTCCATTTCTGTTTTTTCTATTCTTTCAGAAGAGTTTATTCTCACTATATAACAATCATCGTTATAAATATCTTTACCAAAATCATGTTTGCTCCAACAATTTTCTATACAGTTTTTTAAAGAGCCTAAAACGCTCTGTTTATTGCCTGACAAAAATTCGTTACAAGCTTTTTGTTGAGAACTGTACAAGAATAAAACATACAAATAAACAGAAAAAACTGCCGCAATAATTAAAATCAAACCCACTAAAATCTTTTCTGCTATGTTATCACCAAAGTTTAATAGATAAACCTAAACTGTAAAACATAGCTAAGCCTACGAAGGAAATAACACCATAAACTATGATAGCAACCATTAAAGTTTTTCCTATCGTGTAATCTCTTGCAACTTTATCAAAGCCATTCTCTATTCCGCTCAAAAGCATAGAAAGCAATGCTACAGTTTCAACAGTGTAAATACCTATTGCTGCTTGAAGGACTGTAAGTGGAACTACTGTTTGAAAGCTTCCAATCAAAATATCTATGAAATTTTCTCCTGAAGGTAAAAGTCCTAAACCCAAACTTTTTTGTATTTCTGCAAATCTTGTAGCAAGAATTTTTAGAATATAAATTATAAAAATCGTTAAAGAACCAATAATTCCACAAATTATTGGAACTATAAAGCTTGCCTGAAGTCTTATTGCTGAGCGCGTGTTCTCTAGCAACTCTCTTATCTTAAGCTCAATCCTATGAACATTATCTAAATAATTTGAGATTGTTTTTGCTATAACCCCAAGCAAAACAGTGCTTTTTTCAGAAGCATCTGATAAAACTCTCATTATATCTTCTATAAGTCGAGATGGATAATACCTTAAAACTCCGTGCGCTTCGTCAAACAAAGCTTTCCTGAAGGTCATTCCAAAATTTCTTATGTTTATCAAAAGTTTTGTGAAAAAAGAATGAATAGCTCTAGTTTTCATCCCAAGTTTTTGATATTCTTCCAAACTTTTGTTTATCGCAACCTCTATAGGCATACCTTCTGATAAAAAGTTTCCGATAGTTACTAAGCCTGTTCTAAACTCATCTTCTATATTTTTTATCTCGTTTCTTATTTTAATTCTTTGAAAACTTCTTAGATAGAAATATGAAATTACCATAGCAGCAAAGCCTGCGGTTATAGAAAAAGTTGAGAGTAAGTTTTCTAATGTAAGGTCTGCTTCTCTTTCAAGTATTACTTTTTTATCTTCCGCTACCGAAAGAGCAGTATAAAGGTCAACAAAATGTATAATTCCATAAAACATTATGAGTAAGCCTATAAGAATCGAGAAGAAAATTATTGGAACGTAAACCTTGGCGCTCCCTAACTTCAACACAAAAAAATCTTCTCTTGGTAGTTCAGGATGCTTAGAAATATCTGGAGAAATGAAAGCTCCTGGTCTTTTCTTTAATATCCTGTATATGAAAAAAAGGTTTAGCAGGGGTAAAAGAACTGTGTAACCTAAAATTAATTGATAAACATTTACTTGCTGGTTGAGAAAAATGGCTATCATAGGAAACATAACTATACCAATAGCTGGTAACATTATGCCAAAAATATGGATTAGAGTTAAAGGAGAAGAAATTTCTTCAACATAACTTCTCATTCTCTCGTGAGTTGACTCAAGAATGTAATTTAAAGCTTTTATTAGAGTAGCTTCTCTTCTTTCTTCTGTAGCCTCTCTTAAAGTTCCGTACAATAAATTTAACGAACGAACAAAATCTTCGTTCCAAATTGCCCATTTTGGCATGTAATAGCTTAAGGCTTCTTCAACTGTTGTATACTTTCCAACTTGCAAATCCCACATAGCTTTTTTCATATCGTTTGTTATTGGCCCAGAAATGTGAGTAGTGACAAAGTTAACAGCGCCTTCAAAAGTTGGATTAAGTTTTAAATAAATAACCATGTACAAGATTATTTTTATTGATTCATCCCCTGCCTGAATCCTAATAACTTGGGAAAGAAATGAAGGGTAAGTCAAGATGTACCAAAAGATTATAAAAGGTAAAATTGAAAGAAAAATTAAGGTTACAAAATCTTGAATTATCAAGGAAAACAAGGCAAAAACTATAAAGGAAAGGATAAGAGCAAGGATTGAAGAAGAAAAAACTCCTTCTGGGCTTGTTACGAGAGAAGAAAATGCTATATCTGTTTTAAGTTTTTCTTCCAAACTTTTTGGAGGTTTTATCCTTAACTTTTCTCCTATTTTACAAAACTTTTCGTAAAAAGTTTGTGGTTTTCTTGTTTTTTGCTCAGCTAAAAGGAAATCCAAGTATTCCTTGGAAAAATACTTTTTTTCCTCTTCTTTTTTCTTTCTTATCATCAATTAATTTTTGGCTTTTTCTTGAATTAAATTTAAAAAAAGAAAGAAAAGAGGACATTACTTTGCTAAAGTAATGTCTATGGTTGAAACGTTCACTTTTGTTTTGTCTTCTAGTTCTCTTTCCTCTGTTCCTATCTCTATTGATTTTATTTTTACTCCCTCGACAAACCTTCTTCTTACTATTTCTGCAACGTCTACTGCTCTACTAATAGCTTTTCCTCTTGCTTTTATGTGGACTTCTGGCTTTCCGTCAGAGAACTGAGTTATTACTCCTAGAACATAAGCCATAGAAGGTTTTCTTCCTACATAGATTACATTATCCTCAGTTTTTTCTTGCTTTTCTGCCATTTAAAAACACCTCCTGTTTTTCTGGTTTTTTGAAAAAACTTATTTTTAATTTAGAGAAATATCTTTAAAAGCTTTTCTTAATATTTTAAGTTTTCTCGAAGCAAAATAAAAAATAGAGAAAATGGTAAAATGCCCTGTTTGTGATTCAGAGGCTACCCCTTATGTAACTTCAGAAGGCGAAAGAGGGTATGTTTGCTACCATTGTGGAAGTAGATGGAAAGAAACAAAACCTGCTAAGAAGACTTCTACACTATCCTTTTTAGGATTTGCTGGAAAAAAAGGTGAGGAAAGCCAAACAGGAATTTTTTCCACCTCTATTCTTTTGAGGTTTTTAATTTTTCTCGCTGCTCTAATAGTTTCATCTATGCTGGTTCTGTTTTCACTTTTAGGGATGATTCAAAAAGAAATTGCAAAACTCTTCCCAGATTTCCCAACCTTACAGTATCTTCCTTATGTAGTATTTTTTCTCTTAACAGCTTACGCAGCTCATAAGCTTGCGAAAAAAAGTTTTGTTAGTGGTTTAATTTATTGTTTTATCTTAATAATCATTTTAATTCTTGGTAGCGCATTGATAATAGAGCTGCCAAAAATTTTTCCAGGTTGGGCCAATCAAACTATTATCCCTAGTGATAACAAAGACACAATACCGCAAGCTATAAAAGAAGGTGGGTATTATACTTTTAATTTTAAATGGGGTAGTGAAGAAACCGAGTTCGAAAAAAAGTTTCCAAGACCTTTCAGGAAAGATAGCGAAACAATTTATACTTACAGCTTTCCTGTTACAATAGAAAACCCAAGTAGAAAGAAGAGTATAAAAGATTTTTACTTTTTAGAAACAACTGGCTTGTACAACACTTCTGACATGCTGTTCCATAAACTTTATCCAAATTTATGCACTGAAGATAAAAAGTGTGAAATAGCTCCTTTAGATAATTTGTTAATTACCTTAGATAGTAAAGGTGAAATAAGCTACAAATTCAATACCATAAGAATTAAAGTTTATACAAGTTTGTCTTCTGCAAGTTTTGGAAACAATACTTTTGTTTTTGTTAGATCCTTAGACGATGAAAAGATTGCACCAACTTATAAGCCTTACACAGGAGAAGGGCCTATTGATATAACTGTTTACTTTGCCCCTGTCAGGTATAACTTTGGTTATATGACTGACGAAAAAATAAGAGTTTTTATCCAACTAAGAAATAGAGGCGACGGAACAGGAAAAATTAGTAAGATATATTTAACAAGAATCGGAAGCCTAGAACTTCTTGAAAAGCCTCAAACCTGCGAAGGTGTAGGCGGAGAGTATCCTCTTTCTTCCCTAGACGAAAGGAACGAATACTTTGAATTTGTTTCACCTTGGACATTAGCCTCATCTCCCCTCGTTTTTTTCTGTGATTATAGTATACCAGAAAAAATAAGAACAGAGAAAATATCTTCTCCTTTCGAAACAGTAGCTTTTGTAGTAAGCGTTGAATACACTTATGAAAGAATGCACGAAAAGGAAGTTAGGGCTATGGTTCCAACTTAGGTTTTTATTTAAAGAAAATAAAATTTTTAATATGGGAAAAGGCGACATTTCTCTAACTGCTATTATTTTTATTGTTTGCGGCATAGCAGTTTTTATTTTTGCTGCTGCTTGGGTTTTTAAAGTTCCTGGACTTTTTGGTCAGCTGTTGGGTTATATACAAACTGGTTTGATAGCTGTTGGTTCAACAATTTTAGATTTTTTAATGAAGATTTTTGGAAAATACTTTAGTGCTTTTGCCACGGCTCTGGGGGTAACTTTGAATGTTATTCTCCCAACATTAACTTTACAAGCAGTCTGGCCAGCTTTGAGTAGTGCTTTGAGTAGAGGTTGGCACATCTTAACTCAAACACATTTTTATGTGGGAAAAACTTTCTTTCAATCAAACTTTTTAGGGCGATGGAAATTAAGGCTAACAACATTGTGGAAATATTTCAAATCAGGAATAAGCAGACAGGCTATTATAAGCGGTATTAAAAACTTGATTAAAGTTTCTAGTACTATGTTTTTTGTCAGCTTAGGTGCCGAGTTAATTTTAACCCATTTAGGCGTTCCTCAATGGATAGATAGTCTGAACTTGCCTGGACAAGGCTTTACTGTAGGGGGTTTTTCTTGGTCCTGGGGAAGTGCAATTACAGCTGCTGGAAGCACAGCTTTAGGTTTAGGTGTAGTAGCAGCGCTAAACTGGTGGAACCCTGTTGGTTGGGCAGCTGGTCTTATGATTGCTGGTTCATTCATAATAGGTGGTTTCATTCATTAGAGAAAAAAAATTTAACAAAGGTGACGTTAGCCTAGCAGCAATAATAGCACTTTTTCTCGGAATTTTAATTTTTGTTGTCATGGTTGGTTATGCTTTCAAAATTCCTGGTTTAGGAGGACAGTATCTTGGGTATGTTTACAATGCTTTAAGCTTCGCTCTTTCAACTATTTGGGATTTTCTAGGAAAATTAATTGCACCTTTTATTAAAGAAGTACAAAAAGCTACTATCTGGGCTTTCTTAACTGTAGGTATAACTCTTCCAGCTGTTATATCAATCAAGTATCTTTTAACTCACGGAGTTACACTCACATGGAAACAGGCTGTAAGAAATTTGTTCAAAATATCTTTTTGGAAAGATGTAGGAAGTGCAGTAAAATCAAGTATTTCACACTGGTGGAGTAATGTAAAAGCTGCTTTTTCTTCAGGAATTTGGAAAGGAATAAAGTATGTAGGAAAATCTTTAATTACAAACGCCTGGAAAATAGCAACAGGTTTTGTCGTCGGCATGTGTGTTGAAATAGGAGTAACTTTCGCCTTAGATTATCTGAGTTACAGCTTAGTTGGAAAAGGTTTTGCTCAAGCTATAAATGATATACTACCAGGAGGTGGAGTTTATCAAATTGGCGCAGTAAGTATTTCAGTAGGGCATGGCGTACAATCAGCAATCTCAGGAGCTGCTTCAGGTGCAGTGATAGGTGCTATGTTTGGTGGACCAATTGGCGCTGTAGTAGGTGCTGCTATTGGTGGGTTGGTTGGGCTCTTTACTGGCCTTTTCTTCCATTAGCTTAAAATAAAAGGAAAAATAAAATTTAATTATGAAAGGAGATATGCCTATAGCTTATGTAGTTGCGTTGATACTAGGAATTGCAGTACTAGTGGCTTTAGGCTATTGGTTCTACACAACCGGAGGAAGACTAGGTCCTACCATATCGCAACAAGATTGCACAAGAGCTTTCCAACAACATTGTGAGGAATGGAAAAACTCAGGGTTTCTTGACCCAATGCCAGTAAAAGTAAGATGTACTGACTCGACAGCAAGAGCATTGAAAAATGTTAACTACGGAGATGAGAGGGGAGACGCATGCCAGATATGTGGTTGTCAAGATACAACAAATTGTGGTGGCTGCTCTGGTAATTGGGCAACCGTATACCTTGATGTCTCATCAGGCCAATGGTGGAATTATATAGCTCCAGGCTGTGCAGAAGCCTACGGAATTGAGATTAAGACTACATCAGACTGCGGATAGACAAACTCAAATGTGAAAAACAATGAAAAAAGGCTTGGCAATTCCAATCTATGTAGTAGTGTTAGTTCTATTGATAGGAATTATTGCAGTCGCGGCTATAACCATAATAATGAGCTGGCTTTCAGCAAACCGATGTATTGGTTTACAATCTTCTTGTGCTAATGCAAGAATCATGTTTTGTGAAAAATGGCATGACCAATGTAGTGATTTTAACTGTAATGAACCAGAATGGGATAGTAGTTTAAAAACATGCGAACTAACAGAAACAGGAAAAGGAACTCAAGAAGTAGCTTGTACAAAACCTAATGCAACAGAATGTTCGGAAGCCTTTAAGGAAGATTGAAATGAAAGCACAAGCAAAAATTGTTGATATGC
>JAWBTW010000004.1:62296-76715 GCA_039000165.1 Candidatus Aenigmatarchaeota archaeon
AACATGCGAACTAACAGAAACAGGAAAAGGAACTCAAGAAGTAGCTTGTACAAAACCTAATGCAACAGAATGTTCGGAAGCCTTTAAGGAAGATTGAAATGAAAGCACAAGCAAAAATTGTTGATATGCTAACGGTTCTTGGCTTAGTTGTTTGCTTTTTAATTCTTCTTATGCAAATACCGAAGATTTATAAAGATGTTTTTGACATGCTTGCTTTATCTTCAGCAGACGTTGTTTCAAGAGATATAGCTGGGTTAATTTCGATAAGTGCTGCAGCTCCTCATAAAATAACTCTTATCTACAACACAACTTACAAAGAAGTTAGTTATACTGTTGAACTTAAGGATAGAGTAGCAACAGTAACTTATATTCTTAAAGGTGAAGCTCAAGATAGTGTTTCCTCACCTTACGCCATAGACAATTTGAACACAAAAATTGAAAACCAGAAATGTTTTATGGTAACTAAAGACCAAAATTATAGGTTTGAATTTGGTGTTTGTCCTTGAAAGGATTAGCCTTTGCCATAAGTGAAGTTTTTCAGATAGCTGGAATAATCGCATGTATAATTTTTGTAATTTTCCTCTGGAAAGGTTATTATTTTGATGTTGGAATACAAGTTAATGAAGGTAGAGAAGAAAGAAGTGTTATAACAATAGCTAACATACTTTTAAGCTCACCAAGACTTGCTTATGAAGAGGACGGAAGAATTCAAAGAGCTGTACTTGACTCTTCAAAACTTTCAAGCATATCAGCTAATGATTTAATAAACGAGGTTTCTTATCCAAAAACAAAGTACAAAGTAAGTGTAAAAAATTTAAGAACCGGAAACACATGGGAGATAAAGCCTGATTTAACTGACTATAAACTGAAGTATGAAAAGAGTTTTCCTGTTTCAATTAAAGAAAATGAACAAATAGATCTTGGAATTATGACAGTAAAACTTTATAACTATGAACCGCCTCCTGAGGAAGAAACTTCAGGAAGGCACCAAGGTGGGAGGGAAAGAATTTGAAAGGAATTTCTGGACTTTTAGCTTTAATCATGGTAACTTTTTTGATGGTAGTTATGATTCTTTTGCCAGCTCTTGCAACAAGAGTGCACATAAGGAGAGTAGTAAATTTTGAAGCAAAAAACAATAACGCTCAACTTGCTTTGCTTGCTTTGCTTTCTGCACAAAAAGATGGAAAACCAATTTACCAAATAATCTCAGAGTATATCTCATTTTCCTCTGCAAACAAACCAAACATAGATTTCTTAAGAAGCATGCTAGATAACTTAATAACATCAAAATGTTACAAGCTTTATTACTTGGAAAACGGCCAAGAAAAAATCCTAGCAAGCTCAAGTTGTACTCCAAAACAGTTTAAAGCGGAAGCTAAAATAGTTCTTCCCTTCGGAAGCGATAAACTCTTTCAAAAAATTTATTTGGTGATTGATTGAGCAAAGGAATAAGTTTAATGGGAGTAGTTTTAGTAGCTCTCTTTACTCTTATTATAGCAGAATTTGTCATTCTTCAAACTGCAATAGTAGATAGTTCTGAACTGATAAGAGCTGTTAGAGAAGCTGCAATAGCTGAAGATATTAACAGTTTGGAATTTTTAAAAAGAGCAGAAAAACATGCTTTAAACTACAGTTTTTATGGTAGCTATTATTTCTTAGGGAAGAGAGGTGGGTACCTAAATCTTCAAAACCTTCGCTCTTATGGTTGCGTTCCTTACTGGCAGTTTTATGATGAAAAAAATTACCCAAGCTTTTCTGATATAACAAATAACTTGAAAGAAGCAACGCAAAAAATTTTTTACAAGTATCTTGATAATTTCAGAAGTGAGGAAATATTTGTTCCTTATTACACCATAAACATAAAAAATATGCCAAGCTCTGAGTCAGATACTTTCCCTTCTTATTTTGATGTTGAAGCGACAGCTAATCAAAACTTAAAATTTGAAAGTAAATATGTTAAAATAGAAGATAAGAGTGGTTTTAGCGAGAGAGTTAATTCTGGGTTTTTGAGCGAATATTTGAACGCTAAAAATTTCATAGAATCTCGCAACTTTAAACAAATAATAATTGATGCTATAAATGAGTTAAACTTGAAATCTACTTGCTCTTTGACTAAGTCTGAAATACCAAGTGATGAAGAAGTTTTTAGTGACTCGAACTGTAACGGAAAAAGCTCTTCTGAAGCAAAAACATTAATTGAAAGTAAAATAAGAGAGAAGCTTTCAGCTCTTGGTATAGGAGAAGCTGTAATAATCGCTGAAATAACTTCTTCCTGTAGCTATAGTAAAACAAATTCCGAATACACCAAAACATGTAGCTTTGAGTTTAACGCTGGTTATAATGCTTTGGTAAAAATACTTAGCTCTTCTTCTTATCCTTTAGAAGATGGTGTCAAAAAATTTGAGTTTAAGTTTAGGATATTGGTTGGAACAAAAACATTCCCTAGCTTGGAACTAATAAACTCTTGTACTGAAAACTTATAAAAACTAATAAACAGCCTGGAAGTGCATAACTATTTCTTCGGGAGAAAGCGCTCTTGTGTAAATTCTTAGCTCATCCATAACAACTGGCGCAGCACACCATCCATCTTTACAGCCTATTATTAATGGTGCATCATCTGGGTTGCTAGGAGCGATTCTTCCTGCTGGACATTCTACTGTATGATCGTGCCTTCCTTGTACATAAACTCTTGTTTCGTTTGTTTTGTTGTCATACTTTATTGCTACGTGCGCGAAACCTTGAAAAGGTAAAGAACTTTTACTAACAATAGAACAATAACCACTTCCGCCTTGCTCGTAAAGTAATTTAACCTTGAATTGAATCTTATCATCGCTTGTTAAAACTAAACAAAAGTTTGCATTTCCGTTGTCACAATCGCTTATTGAATTACCTCTATAAAGAATATACCTATTGTCAGGATGGTAACTATTAAGGTAAAGCCAAACATCTATTGTGATTCCTTCCGCATTTTCCATGTTCAACATTGGCTTACCTATTTCAGAAGGTTTTGTAATAATATAATCATTGCCATGGTCAAAAACTATAGATCCTGAGCCAACCATAATTTTTTTCTTATCTAAAACCCATGCAGGCGAGTCAGGAACATTATCCTTAGTGCAGTCATCAGTATTTCCAAACCTTCCTAAATTTTCATGATTGCTCGAATCTTCCACACAACTTCCTGTGCCTTCATCAAAATGGTAAATAACTGCTATGTTAGAAATTGGCATACCAAAAAATTGTCTCAAAAGATTTAAAATTCTTTGCTCAATTCCAGGAAAGGTTGCAACCAAGGCACCTACAACAAAAATGATAATCATAAAAATCGCTATGTAAAAAATTGTTGGAATTACTTGGATTCCTTTTGCTCTCTTGCGAAAAAGCTTAAGACCAAACATAGTAAGTTTTTCCCTATTTTTAATTATTGCTTTACGGAATTAAAAACGTTGCCAAAATAAAGAAAAAAGAAAAGATAAAAATTTGTTTTATCAAAGAGTTTTTATTATTCACTCTAACAGAATGGTACCAACGGCATAACTTTTTTAACAACTGCTTCACAGAACCAGTTCAGCAAACCAATTATAACTATCCTTACTCCCTCTATAAGTGTTGCAACACCTTTTTGAATAAATCCCCAGAAGAAAGCTAGCAAAATTATAGCAAAAATTAGAGAACCTATGATTATTAAAACTTCTCCTGTCATTATTCCCTTCATCTAATCAGCTCTTTGTAATGTTTTCAAAAACTTCCTTAATTAATTTTTCAATTCCTGCATAAAAAAAGATTAGTAGCAACAAACCAATCAGTAACAAAACTATGAAAGCTAATATATACTTATTGACATTCCCTTTCATGCTAACTCACTTGGGACCATCAACATAAACATCGAATATATCATCACCAAAACTATTAAATAAAATATTACTCCAATTAAAACTCTTTTTCCCATTATCGACCTTTTTAAAACACTTTCATCCCCATTTTCTATTATACTTGAAAACATAGACATCAAAGCAATTATTTCTATAAGGTATATTCCTACAGCTATCTGGAAATAGTGAATTGGTATCATAGTGTCCAGACTTATAAAGGAAGAGAGTATTCCTTTTCCCGCAGAGGCTAAAGGACCAAAACCTTCAACTTGTTTGTAAAGTAATTCTGCGTTACCCAAAACAACAAGAAGTTGCATTATTATAGCAGCCAATGCAACTACAATCCCTCCAGCTAAAGGTGCGAGCAACAAGGCCTGAAGTTTAAGAGAAGAAGTTAATTCAGACATCAAGTCCTTCAAACTTTCTTCTACAGAACGAGCATTTTTCAAGTAAGTTGAAATCGCTAACATAGTTTTAGAAACAGCAAGAGAACCTTTTTTCTGTATTTCCACCAAAGCTCTCATTACAGTTTCTATGATGGCAGAAGGATAGGAATGAATAGCTCCGTATCTTTCGTCAAAAACTGCTTGCTCAAGTGTTGCACCAAAATTTTCTATGTTTTGAACTATTCTTTTTATGAACTCAGAAATTTTCAAGTTTCTAATCTTTGGTAAAACTTCAGAAAAAACCTTTTCTAACGGAACTCCTAAGCGTAACCTATTGCCTATTTGGAAAATGGCTTCAGGAAACTCTGATTCTATTGTTATAATCTCTTCTCTCAACTTAATTTTCTCTCTTGTAGAAAGAATCATGTAAATTGAAAACGCTAAACCTATTCCTAAGGTAATTAAAAGAGAAGAATAAAGTTGCTCAGGAGAAAAAGCTGCCTCTATCGAAACTATACCCAAAAAACCATAAAGACATAGAAGCCCGCCTACAAACAAAGATGTTATTAAAGTCTTGTTTATTAGTTTTTCTTTCTTGAATTTTGGATGTCTCGAAATCTCAGGTTGATGAAATGTTGAAGGTCTCCTATCCAAGTACATTTTCATAAGCCAGTAAACAGTCAAAGGCAATATTATGTCGTAACCTATGCCTATTGTTAAAGGCTGAATCATTTCTGGTAGGAACAAAGACATTATAGGAAAGAATACTACTCCAATTAAAGGAAGCAAAATTCCTAAAGCATTTATTACTGTTATCGGAACGTTAAGCTCGCGCGAAAACATTTTCATTCTGTCTCTTGTTCCTTCTAGCATTACTGAAACTGCCTCGTCTAAAATTCTTTCCATTTCTTCATGACCATAAAGTGAAGCGTTTTTAATCAAATAAAGAGCCTCAGAAAATTCTTGATTGTCTTTTTTCCATTTTTCTATAAAGTTTTCCATAGCTTCTTCTGTGGTATACTTTCTTGTGTAGATTTCCCACATTAACATTTTTAAGTCATAAGCCAAAGCTCCTCTCAAATTTTTTGCTGCATAATCTATTGCTTTTTCTAAGGTGGGAGAAATTCTCATAGAAGTTGCCATGAATAAAATGCAAAGAGTCATCTCAGAAGATGCGTTAATTCTAAACCAAGCAGCATAGTGCATCGGATAGTCGTAAAGAAAATAGAAAACAACTGCTGCAAATATTCCTACAAGAAGAAAAAGTGCAGGATAAAGCAGATCAAAAATTATTATAAAAAATGTTGGAACGAAAATTACTATCAAAGTTGCTAAAAGAGCCAGAGAAAAAGCTCCTGTAGGAGTAATGTTAAGGTGAGAAAACTTGATTACTTCTTGATATTGTTGCTCTAAACTTTTCCACGGTTTTATCGGTAATATTTTCTCACAATAGTTACAAGCTTTTTCATACCAGAATGCCTTTTTAAACTCGATTCTTTTCACCTTAACCTAGATTTTAACCATTCCAACCATTTTTCATAAATCATCTTTGAATCCAAAGAACCAACTTCTTGCCTAACTTGCTCAGAAATTATATGAAATGCATCGTTAGCGTCGCAAACAAACTCTGCTTCAAGAATTTCTGGTTTGTTTAACTTTTCTGCATACTCAACTAAAGTCTGCTTAACTTTTGCTCTTAGTAAAATATTATCCCAAACGTCGTCCCATCTTCCATGCCATTCCCTTACTCTTTTAGCAATTTCGTTCAAAACATAGGATTCGCCATCTATTAAAGTATCAGTTGGTTTAAGTTTGTCTTCTTTTGCTGAGTATTGCATCAAAGGAACAAAACCTCCCTCATCCAAAGGATCTTGCTTCCAATGTTTTCTCACTTCTGTTAATTCAACGACTCTTCTGAATCTATGTAAACCATCAGGAGAGCGAAGCATGTTACAAATTGTGATTAAATCGATTGCCTTAAAGCTGGTTGGAGCTACACCCAAATCATGAACTACTCTGTCATAAACTCCGTAAGGAGACTCGCCGTGAATTGTTCCTGCAACAACATTAGCTAAAGCACCGATCCTCATTGCCTCAAAAAGAACTGTACTCTCTACTGAGCGTACTTCTCCTACTATCAAGCAAGAATCTCCCAACCTTAAAGCAGTCCTTAAGGCTTCGTCAGCAGGTACTTCAGTTTCAACTCTTGTTATTACAGAGCGAGATTTTAGCCTTTCAATGTTATATCCTAGCTGTCTTAAATGAGATACAGGAAGCTCCAAAGTATCCTCTTGTATAATAATCCTAAACTTTCTCATTATCTCCAAAAGTAAGGAAGAAAGTAATGAAGTTTTTCCTGAACTTCTTCCTCCTGCTATAAGAATTGCTCTTCCTCCATCAACAACAAAACTCATTAGTCCTGCGTACAAAGGATCAAACATTCTTGCCTTCAAAAACAAAGGGAATGTCCAAGGCCTTTCCCTATGCCTTCTGAAAGCAAAGGCTAAACCTTCAGGGCTTAAAGTTCTTGTTATTGCTGCAACTCTTGCCCTTCCTCCTGGAACTTCTAGCTCGCAATCTAAAACTGGGTTTGCCTCGTCTAAAGGCCTACCAGAATAAAGCCTAAAACGAGTTGCCCATGCTTCTGCATCTTCCTTAGTTGGTATTAAATTTGTTTCGCATTCTTCAAAATCTGAGTGAAAAATAAAAATTGGTGTTAAGCCTATAGGTGAATTTATGTAAATGTCTTGGATTTTCTCATCGCTCAACAAAAGCTCGAGTACACCAAAACCTGCTGTGTAACGCGCTAAAAGCATTGCAAGCTCTTCAATTTCCTCTGGATTTAAATCCAAATTCATGCTTCTTCCGATTTCTCTAACCAAATCCTTTCCTATGTTGAAGAAAATTTCCCTTGCTTTTTGTGGTTCAGTAATTTCTGTTTCTGTAGGCTTATGAGCAGCTAGATAATTTTTTGCTCTGTCAAGAACCATAAACTTTTTCTCGTTTAGCTTGAATTCCGGAGGTGTTATATGGTAGAGCAGCCTAACTTTTCCTGGAACTTTGAAAATTTCAACCAAAACATTTCCTGGTAAGTAGTACTTATCTAAAAGCTGACCTTCCCTTGGAGGAAGAAGCATAAAGCGAGTAAGCATAAAGTTTGGTCTTGTTAATGGATGAAAAATTTGCCTGTAAATTTTTCTATCCCCTGGTTTATAGCCTTCTAGCTTTTCTTTTGCCATTTTTATTAGCTTACAAGAAGAAAGAATTTTTTCTATAGGCAATAAAGCATTTTCTAGGTAATGAGTATAACACTTTTTCATTTCTGGTGGAGCTTTTTCTTCGTTTATTTTTGCTGCCAAGATCATTTTTTGTAGTCTTAAATAAGCTGCAACAGGATCTTTTCTCAAAAGCTCAAGAATTAGAAATTGCAAGGCAGAAAACCTTTTTGAGAATAAATTCTCACAACCAGGACAAACAAGTTTTTCCATGGTTAAAAACTTTTCCTCGTTTAAAATTTTATTGTAAGCTTCTGCTATTTCTCTTAAAATTTTTACTTGCTCGAAGTCATATTCATTTTCTCTTGTCTCTGCAAGAATTATTCTTTCAACATTTTTTACTTCTAAAAGTTTGTCTATGGTTTTTGCCATACAAGCTTGAAAATCCTCTATGCTTGAACCATAAATACAACCTAAGCAGTTTACTCTTAAAGTATTATCTCTAAGTTCATAGTCACAAACCAAGTTTACCACTATTTAAATTTATCTTCTTCCTTTCACAAATTCTTTATTAATGGCAGAAGAAAAGCCAATACCTATTAGGCCAATTATAAACGAGATTGTTAGAAGGTTGAACGAAAGTGAAAGAAGAATAAGGGATATGGAAATAAGAATGGAAAGAATTGAAACAACTCTTTCTACAATAGAAGAAAAGCTACTCAACCAACTAAACGATTTAAAAATAGATGTAACAAAAGTTGGAAAGAAGCTTGAAAGTTTTGTTGAAAAAATTAATTTTTACGAAAGCGAGATTTTAAGGCTAAACAAGGAATTGACAAAAGCTGCAACTAAGGCTGATTTGAAAAAAGTTGAAACTTATGTTGAGATTTTAAACCCAGTAACTTCTAAGTTTGTCACGAGAGAGGAAATGGAAAGAGCTTTAGAAGAAATTAAGAAGAGGAAGTTTTAAGCTTATTATTTTAAAAAAACAAAAAATAATTTAGTGGTTTAATGCCTGTCCCTTTAACAAAAAAAGAAGAAGTTTTACCAAAACCTTCTGTTTTAAGTAGAATAGAGGAACTTTCTTCTCGTGGTTTGTCAGAAATTGAAATTATCGATACTTTGAGAAAAGAGGGTTACTCTCCTGACGAGATAGATAAAGGCTTGACAGAAGCTTTGAAGTTTAGCGCTACTCAACCAAAAGCTCCACCTCTACCAAAACCAAAAGAAGAACCGAAAAAGCTTCCTTCGCCACCAGAACCGCCAAAACTTCCAGCAAGCTTGCCTGCTCCTCTTGAGCTTCCTTCAGAACCTATGCCACAAATTCCTGAAATTTCTGTTCAGCAAGATTATTTTTATCCTGAATATACTACTGAAGAATATATCGACTACATGATAAAAGAAAAGACAGAAGAGCTTAACAGAAAAATAAGTGAGTTCATGCTTAAACAGAAGGAATTGGAAGCAAAAATTTTAAGCTTGCATGAAAAGTTGAGCGAAGTTTCTCAAACAAAAGTTACTGAACAGCAACTAATAGGGACAAAAATAGATTCTTTAAGGGAAATTATAGAGGAAATGAATATTAGGCTTGAAAGTTTGGAAAAAGCTTTTAAGGAAACCTTACCAGCTTTAATAGAAAGCATAAGAACTTTGAGTGAGCTGACACAAAAGCTTAAAGGCTAAATTTTTAATCTTCTTAAAAGCTTATATTTTCCAGCTTTATTGATACAATCTTCCGCCAACTTAAGCAATGCGTTTGCGTTATTTTTAGTGGTATCATCTAAATTCTGAGCATAATCGCTAAACAATTTTTTTGCATACTCGCCCAAGATTTTTGCGATTTCTGTTTCTATTTTTTGCCCAAGAGCATAAGGGTTCTCTTCAAATACCATCTTTTACCACCTTAAAGTAAATAATAAATAGAAAAGTATTTAAACTTATATTCTATTTGCAAGCTTAATAGCGTTTAATTTTTTAATAATATCCTCTTCCTGTTTTCTAAGTTTTTCTATTTTTCTGATGTATGGTGTAAGGTCTTGACCAGGCTGTGCTTGTAGCATTTCCCATTGTACATCAGCTATTTTTGCTCTAATACCTTCCAGCTGCTTTTCCAGAGATTCTGTGCCTTTTTTGTATGTTTTATAAATGTTTGCCATTGTTCTTTGTCTTTGAAGAAAAGCGTATGGCTTAAAGATATAACCTAAAGAATAGAGTAAAGAACCTACTATAAACATTAAAAGAACCATGGTATAACCCCAAACACCTGCAAGGCCAAGAGTTATTTGAACATAAACTAAGAAAATTTTGCTTGGTAAAGTCATAAAAGCCATCGCAAAAGCTATAACTATTTCAATAGCAGGAGTCCTCCAAAAAATCCTTAGTTGTCTAAGTAATCCTAACAACATCACATAAAGAGCTAAAAAAGGAACTAAAAAGTTAAAAAGAAAGTTTCTTGGTTGTAACCATTCTGCTGGCAAACCAAAAACTTCCTTCCATAAATACTCAGCACTCCATTGAAAGAAATTGTACACCTGATTTTCCTGATTTTCTTGAGCTTTTACTGAAAGAACTAAAGATAAGAAAATAAAAAACAAAACTAATAATTTTTTTTGCATTGCTATCAATTGTTATTTTATTTTTTTAAAAATAAAAGCATTCTTTAGAAAATTCTTCACTAATTTAATGAACATTTAAATACTTTTTTCTTAATTCTTTTTTTAATGTCAGTCGTTGAAGAACTAACGAGATTGTTCGAAGAAATTTTTCAAAGGAGTGATTTAAGTTTCAATAAACCCACAGACTATGATTTATTTTTTATTCACAAGGTAATAAAAACTGAAGTAAACCCTCTTTTACCAACCTTTGGTTTGAAAGACATAAAATGGTTTTACGATAGAAGAGGAAAAGTTCATTTCATTGACCTTAAACCAGAAAAAGAAGTTTGGAGGTATCTTACCACTTATTATGTGGATGAGAATTATACAACCTACTTCCAAAATTTAAGGAAAAAAGGCTATAAAATATTTGTTTATCCTAGGAGTTATTTTATAGAATTAGGAAAAGAAATAGCAAAAATAAAAAAAGAACTTCAAGAAAAAAATTTAGAACTTGACCTTTATTCTATACTAGGAACAAAAAGGGAAGATTATGAAAAGGGTGAAATAAAAGAAATACCTGGAGGTCCTAATACAGTATTATTGATGGGAATTAAGCGAAAAGAACCACTCCTTCTAGAAAGAAAAATTAAAGAAACTATAAAAATTGCAGAAAAAAATAATGAGTTTTCAAAAGAATACCTTAAAGCTCTAACTTCCACGTTACTTTGTGTTAGTGACGGTATTTTGGTTTCGGTTGATTTTTACAGAAAAGAAGAAAACTTGAAAAAAATTGTTGAAGATTTAACAAGATTGTGTGGAATAAAAAAAATATAAACAATCACTTGCTTACTCTTCCCAAAATTTTCTTTTCCAACTGCATAACTCTTTGTGCAGCTGAAACCAATTCACCTTTATTAAAAAGCCTTTCTATTTCTTCAATCTCTTTAAAATATGCCCTCTTAACTCTTTCCTCTATTGGCAAACCTTGAGCGATTTCATTCCATTTTCTCTTTATATCTTGGAACTTAGCAAAGGCTGCCTGAGCATTAATTATTTCCTCTTCTGCTCCTGTTATTCCTCTTTTCGCCTTTCTATATATATCAACAAAAACCGACATACTACTCAAAATAAAAATTGCTATAAAAAGTGTAAAAGCATAATTACCCAAGAACACTAAGGTCACGGCAACTGCAGCAGCAAAAACACCTGAGTAAGTCATACCTAGTGCTACTCCAACCGGAATGATTAAAGAAGCAACTCTACTTTGGGTTTTAAAAGTAGGTGGAATAAACAAGTAAACTACAGCAGCTAGTACTATAAAAGGTACAATAACATAAGGAATAATAGAATCAGGTGTTAGCAAAGGCTCTGGGAAACCTAACATTGTAAGAACTGTGCATACTTCTGGTCCAAATTCACAAGTCTTGCCCGCAAAGTGGGAGCTGATTATATAGTTAGCTTGTGACCAATAAAAAACAATCGAAACAATAAGATAAATAACAATAAAACCAATTATAATGTACTTTGTTACATCCCACCATTCCACTTCTAACCCCTAATTAACTATTAGTTTTTTCAATTATAAATAATTTCCAACTCGGAAAAATTGAAATCCTTTTCTAACTATTATTTAATCGAATGAGTGTAGAAAAACTTGAAGAAGCAATAAGTAAATTTCGCATTCATATTTTTACCTTAATCAATGAACCAAGTTTTCTTCCTTATGCCTTAGGCAGCTTTTCTGAGTTTGGAGGGTATTTCCCCCAGCTTCAAAAAACAGAAGAATATAAAAAACTGGAAAGAATTTTAAAATCATTACAAACACCCATAAAAGGAAAAATTACTTACAAACTTCATTCTAAAGAAATGGCAAGCTATGCAGGAAAATTAGTTGCAGAAGCAAATCAAATAGTTGAAGGAATTAAAAAAACTCAAAAACCTCCAGAAAAGCACAAAATTGAAAAAAAGGTTAGAGAACCTATATACGTAGAAATTCCTCCTTCCGGATGGGAAGAAGTTTTAAAACTTGCAAACAAGCTTTCAGATGCTATGTGGGGAATTGACGAGTATAAAATAAGGAAGATACTACCGATAGTTAGAAAACTTAAAGATGGATTAAGAAAAGTGGGCGATCCAGAAAATTTTATTGAAGAATTGGAAGAACTCACACAAGAACTTTACAGAAAAAAGGAAAGAGGAGGCTTAACAATTACTCAATTAAGACAAGTTGAACCTTCTTATGTTCCTACAGATGAAAAACTTAAAACATTACTAACTGAAATAAAAGAATACGCAGAATCGCAAATAAAATAATTTGCCGTCAGTAAGTAACAAATTATTTCTCCTTAACTAACAAAAATTAATTATGAGTATTTTTGACTTTTTAGCTCAAGAATCTTTGCAAAACATTTTTTACAACTTTTTCCTTCCTTTTATAGTTATGTTTGCTATCCTTTTCGGGGCTTTGGAAGGAATAAGAATTTTCAACAGAAAAATTAACTTGATCCTTTCCTTAGCAATAACTTTTGCTGCAGCTTATGGTGGAGCTTTTTCATTTTTCTCTCAATACCTTTTGATTCTCGGCCCTTACACTGCTTTTGGAGCTTTTATCTTAGTTTTCTTTGTCGGTGCTTTAATCTGGGCCTTTGGAAGAGGAAAAGAAATCTATTATGAGAGTGCAGCTCCACACAAAAAACTAGAAAAAATAAACAAGGAAATAGAAAAGCTTTATGAAAAGTATAGAAGAGAAAACAATCCAGAGAAAAAAAGAGCTATAGACAGGCAAATAATTGAGCTTGAGAGAATGAGAGAACATTTGAGAAGGGAAGTAGAATCAAGAAGTTTATATTCTTAACAAAACAAATTTTAAATAATGGCAGATTTGTTTACACCAATAATTGAACAGTTAGATAAATTGGGTTTTTTCAATTTTTTCTTTCCTTGGCTTGTGACTCTTGCTATAATGTACGCTATCTTACAGAAATCAAAAATCTTAGGAGAATCAGCTTTAATAAACGGTGTAGTAGCTTTAAGCATAGCTTTTCTTGTTTTTGCTTTTCCTGTTCTCTCTGGCTTTAGTTTTGCTCTTCCTTTAAGCACACTTTTCACCCAGACAACTTCTATTTTGCTGTTTTTCTTTGTTGGCTTTTTGCTAGCAAGTCTATTTTATCCAAACTTAACTCAATTCCTCATTCAACAATTCACCAGAAGAACAACTTTGTATGCGATGGTTGCTTTGGGTATAGCTTTGTTTATTACTAGCGGTTTAGTAGGAACTTTTTGGGCTCAGGCAACAAAACCACCTGAACCAGGTAAAGCTGCTTTGCCTTCTGATGTTATTTATTTGACAGTAGGCATAATATTATTTGTAGTGGTTTTGATAATAGCAGGCTCAATAGCAAGAGCAGGGGGAAGTTAAATGGCAGACCCTTTCACAACAGTAATTTTAAAACTGAAAGGAACAGGCTTTTTTGAGTTTGTGCTACCTTTCATGCTTACTTCTGCAATTTTCTATGGTTTGTTAAGAAAATCACAAATATTTGGCGATCCTGACAAAAATATTGCTGTTAATGCTGTAGTTGCCTTAACAGCAGGTTTTATGGTTTGGGCTTATCCTATTCTTGCAGGAGTAAGCTTTATGGACAAGCTTCCTGTTTTTTTTGCTCAAGCAATGAGTGCAATGCTTGTTGTTCTAGTTGGTTTGCTAACAACAAGCATGTTTTTGCCTCCTGATTTACCAAGCAAGCTAGAAGCAAAATTGGGAGGTAGAGCTTTTGGTATAATTCTGATAGCAGGAATTTTGATAGGCGGAGGAATTTTGGTAGCTAGCGGTTTAATAAACATTTTCTTCCCTGCAGGAGGTTTAGAGATTACAGGACTTTCTGAAGACACTATTTTAACAATAGCCATAGTAATTCTCTTTTTCATAACTATTCTTGTGATGGTTTGGGGTGGAGGAGGCAAAAAATAATGGACTATTATGGAATTACAGAATTTTTGAAGAACATAGGAGTTTTTGAGTTTTACTTGCCTTTTGTCATACTTTTTGGTTTGCTTTTTGGTTTGCTAGAAAAATCAAAAATAATTCCAGAAAGAAGGATAAACATAATAATAGCATTAGCCTCTGCTTTTTTTATAATGGCTTACACTCCTGCTGGCATAACTCTAACTCAATTCTTCTCAAACTTTTTCGCTAATGTTGCAGTTGTAATGGTTACTCTTCTTTCTTTTGTTATTATGTTATTTTTAGTTATTCCTGTAACTGGAAGGACAGAGTTTCCAAAAGCTTCCAAGTACATAGCTTTTTTAATTGGTTTGATTGTTATAGGTATTTTCATAACTTCAGGTGG
>JAWBTW010000005.1:0-65092 GCA_039000165.1 Candidatus Aenigmatarchaeota archaeon
CTTGCATTTCTCAAATTTAGGAGAAAAAATGTATGGAGTTTTCTTCCCAACCTTAGCAGGCCTAATAGCAGGAGCTATAATGGGAATTACTACTGATTATTATACTTCAATCGATAGGAAGCCTGTAATGAAAACTGCAGAATCAGCAAAGACAGGAGCCGCAACCACAATTCTTTCAGGATTTTCTTACGGAATAATAAGCATAGTTCCTTCCATAGTTGGAATTTCTGCAGCAACAATAGCAGCTTGGTATCTCTCTTCTTATTACGGAGTTAACAGCTTTTACGGAATTTCTATTGCTGCAGTTGGAATGCTTTCTATAGTAGGAATGATAATTTCTGCAGATGCTTATGGCCCAATAGTTGACAATTCTCGCGGAATAGTTGAGCAATCAAAGCTTGGAGAAAAAGTTTTGAAAATTACTGATAAGCTTGATGCTGCAGGAAATACAGCAAAAGCAATAACAAAGGGTTTTGCTATAGGAGCTGCAGCTCTAACAGTTTTAGCTTTGTTTGGAGCTTATGCTGAAGTTGTTGGAATAGAAAAGGATGTTAATGGTGTGTATATAATAAACATAGTAAATCCAAAAGTTATTGCAGGCTTGTTCATAGGAGCGATGATGCCTCCTTTACTTTCTGCTCTTCTTATACTTGCTGTAGGAAAAAATGCTTTTAGAATGATAGAAGAAGTTAGAAGACAGTTTAAGGAAATTCCAGGTTTAATAAAAGGAAAGGCTAAGCCAGATTATGCTAGATGCGTTGATATAGCAACAAAAGGTGCGCTAAAAGAGCTTATGTTTCCTTGCTCGCTAGCAATAATAGTTCCTTTAATAGTTGGTTTTGTTCTTGGAAAAGAAGCTTTAGCAGGATTTTTAGCAGGGAGCATATTAACAGGAATAATATTTGCTCTATTTATGGCAAACTCAGGAGGAGCTTGGGATAATGCAAAGAAGTTTATAGAAGAAGGAAACTTCGGAGGAAAAGGTTCAGAAGCTCATAAGGCTGCAGTTGTTGGCGATACTGTAGGAGATCCTTTCAAGGATACTGCTGGCCCCTCGCTAAACACAATGATAACAGTAATGTCCTTAGTTTCTTCTGTCTTTGCTCCTCTTATAGTTTCTTATGCCTTGGCTTTCTGAAACTTTTTCTTGTAAAGGTTATTAGCATAAACAACAATCTCTTTTGCTTCCTTTGAATTTTTCCATTCTTTAAATTTACAGAATTTATGAGGCTCAAGCCTTTTATAAGTCTCAAAAAACTCCTGAATTTCCTTCAGCTTGTGAGGATGAACATCCTTTATATCCTTTATTCCATCAAATCTTGCATCATTCAAAGGAACACAAAGAATTTTTGGATCTTCACCTTTTTCATCTTCTATTATCAAAGCTCCTATAACTCTTGCTTTTACTATACAACCAACTTCTAAAGGCTCATAGCTTAAGACTAAAGCATCTAAAGGGTCTTCATCATTAAACCAAGTTTGGGGAATAAAACCATATTCTACAGGAAATACAACAGAAGAAGGAATTATTCTATCAAGAACAAGCTCATCCCACTCTATATTATATTCATACTTGTCTCTCGAACCGCTTATACATTCAATAACAACATTAACTATTTCTGGTGGCTTTTCGCCTAAGGGAATTTTATGCAAAATGCTCATAGCTATTTAATTTCTTTTTGATACTTTAAATTTTTTGCTTTAAAAGGCGAAGAAAGAGTCAAAAATTTTTAATAATAAAAAACAAAAAAATATTGTGAAAAATCTGAAAGTAGTTAAATTAATTTTCTTTTCTTTACTTTTTCTCTGTTTATCACTTACGAAAGTGCTTGCTGATGGGGTTTTATTCGTTAAGTCTTACGAAAGAGAGGAATGGTTACCTTCAGTTCAAACCCAACAAATCTCTGTAATAGATTTTAGTGACGAAAAAGAAAGTTTATTGATTTCTATCAAAGGAGATTTAAAAGGAGAAAAATTAGTCTGGTTATTTCCTATTCCTGCAGAGCCTCAGAGTGTTAAGATAGACGTGATTAAAAATTTTCCAACTTTTAGTGGTTATGAAGTAAAAAGTAGAGTAGGATATGAAGTTGATAGAATCTTTCCAATTTTTACTTTCTCACAAGGTTATCCTATTTTTTATTATTTTTTTGGGGCTTTCAGTTTTGGGGGAGTAGCAAAAACTGAAGGATTTGAAGAAGAAAGGGGTGTAGTAATCCATGAACACTTAGAAAAAGCTGGAATTTCGGTTGAGTTAGTAAGTGCAGAAGATAGTAGCAAATTCCTAAGTTATTTGAACGAGAAAGGCTTGGTCCTTCCAAACTCTTTGGTTGAAGAATATATAGGAAAGAAATATTCCTTTGTAGTGGGTTGGGTATCTGATGTAGAAAAATATAAAATAGAAACAGAAGGAAGCTTATTAGGTCTTAAAATCGAATTCCCTACAAAGAAAATTTATTATCCATTGAAATTGACATCCTTGTATGGAAATCAAAAAATACCTATCAGAATTTATGTTCTAGGTCATGTTTCGCCTGAAATTTTCGATAGTATAGCTAATTCAACTAAGGTTAGCTATTATATAAATGATACAACACAAATCAAATACACAAAAATACAAATAAATTCAAATTCTAACTTGCTTACTCAAGACTTATGGATTGGCTCTTCCTCTCCTTTAGAAATTTCATTTGCTGCTCTGATTTTGTTTAGCCCACCTCTTTTTATGGGAATAGTTTTTATATTATGTTCTATAATAGCAAGCATTGTTTCGGGTTTAATTGTTTTCAAAAGAAAATTATCTATCAAAACATTAACTCTCTTAGGAATAACCAATTTACTTACTATAATTGGAGTTTTTATATCTTCCTTAGTTCTCATCAAGAGAAAAGAGAAAAAAATATTGAAATCCTTAGGGATATTTATAATGCTTGGTGTTTTGTGTGTAATTTTGTATTTAACTTCAGCTTTTTTTACCCTGTCTATAGCTTTTATTTTTGCTTTATTTGTTGGTCTAGTATTTCTGGGAGTAGTAGTTTATGTTATAATTACTGCCCCTGAAATTTTAGGATATACGATTTTATTCAGCATAATCTTTATTATTCTCTTTTCTTCAGTATACGTATCATTAATAACTTTGTATCCATATAAGGTAAGTAGAAGTTTATGGTGGTGTGAAAGTAAAATAAGAGAATTTTGTACTATGTGGGCTATGGGAAGAGTTTCTGACCCGTCTTTCTGGGAAGACTTTGCACCCGAATGTAACTTTCCTGTGGATGAATCTGTTTGTATACAGTTTGGAATAGAAATTCCACATGCTTAATTAGTACTTAATAATTTGTTTAACTACACTATGTATTTCTTCTATAAGGTTACTTGCAGTCAAAGATTCAGAATATTTTTTTGCTGCAAGTTCGCCAGCCTTCCCATTCAAGTAAGCTGCAGCACAAGCCGAAGTAAAAACATCATTTCCTCTAGCCAAATAAGCCCCTAAAATTCCTGCTAAGGTATCTCCTAGGCCACCTTTAGTTAAGGCTGGCGACCCAGTTTTATTCAAAGCAACTTCCCTTCCGTTTGAAATAACATCTACATGACCTTTTAAAAGAATAGTTGTCTTAAGCTTCGCTGCAGTTTCTTTCACAACTTTAATTCTTTGGTTTAAATCATTACCAACTTGGATTCCTGAAAGAACCAAAAGCTCGTGAACATGAGGAGTTAAAACAAAATTTTTGTTCTTCAAAACTTCTTTTTTTGTTGCTACTGCATGGATAGCATCAGCATCTATTACTGCTGGAATATCTATTTTTTCTAAATACTCAACAACAGTTTCCAAGACTTCTTTTTCTCTTGTTAGTCCACCTCCAATAACAACAGCATTTTTGTTGTGGGTAAACTTTAACAACTCTTCCAAATGCTCTTTACAAAGATGGTCTCCTTTTAAAGGGTAGGCTATCAAGTCTGGAGCAAAAGAAGCTATTATGTTTGCTGCCCTTTCAGGAGCTAAGATAGTAACTAAATCGACACCTGCTCTTAAAGCTGCTAAAGCGTTGAAGGCTGGCGAGCCAGAATAATGTTTGCTCCCTCCTATTACTAGTAAGTGGCCAAAATTATACTTGTGACTCCAAGGTTCTCTCTTCTTGTAAATCTTTTTTAAAACACTTGCCTTTATTTCCAAGTAACCCATAAAAATTATTATTAAATCAGAACTAATTAATTTTTAAGATAAACTATGATTAAAACTCCTAAGGATGTTGCTGAAGAAGCAGTAGAAGTTTTCGCATCGAAAGCTACTCAAAGCGCTAAAAAAATTTTTATTCTTTCCTTTCTTGCAGGAGTTTTTATTGCTTTTGGTGCCGAGCTTTCAACCATAGTTTCCTTTGACTTAAGAAATTTTAGCCTAGGTTTTTCAAGATTTTTGGCAGGAAGTGTTTTCTCTTTTGGTTTAATGCTTGTTGTTCTTACAGGTGCAGAGCTTTTTACCGGAAACTGCTTGATGGTAATTCCTTTGCTTAAGGGAGAAATAACTAAAAAACAATTTTTGAAAAGCTGGGCAATAGTATACTTGGGAAATTTTTTGGGCTCCTTATTCTTTTCTTTCCTAATCTTCTTTTCAGGAATATATAATAATGCTATAGCAAGTTATGCAGTAGAGATTGCTGCTAATAAAACAAACCTAAGCTTTTTAGAAGCCTTTTTAAGAGGGGTAGCTTGCAACTGGCTTGTAGCGTTAGCGGTATGGCTTGCTTTAACAGGAAGCAATATGCTGGAAAAAATGGTTGGAATTTACTTTCCAATAATGGCTTTTGTTGCTTCTGGTTTTGAGCATAGCATAGCAAACATGTTTTTCATTCCCTTAGGAATTTTGCTTAAGGATTCTGTTTCAGTTCCGATAGATATAGCAAACCTTACACTTGAGGGTTTTTTCCTGAGAAATTTAATTCCAGTAACACTTGGCAATATTGTAGGTGGAGCAATTTTTGTCGGCTTGATTTACTGGTACATTTATCTTAAGGAAGAGATAATTTTATAGTATAAGGGGTGATGAGTTGACGATAAAGGTTGCTGTTAATGGAATAGGAACAATAGGAAAAAGAGTTGCCCATGCCATAAAATTGCAGGATGATATGAAGCTTGTAGCTATAGCAGATGTAGCAGCAACTTCTTGGCTAAGAACAGTCCTAGAGCCAGAAGGTCCTTTGTACAAAACTGACTTGTATGCTTCGAATAAAGAAGGTTTAGAAGCTATGAGAAATGCAGGAATGTTCGTTAACGGCTTACTAGAGGATTTACTAGCTTCAAAGAAAGTTGATGTTGTTGTTGATTGTACGCCTGCAGGAATAGGCGCAAAAAACAAGCCTTTATACGAAAAGTATGGAGTAAAAGTGGTTTACCAGGGAGGAGAGGAAGCTAATGTGGCTCAAGTTAGCTTTGTTGCTATAGCAAATTATGAAAAAGCTTTAAACGCTAACTCAGTAAGAGTTGTTAGCTGTAACACAACTTCCTTAGCAAGGACACTTTACGCTCTAGACAAAGAGTTTGGTGTAGAAGAAGTTTTAGCAGTTTTGGTAAGAAGAGCTACAGACCCTTGGGATGAAAAACCAGGACCAATAAATGCTGTAGTACCAGAAGTTCACATTCCATCGCATCAAGGTCCTGACTTACAAACGGTAATGCCCCATATAAATATAACCACAATGGCATGCAAAGTTCCTTCCACCTTAGCTCACACGCACTTTGTTAGCGGGACTCTCAAAAGAAAAGCTTCTGTAGATGAAATAAAAAATGCCCTAGAGAAAGCAGGAAGAATAGTTCTTCTAAAAGCTTCTCATGGTTATACAGCAACCTCAAGAATTATCGAAAGATATAGAGACTTGTGTAGACCAAGATACGATATGTACGAAGTAGCTATTTGGGACGAATCAATAACAGTAAAAGATAAGAAATTCTACTGGATTCATGCAGTTCATTCAGAAGCTATAGTAATTCCAGAGAACATAGATGCAATAAGAGCAATAACAGGTATAGAGAAAGATAAGTTCAAGAGCATAGAAAAAACAAACAAATCGCTTGGGATCAAGTGTTAAGAATGGAATTTTTAACTTTAGATGAGGCTAAAGTAGCCAACAAAACAGTTTTGTTAAGAGTAGACATTAACGTTCCTTATGACTTGGAGAAAAAACAAATAGAAGATTCAGAAAGAATAAGGGAGCATGCAAAAACTATTAGAGAGCTTTCTGATAAAAAAGCAAAAGTAGTTATTCTTGCGCATCAAGGAAGAAAAGGGGACCCAGACTTTATTCATTTGAATCAACACGCAAAGCTTTTATCAAAGTATGTAGGAAAGGAAGTTCAGTTTGTCGACGATATAATAGGAGAAAAAGCAGTAAAAAGAATAAAATCTCTTAAGCCAGGAGAAGTTTTGCTTTTGGATAACGTTAGGTTTTTAGACGAAGAAACCGAAGAAAAGAGCCCAAAAGAACATGCAAAAAGCAATTTGGTAAAAAAGCTTTCTAGGCTTGCAGACATTTTTGTTAACGACGCTTTTTCTGCTTCTCATAGAAGCCACGCTTCCATAGTTGGTTTTACAGAAGTTTTGCCAAGCTATGCAGGCAGAGTAATGGAAAAAGAGCTTAAATCAGAAGAAAGAGCTTTAGACCCTTTAGGAACAAACGTTTTTGTTCTTGGAGGAGCAAAACCTGATGATTGCTTGAATATAATAGATTACATGTTTAAAAACAAACCTGGCTCAATAGAAAAAGTTTTGACTTGTGGCACAGTAGGAGAAATATTCCTTGCAGCAAAAGGTTATGATTTAGGTAAGGAAACAAAAGAGTTTTTTGCAAAAAAAGGTTTTGATAAGCTCATAGAACAAGCGAAAGGTTTGCTCCAAAATTACGAGCTTGAAATAGAGTTGCCTGTAGATGTTGCTTTCGAAGAAAATGGAACAAGAAAAGAAATTCGAGTAGAAAATTTGCCTGTTGAAAAACTTTTGCAAGATATAGGTAGTGAAACAGCTAAGAAATACTCCGAGATAATAAAAAAGGCAAGAACTGTTGTGGTTAAAGGGCCTGCAGGAGTTTATGAGAAGCAAGGATTTGAGGTTGGCACAAAGCTTATCCTCGAAGCTATAGCAAACTCAAAAGCATTTTCTTTAATTGGTGGAGGAGATACCCTAGTTGCCATAGAAAAATTGGGAATAGATAAAAACAAATTCTCTTACATAAGCCTAGGTGGAGGAGCTCTAATAACTTCCCTTTCAGGAAAAGGAATGCCAGGGGTCGAAGCTTTAATTAAAGCAGCTAAAAAAGTTAAAAAGAAAAAGAGGAAGTAATTTTTTTTAATTTTCCAGCTATCATTTTAAGTAGTGATTGAATGAAGAAAGTAAGAATTCATGTTTTTATTTCTGGCTTAGTTCAAGGTGTAAACTTTAGATACAACACAAAAAAATTTGCAGAAGGTTTGGGAATTACAGGTTGGGTAAGGAACTTAAAAGACGGAAGAGTAGAAGTTGTGGCAGAAGGAAGTGAAGTAAGAATAAAGCATTTCTTAGATTTTCTTAAAAAAGGACCACCAGGCTCAAAAGTTGTAAACGTTGAAGTAATAGAAGAAGAATATAAAGGTGAATTTAAGTTTTTTGACATTCTTTACTAAATTTTCTTAAGAAGTTCCAGCATTATCTTGTTTCTTAGTTCAGAATCTTTCAAAACTTCTTCTATAAGCTTTTCCTTGAAATTTTTTAGGTCAAGGGAAGAAAATATAAGCTCTGCTATTTTCTTACTTACTTCTTCATTATTTTTTGCTGTTTCTATGAAAGAGCTTAAGGCTTTCTCTGTTATATCGGTTTTAACTTCCTGTTTAACTTCTTCTTTTTTCTCAGAATCCTCAAAAACAATCTTTACTTTTGCTGGAACTTCTTCTTTTTTTGGAATCTTTATTTCTGGCATAACAAAAAAATAAAACCTTAAACTTTAAATCCTTAACTCTTTTCTTCTAAGTTATGGAAGATTTAAAGCCATTTATAGAAGAGTTGATTTTTAAAATAAAAAGTGATGAGGAATTTTTCAGGGAGTTTATTAGCTTTCTCAAAAGGTTTGGAAAGAGAGAAATATTATTAAGGATGGTAAAGAAAATTCTTTTAGATTCTTGTAAAAATTTAAAATTTAGCGAATAGCTTTTGCAAAATCCTCTAGAACTCTTTTTGGATTTCTAGCTTTTACTACTCCAGAAGCAACAAGAACTCCTTTTGTTCCTAAGTCTAAAGCTTTTTTAACGTCTTCTCCGTTAGTTATTCCTGCTCCGCACAAAACTTTTATTTCTGGTTCAATTTTGTAGATCTCTTCGACAAATTCTTTAACACTATCAGGCTTTACTTTTGATATAGCCTTTCCACTTCCGATTAAAATTGGATCCTCGTAAGCTATAAAATTCGGCTTAAATTTTGCGATTTCCTTTCCTTTTTCCAGACTATCGGCGCAAACTACTGAAATAAGCTTGTACTTCCTAAGCAATTCCACACATTTTCCTATTTCTTCTAATCCAATCTTTTTTTCTGAATGGTTTATCAAGCTTCCTTTTACTCCTATTTCTTTTAGAGCCAAGGGAGAAATATGCCCAGTAAAAGCTCCATACTCTATTGCGTCAACATGCTGAGCAAAAACCGGTATTTCAACTTTTCTTGCAAGATAAAGGTCGGTAAATTGTGGAGCAATAGCTATGTTAATTCCATAGTTTCTTGCAACTTTCTCGCAAATTTTTGCTAGCTTCAAAGCTTTTTCTCCTGTAGCTTCTCTGTAGCATTTAAAGTTAACAAGTATTAAAGGAAGTTTCATTCTCTCAAATAATATTGAGGAGTTCTAAAATAAATTTTCTACCAAACGAGAAATACTTAAGAATAGAAGTTTAAATAAAAAGTATGAAAGATAGAATGACTATTTCACTTATAAAAGGTGATGTAGGTAGTGTATGTGGGCATCATACAGTTCATCCAAAACAATTAGAGCTTGCAAAAGAATTGCTAGAAAAAGCGAAGAAAAAAGGAAAGATTATCGACTACTATGTTTTTAACTGTGGTGACGATTTGGAGTTACTTATGACTCATGAGAAAGGGGAAAATTCGCCAGAAATTCACGGATTAGCTTGGGAGATTCTGACAGAAGTTACAGAAAAAGTTTCAAATAAACTTCATCTTTATGCTGCAGGGCAGGATATTCTCAAAGGAAAAGAAGTTTTTTCAGGAAATGTAAAAGGATTAGGCCCAGTAGCAGTAGAGCTTGAAATAGGTAAAGAAAGACCTTCTGAGCCATTTATAGTTCTTGCAGCAGACAAAGCTGAAGCAGGGGTATTTAATTACTACTTTTTTAATGTATTTGCTAATCCTTTAAACACAGCAGGTCTTGTAATAGATCCAGAAATGCACGAAGGTTTTACTTTTAAAGTAGTTGATGTCATAGAGGGTAAATCGATTGAACTTTCTTGCCCTAATGAAATGTATGACTTATTAGCATTAATTGGAACTACAGGAAGATACCTTGTAGAAAGAGTTTGGAGGACAAAAGATAAATTATTAGCAGCAGTGGCAGGTATAAGTAGGTTAAGCCTCATAGCAGGAGTTTACAAAGGTAAGGATGACAATGCAGCAATAGTAAGATTACAGCTTGGATTACCTGCATTAGGAGAGGCTTTAGCACCATTTGCTATTCCTTACCTTACAAAAGGATGGATGCGAGGAAGCCATGTAGGTCCTCTAATGCCTTCTTCGCTTAGAGCATCAACACCTACTTACTTTGATGGTCCACCAAGAATAGTTTGTCTAGGTTTTAATTTATGTGAAGGTAAGCTTGTAGGGTTGAATGGAAACGAGCCTACAGATATATTTGCTGATACTTTCTTCGATGAGGTTAGAAGGAAAGCAAGCGAAATTGCGATTTATTTAAGACAGCACGGGGAGTTTGAACCAGAAAGGCTTGGAATGGAGGAGTTAGAATACACAGGAATAATGAAGACTTTAGAAAAACTCAAAGAGAGGTTCAAGTAATTTTCTAGCCATTATTAATTTTTAGCCATTCCCTACCCACTTTCTTATATAGAAATTTCCATTTACAAACAGCTTCTTTTTGAGACTTGGAACTTTCTTTAATGAAGATAGCATGGACAAGTTTCTCTTGCTTCCTTTTAGAGGTAAAACCTATTTTTACAGCGAATTTTTTAGTGTTACAGAACTTATGAACAATCAGTCTATAAACATACTTTTTTCTCACTATCCTCTTCTTATCGAAAGTGCAACTACTTCCTGGTTTTATACACATCGTTATTTTCGAGTCTATTTTAAATTTTTTAAGTAGTTGTTTCACGTACTTGAGAAGTTCCAAAGAAGTGCTCACAAGGCCTACCTTAACAACAAACCCTTTATTTGCTTCCACATGAGGACAACCTTCAGAATCGAATAAACCTTGTAAGAATTCTTTAGGATACTTTTCTATAACATACTTCAAATCTTTTAACTTTTTTCCAGCAAGAAAATTGTATAGCGATTTACAACCTACTTGGATTCTAAAATACTTTCCGTCTTCGTAAATCTTGTTAGGTTTTTTGTCAAGAATAAACGCCAAGCAATAAGAAAATTTTTCAACAAATTCTTTATCTTTTGCTCTTAACTCAATTTTATAGTGGTAATTCTTTTGTTTATAAAGAGATGCGTCACCAAAACATACGCCAATTATATAACTTAATTCTTTACAAGGTTTTGGTTTAAAGAAACCATAACGTAAAGAAGGTCGATTTTTAATAAGATGTTTTACGGTCTTAGGAGTAATTTTAAGAACCCTGCTTATCTTATTTATACTAAGTTTGTTTGCACGTAGCATTTGAACTTTTTCATAAATTCTTAATCTTTCTACGGGAGTCATGAGACGTAAACTTTTTAATTTCATCAATTCTTTTTGTTGATTTCTCTGCCTTAATATGTTTTTGGAACACCTTGCTTCCGGTAAAAATTTTAATGTTTTTTAATGAATTCTGTCAAAACCCTTGCTTTAAAATCAGAAATTATACTCATAAAGTTTACAAAACCATCTTGAGGAGTTGGAAAACAAGAGAAATATTTATGTACATCACCATCTCCCCACCATTTTGTGCAGCAATAATATAAATGATCGCTAATCTGTAAGAGTCGCCATATTCTTGTTAGTTCAGGATTGTTCAAGGTTTTGATAGCCTTTTCAAGGTTTTTTAGTTCTTCGAAACAAACTTGTTGCATTCTATTACCAAGCCAGGCAGAAGTATCCCTTTCCATATCTGCCCAAGAAATTGTGCTGAACTCAAAAACATCAATTTCTCCAACAGGTTCATACTTTTCAATAGTTTCACTGGGCGTGCAAAACTCTAGGCTTTCGTACTTTAAAACTTCGTAAGGCAAGGCTTTCAAAAACCAGAATATTCCAGATTCTGCCCATTGATGTTCACCAAAAGTTTCATAATCCATAAAAATGTTTATACATTGGCCAGGAGTTGCAGCAAGCCAAGCAGCATACTTATCAGCAGTCAAGGGCCATTGATCCCAATCTCTTGCAGAAAATCTATAGCCGATATCATCGCTAAGCCTATAATTCCTTAATAAAACCCTTATTCTGCTCTCTGGTCTAGGATCATTAGGGAAAGCATATTTTCTTATGTAAACATAATTTGGGCTTCTCCATCCTAGAATTTTCTCTGTCCCTTCTGTGAAAATTCCTTTAAAACCCAAATCTTCTACAACCTTTGCTATTAAATTGTTATAAATCATCTCTGTATTAACAAAAACTTTTGGCGTGAAGTTAAGTAAATCTTTTATGGTTTGGGAGTGCATTTTTACTTGTTCTATAAACTCATCTTTTTGTTCGAAAAGACTTGCTAGAGAATGATAGTAAGTTTCGCCTAAGAATTCCACGCATTTTGTTTCTGCTAGCTGCTTAAAGCTATCTATAAGGTCCTTATGAAACATCTCGCACAGCTCTAAAAAAACTCCTGTGATAGAAAAAGTTACCTTAAATTTTTTCCTCTCTTTTTTGAAGTTGTCTATAAGCTCTAATAATATTCTGTTTGTAGGATAGTAGCATCTACTTGCAACTCTGTCAAAAATGTACTTATCTAGACCATGATTAAAATATTTCGAAAAGGCTTCTTGATTGCTTAGAATACCATTACTCTGAAAGTTTGTTAATCTAAAAGGCTGGTGAACTTGAAAACAAAGGTTTATCGAAGTCATGATATTAAATTAATGGAAAGCTTATAAATAAAGTTAATGTTTTAAGAAAAGAGAAAAATTATATATGAGTGTTTTATTGGCTAGTGACCTTTCAAAAAACTCTTACATCCTCTCGGGAAAAAAAGTCTTTTTCCATAGATATTGTGATACTGGTTTCAAAACTAAGTGGACAGGCCTGTGGCAGGATTCTAAAAAATTTCTAGATTATTTTAGTTTCAAAATAAACGGCATCTGGCTTTCTCCCGAGAACTGTAAAAGTTTTGAATTTGGAGAAATAGATGCGACTCATTTTTTTAACCTAAAAAATATTGAACTAAAAGAATTCTTGCAAGTTCCTGAAAATTTGAACTCTTTCATTTCTTTGCTTACAATTCAAAATAATTCTGAGAAAGAGGAAAAAATTAAAGTGGAGGTTGAAATTGGGATTAACATAAGAGAAAGGGAAGAAAACTGGCATGAAAGAAGCTATTTAACAAGGTTTTATGACAACAAATTGATAGTCAATTCTGAGAAAGGTTGTTTGATTTTTGGGAGTTCTCCTACTGGAAACTTTGAACAAAAGCCAATTTATAAAGACCATTATCCTTCGGGAGAGAAACAAAGATGTTTCATTCCAGGAAATTATTTCTTAGATTTTGTTCTTACCCCTAAATCCTCAAAAGAGATTTTCTTTATTTTTTCTCTAGGAAATAACGAGGTAGAAGCCTTAGCAGAATTTGAAAAAACAAAAACCTCTTTATTTTCTCTGTTTTTTGAAAAAGAAAAAAAGTATCAAGAGCTTTTAAGTATAACAAAGTTTTCTTGCGGCATGGAAGAGTTAGAGGAACTTTTTAGATGGAGTGTTATTAATTTAGAAAAGCTTGCTTTCAACTCAAACTTTGGTTTTGGTTACTTTGCTGGCTACCCTTGGTTCACTCAGTTTTGGGGAAGGGATTCAGGGTGGATAATTCCAGCAATAGTTGACTTAGGAAAATTTGAAGAAGCAAAAGAAGCTTTAAAAACTCTTGCAAGTTTCCAGTCAGAGGAAGGAAAGATTCCTAACGTTATTTACATGAACGGGAAAGTAGATTACAATTCAGCAGACTCTACACTTCTTTGGATAATTGCTTTAAATCATTACTTGAAAAATTCTGGTGATATAAGTTTAATCAAAAGCTTGAAGAAAAATTTTTTCAAGGCTTTGGACTGGATAAAATCCAAGGAAAATAAAGATGGGTTTATAGAGCATGGAGAAAAAGAAACTTGGATGGACACTTTAGAAAGAAAAAACGCTTTAGAAATTCAGGCAATGCTTATAGCTTCGTTAAAAGCTGCGTCAGAAATAGCAAAAATTTTCTGGGAAGATAATGAGCTATGGCAAAAGGCAACAAAACTTGAGAAAAAATTTGAAAAATTTTTCTGGAGCGAGAAAGAAAATTTTTATGTTGATTTTATAAACGGAAGAAAAGCTAGGACTATCAATTCGATATTTCCTTTATTCTTTGGAATTTCAAGAAACGCGAGGAAAGTCTTAAAAACAATAGAAAGCGAAGAGTTTACTTCAGATTATGGAGTAAGAACAATATCTAAAAAAGATTCTGAATACAATCCTGCAGGCTATCATACAGGAAGTTCTTGGGGATGGATTGTTGGCTTAGTGGCCTGTTCAGAATTTAAGAATAAAAACTATAAAAAGGGTCTGGATTACTTAAGAATCCTTTACAAAAATTTGAACCAAAGTTGTGTTAAAAGTTTAGGAGAAGCTTGGAACGCTGAAAATAACGATGTAAACCTTTGGAAGGTAAACTTTTCTGAACCCGGAGCTTGCTTGCAAGGCTGGAGCTCTGCCTTGGTTATAAGATGTGTGGACGAATTCTTACTTGGGATGAACATCTATGCTAAAGAAAAAACAGTAATATTGTCTCCTTCTCTTTGGCCTGGGGCAAAAATTTTAAGAAGAAAGAGAATAGGAAACGATTTTGTAGATTTTACGATTAGAAGAGTAAGGAATAAAGTAGAAGTAAGTTACAAAAGTGAGAATAATTTAAAGTACAAAATAATTCTTCGCCCTTAAACAAGTTTGTAGAAAGTCCCTTTCTTATCCTTTATTATTTCTATTTTCCCTTCCCTTCCAAGCCATCCCAAAGCTCCGTAGACTTCGTTTAGCTTGAGTTTTGTTTCCTTTGCTATCATGTTAGCAGTCAAAGGACCTTTTGAATTTAAAGCATGCCATACTTTTCCTGCGTTAACGCCAAAAACTTCTTCCGGCTTCATAAATATTAGGTTTGGTTTCCTATAAAATAAACTTTTTCATTCTTAAAAGGATCAAAAAGTATTTCTTTAAGCCTTTTCTCATTCTTTTCAAGAAGTTTCAAAGGGTTTTCTTTTTTCTTTATTTTCCTTATGAAAACGAAGCTGCAATCATTAAAGTTCGGGTTTGGTCTAATTTCTAACTTGTTTTTGATAAGAAAAAGGTGAAATGGAAAGCCTTTACCTTTAACAGAAGAATAATCATGCCCTGCAACTTCTGGATAAAAAGTTGCAAATAGCGTATCTTTTTTCCAACAAACTGTTCTATGGTAGAAGTTTGGATGGACAAATAGAAAATCGTTTTTTCTTAATTTTATTATGAAAGTTTTGAAAGTTTGTTTTTCTGTTAGAATAAGAAAACAATCATTTTTAATCACATAGTAAGCCTCTCCACAATAGGTTTCATGAGCATGTCCATAAGTTGAAAAGAGCTCACCTTCCTTGGAAATCGAATAAACTCCAAACTTAAGTAAGGTTAAATCAGAAGCAATTCTAGTTCTTTCAAAAATTTCTTTAAATTTTTCTAAACTTTTCCACAAGTGATATTGTTCGTAAACTACTACATCTCCTTTAAAGGTAAGCATTTTTCTTGCATTTTCTAAGTCAAGTATAACTTTGTCTTGAACGAGCTGTGATGCAAACCTTTTCCATCCTTCAACTTTTTGTTTAAAGTTTAAAGCTAAGGCATTATCTTTTTCCTTTAAATTATACCCAAAACTTATTCTTGCCATAATTTAAAATTATCAGAAAGTAAAAATAAATCATATGAGCTTAGCAGTTTATGTTCCTTGGCTTCATATGCATCAACCTTTAGTTTGGCTTAAAGTTAACGAAGAAGAAAAGCTTGTTAGCAATTTAGAAAAAATGCTTATTTCTTGCGATTCAAGAGAAAGTTGGGATGCAAAGCTTATAGCAAGAGCTTACAAGAATCCTGCAAAGTACTTTAAACAATTAAAAGAAGAGGGTTATGAACCAAGAATAATCCTTGACTTTTCTGGAATCTTGCTCGAAAGCCTGGAAGAATTGGGTAAAAGAGGTGTTTTGGATAGGATAGAGGTTGAGGGAGAAAAAGTAGGTAACATAATAGAGCTTTATAAAGAGGTTCTGAAACTTGATGGAATAGAAATGACAGGCTCAGCCTATTCCCACTGTTACTTTCCTGCAATTCCTGAGGAAGATTGGGACCTTCAGGTTAGAGAATGGAAAAATACTTTTGGAAGAATTTTTGGCAAGAAATACTTGGAGAAGATAAAGGGGTTTTGGCTCCCCGAGCTAGGCTTACCAGCATTTGAGGATAGGGTTTATAAGCTTTTGAAAGTTTTGGAAAGCAATGATTACGAATGGCTTGTTCTACCTATTCAAGCAGTAGAAAATTATGAAAATTTAAGTTACGAGGAGAGAATAAGGATAGCTTGCCAGCCACACTTACTCAAAATAAAAGATATTTCTTTTAAGGTAGTTTTCAGGTTTCCAAGTTATGTAATAGATCAGCAAGCAGGTTGTAGTGCAGAAGAAGTTTATAAAAGGGCTTTACAAACAGCAAGAATTTTTAGAAAATTTAGTAAAAAGCCTGCCTTGATAGTTCCAGCAAGTGATGGAGAGAACGGTAATGTGATGATGAACGAATTCTTCCCCCAAACATTTGTCCCATTTTTCAAGGAAAAAATTGGTGAAGAGATAATTTCGTTAACAGTTTCTGAGTTTCTTGACGAATATTATAAAGAAAAAATCGAAAGTAAAATAACGGTGAAAACTTTAGGAGCATCTTGGATTGATGGTCATAAGCTCTGGTTAGAGGGAATGAAAAAGATAGAGATTGCAAATAAAATTGCAAACTTGAGCAGAAGGTTCCATCAACTAAAAGAAAAAGTTGATGAAAAGAATCTAGAAGATGTAAAAAGGTTTTTACTTATAGCAGAGACCTCTTGCTATGTCTACTGGGGGACTGATTTTTGGTACAATCAAGGAGAAAAAACTATAAAAATAGTTGAAGAAAAGCTTAAAAATCTTGAAAAAATTTATATGGGGAACAAAGTTTAATATTATTATATCGGGATAAAGAATGAGGATTGCTTTCTTTTCTTGGGAATCGCTCCACTCAATTCCTGTAGGAGGAATAGCTGTTCATGTAACTGAGCTTGCGGCAGCCCTTCAGAGAAGGGGGCATGAGGTTCACGTTTTCACAAGGATAGGACCAAACCAACAAATTTATGAATGTATAGATGGTGTGCATTACCATCGCTGTCCTTTTAACTTTCATTCTGATTTTATTCAAGAAATGCATAATATGAGTAAGTCAATGGTTCACTACTTTTTTGAAACAGAAAATTATGTAGGAAATTTTGACATAGTTCATGGCCATGATTGGCATGTGGTTAGCGCTTTAGATGAGATAAAAAAAGCAAGAAATAAAAAAATAGTCTGGACTCTACATTCAACTCAATTTGGAAGAGATGGAAATCATTTTTATGACGGTAAGGCTAACGATATAAAAAATATAGAATGGTACGGAACTTACATTGCTGATAGGCTAATAGTTTGCTCCCAAACGATGAAAAATGAAGCTCAATGGGTTCACAGAGTTCCTGAGTGGAAGATTAGGGTAGTACATAACGGTATTTCTGCGCATAAGTTTAACGGTTTCATAGACCCTTGGAATGATGTGAAAAAAAGATATGGCATAGGACCTTTGGACCCTGTAGCTACTTTTATTGGAAGGATGACCTATCAAAAAGGCCCTGACTTACTGATGGAGGCAATTCCTGATATCCTAAACTCTTTCCCAAACGCAAAATTCTTTTTTGTAGGTGACGGCTATATGAAATCTCAAATAGAGCATAGAGCAAGAGAGTTAAACGTTTCTCATGCAGTAAGGTTTACCGGTTATGTTTCTGAGGAAGAAAAGATAAAAATAATAAAAGCTAGCGATTGTATTGTTGTGCCTAGCAGGAATGAACCTTTCGGTATAGTTGTTCTTGAGGCCTGGGCAGCAGGTAAACCAGTAATAGCAACCCATGGAACAGGGGCAGGAGAAATAGTTTGGCATGAGGTTACAGGTTTGAGAGTTTATCAAGCCCCTAACTCGATTGCCTGGGGAGTGAAATATATATTTTCTAACTTCGAAAAGGCAAGATGGATGGGAGCTAACGGTAGAAAAGCAGCAGAAGAAGCTTTCAACTGGGATAGGATAGCTTATTACACAGAGCAAGTTTACAAAGAGCTTTTAGGATAAACCGATAAGTTTAAGTAAAAAGCAAAGCTATTATTGGTTAAGAATTATGGTGAAAAAATGAAATGCTGGTTTTGCGAAAAAGATGCTCGCGGAGTATGCATAGTTTGCGGAAGAGCTGTTTGCTACGAGCATGCTGACAAGTTAGATCAATTTACTCACGCTAAAAGCGATACCTGCACAGGGTTTGCAAGTTATGAAAAAGGTTTTAATGTTTTAAAGTGTAGAGAATGCAAGCTTGAATGGGAAAGTTGGGAACAAGGGAAAAGGATAATCAAATAGTATTCGACAGAGAATTTTTGTGTTTAGAATAAACCCAGAAACTTTCCAGCAATTATGAACATGGCATGACTCCAAGCTAAAGGAATAATTGAAGCAGGCTTACTATTTTTTATTTGCTCTGGTAACTTTTCTTCAACTCTTTCTAAAACCCAGTTAAAATACTCCAAAGCCTTAGCTTTATTTCCGGCTAAGCAAAAATAAATCGAAAGCCAAAAGTTTAAAACAGGCCAGGCTCCCCCTTCTTTTCTTCTTAAATAACCTGCATACCTATCTCCTTTATAACGCATAATTCCTTTTCCTTCTGTTGAGTTTTCTTCTATTATTTTTTCTACAGTAGAAACAATTCTGGGATCTTTTGCGTCAAAAACTTCAGAAGGCCAAACTAAACCAAGCAAAGAAGAATCTACGGTTTTATCTTTTTCTGAGTTAAACTTTCTAACAAAACATTTACTTTCTTCGTCATAAGCTTTTTCTATTCTTGCTCTCATTTGTTTTAAGCATTCTTCCCATCTTTTGTTTGGACCGATTAAGTTTAAAGCGCACTCCAAACCTTTAATGCACATAGCCAAAGAGTAAGTGAAATTTTCCTGTTTTTTTGGCGAAGCAACTCTTTCTTCCCATAAGTCATAATGTCTTTTGAAGCAACCTCCTTTCCATGAATTACAAATTCCTTCAGCAATTTTTTTGGCCAGTTCATTAAACTTGTTAGTTGAAAAAATTTCAGAGTGGCTATGAATAGCCCAAAGTAAAGTTCCTAGTTGATCGGGCTGAAATTGCCTTCCATACATTTTTCCGCTAGGATAATATCGCATGTAAAAAATTCCTTCTTCTTTAAACTTTTCAACTTCCCAGCACCATTCAAAAAATTTTTCTGGAATTTTCTTAATTTTTAGCAAGTCACAAGCATGACAAACAAAGCTGGCATCTCTAGGCCAAACATAAAAATAATTTTTTACTCCTTTTGGGTAGTCTGGATCATAAATGTTGGAAGCAACTATCGCTCCATTCCTTAAAGAGCATTCGTTAAAAACTTCTATACTTCTTTTAAAAATTCTCTCAACCTTATCCATACTCTTTCCTCACCAATCTTTCAACTTCTTTTCTTGTTGGAAATCTTTCATCACCAAACCTTGAGATAGCAAAAGAGGCTAATGCATTACCATAAATTCCAGCTTTTTCAATTTTTTTATGTTTCAAATAACCAAAAACAAAACCTGTGTTAAAAAAATCCCCTGCTCCTGTTGGGTTAATAGCTTTTGTTTTTATTGCTCCTATTCTGAAAATTTTTTCTTTGTTTGCTACCATACAACCTTTTTCACCAAGCTTTAAAGCAACGTTTTTACAACCAAAACCTAAAATTTTTTCAACAATTTTTTCTTCATTTTTTTCTCTTGTCAAAATTTTTCCTTCCTCAAAATCCGGAAAGAAAAAATCCAAAAGTTTGAGGTTCTTTTTCAGTTCTTTTAAGTTACAATTTATCCCACTTTTGAGATCAGGTTCTAAACATGTTATCATTCCTTTTTGTTTAGCAAATTCCAAAACTTTTCTTACATCTTTTTGGAAATTTTTCTGTAGGTTATAACCTCCAATATACAAAACTTTTCCTTCAATTTCTTCAAGTTCGAAATCTTTTGATGAAAACAAAGCATTTGTTCCTCTAAAAGTTAGCAAAGATCTTGCCCCATCTTTAAAATGAATCCCTATGCTTATTCCTGTTTCTCTGTTTGTTCTTTTAATTTTACTTTCAATTCCAAACCTTTCCATTTCTTTTACTATAAAATCTCCAAAAAAGTCATTTCCAACCAAACCGATAAACCTTGTGTTTATTCCAAGCTTAGAGATTGCCATAGCAAAGTGAGCAGCTCCTCCACCAACTTCGAGTTTAGCACAATCTACCAAAACTTGCGAATCTTTTTTTGGATATTTTTCTATCGGAGAAGTCAAGATATCAACGTTTACATCGCCTATAACAGTTATCTTAACCATTTACTTCCCTTAATTTCTTTTTTATCATTCTCGAATATTTTTTTATAAGTTCTTTCAATCTTTTTTTATTCCTTGCTTCAACACATAAGTTTATTTCGGGCATAGTTTGGCTTGCTCTAATTAAAACCCATTCTGTTTCGTTAAGTTCTATTTTAATACCGTCCATAAGATTTAAAGCGTTCGGAAATTCAAGCTTTATTCTTTCTATCACTTTTATCTTTTTTTCATCGTTTCCAGCGTTTATGTACAACTTTTCTGTAGGGTTCAACTTAATTTTATCCACAAAGTAGGAAAGCTTCTTTTTGCTTTTTTTCAATATTTTTGCCATAAGTAAAGTAGCAAGTATTCCGTCAGAGAATGGATAAAATTCGTTAAAGTAAAAGTGGGAACTTTCTTCTCCTCCAAAGATTGCCTTTTCTTCTATACATTTTCTTTCTATAAAGCCATGACCGACCCTCCACCATATCACTTTTCCACCCATACCTTCTACTATTTTTTTCAATGTGCTTGAGCAGTCTGCCGTGAGAATTATTTTTCCTTTCTTCTTTTTTAGAAGACTTTTTACAAAAATCGCGCTTGTTAAACTTCCGTTAAGTTCCCTTCCTTTATCGTCTACAAAAATGCTTCTATCAGCGTCACCATCAAAAGCAACTCCAAAAAGAGCTCTTTCTCTTTTTACAGTTTTCTTTAAAAGTTCTAAGTTTTTTCCTTTTGGTTCTGGCCTTTCGAAACCGTAAAAGTTTCCATCTGGGTTTTCATGCAAACCTACAACTTCTAGTCCAAAACTTTTAAAAATCGAACTTGCTACAGTGCCTGCTCCCCCAAAAAATTCAGCAACTATTTTTCCTTCAACCTTCCCGATTTTCTCACTTAAAAAACTTTTGTAACTCTCTAATGCATTTTTGTCTTCTTTAACTTCACCATTTCCTTCTAAAAATTTTTCTGAATCGAAGATTTTTTCAACTTCTTTTATTTCTTCAAGAAAGCTTGTTCCATCTGGTTTAATTAGTTTAAAGCCATTCCACTCTTTTGGGTTGTGACTGGCTGTTATTATGCAACCAAAAATTTTGTTCTTCCAAGCATAGAAATAAGCTACAGGGTTTGGAACCATGCCTAATGAAATAACTTTACACCCTGTAGAAGCTAAACCCGAAGAAAATTTTTCAAAAAGAGTTGGGGAAGAAGCTCTAGTATCGTATCCTACTGCAATAGTTTCTCTTCCTTTTAAAAAAGTTCCTAAAGCTTTACCTACTTTAAAAGCAATTTCATCGTTTAAGTCTTTCCCGTATACTCCACGAATATCGTAAGCTCTAAAGATTCCCATATAATTTAAGTATAGAGACAATAAAATAATTTTTAAGGTTTATATGAAAGAAAACGAGATTCTCCCAGGTTTAGAAAATTTGATAATGGTTACCCCTGAACTAAAAAGCTTTAAGTCGAAAGTTGGTGGTTTAGGTGATGTGGCAGAGGAACTTAGTAAGGCTTTAGCAGATTTAGGAATTAAAGTTACTGTTGTTAGCATTCTTTACAAAAAAACCAGGAAAGAAGTGGAAGAAAACGGAAGAATTGTCATAAAGACTTTCGATTTAGATTATTCTGATCTATCGATAGAAGATACAGGGAAGGAAGTTGAGGTTGAAGTGGCAGGAGAGAAAGTAGTAGCAAGAATAAAGAAATCAAAAGTTGGAAAAGCAGACGTGATTTTTCTTGAAAACGGAAAGTATGGGGAATTGGTTTACGGAGGAGATTTGCTTAAACAAGCAATTTTCTTAGGAAGAGGGACTTTAGAAGCCCTAAGAGTTATGGGGATTAGACCGACAATAATTCATATGCACGATGGTCTAACAGGATTGGTTACTTTTCTTAGAACTGATGAAAGGTATTCAAAGGATGAATTTCTCAACAAGGCTAAGCTAGTTTTCACTGTACACAATGCAGGTTATGCTTATCAACAAATTTTTGATGCTAGTAGGTTTGATGAACTTGGGATAGATAGAATTCACTGGGATGGTATAGTCTGGAATGGTAAGATTAACTTAACTTATGCAGCACTTTTCCATTGCCAAAAGTGCAATACAGTAAGCAAAGATTATGCTTTAACCCTAAGAAGCGATGGCGAAGGTCTAGGACCTATGTTTAGAAAAAAGGATATAATAGGGATAGTTAACGGAATTGATGTAGACTACTGGAAAATAAAAAGAGATAAAAGGGAAGCAAAGCTAGAATTAGTTAAAGTTATGAAAAAATATGGTGCAAACCTTAACCCGAACAAATTCACGATAGTAATTCCAAGGCGAATAAGTTACCAGAAGGGTTGGGATACAGTTATCAAGATTATAAGAGAGATAGTAAAAGAAAGAAGCGAAGGTGGTTTAGGAGCTCAATTCATAGTTCTAGGAAGAGCTCACGAGAACGATTCCCTAGGACAAGAATGGGTAAGAGAACTTAAAAAATTGTCAAAGGAATTGAAAAATTTCGTTTTCATCAACACTTTCGACCAGTCTTTAGCAAAGCTAATGTATGAAGGTGGTGATCTCTTACTCTACCCTTCTCTTCCTGAAAAAGAACCTTGTGGTACTGGTTATATGATAGCTTTGGTAAACATGACTCCAACGGTAGGAACTGATACTGGTGGTATAGTAGAAGTTATAGAGGAATTTGATCCAGAAACCTTGAAAGGAAACGGTTTTAAAGTTCCTAAGAAAGAGTACTCACCAGAAGCCTTCTACGCAAAAATTTCTAAGGCTATGGAAATATTCCTCTTTTATCCTCAAAAATGGAAAAAGCTCATGGAAAATTGTATGAACACTGATGTAAGCATGGAAAAAGTTGCAAAAGAATATGTTTACAAAGTTTACAAACCTGTTCTTGAGACAGAAATTTAATTTATTAAACAAAAATAGAATTTATGAGAATTGCAATATTTTGCTGGGAATTCTATCCGAGGCTTGTGGGTGGTCTAGGAACTTATGCTGTTGAAATTTCAAAAAAATTTAAGGAAATGGGAAATGAGGTAACAGTTTTCACATTAAACGACGGAACTTTAAAAACTAAAGAAGAATGGAATGGTATAGAGATCCATAGACCATTGATACTTGACGTTAGCGATATTTTCCCTTTTATAGTTACTGAAGACTTAAAAAAATGGGGAACTTCGATAAAACTTTTTTCTGACATTTTTGCTTACAACTTGCTTTCAGCAACAAAGTTTGTGAATTTTTGTATAAAAAAAGAGAAAAGAAAGTTTGACATTGTAGCAATTCATGATTGGCTTTCTTCAATTACCGGTTTAGCCATAAGAAAAGATTTGGAAAAAATTCCGATAATTTTTCATCTTCACTCTGTAGAGGAGCAAAGAAGCCTAGGCTCAGGTTCAGAGGTTGTAAAATATCTTGAAAGAACGATGGCACAAAAAGCCGATAAAATAATTACTGTTTCGAATTCTATGAAAGAGTTTTTAATCAAGCTTGGTTATCCTCAGCAAAAAATAGTCGTGTGCTATAATGGTTGTGATCCAGAAAAGTACGACCCAAAAAAAGTGAAGAAAGAAAAATTGGAAAAATTGAGAGAGTATTACGGAATAAAAGAAGGAGAAAAAGTGATATTTTTTATAGGAAGGTTAACTTGGGTAAAAGGGGTAAGAAACCTTATAAAGGCTATGCCAATTGTTCTAAAAGATTTTCCCGAATCTAAGCTAATAGTTCTTGGTAAAGGTGAAGAATATTCTGAGCTTGTAGAACTTTCAAAAAAGCTTGGTATTAGCGACAAAGTAAAAATTCGCTCAGAATGGGTTTCTGAAGAAGAAAGGATTTTACACTACGCTTTAGCTGATGTTTGTGTTTTTCCCAGCATCAGCGAGCCTTTTGGAATAGTAAGTTTAGAGGCTATGGCTATGGAAAAGCCTGTAGTAGTAGGGGCAGCAGGAGTTTCTGGTTTAAGAGAGCAAGTAATTCCTTCGGGTAAAGATAGAACAGGAACTCATGTGAACGGAGAAATTCCAGAAGATATTGCTTGGGGAATAAAGGAAACTTTTAAGAATTTTGAGGAAGCAAAAAAATGGGGAAAAAATGGAAGAAAAAGAGTTCTAAAAGAATTCACATGGGAAATTGCTGCTAAAAATACTTTGAAAGTTTATGAAGCTTTGGTGAAATAACTCACCAATCTTCTTCCTCTTCTTCTTCAAAATCTTCTAGCGGGTCCCACCAATCTTCTTCCATTTTTTTACCTCAAGTTAAATTTTCATCCTGATAAATTATAAATAATTAAATATAAATAATTTATTATTGAGAGGATGGCTTCGCTAGCAGTTGACGACGAGCTTCACAGAAGACTTAAGGTGAAATGTTCAGAGATGGGTTTGAAGATAAAAGATGTGGTCAACCAACTAATAGCAGAATGGCTCAAAAAGCATGAAAAATAAACTATTTTTAGCCTAAAAACAAAATAAAAATTGATAGGTTTGAGAAAGATAGGAATAATTTCTGGTAAGGGTGGAGTAGGTAAAACTACTCTAGTTGCAAACTTAGGTTTAGCCCTAAGAGAATTTGACAGAAACGTTGCGATAGTTGATTGTAATTTAACCACTGCCCATTTGGGTTTTCATTTTGGCTTTTTTTATTTCCCCAAAACAATAAACAACGTTTTAAGAGGGGAAGCAAAGATAGAAGAAGCAATATGTTACCATCCTTCCGGTCTTAAGATAATTCCAGCCTCTTTATCCTTAGATGATATCGTTGAAGTTAACATAAGCACATTGAAATATTTCCTAAACGAGCTTAAAGATGTTGAGATCTTGCTTTTAGATTCTGCTCCAGGTTTTGGAAGAGAAGCTATTAGCGTTTTGAACGCAAGCGATGAAGTAATTTTCATAACTAACCCAAACATAAGTGCAGTTTCGGATATAGAAAGAGCTTACACAATAGTCAAAGAGCTTGACCTAATTCCTTTAGGTATAGTTTTAAACATGGTTAAAAATGAACCTTACGAGCTTTCAGCTAAAGATGTGGAAGAGCTTACAGGGATTCCTGTAATAGCTACAATTCCCTACGATAAAAACATAGAGAAAAGCCTTATGTTGGGAAAACCAATAGTTGGAATAAGTAAATATTCTCCTTCAGCAATAGCGTTTAGAAAGTTAGCAGCAGAAATTTTAGGTGAAAGATATTCACCACCAAAAGCAAGAATTTTTTCCAGAATTTACGAATATTTTAAATTGCACTTTTCGTGAAAAACTTTTTGAATATTAACTTCAATAATTTAAGAATTATGGAGCTTGAAATCTTGGAAGAAAGAGAAAATCCATTTTTTGGAAGGAAAGAGGTAAAGGTAAGAATAATTCATGAAAAAGCTCCAACCCCTTCTAGACAAGAACTAAAAAAAGAGCTAGCTTCAAGGTATTCAGTTCCAGAAGATAACATTATTTTGGATTATATCCTGAGTAAAAAATGGTTAAATGAAGCGGTAGCAAAAGCAAAAATTTATAAAGAAGCGCCAAAAATTAAAGAAAAGATAACCGAGAAGAAAGAAGTTAAGGAAGAGAAAAAGGAGGAAAAAAATGAAGCACAAACCAGTGAAGCAAAGTGATTACTATAAAATAGAAGGAAATAAAGTGATAAGGTTGAGAAGAACTTGCCCAAAATGTGGAGACTCTTGGCTTGCTTATCACGAAAACAGATATTATTGCGGAAGATGTGGATATACAGAACTTAAATTAAATAAGACCTAAGGCTTCTGATATTCTTGCAAATTCCGGCCCGCTCGTTAATCCTCCTATTACTGCTCCATTACTGTTAGCAAAACCACAAGCCCCTAAAAAAGGCGAACCAAAATTTGCTGTTCCTACATCAACGCTTACTTTTAAAACTTCTTCGGCAGTTTTAATCTCTTCTTCATTTGCGTCTCTATGAATTATACAACCTTTGTTCGTTGCTATACCACAAGTTCCTAAGGTTTTAATTCCTGCTATGCTTAAGTATTCGCATTCCACGCCTAACAAATCCTCGATCTTTTCCTTTTCTTTTCTGGAGAAAAGTTTACTTACCAAAGCACCATTATCATTACACAATATTAGATTACCCAGGGCTGTGAACTTTGTTTTAATGATTCCAAAGTTAATGCCCAATTCCTTTCCCAATTCCTTTAAAGAGTTAAGTTCCTTTTCAGTCAAAATTTTTGGCAAAACTATTCCCTTAGAGTTAAAAGAGCAAAATATCCCAACTAAGTCTGTTCTGGCTAGAGTTATAGGATAAACTTTTACCTTAAGAAATTCTTCAATTTTTTTCTTAAGGTTTTGTGGAATGAAACTACCTAATAGACAAAACTTGTCACAAGCTTTTCCGTATATCCCTAAGTTATAATCCCCAAAAAAATTTGTTTGAAGAATTTTCATTTTTTTAACCCATCATTTCAACTTTTGAAGTTTTTTCATCAATTCTAGATACCTTAACTCTTATCTTTGTTGAAGGTTTCGTGCTCGAAAAGATTTTCTTGCTTAAGGAACTATCTATTTTTATTTTTTCAGTCTTACAAATTCTTTTGAGTTTTTTCCTTAAAATTCTCATCGCTGCTTTTTTCCTTTTCCAAACTGGAGCCTTTAACAATTTCTTCCTTATGTTTATCGTTACTATTTTTTCTTCCATCCTAAACCCTTAGCCTAGTTCTTCTCCATCTTTTAATTTTATTAACGTCTATCCTTCTTGTTCTTGCCCTCTTAAGACCAAATTTCCTTATGTCAGCCCATCTTGGCGCCATTTTTATTTTCCTTATTCTCCCTAACTTTACTTTTTTTGATAAACTTTTTATTCCCATGTTTTACACCAACTTTCTTATCTCTTTACTCTTTTCTCTAGCTATATCAATCATTTTTACTATATCATTAAAGTCTAATTCTTTAAGTTGTTTTTGCATCGAGCATATTTTATCGTCATCCCTAACAGATATGCTAAGCTTTGAGTCTAGAATTTTTTCTTCTTCTATCGTAGGGTCTAAAAGAAAATTGTTTCCCACTTTACAAACTGTTATGTTTATTGGTTTAAAAACTACTGGCAGGTCTTTTTCAAATTCTTCTCTTATTATTTTTTCTCCTTCCACTTTTGGAATTCTTGTGTTATGTAAAGCAGCTACAGCTGCTAGTGCAGAAGCGTCCAAAAGGTTTCCTTTATCGTTTATTATGTGAATGTCAATAAAAACACACCAAACTTTTTCCCCTGGAGTAATACAGAGCTTATCCAATTCTATGCACTTTGATTCTCTTATGCCTCTATCAACAACTCTTGCAAGCTCTATAGCATCTTCACCAGGTGGACCTACATCAAATTCTGGTGAAGCAAGTGGCGTAAACTCAGCATTCACAACTAGCGTACCTTCTTCTGGAGTGTCAGGAAAAGGAGTGCCAAAATCCATCTTCACCCCAGCTATAACTTCTGTTTCACCAAGCCTTACTCTTGCAGAACCTTCTGCCTTCTTAATTATTCCTTTTTCAACTTCTATTTTTCTGAATTCGTCAAATTTTCTACCATCAATCCTTTTTCCTTTTTCTAAAAGTTCTAAAGCATACTTTTCTTCTATCATTCTACTCTCCTGTACTTTTCTTTTAAAACATTTCTTTGCATTTCATAAATTTTCTTACAGGCATTTCTTGCAAGTTCTAACAGCTTCTCTATTTCTTCTTTGGTTAAATTTCCATCCATTTGTAACAAAGTAACTTTGTTCTTAGAAGGCATCATGGCAAAAGCTAAATCAGCTTCGGAGTTTTTGTCTTCTTCCCCGTTCAAATCTAATATTAAAGTTCCATCAATCTTTCCAACAGAACATGCTGCAATCAAATCTTTCATTGGTACGCCAGCACTAGCTAGAGCTAAGGAGGCGGCATTAATTGCAGTTACTCTAGTTGAACCGTCTGCCTGAATTATTTCAACAAAAACATCTATCGTAGCTCTGGGGAAATCTTCAAGAAAAATTACAGGTTCTAAGGCAAGTCTTATAACTTTTGTTAACTCTATGCTTCTTCTATCAGGTCCTGGAGATTTTCTTTCATCGACAGAAAAAGGTGCCATGTTATACCTACATCTAACTATACAAGTTTCTTGTTCTTGTAAATGTTTTGGAAAAAGGGCTCTTGGTCCGTAAACAGAGGCTATGGCTATGGTGTCGCCAAATCTTACCATGGCAGAACCGTCAGCCCTACTAACTACCCCAACTTTCATCTCTATAGGCCTTAGCTCTTCAGGTAGTCTGCCATCTATTCTTCTTCCATTTTTAAGCAATTCCTTCTTTTTCATATTACTCACTCAACATCTTTTCTATCTTCTCAGTAAGTCCTATTATATGGGATTCCTTTTCTATCTTTAAAATTGCTTCTATAGCTTTATCCTTTCTTTCACCTCTTAACCATATAACTCCGTTCTGCCCAACTACTATTTCACAACCAGTTTTCTTTTTGATTAGGTTTATCATACTCCCCCCCTTTCCGATTATCCTTGGTACTTTTGTAGGAGTAACCTTTATTATCACTCCTTCTTTCAGTTTCTTGCAGCCAACATCCTTCATAGAAACTTGTACTATCTTGTTTTTTGGAACTTTCAATATCTTACAGTAAATTATATCGTTTATGTCATAATACTTGCTCAAGTCAGTTCTAGAAATGTCTACAAACTCTTCCACACCTTCACCTAAGGGCAAGAAAGCAGCATAAGGAGAATTTATATCAACTCCCCAGCCTGATATTTCAACCTCAGAAATGATTCCGATAACTTTTTGTCCAACTTTTGGAACATAAGCCCCTGCAAGAGGGATAACAGATATTTCATTCTCCTCTATTTTTGGTATCCCTAAAACTTTTGAGTAAACTTTTTCTCCTTCCAGATAAACTCCTCTTCCTATTTTTCTTCCGTTTCTTTCAGCGATAAATTCTCCTGGTAAGACAATTTCCATAACATTTTTCTCGTTCATATGTCTTCCCTCTTTATTATTTTTGATTCAAAATTACCATGAGTTAAAGATGAAACTTTTTGAAACATTTCGTCTTGTAGACCGGCTAAAACTTCAAAACTTATTTCTAAGCTACCGTCTTCGAGCCATTTTTCACTTTTTACTTCAGCACTTTTCTTAATTACAGAAAAGACTTTTGAGGCATAATTAGGAGGAATTTTAAATTGTAAAGTAACCTTTTGAAATTTTATAGGTAAAACAGCTTTTATCTCTTTTAAAACTTTATCGACTTGTAACTCGGCATCAATAAAAGGATCGATGTTTATTCCAACTTGTTCCATAGCTTTTAAAATTCTTTGAGGGGGATGAGGAGTATTAGTTTGGGGGTTAATTCCTTTTCTTGAAATTATGTTTGCTATTTGAATCTTTTTCTGTTCAACCATTTGTCTTCTTTGTTCGGTTGTTAATTGTAGCTCGCCTTCCTTTATGATTCTTTCAGCAATTTTGAAGATATCAGTAGTACCAAAAAATTTTTGAAGCTCACTTTCAGGCACACATTCTGTACTTCTTACGTCACGATAAATTGCTGGGTAAGCTAAAATTTCATCCATGCTTATCTTTGCCCCTTTCTTAAATTCTAAAGCCTTAAAAGGGTCTACCAAAATTTCAAATTTTCTTCCTGCAATAAATAGCCTTGAGACTACAGCCTTATCTATACTTACGCTCAAGGAATCACTTTAAAATCTTCTTTATTTCTTCCTCACTTAACTTTTTAAATCTTTCCCCTTTCTTGATTATTGCGATATCTATTGCATTTTCTTTTTTCTCTTTTTCTGTTTTGCTTATGATGTCTATAGTTAAGTCTATAGCTTCTTTTTCGCTTAGTTCCTGCTTCCATTTTTGTTTTAATATCTTGTTTGCTATCATTCCACCTCTTCCTATGGCATAAGCATACCATTCGTAAAGCATTCCTGAAGGGTCCGACTCTATTAGATGCATGCCAGTTTTATCTACTCCACCAATCAAAAAAGAAACTCCAAATGGTCTTAATCCTGCATACAAGGTTGAAAGTTGCATTCTATCACCAATAACTCTTGCCAAACTCCAAACATCTATAGGTTCGTCATAAGTAATTCTGTGAACTTGAGCTTTAATCCTTGCTTGATTTGCTAGAATTCTCGCATCTGCTAGTAAACCAGAAGCTACTGCCCCTATATGTTCGTCTATTTTAAAAATCTTTTCTATACTTTGAGAAACCATTAAGCTTGCTGTCGGTTTTACTGTTGCTAGTAAAACACCATCTTTAAAAACAATTCCTAAACAAGTGGTTCCTCTCTTTACAGCTTCTTTAGCATACTCTACCTGGAAAAGTCTGCCGTCAGGTGAAAATACAGCTATAGTTCTGTCGTAACCCATGTACTCAGGCATTATTTCTACCATCACATCACCTACTTTTACCTCCTTCTTCTGGTTTTAAATAAATTAGTTACATAATTTATTAAGTTTTAACCTTTTAAAAGGATTTGTTACCAGCTAAAATGTTGCACTTAGGTCTGTTTTAGTCTTAACCCTTTTATAGTTCCAGAAACTCTTAAAATCTTTGGGACTATTCTTACATCCCCTAAACGGGGAATTAAACTTAAGCAAACTATAGCTTTCGTGACAGATTTACTATTAGTTCTTAAAACTCCTAATTGTTCTTTTTCATTGTATAAATTCTTGATTAACCATAGGCCTGTTCTTGAAATCCCATGTTCACCAAAAAAATCCAAAGCAGATTCCCAAAGCGCGTTTTCTAGGTCTGAATAACTTATCGGTTCTTCAGAAATTATTTGAAAGGCTATGTATCTTTCTTTTTCTCTTAAAGTTGGAGGTAAAATTTTTAACTTTTTAACTTTCATCTTACCACTTTCACACCAGGCATTATCCAATTCTCACTTTTTCTTTCTTTAATTTTCTTTATAATTTCTTGAGGTATTCTTGAAACGGCTTCCTTAGCTTCCCTCATTTCTAACCCCAACTCACATCCGAAAGAAATTAAGGAATAAGGGTCACGCATCTCAAAATGATTTATTGCTCCGGAACAAATTATTAAAGGAGCCTTATACTTTTTAGCAAGTTTTATGTTTTGTTGAACATTTCTCAAAATCAAACATCTTGTTCTTTTTGTCGTGAACAATATTTCCCTAAAATTTATTTCTATAGCAGTAGAGTTTTTTGCAGCAAGTTTTGCTAAGATATGATTCAAACCAGAATCTTGTCTCCCTAATTCAGGATGAGTTAAAATATCAACTTCTGGAGTTTCGCAAGCTTCCCTGTTCAATTCTAAATCCCCTCCCCTAACAAGTAAGATATCAAATTCTTTTCTTCTTTTAGCTAAACTTTTAAGTTCTCTTAAGTTTCTTGCTTCGAACCCGAGAAAAATCTCTATTCCAACATCTTTCTTTATTCTTTCTATTTCACTTTTTAGAATTTCTTCTTCCTTTTTACTTAGAGGGTAGACAGTAAAGCAAAAGCCAGAATAGCCAAGTCTTTTTGCCATGCTGGCCAATTCTTCTAGGGTTGATTCTCCCCCACTAAATACAGAATGAACATGAAAGTCAAAAAATTTCATAATTAGAATTTAGTTTAATACTTAAAATTTTCAACTTACCCTAAATTTTTCGCAAAATCAAAATTTTATTTAAGCCCTCTTGCCTTTTTTCCAGCAGAAGTTAATCCTCTAAAAACTCTTTTTCTGTTTGCCGGCGAGCAAATCCAATTTATTTTTGGGTCAGCTTTTATGTTTGGATGATGAGGGTCAACTAAAATTACTTCGAAGTACTTGTATTTTCCGTCTTCTGCAACGTAGTAAGAGTTTAAAACTTCTAGGTTTGGGAACTTTCTTTGCGCTTTTTCTTCTGCTATTTGTCTTAAAGATTTTTTCGGTGTGAACTTGACTAGACCAGCTTTGCTTGGTTTTCTTCCCCCTCTTCCGTAAAGTCTTCTTCTTCTACCACCTTTTCTTACTTTAACCCTTGCTAAAACAAAACCTTTTTTAGCTTTATAGCCCAAAGCTCTTGCTCTATCCAAGCGAGTAGGTTTTTCTATTCTTTCAACAGTATGTTGTTTTCTCCATTCGACTAATTTTTCCTTTATAACTTTTTCTAAACTTCCTGATTTCCAAGCTTCTCTTAAATGCTGATAAAGTCCTTTTGCCATGGTTAAAACCTTGTCTTCTTAAACATTTAAATATTCTTTTATATTAAAATCTTTAAAGGTGATAAATTGCACCCAGCAATAAAAATAATAATTGGTTTGCTACTAATAGTAGCTAGTGTCTACTACATCATCAACGGAGTTCCAGGATATTTTGAACCAGGATGGCCAGCTTTGTTAACAGTTCTCAAAGGTGTTATTCCCTTAGGAGTTCTTTTAATAGGAGTTTTTATAGTTTGGCTGGAGTGGGACGAACTAAGAATAGAGAGAGAACTTAAAGCAGAAGAAGAAAAACCAACAAAAAGAAAAACCAAAAAATAGAACTTTTCCATTCTTTTTATTTTTACCAATTTTATTAGTGGTATTATGGGAGTTCAACTTTCTGATTTGTTGCCAAGCAAAGAAATTGAGCTCGAGCATTTATCAGGCAAAAGAATTGCTATCGACGCTTACAACACTCTCTACCAATTTTTATCAATAATAAGAGATAGGATGACAGGTGAGCCTTTAAGAGATAGCGAAGGAAGAACGACTTCTCACCTTTCAGGTTTGTTCTACAGAACTTCTAACCTGGTAGAAGCAGGAATTAAACCTGTTTTTGTTTTTGATGGCAAGCCTCCTGAATTTAAGAAAAAAACGATAGAGAAAAGGGAAAAATCTAAAGAAGAAGCAAGAAGAAAATGGGAAGAAGCTTTAGAAAGGGGAGAAGAAGCAATTACTTATGCTCAAGCAACAGCAGTCTTAACAGAGGAAATGGTGGAAGATTCAAAAAAACTTTTGGAATATATGGGAATTCCATGGGTTCAAGCACTGAGCGAAGGTGAAGCTCAATGCGCTTATATGTGTAAGAAAGGCTCTGTAGATTTTACCGCTTCTCAAGATTTTGACAGCTTGCTTTTCGGTTCGCCTCGTTTAGTTAGAAACTTATCTATAACCGGAAAAAGAAAATTACCCAGGAAAGAGGTTTACATCGAGATTAAGCCTGAAATAATAGAATTGGAACAGTCCCTAAAAACTCTAGGGATAACTCAAGAGCAACTCATAATAATTGGAATTTTGGTTGGTACAGACTATGCAGAAGGAATAAAAGGAGTTGGACCAAAAACTGCTCTAAAGCTTGTAAAAGAACACCAAACCTTAGAAAAAATTTTAAAAAATGTGGAATGGAAAGCTGAAGTTGATGCAGAAGATATTTTTAATTTCTTTATCAAACCTCCTGTTACTGATAAGTATAAGATTGAGTGGAAAGAACCAAACAGAGAAAAAATATTAGAGTTTATGGTAGAGGAGCACGACTTTTCTAGAGAAAGGGTAGAAAAAGTTGTTGATAAGCTAGAGCAAGCTTTTGCTTCTGGAAGGCAAACGAGCTTGAAAGGTTGGTTCAAATAAAAATTTTTGTAAAATCCTAATTTTGTTTAAAAAATCATTTTATCCTATAAAAAACCAAACTCTTTTTTCTGACTTAATAATCTTCTTAACTTTTTATCCTCAAATTTCTCTTATATACTTGAATTATTGTTGGCCAAGAGCCTTACTAAACTAATCCATTGTTTTTAACTCTCAAATTCTAGCAAAAATGGATAGTATAACAATAATATTAATTTGTTTAATTATATTTGAAATTATGGATGTGGAAAAGATTATAGCTATAGCAAAAAGGAGAGGCTTTATTTTCCCTAGTTCAGAAATTTATGGTGGCCTCTCTGGATTTTACGATTATGGACCTTTAGGAGTTTTGATGAAGAAAAAAATAGAAAACTTTTGGCGAGAATCTTTTGTTAAACAAGATAACATTTTTGAAGTTGAAACTTGCACCATTATGCACGAGCAAGTTTGGAAAGCTTCGGGTCATCTAAAAGATTTTATAGATCCTTTAACTACATGTAAAAAATGCAAATCAACTTTTAGGGCTGATGAATTAATAAAGGATTTAACAGGCAAATCTCTCGAAGGAGCAAAGCCAGAAGAGCTTACAGAAATTATAAAAAAAGAAAAATTGAAATGTCCAAAATGTAAAGGCGAATTAAGCGATGTTAAAGTTTTTAATTTGATGCTTTCGACACAAGTTGGGCCAGTAGAGGGGAATATAGCTTACTTAAGACCAGAAACTGCTCAAGGAATTTTTGTCAATTTTAAGAATATATTAAATTCAACAAGAGCAAAACTTCCTTTTGGTGTTGCCCAAGTTGGGAATTCTTATAGGAATGAAATTTCTCCAAGACAATTTCTCCTAAGGATGAGGGAATTTAGACAAATGGAAATTGAATACTTCTTTAACCCAGAAAAAGCAAACGAGTTCGAAAAATTTGAAGAAGTTGCGAAAACAAAGATAAGAATTCTGACAAGAGAAGAACAGAAAAAAGAAGGAAAAGTTTTAGAAGTTACTGCAGAAGAAGCTGTAGAGCAAAACATTTTACCGAACAAAATCATGGCCTATTTTCTTGCAAAAGAATTTTTATGGTATCAAAAGCTTGGAATTCCTTTTAAGTCCTTAAGGTTTAGGCACATGCTTCCTGAAGAAACTCCTCATTATTCTAAAGGAAATTTTGATTTAGAGATAGAGTTTGACTTTGGTTGGAAAGAGGTTGTTGGAAATGCTTACAGAAGTGATTATGACTTAAGCTCGCACGCAAAACTTTCTGGAGAAGATTTTTCAGTCCTAGAAGATGGAAAGAAAATAATTCCTCATGTAGTTGAGCCAAGTTTTGGGATTGACAGAACAATTTATGCAATTTTGCTTCATTGCTTTGTTGAAGATAAGAAAAGAGGTTGGGATTGGTTTAGGTTTCCGGCAAGAATCGCTCCTTATAGCATAGCAGTTTTTCCTTTGGTAAGTAAAGATGGCTTGCCTGAAAAAGCTAAAGAAGTATTTAATCAGCTTAAAAATTGTTTTGATGTTTTTTATGATGAGTCAGGAAGTATAGGAAAAAGATATGCAAGGGCAGACGAAATAGGTATACCTTTTGGTGTTACAATAGATTATCAAACTTTAAAAGATAATACTGTTACCATTCGATCAAGAGATACAACAGAGCAAGTTAGAGTAAAGATAGAAAATTTAGCAAGTGCTATTTGGAAATTGATTTATGAGGAAAAAAGTTTAAAAGAAATAGTTTAAGCTGCTTTTCCTCTAAAAACTCTGGCAAAATCAGGGGTCAGAATTAAGAAGTCTTCATCCACTCCTACCATATCTCCATTCATAGCCAAACAAGTTTTTTTCAGTCTTTCAACACATCTTTTCAATTCGGTTATATCTTTATTCCTTAACTCTTTTATCTTAAGAAAAACAACATTTCCTTCTCTCAAAAGCTGTTGAATTTTTTCGGTGTCAACAAATCCGGTAAGGTTTTCAACTTTTATTTTTATTCTTTTGTCTTCTTCTATAAGGGCTGTATCCAACTCTAAGAATTCTTCCTTTTCTTCTTTAACTGGTTTGATTTTCTGAAGGAAATCTTTTAGGACCATCTTAATCTATTAATAATTATTCTTTTTAACTTTAAATATTTAGCTAAGGTTTCTTCTTGCCCCTTCTAGCAAGCTAACAATATTCCATATTTGTGTTCTTGTATACATCGGCATGTTCGGGTCATTAATTATTTCATCCAAAATGCTTATCGCTGTGCTTATTTTAACTTCTGGTGCGTCGTTACTTTTTAAGGCATTTTTTGAATCTTCTGCAGCTTTCCTTATGTTTTTTGGCACTGTCCTGTCATTTATTATTTTTTCTAACAATGCGATTGCTTGTTCCATTTCTTTCATATTCATCACTTCAAAACATCTTTTAACTTATTTTGTAATTCTTTCAGCTTATCCTTTATTTTTTCTTCACTTTTTTCCAAAGCTTTAATTCTCACTTCCAAATCTTCTTTTGTTTCTTTCAACTCTTCCTTTAACTCTTCAACAGGTCTTAAAACCATTATTTGGCCAGAAATTTTATAAGCGTTTTTTTCTTTTGTATTGTTTAGCTCTTCTAAAGCTTTTTCAACTTCCATCATTTGAATCTTAACGCTTTCTTTCTGAATTAAAATGTTTTGTAACTGTTGCTGATAGGCTTGAAATTGTGCTACTAAATTTTTCGTTTCTTCCGAAACTTCCATAGACTCACCTAAAAATTTTCTAATTATTATCTTGCCCTGACTCTTTTAATAACTTCTGGCCTAAGTTTGACAAATATTCGATAACCACAATATGGACAACGAATTTTTTCATCAATTTTTGAAACAATTCTTTTACATTTAACACACTTATACAAGTTCACTCCTCCTTTTTCACTATTTCACCTTTTGGATAATAAGCTAAACCTGCAAATTTTGTTCCACATTTTTTACATTTCCATATACCGGCTGCAACTCTTTTAACATATGGCATACTACAATTGGGACAAACATGTCTCTGTTTTTGGATTTTTTCTATTTCACTAGCAGTTGCTCTTAATCTTTTTCCATACCTTGGTCCAAACCTTCCAGTTGTTCCCACTACTTTTTTTCTCCCCATAATATCACTTTATGATTTTGAAATCTCTTCTTGAAGATAAACTTTCGAGTATAAGTTTAAGTTGTTCGTCTTTAATTTCACTTTTTATCTTGTTTTGCTGATAAAGCTGAATTAAGTACAATTCAATTTGGGCAGCAAGTTCAGGCTTAACAAGTCTAATTCTTGCAAGTCTTTCGAAAGCTTCCTTAGATAAAATTTTTTTCAGAACTATTCTCTTTAGTTCTTCTATTTGTTTTAAATTTTCTACTTCATTCATGTTTTCACTTCCTTGCTTACTTCATAAGCAATATTGTCCAAAAACTTTTGGCCTTTTGGAGTAATTTTCCTACCTTTTCCTACCTTTTCCACTAGTCCAGCCTTTTCTAGTTGTTGCAAAATTTTCCTTATTATATTTCCCCCAGCTTTTCTGAAATGGGCAGGCTTATGGCCTCTTCTCTTTCTTCCTCCATAATAAGTTCTCAATCTTTCAACTCCTATTGGGCCATCTAAGTAAATTCTTCTTAGTATGGAGGCTGCTCTTATATACCAAAAGTCTTCTTGTTCAGGAGGTCTTTCCCTATGCGAGCCTGATTTAACAAACTTGCTCCAAGGTAAAGGTTTTATCTCTTCAAACTTTTTAAGCTCTTCCTTTACTTTTTCTATGAGCTTTTGTGCGTTAACTTCTCTTGCTGTAACCATACATATCCTTTAAGTGCAATAGCTTAAATAATTTTTTATCTATAAGGATATCTGTATATTTTTTTACAGTTTAAGCATTTAACCTCTACAATTTTTTTCTTGCTTTTTATTCTTACTTGAGAAGAATAGCCAGGGATAAGCAAGAAGTTACAGTTTTTGCAAAACTTTCTTTTAAGTTCTTTTGGAAGCCTTATGTTATACCTTAGGCCAATTTTCCTTGCTAGCTCAATATAACGTTTACTTCTTTCAGGATGTTTTTTAAATTCCTTTTCTGCTAAATCAAAAAGAATTTGAATTCTTTCTCTTGCGATTTTTTGCTGCCATTTTGGTTTTCCTGCTCTTATTCTCATAAATGAAATTAAGCAAAGAATAAATTTAAGCGGAAATGGAATTCTAGATTTAGAAATTAAAACAGGAAATTTTTCGTCTAGTAAGAAAGAATAGAAGATGAAAAAAATAAAAATTAAACCAGTTTCATTGCTTTATATAACATCTTTTCTAGTTTCATCAACTTTTTTTGGTAAGAAGGGGTAGCAAGGTCTATGCTACTTTCTAAAACTTCTCTAGGGTCAAGGGGTATAGTATAAAGTACATCAGTACTCATAACTGCACCAAGCATAATGCCTGCAAGAAATTTTACTTTGTTAAACTCTTTTCCGTACCCTAGCTTGACCAATATTTTATCTGAAACGAACTTGAGCTTCTCCAATCTTTTATCTTTTTTAATTTCTTCTTCATTTCTAGGATCATCTGCTGATAAGCATGCTATTTGATACTCTTCTCCTAAAATTTTTCTAGCATTATAACTTAACCTTGGAACATGCCAATAACTTGAAATTAGGTATACTTTATCGATAGGTTCTACGCGAGAAAGTATAAAAAGCAACATCTTACAATAATAAAGGTTAGATAACGTACTGTAAGAAAAAGGTTCTATTATAATATCTTTTCTTTCAACGCCTTTGGTTAGTATATAAGAAGCAATTGCGTCTGCTTCATTTTTCCCACAAACTATAACTCTATCTACTATAGAATTCTTGTAGGCTTTTATCGCCACATCTGCTCTTGCTTTTGTATGAAATTGTAAACTTCGGTCTGGATTAACACCAGCTCCATGAAGTATTCCTACTTTCATAATATGGTAGGAAAGGTTAAAGGATTTAAAATTTTCATCTAGATTTCCAATACATAACAATGAGGAAAAAAATTACAGTAACAAAGGAAAATAATATCCAAACAGAAAATTCAGGAACAGTTACATGATATCCTGCAATTGATGGTTCCTGGGTAATCCATATAAATTTACCTTGTAAAGAGGAAGTAAAAACTAAACTAATAACTGACACTACAACTAAAAGTGAAACTACTATACTTCTCTTATGAAATTTCCAAACTTCCTTTAATATTTCTTTCATTTAAACCAGCCTAGCTCTATATCACATATTTGGTGGACTAACAGATTAATTCCAACAATTAAGGAATATTGTGGAAAAAGATTTAAGGTTAGTGAATATATCAAAAGTGAGATTATAGCATGAAAAATTGTTCTACTCCAAGAAGGATAATTCAATTTTCCATCTTTATAAAATTCAGCAAATAATTTACTAGGCATATATTTCTCCCTTAAAATTATTTTTATCGTACTTTTTCCTCTTGTCATAAGAGAGTATAAAAGATGATCTAAGTCTATTAAAGTGCCAGAAATCACACCTAGAATTATCCAAATTATACCATTTTGAATATCTAAACCAAGGTATGCGGTTACTATGTAAGAAATTACTAAACTTATGGCTGTATGTTGCCAGAAATACATATTAAAAATTTAAAGTCATAAGATAAAATAAGTTTTCTTCGCTACTGTAGAATTTTTTATTATTTTTGACACATTAGTTGTTGAGAACTGTACTCTAAGTAACATGGGGACGCTGGGATTTGAACCCAGGTTTTCTCGTGCAAAGCACTCTGAGCCTCCCAAGGGCCCGATCCTAGACCAAGCTAGACGACGTCCCCCTTATTATAATTTTAAATTCGAGATAAATGCTTTTTTTACTTTCTCTTTGTCGTAGGATAGTTTTATTTAAAGCTTGCTTCAACAAAATATGGGAGGACCGGGATTTGAACCCGGGTTGCCGGCACCCCAAGCCGGATGCCTAGACCAAGCTAGCAGATCCTCCCGATAATCAAACATTATTTGATTACAAATTAAAAAATAAATTATGGTTTATGAAACTATTGTCGGCAGACTAAAAGAAGATAGAGAAAAATTTGGAAACAAGTGCTCAGGCTACTTGGGTAAGCATATTGTTGGAACTGGTGAAGACGCTCACCTAACAACAAAAGTTTTTATCGATTTGCTTCGATGTCATGTAATTCTAATTTCAGGAAAAAGGGGAACAGGTAAAAGCTATGATGCAGGAGTAATAGCAGAAGAAATTGCTTCACTTCCAGAAGAATTTAGAAAAAATTTAAGCGTAATTATGATAGATACTATGGGTATTTTTTGGAGCTTAAAAAAGCCAAACGAACAGCAAAAATCTTTACTTAAAGAATGGAATCTAGAACCAAAAGGTTTTGAAAATGTGAAAGTTTTTGTTCCTTATTCTCAGCTTCAAGATTTTAAAAATGCAGGAATTCCCGTTGACGAAGGAATTTCAATTTTGCCTTATGAGTTTTCAGCAGAAGAATGGAGGCTAGCTTTTAACTTAAAAAGAACAGAGCCTGCAGGAATTGCTCTAGAAAAAGTTATAAACCAACTTTTAGAATCTCAACAAAATTTTTCCATAGATGATATAATAACAAAAGTTAGAGACGATAAAGAAATTTCACAAGAAGTGAAAAGTGCTTTAGAAAACATGTTAACTGTAGCTAAGCAATGGGGAGTTTTTGGAGAAAAAGGAATTAATATAGATGATGTTGTTCAACCAGGCCAAATTTCTGTAGTTGATGTTTCTAGGTTAAGGGCAACAGAAGCCTGGAGCGTTAGAAACTTTATTGTTGCTATAATAGCAAGAAAGGTTTATGAGTATCGTTTGCTAGCAAGAAAAGAAGAAGAAATAGCAAAGCTTGAGGGAAGAAAGCTTGAAAAAAGATATCCTATGGTTTGGCTTATTGTTGATGAAGCTCACAACTTTTGTCCTTCAGATTTTGAAACAGTTTCTTCTCAACCATTTCTAACAATAGCAAAGCAAGGAAGAGAGCCTGGAGTAAGCTTGGTAGTAATAACACAAATGCCAAATAAAATTCATCAGGATATTCTAAGCCAATGCGATTTGGTAATTTCTCATCGTTTAACTTCTCGTGATGATTTACAAGCTTTGCATGCTGTTTATCAAACTTATATGGCTGAAGAAATTGAGAAAATGATTAACAAGCTCCCAAGATGGCCTGGAGCTGCTTTAATTCTTGATGATAATTTGGAAAAAATTTTTACTGTTTGTATTAGGCCTAGACTTTCATGGCATGCAGGAGGAACTGCTGCAGTTGTTTAATTTATATAAATAAAATTTAAAATTGAGAATTTCTTTAAACTTTAAGTAATAAATTGTATATGTATGAGAAAGCACCTAATTTTACTATTCTTTTTCTTCTTTCTACCAATCACTGTTTCAGCCCAAGATCTAGTAGCTTACTATTCCTTTGACGATTGCTCAGCCAAAGATTTATCTGGCTATAATAACAACGGAACAATTTATGGCGCAATCTGCACAGAAGGAAAAATAAATCAAGCTTTAAGCTTTGACGGTATAGACGATTACATAAATTGTGGAAATTCCTCTATTCTTAATCCTTCTTCGATAACAATCCTAGCCTGGATCTATCCAAAAGGCTGGGGAGAAAACGGAATGGGAAGAATAGTTACCAAATACTATTCCTACCAATTCTACGTTTATTCTGATGGCAACAGACTAAGCTTCTACTTTTGGAATTCCTCTAATTCAACCAATCAAGCCTGGTCGAACATAAACTCAACAAAACTAAACGAATGGCAGCATGTAGCAGTAACTTATGACGGAGAATACATTAAGTTTTACGTTAACGGCTTACTTTCAGGACAAACAGCAATGAAAGCAGGAAGCTTGCAATCTTCTAACTCAAACCTAATTATAGGAAACAGAGAAAGCCTAGACAGAACTTTTAACGGCACAATAGACGAAGTAAAAATCTACAACAGAGCTTTAAGCAGCGAAGAAATCTACTCAGAATATCTAAAAACTGTTAAATACTTTCTTTCAGGTCAACTTAAAGACAAAAATGGTATTCCGCTTCAAGCAAATATTTCATTTTTAGACAAAGACACAAACGAAATAATTTTGATAAATCGAACAGATGAGAATGGAAGTTACCTTTTGTCAGCTTACTATGGAAGTTATGATATCTTGTATGAACTATCTGGCCAAAACTTGTGGATAAAAATAAAAGATTTTAATTTAAATCAGGATACAAGCGACATTTTAAATTACATATCTTTTGAGTCAAATAAAATATCTTTTCAAGCCACCTTAGACAAAACAATTACTCTTGAGATATCAACTGACAAACCTCCTAGCAAAATTTTAATAAACGGAACCGAATTGGAAAAAGTTAATTCTTTGCAAGAATTGAAAAATAACAGCTGGTTTTATGAGTCATTTAAAAAAGTAATTCATTTACAAAATTTTTTAGACTGTAATTTTCTTTGTAAACTTAAAAGATTTTCTTATGGTTTATGTAGAAATACCATGGAAGGCTTCCCGGAACCAGCTCCATTAGACCTTTCTGATGCAAGAAGAACTTTATGGAGATATTTTCCTTACTTATGGCACAGACATGAAGTTTTGGTTGAACTTTTCAAAAACTTATCAAATGCTCATCCAAAATACGCTTCTTACGAATCTATAGGTAAATCGCATGAAGGTAGAGATATATTGATGTTTAAGATAGGAAATCCAGAAGGAGGAAAAGTTATGTGGGATGGGTGCATCCATGGTCCCGAAGATATAGGAAGCGAGATAATGTATATAATTGCAAAATGGCTTCTTGAAAGTGGGAACGAGACAGCTAATAGAATACTTCAAAGAAATTATATTCTTTTTATTCCTGTGGTGAATATGGATTCTTACGCAAGACAAAACAGGAATTTTAGCGCATGTCAATACGGAGTAGATTTGAACAGAAACTTTGTAACAGGATGGCGCTCAAGAGCATGCACAATAGGAACGTGTACAAACGATACAGATTGCGAAAATAATTACGGCAGCTCTTATGTTTGTAGGAATAACACTTGTGTTAATAACTATGATTATTCTGGAGAGTCTCCTGCAAGTGAGAATGAAACAAAAGCATTAAGATACGCTTTTCAAACTTATAGACCAGAGTTTTATGTTAACACTCATAGAGGTGGTTCTATTCTGTACTATTATTCTGGCAATAATATGTCGATTGTAAATTCCTTACTCCAGAGAATTAATGAATTAAGCTTACAAATGGGTGTAACACCTTATTCTGCCACTTCAGTTGGAGCAAATGGTATGGCTTTAGCCGATGCAAATTATTTTGGCGCTACTTCTTGGCTTTTCGAAATAGAAACTTGGGATGTTAATGTAACTTATGACGATATAGTAAATGTTTATTTTCCAAGAGTTTTACCAGTTTTTATAGCGATGTGCGAAGCTTCTGAAAAAGTTGTAGAAATTAATCCCTGCCTAAACGGAGAAATTTTAATTGACCAAAATACTTGTTTGCCATACTGGAAATGCTGTTGTTCTTTTTCTTAAAATATTTGTTCAAAGAACACTAAGTTATATTTATGAAAATATATTCTCAAATAATCGTTTTTCTTCTATTTATAGTTCTTTTATGTAGTCTCCCAACTTTCATTAAAAAAGATGAAATAAATAACGAAAATTCTTCTTTTGAAGAAGAATGTACAGCTGTAATAGTTACAGGAACTCACGCAAAAGACGGAAGGGCTATAATGATGAAGAATAGAGATTGGAGTGATACTCAGTACCAAAAACCTTGGTTTGTTAGTAGTTATGCTGGAGGAAATTACAGTTATATCTTAATGTCTGCTTATATGGGAATGAATGAAGTAGGATTAGCTATTATGAACACTCTTCAATCTTGTCCTGGTTTAAATGTTTGGCATTATAACATTCATGGAAATTACACTAATGATAAATCAGTAGCTATGCAGTATGTTCTCTCTCATTTTTCAGATGTGGAAAAAGCAGTTATGTGGATAGTCGAAAATACTTACGGATTATGCGATTGTATAGGAATAATAGGTCAAAATAGTAGCGTAGGTGCTTTTGTTTGGATAGATGGTGATAAGAAATACATAACTTGGGTCAATAATTCGCACGATGCTGCAGCAAACAGTTGGGTTCCAAACGGTGTTTACGGAACTAGAGGAGCAAGAGCAAAGCAACTTCTAGACCAAATCTACAATCAAAAAGGTTACATTTCTTGGGAGGATGTAATTCAAGAAATAAGTAAAGATGAGTTTGATAGAGAAAAAACCAATAACAATTGTTACAGCTATAGTGATTGTATTAGCAGAGGAATAACAAGAGCAGCTATGGTAGCAGTTTCGGGAAATAGTAGCTATGAAGGCAGACTTAACATAATGTGGCTAACTTTTGGAGAAAATCCTACTATAGGTCTTTTCTTACCCTTAATGCCTGGGGTAATAGATTCCTCTTCAGACATACCAAGCATTTTTACTTCTGGAAACGGTTTAGGAGCTTTAGTAGAAGTTAAGAGGAACTATGCTAGAAATGGTTGTAGTTCTGAGCAATGGAACGGCACAAGAGTGAGAGAGATTCAGTCTTATTCTTTTTACGCTGAAAATTATACTTTTAAAAAATACGATGAACTGATGAAGACAATTCCAAGTGGCTTATCTTATACTCAATTAAAAACGCTTCTTAAAAATTATATGAATGATTCGATAACTGTAGCTACCAACATATATATAGCAGAAAAAATACCTGAAGATTCTTTACCCAATTGTAGTGTCCTAAGTATAGATGAATCTTCTCCTTATGCTTATGCTTTAGACAATTCTATTTGGTATAGTAATCTTTCTACGGGAAGCTTTGCTGTCAATATAGAGACTAACGATGATAAAGGAATAAGCAAAGTGAGCTTTCCGAGTACTACTTCCTCAGGAGGGGATGACACAATTCCTCCATATTCTTGGACCTATAGTTGGAATACCCAGAGTACTTATTCTGGAATAGCTACAGTTACAGTTTACGATACAGCACAGCAGACTGGTACGTGTATTTTTAGCGTGATTAAGGATAGCGTAGCACCAACTACTACAGTAAATATCGAAGGAAACTATAACATTATTTTAAGTTGCGAGGATTCTGGCGTAGGTTGTAATGTCACTTATTATTGCATAGATACCGATAATTCCTGTAATCCTTCGAATGTATACTTAAATCCTATAACAACTTCTTGTACCGGTTGTTGCTATTTAAGATACCGTTCAGCAGATAAGGTTAACAATGTAGAAACTGTCAAATCTGTTTCTTTTGGCCATACTTGCGGTTGCTCAAGAGGCAACCCTTCAGTTTTCATTATTCCATCATCTCAAAGTAACTTACCTGGGTATAAGTCAACTTACATAGTTTCAGTTAAAAGTAATGATAATGAAGCATGTGGAATTTCTGTATTTAATTTGTCATTAGTCTTCTGCCAAGCTGGTATAAGTTGTAGCTTAATTAATAATACCTTAGCTATCTTGCCCGGAAATGCAATCAATACTACATTAGAAATAACTTCAAGTCCTTCTGCTTCAGAAGGCAATTATATTTTTACTGTTAGAGCAACAAATTCTTTACTAAGCAATTATTTTGGAGAGGCTTCAGGAAGTTACATCGTTGTCTTAAAAAAACTAGTTTTAGAATATAAGTTCAGTGAAGGTCTGGGGTTAGTAGCTTACGATAACTCTGGATTTAATAATCATGCAAATATTTTTGGGGCAAATTGGATAGAAGGCAAACACGACTTTGCTTTAAGTTTTGACGGAATAGACGACTATCTTGAAGTTTTGCAAGCCGATTCGATTAGTGGTTTTTCTTATGGTTTGTCTTTGAGCTTATGGGTTAAGTTTAACGAATTAAATAGAAGACAGGCGATTCTCAACAAATATGATACAAGAAGTAATCAAAGAGGTTGGTTCTTGGAGTACCAAAACCATTCTACTTATAGGGATGTTTTAGGATTTTTTGCTTCTTACAATGGAGTTAATTATAGTGAATGGTACACTTCTTTCAAGCCTAATTTGGGAGAATGGTATCACTTAGCAGTTGTTTGGGAGCCAAATAAACTACCAAAGTTCTACGTGAATGGCGAACTTAAACAAACAATAAACAACAGAACAATTCCGCAAATTTTCAACAATACTCTAGCACCATTTCACATAGGAAAAAGTACTTATGCTACTGGAAGAGAATTTAACGGAACGATAGATGAAGTTAAAATTTACAATTATGCTTTAACTGATAGCGAAATATTAGAAATATTTTCGAACGAAAGTAAAAATTATTTCAAAGGTTTCCTTACCGATAAAGATGGTAGGCCATACCAAGGAATAGTATCAATCGACTCTCACGCAGGAAGCATAGAGAATGGAAATTATTTTCTCAGAATTGATTCAGGAAATTATGATATTATATATTCTTTAGTCAACTTTCCTGTTCAGGGATTTTGGTTGAAACTTCTCAACTACTTAATCGATTCAGATTTGAATGATATAGTAAATTATGTTGATAAGCAAGACAATAGAATTTCGTTCGTTGTCGAGTGTTTTAATTCTCAAAGTATTCAGGCTTACAGCCCTTCCAAACCAAACAAAGTAAAAGTTAATGGGGTTGAGATACCCTATGACGATTCTCTTTCTTCTATTCCTTCTTGGAAATACATTTCATCGAATAAAACAATCATTATTAAGTTCTTCTGTCAATAAAATTATTATGAATCAATTTTTTATCTTCCTTTTATCCGCTGCTCTTTTAATTTTACTCTTACCAACTTTCTATGACCTCCATAGTTCTAAAGTTCAGAGTTACTCTTTTCTTTCTAATTATGAATTAGCGCTTTTTAACTCCGAACTTTACCCTCTAGACTCAAATTTAATAACCGTTTGTTCTTCTGGGTGTAACTTTACTTCTATTTACTCAGCTATAAATTACGCTAATATTACTCCAGGAGCAGATATGATTTATATAAAGGAAGGCGTATACACAGAAAACAACATCAAATTATACAGCAACATCACAATCGTAGGCGATGGTATAGACAAAACAATTATAAGAAATAAGCTTTATAATTCTACAATAGGTCAAAGGGTTGATATTTTCACTAGTAATGTTCCTTTAGAAAATGTTCGGATCGAAAATCTAACTGTTGATACTTTAGGTGTGCCAGACAACATGGGAAGTAGTGCCATAACTTTTCGAGGTAATGGCACGAACAAAAATATTGTTATTAGAAATGTTAAATCTATAAACGCTTTTGGAGCAGGTATAGCGATTCCAAACTTTGAAAATCTTGTAATAGAAAATTGTATAATAAATAACACATGGACAGGAATAACAGTTGGTGGGGGGATAAATGCTTCGATTAAAAACAATATAATTGTTAATACTAGAGGGGATGGGATTTTTCCACAAGTTAGACGTTCATCGAATCTCAGCGTTATAAAAGCTTTAATAGAAAATAATTATCTAGAGAATATCGGCGATACAGGAATAGATATAACTTCTGACTGTGATTTTAAACCTCATGAGGAAATTTATGTTGTTGGTAATAAGCTTAAAAATGCAAGTGTAAGAATTTCTTGTGCATTAAACATTACCTTAATTAAGAACTTTATTAAATATGGAAGCATCGGTGTAGATGCTGGTGCAGGAAGACCCATAAACATAGCAATCGAAAATAATTCGATAGAAAGTTCAAAAAGAGGTATTGTTCTAGGTGGTGCTTTAAACGTAACCGTCAGGGACAACATTATTCATTTCTTTGCGTCTTCGGATTCTTCGCAAACAGGTATAAGTTCCGGAGTTTGGCAATCGTCGATATTACAAAATAATATTATTTTGAACCCACAAAACTATTGTATCGATTTTAATAATTGGCAGGTTGGCGGAAGCGGAAACACGTTAATAGAAAATAACACTCTAATCAACTGTGGTGATGTAGGGATTTATGATAATAATGTTAGTGTTGGAAAAGTAGTAATAAAAGGAAATAAGATACTAGACTTTAAGAACTTATCAAGACACAGCATTCTTACAGAGAAAGAAAATAATGTATGGATCATAACTAACAACTGGATTTATAATAAAAGCATCTTTGCACCAAGTAGCATAATTAATGATAATGATTACTCTTATCCTGAACAGTTTTATTTTCCAATTTCTTTAAAAAGTAATAAGTTTATCTTCTCTTCAATACTTCAAGATAGTAAAAATAAAATTTTAAGAATATATCTTGAAGAAATTGGATTTGGTTTGAACGAAGAAAACACGATAGAGATTTTCAGTCCAAAAAAACCTTCGAAAATTAAAATAAATAACCTTGTTGTAACATACGACGATTCTCTTTCTTTACTCCATTCTTGGAAATACGATTCTTCTAATAAAACAATAACTTTAAAGTTCTTTTCTTAACCATAACGAAAAAAATTTAACTTATTCGACTTAGCGATTCGATAGCTTACTATTTCTAGCGAATATAGTCAAAGGTAAATGTTGATATTTAAAGGAGAATAAAAATATTTTAATGATAAAATTCCCCGCTTTTTTATTAGCTTTTCTTATTACCTTAATTTTTTTCATTAGCGAGTCCGGTGCTTACGATTTTGCAATAATAAACACAACTAATGTACCAGAAGTAAACAACATATACGAAATGTTTAAAAATTTGGGTATAACTTACAAAAGTCTTTCACCTTCTCAAGTAACAAGCGAATCTGTTTTTAGCGATGTAAATGGTATAGTCTCTTTTATAGATGAAGGTTTTCCTGTGGCAAATTCCTCTGCAGTAATCGAGTTTGCAAAAAACCATGTTGTTATATGCCATGCTTACGACTTTGCAAATTATTATTTTCCTTCTTACTCAACTTCTTATCTTAAAGTCTCAGGAAGTACAGTAAATTACACTAAGGACTGGGGAAATTTTAGAAAAAACGATAAAGCTCATTTTCAAAGAGAAGACGGCACTTTATACATTTTTCTATCTAGCTCTTTAGAGGGTGATCCAACAATTGAAAAAATTGCTCAATTCGATGCTACAAGAACTGCTTTCTTCCAAAAGAAAGGTTTAACAGAAAATACTGGCTTTTATGTTCTTGACCTTAAGGTTACGAGAAACGAAACGGAATGGTCCGGAATTTGGCATATTTTTCCTGCAGTCAAGCTAGTAAAAAATTTTTCGACCGGTAAATATGCGATGTGGATGAGTAATGGAGTATACTGGTGGGATATAAACTGGGTAAACACCTTTACAGATAGTTTAGCTACAAACAATCCAGAAATAGTTTCGAAAATTGTTATAGGTAAAAGTCTTGAAGGTAGAGATATTAGCGCTATTCTCATCGGAAAAGGCAATCGGTATGTAATAATTGATGGGACAATTCACGGTAATGAAAAATTGTCAACGTTTGCAAGCTTGAGATTTGCTGAAATGATTATCGAAAATTATAAAGCTAGAGGTTATTGGTACGATAGGTTACAAGAATTAAAGGTAATCATACTACCAATTTTAAATCCTGACGGATTTGTCCATAATTGGAGACAAAATGCTAGAAGTTATCTTTATCCTTCAGATTATCAAAAATCTGGGTATGCTATGGCAGTGAATGACCAATGGATTGCTCATGGCATACCAAATAGGGCAGAAGTTGAAGGTCATAAGTGTAATATTGTTCCTCAAGATTCTAATGTTAACGGAACAGTTTTAAGTGTTAATCAAACACATTTCAAAGTTGGTTTGACTTGGAAATCTGATGGCTCGCCAATAACCACACCTACAAACATTTCGTGGAGCTGCAATGCAACATGTTGTAATTTAAACCGTGATTTTCCACCAGGTGCTGACGCTAGCGAACCAGAAACTAAAGCTTTAATAAACCTGGCAGCAAATTATACTCCTATAATTTACATAAATGGACATGAGGGTGCTTACTACGAGTACAATAAATATTATTATGCTTCTAATTTAAAAGAGCCTTACATGGGTTTTGCAAAAAGAGCTACTAGTTTTGCTAAGACAATTTTTACAAACTTAAAACACTGGGGCTATTATACTGATGGAGGAACAAATTATTTCCTTGGAAGAGTGGATACTGCAGCATGCTGTAATAATGTTTTTGCTGCTTATTATGTCACATGGAAACATAATGCTTCTTCTTATCTTGTAGAAACGATTGTGTGGAGTAGCACTTATGGGGCCAGACAACAGTTATACGGTTTTGATTATTATCTTTCCTTTTTTGACGGAGTTATTTCTCATCTAGATATCCTCAAAGAAAAAAATTTTGTTATTCATAGCACAGCAAAAATTAAGTCGTTCAATTATGATAACCAATTAATCGTTATGTTAGATACTTCAGAAGCCATTTTACCTACACAAACTGTCATCTTTCTTGGGAATTATGGAAAACCTAATTCTGTAAAAATTGACGGGATAGAAAAATCTGAAGGTGATGGTTGGGTTTATTATACTGATAGCAATAACATAACCATTACAGGAGCTTCAAACTCAATTGTGCTTGGTTGGGAGCCAACTTACACTGCTACCTTTTATCAAACAGGAATTCCTTCTGGTACACCATGGGGTGTTACTGTTGCTAGTAATAGGTATACTTCTACAGCAAGTAGTTTAACTGTATCTGGGCTGACAGGAACTGTTTCTTACAGCTATGATGCCATTGTTCCTGATACACCAGGAACTAGATACTCTTGTGTTTCAGATTGTTCTGGCTACGTTAGCCAAGAGTATAATACAACTTCAGCAAATTACATTACTCAATATTTCTTGGCAATGAGCGTAAATCCCGTAGGAAGTGGTAATGTAGCCCCAGGTAACGGATGGTATAACTCTAGTATGTCAATTACCATTAGTGCAAGTCCAAATCCCGGTTATGGCTTCTCTTTTTGGAATGGTTCTGGATCAGGCAGTTATACTGGCATAGAAAATCCTGCGTCGATAACGATGAATTCACCAATAACAGAAATTGCTAATTTTGTTCCTTTTTCCGATGTAATCGGTTACTGGAAGTTTGACGAAGGCTCTGGTTATGAAGCAAAAGATTCCTCTGTTTATAAAAATAATGGTATAGTTAATGCATCATGGTCCTTAACTAATTGTCTTTCAATTTATTGCCTTAATTTTGACGGTATTGATGATGTTATCAACTGTTCGAATTCTTCAATTTTAAACCCTAGCCCAACAGGAAGCATAACAGTAGAAGCCTGGATTTATCCAAGATCATACGGTGGAAACGGCTTAGGAAGAGTTGTTTCTAAAGAAACAGGAACTACAGCAAACCCTTATGCCTTAGAGTTAAGAAACACAACCGAAGCTTATACAAACGGCTTAGTCTTTTGCATAGGAAACGGAACTTCAGAAACTTGCACTATAGGTTCAGCTTGCAACAACATAATTGCTCTAAACACATGGCAGCATGTTGCAGGAAGATATAATCGCACGCACTTAAGCGTTTTCGTAAACGGTGTTGAAAAGTGCACTCAAAGCTTACTTGATTACAACTTCCAACCAGCTCCAACAAACCTTTTGATAGGAAACAACCCCACTAACTTAAGACAATTTAACGGCACCATAGACGAAGTTAGAATCTGGAACAGAGCTTTAAGCAACGAAGAAATAAAAAGTGAGTACGAAAAATTCAAGAAAATTTTTGGGCAACTGAAAGATAAGAATGGTATGGCTCTTCATGCTAACATCACAATTTACCAAGAAGATACAGAAAATATAGTATCTTTAGTCAAGACCGACGATTTTGGTAATTATCTTCTTCATGTATTGACAGGGAAGTACGATGTCAAGTTTAGCTTTTTAGACTTTTCCTTTTCTGATTATTGGGTTAAATTTTTATCTCTCAATATATCTTCTCACCTTTTCAATCTTTTAAACCAAATAGGTAAAACAAACAACAAAATCTCCTTCAATTTAAATATCAGTAATGACCAATTGATTGAAATTTACAGTCAAAGTAAGCCAACAAATGTTATGGCTAACGACAAAAAACTGACTGAAGTTTTCTCTTTTTATAACTTGCAACCAAACACTTGGTTTTATGATTCGAGTGGAAAAAAACTTTATTTGTTTGTTTTAATTTCTTAATTTAAGAATTCAACAAATTTTTTCTCCTAAAATCTCAAAAATACTTTCATTCACAAAAACTGGTACTTCATAATCAACTCTTGCAGCTATAGCTAAGGCATCGCTTGGTCTAGAATCTAAGCCAAGAATCAAATTACCTTGTTTTAAAAAAAGTTTTGAAATGTAAGTTATTCTCCAGCTGCAATTTTCTTCTGGTAAGCAAGTCTCGTTTCTTGCTTCTGTTATTTTTACCATCAAAACTTGAATCCCAAAGTTTTTTAGCATATCTTTTATTAAATCATGAGTATAAGGTCTTGGTCCTAAAATTCTTTCCATTCCTCTTCCTATGGAAATTGCTTGGTTTTTATCAACTACCATACTTATTTGTTTGCAATCGCTTGTTAGCCTAACGATTCCTTCATCTTCTTTTATTTCAACAGAGACAGAAGAAGGGGCAAAACCTATTGTTGAGAGTTGGGGCAAAGCAAAAAAAGTTGAGAAGAAATTGCTTAGCAAATACCAAAAGAATAAAATAGCCAATATCAAAATTAAAAAAATCGTTGCGAATTTGTAAAAATTCCTTTCTTTTTTCATAATTTTAAAATAGCATTAGGCTTTTAAATCTCTAAGATGCAATCTTCCAAATTCTTATCGTTCCTTAATCTTACAAAGGAAGGAGCTCTTAGTTGTAAATCTTTTGTTATCTCCATAAACTTTACTTCACATATTAGCTTGGGCTTAACCCAGTTTACTATTAAATCAGAAGGAAGTTTTGGTTTTTCTTCTAAAGGGCATTCGTCTATTCTTAATTTTTTCAACTCTTCTGTAAGCTCAGCATATCCTTTTTCATCTAGGCCTGTTCCACATCTTCCTACATACTTTAATTTTCCTTGATGGAAACAAGCTAAGACCAAAGCTCCGAAGTATTTTTCACGCCAACCTTCACCTTTTGTATATCCTACAATAATACAATCTAAAGTTTTTAAGAACTTTATTTTCAACCAATTTTTACTTCTTTTTCCTATTTCATACTTTGAATCTAGGCGTTTTGCCATTATCCCTTCCAAACCCTTTTCCTTGGCTTTCTCAAAAAGATCTTTTCCTCTGCCAATTATATAGCTTGAAAGCATTATTCTTTGATTTTCTTTAACAATACTCTCCAGAATCCTTTTTCTTTCAATCAAAGGCTTATCAACTAAATCTTTTCCGTCTAAATGTAAAATATCAAAAACAACGTAAGTAGCTGGCATGATTTCAGATAAAAGCTTAATTCTTAGTTTTTCTCCAACATGCTCTCTTGTCTGCAAAGCAAAAAAATCTGGCTTACCTTTTTTAAAGACAACTATTTCCCCGTCTAGCACAACTCTTTTTGCGTTTATGTTTTCATAAATTTTAAGAAGTTCAGGATAGTTTGACTGGAAGAACTTAAGCCTTCTGTTGAGAAACCTCACTTCCTTTTTTTCTTTATCTATATAAGCTATAGTTCTTGTACCATCTAGCTTAATCTCAAAACAGAATTCGTCAGAATCAAAAGGTTCTGATATATAAGCAAGCATTGGTTTTATTATTTGGTCGAAAAGTGTCATAATTAGATTTTATAAAAGAAATAATTTCTTTTCTTCTTTTTAAATCTCAAAACTCTGGAAAATTGGATTGGGTAAATTATCCAAAGTTCATCTACTATTCACTTCTTTCTTTTCCTCTTTCTTCTTTTTCACAGTTTCTATACTAGCTTTTAAAGCTTCTACAAGCTCCTTGGTTTCAGGAATTTTTTCCTCCTTAACTTCAATTTCCTTTCCTTCTGCTCTTGCTTTTATCAGTTTCATAAGTTCTTCTGTGTAATTATCCTTAAACTTCGAAGCATCAAATTCTGATTCAGTTAACTTTGAAATTAAGGCTTGGGCTAGCTTAAGTTCCTCTTCTCTTACAGTTACTAAATTCTTAAGCTCGCTTATCTCTTCTATGTCCTTTATTTCTCCCAAGTAATGTAGAATGTGCATTACCAAACCCTTTTTAAAAGCTCTTATCGCAACCAAATATTCTTTATTTCTTATGACGACCTTCCCTATTGCAACTTTGTTCGTAATTCTTAGGGCTTCGACAAAAAGAGAGTAAGCTTTTATTCCTGTTTCTTCAGGGGCAATGTAATAGCTTTTTTCCAAGAATATCGGGTCTATTTGAGAAGCATCTACAAATTCTTGAATTTCTATAGCTTTAGTTGTTTTAAGCCTGAGCTTTTCCAGGTCTTCCTTTTTAATTATTACATACTGATCCTTAGCTATTTTGTATCCTTTTTCGATATCCTCATATGCAACTTCTTTCTCGCATTTTGGACACCATCTCTTATAAACTAAAGGAGTTCCGCATTCTTTATGTAAATTATTAAAAGAAATTACTCTACTTTCTGTTGCCTTATAAATCTTTATCGGAATGTTTACCAAGCCAAAAGATATGCTTCCTGAAAATATTGCTCTTGTCATAACACCACAATTTATTTTATGTTATGTAATTTAAATCTAACTTTTTTGCATAATTTATAACTTCCTTAAACTCTTCTTGAGTAATATTTCTATTTATATCAATCTGCTCCAAGGCCTTAAATTCTGGCCTGTATTGGTCCATTATGTTTACTACACATTTATCCTTGATGTTCTTTGCAATCCATTCTAATACTGGCTTGCTACAGCACTCAACATGGTTTGGTAAAATTAAGTGTCTAACAGTTACTTCAGCTTGGTTTGCAGCTATCAAATGGTTTCTAGATACTACTTCAAAATAATTCTTTACCTTTGATAACCTTAAGGCGCACTCATCATTTCCGTACTTAAAGTCTGGTAAGTATAAGTCAACCACACCTTCAAGAATTTTCATAGTCTTTTCGCTCATGTAAAAGTTAGAGTTCCAAACAACTGGAACATTAGCGTTACAATACTTCAAACTTTCAAGGATTGTTAAAAGGTTAGGCGTAGGCTCTCCACCAACAAAGTTAACGTTTCTACATCCTTGTTCCCTTCTTTTTTCCATAATTCTTGCCAAATTCTTTGGTACAATTAAATAACCTTGCTCGAGCCATTGACTTATAGTATAGTTTTGACAATACACACAATGAAAGTTACAACCCATGAAGAAAATTGTATGGCTAGGAGTAATATGGGCTTCCTCTCCTAGATGAATACTCTCGGAAGAAATCAAGGCTTCCTTGCCAACTTTACAATTGCCTTTTTTTCCTCTAATTCTGTTAACTTTACACTTTCTTTCACATAGTTCGCAAGTTTCCATCATTTCTCTTGTGAGCATAATTTTCAAGTCAATCAAAGAATACCTAGGTATTTCTAGTTCTTTCAACTTAAGCTTCTCCCTATCACAAGCTTCTCTTATCTCGTAAAACTTTTTCATAAGCTCAGAATGAATTTTCCAAAGTTCTTCTGAGCTTAAACTTTTTTCAAATTCAAAAACTATTCTTCTTGCAATTTGAAAATTGGCCCAGGCTTGATCTTCAACTGTTTTAACGTATCTCGGCAAGATTTTTTTAATTAAAGGTTCTTCTAGGGCTCTTGCTGCATCTGGTCTTATGAGATAAAAGTAGCTAACCATAATTATTCTTTTATAAACAAGCTTTAATTAATCCATCGAAAAGCGGAGCAGGTTTTAAAGGTCTTGACTTGAATTCTGGATGGGCTTGAGTCGCAACAAAATATTTATGATTTGGTAGTTCTATAAATTCAACAAGCTTTTTATCCGGAGAAAGACCAGAAAATACTAGACCATTTTTCTGTAAGATTTCGTGGAACTTTGGGTTTACCTCATACCTATGCCTATGTCTTTCAGTGATTCTTTCCTTCTGCCCGTAAAGCTTCCAAACTAAACTACCTTTTTTGAGAATAGCTGGATAAGCGCCTAGCCTCATGCTTGCCCCATACCTTGATTCTTTAAGTATTTTTTTCTGTTCAGGCAAAATATCAATAACCGGATAAGGAGTATCTGGGTCAAATTCCGTGCTGTTAGCGTTCTTTAAATTGCAAACATTTCTTGCAAACTCAACCACAGCCAACTGCAAACCTAAACATAAGCCTAAGAAAGGAATGTTTTTTTCTCTAACATATCTTATAGCTAAAATTTTCCCTTCTATTCCAGTTTTTCCAAAGCCACCCGGAACTATTACTCCGTCAAGTGAGTCAAGAATAGAAAGTTTTTTGCTATCTTTTTCAAATTCTTTTGAGTCAATCCACTCTATTTCTGCTTTAGCATTATTGTTTGCTGCCGCATGTTTTATTGCTTCTATCACAGAGATGTAAGAGTCTGGCAAGCGGTACAAGCCAATGTCAAAATATTTACCGACTATACCAATTTTAACAACTTTTTTTGCTTTGTTCATTTTTTCGACAAATCTTTTCCATTCAATCATCTTGGAATAATTGGATTTAGGTTTAAGGTTAAACTTTTCCAGTATTTTATCCCCGAATTTTTGTTTTTCAAATAGCAGAGGCAATTCATAAACATTCTCGACATTTGGGTTCGAAATTATGTAATCTTTTTGAATGCTGCAGAAAAGGGAAAGCTTTTCTTTTCTCACATCATCTACAGGTTCTTCAGACCTACAAACTAGGAAGTCAGGTTGAATTCCTATTTCTCTTAATTCTTTTATAGAATGTTGTGCAGGTTTTGATTTCATTTCACCTAAACTTTTAACCACAGGCAAATAAACTACATGGATAAAAATGACTTTTTCTCCTTCGAATTTCATTTGCCTTGCAGCCTCTAAAAACAAAACATTTTCATAATCTCCTACAACACCACCAATTTCAACCAAAACAAAATCTGCTCTTGTTTTTTTAGCGATATTTTTAATTCTTTTTTTTATTTCATCTGTTATGTGAGGAATAGGTTGAACAGTTTTTCCCAAATATTCTCCTCTTCTCTCCTTTTCTATGACAGTATAGTAAATTTGTCCAGTGGTTATGTTATGTTCTTTGCTTATGTTTGCATCTAAAAATCTTTCATAATGTCCTAAATCTTGATCTATTTCCCCGCCATCTTCTGTTACCCACACTTCACCATGCTCAGTAGGTCTTAAGGTGCCTGCATCCATGTTAATGTAAGGGTCTATTTTAATGGCTGTAGCAGTATAACCTTTCAACTGCAAAACTTTTCCTATGGAAGCTGTTGTTATCCCTTTTCCTAAGCCAGAAATTACTCCACCTGTTATGAAGATATAATTACTCATGCTTTTTTGTATGTTTTACAAGAATTAATATTTTTTTCTCTTTTTCCAAAACTTATCGTATATTTTTCTAAACCAGTATGATTTTGTCTTTTTTAGGCTTTGCTTAACATGAAAAAACCTTCTCTTTACCCTTACCATAAACTCACTTATAAACTACATTTAGTATTTTTACGGTTAAAAAATCAGCTCCTGAGTACAAAGTATAAAGAATTTGGTAACTTGCATAAGTTGTATTCAAGTATACTATAGCTTCAGCTTTCCCAGAGTTTTTCCCAGGGTCTAAAGCTTGAGAATAGCCATAACCATAAGAGCTTTCTTCTCTATCGTCTATAAAAATAGAAGTATCTGAAGGAATTAAGCTCGCATCACTCGGCTTAAAATAAATGAGTTTAATGAGTTTGCTTGTGTTTATTAACTCTGGAGCTTCTTTGCTACCTTTTTTTTCAATCGCTACTCTTAAGAATTCGTTTTCTAAAATGATTTCTTGGTTTCCGTCGTTATCCAGGTCATATTCCCTAACTATAGCGTTTTTCCCTGGAATAAAAATTATATTTTCATTTTTTAGAAAAACTGGCTCAAGTCGATAGTTCTTAGGCGAATAATAAAAATCGATGCAGTTAGTTTTTTCGTTTATTTTATATTCTCCGTCAGTAACCTTAATGGAAAGAGTCCTAAGACTACCCAAACCTTCTGTTGCAACTTCTTCTATACTTTGTGACATTAGCCTTAAGTTTTCCCAAGCTTCGTTAATCACTAAAGATTCTCTTGCTTTCTCTATGGTAGGCATCCCTATCAAAAGAACTAAAGTTATTCCAGAAACTACTATCATAATAACCATTACATAAGCTACCAATGGGCTTATACCTTTTAACATCTTCTTACCTCCACTATCGGCTTGTTTTCTGGAGTTATGTCAGAATATTCCACGCAGATTTTACTTGTCCCTGGACCTAAAATTTCATCCCCCCTTATAACAACTTTATCATTTCTTAAAACCATTGTAATGAAGTTTAACTGCGTCGGATAAACAGAGAATGGTTGGGAAGGTAAGCCGTACCTTTCTACAGAATAAATCTTTTTCTCGATTTGATTGCAGGTTCCATTAGTAAAAGCTATAATGAAGGTTGTCCCTTCAACTTTTTGTTTGATTTCAATTTTGTAACTTTCTGAGCCATCTATTAAAAAAGAAACATAACCTAAGTCTTGTTTTTTTCCCGAATAGATTACACTTGCCAGAATTCCTTTTTCAAATTCTTCCTCATCATAAGTGCAAACATAAAAGTGAGTCAAATTGGTAGGATAACCTATCAAGTAATAGCTTTCGCTGGCGTTGCCAGTTGCTTCTCCAATTCTATAAAAGTCGTTGCTTTTATTTTCCCCCAAGTGATACGCGAACCTAAACTTTACATAGCTTATTTTACTTTGAGCTTTGAGAGAGGTTAAGAGAAAACAAAATACTAGGATCAAGGAGGCAAGGAAAATTACTTTTTTCATAATTAATCTTTTGATTTTTAATAATTAAACCAGTTTATAGGTTTTTAGAATCTTGTCTCTAAGCTTAAGTTTTTGGTTTTCAAGTCTTAAATCAATAAATAATAAAAGTTTGTTTTCTTCAGTTTCAACTTTCAGCAGGATTTCTTCGCTTTCTTTAGAGTAAGGTGTTTCATAGAAAATTTTTAGTGTATAGTTTGCGTTTTGCTCAGGAATTGTGAAGTTAGCACTTAATTCTTTTCCGTCTTCTATATTTTTAAATTCAACGAGCGAATCATTAACACTTAAGTTAAGGAAAAGAATTTCACTTCCTAAAAGATTTTTTATACTCAAGTTAAGCTTGCTATTCTCTAGTTTTGCTGTTAAAAGGAATGATTTGAATTCCAAACTTCTTCTCTTGAAAGAGTTTCTTGAAAATGTGGCAAAAGCTTCTAGGTTTTTGGTTAGATTTTCTTTTTCATGAATCGAAAATTCAATACTTCTTATCATTTCTTCCTTAACATTTTCAAATTCAAGAAAAAGGCTCTCATCTTTAAATTGAAAGAAGCTTATGCTTGCTTTTATCAACGCAAGGATTATTATAAAAATTATTGCAACTATCAAGAAAGTTTGGCCTTTCACTTTCTTACCACCAAAACAATTTCTAAAGGTTGAAATCTCCCAATATCTCCTGCTAAAAGATAATTTATCCTTGATTTCTCTTCTTCAAAACTAGCTATTTTGCAAGTCTCAGAACATATAAAAACTTCATAATTCAGTTGATAAGGAAGCAACTTTACAAGCTTGTTTTTTATGCTTTCGGTATCATTTTCTAAGGCATACTTTCTTAGCTCGTTGCTTTCGTCTAAAGCTTTTAGTGCTTTTAGGCAAATTTCCTTAATGTTAATTTCTGTTTTTTGTTCTTGCGGAACAAATGCTAAAATTAAAAAAATGACTATTAAAAAAGTTGCGATTGCTGCTTCTGCAATGTATAAAGCCATTATTTTTCACTTACCTCTAAGTAAAAATTATAATTAAGATTTTTAATCAAATCCTCGTAGCTAATGTTTCTAAGCTGTTTTAACTTACCTAAAGATAGCATTTCCAATTCCTGTAAAGGGAAGATTTCTATTTTAAACCCTGAATTTTCCTCGAAAGCGACATTATGGCTTACTTCCTTCACATCTTTTTCTCCTGAAAAATAGACAAAGAAATTTTTTGGCTGGAAAGCTGAGAAGTTGGACTTTAAACATAAATCAGCCCTTTTTAAGTAGCCTTCTTCGCAGAAAGTTTTATTATATAAGCTAAACTCAACTTCTTGATTTTCCTCATAAACCCTTACTGTCGAGAACCAGGCTCTTTTTTCACATGTTTCGTCAAAAATTATAGTTAAATTTACAACAGCATTAACCCTTTCATTTCCGCTGATCTCTACAATTTTAACGGGTAGCTTGTAAAGTTTTGTGGTTAGGTTTAATTTTAAAGGAATAAACAAATTTCTTGCAACTATTTTTAGGTTAGTATTTTGATTGTATTGGAGATGTCTTACTAAGTAATTTAAAACAAAACTTAAGGCTATACCTATAACTATTATAATAATCCCAACAGCTATTACAAAATCAGCTTGGATTGGCATTAACTAATCCCTTCCTCCAAAAACAATTTTATCTTTGATTTCGTTATTTAAGTTGCATCTAGAGTAGCGCATAATCATTTCCTTTTCACTTTCAAGTTTTCCTTCGATTTCAACCTCAACCTTAGGAAACTTCTTAGCAAAAATTTCTGAATCAACCCTCGACTCTATTTCTAAATTTTCTTCCGAATTTTTAATTAAAAGCTCATAATTTTTTCCTGAAATTTTAGAGGGAAGGTTCAAACTAACTTCCTGAAGCAGAACGCAAGAATTATTTTTTGGCGATAATTCTGATTTTTTAGCGAAATCGTAAGCTGTTACTATGTAATTATACATTCTTAAAGAAACGCTTTCGAGCTCGTTTTTTGCTTGATTTTTTAACCAGTTTGAGTAAAAAGAGAAGAAAACTAGAGAAGAAAAAACAATAAGTATTACTGATAATAAAGTAGCCAGAGCATAACTTATCAGGATGGCTTGTCCTTTCATCAATTAAAATTGGCATGCGTAAGATAATATTTATTAACTCTCAAAAATAAAAATAAAAGTATGAGAAAAGGAATATCTCCACTTGTGGCCGCAGTTCTTTTGATAGCAGCTACTATGGGAATAGCAACAATCCTAACATACTGGGCATCCACTTTTATCAAATCTTCCTTGCCAGAAGTTGCCAATCAAAGCTATAGTCCTTGCCTATACGCAGATTTTCAGATTTATTCTTGCTCTTACACAAATTCAACTCCAACAAAAGGAAACATAACTTTAATTCTTAAGAATGTTATGGACGTTGAGCTAAGGAATCTGACAGCTACTGTATTTTATCCAACTGGCACAATAAAAAACTACAATCTTAAACCAGATAATGTTTTACCGAAAAATATTTACAAAGGCTTTACAATAGAAGATGTTGATTTGCCTTACACTAAGGTTGTCATAACTACTCATTGTCCGTATGTAGAAGAAGAGTCTCCATGCCAGTAAAAGGCATTTCCCCCCTAGTGGCTACAGTACTGTTAATAGCTTTTACAGTAGCTTCAGCCGCGATAATTTCTTTTTGGTTGTTACCTTTTTTGTCATCGTTTTCCAAAACAACTAGCGAAGAAGCTGAGATTCAGCTTAAGTGTAGCAGAGGAGGGGTTTATCTTTTTGATTTAAATTATAACTTATCTTCTTCCTCTCTTTCCGGAAAAATTGAAAATACTGGCTCTGTCTCCCTTGGAAATTTTGCTTTGCAAATAGTTTACCTTAACTATACGACAGAAAAAATAGAGCTATGCTTTTCTGGAGGAACAGTAGTAGCTTGTGAAAACTCTAACCTAACGCTCCTCCCTAGGAACATAATATCTTTTAGCGTTCTGCTTCCAAACAACTACGACATAATAACTCTAACTACAAACTGTTCAGTTTATGGAGTTTACGATAGAGTTACAAGGGAAGAGATTAACCAAATATAAGAAAAACTATTACACCAACACTTATCATAAAAAGACTATGCTTTATTCCTGCTACTATAGCTCCTTCCGACATTTTTCCGACTATTAATCCGGCAAAAAAACCTTGGATTATTATGAGATTTTGGAAGAGAAACTTGTACCTTTCTGTAAGGTTTGTTTGATGAGCTTCCTCAAGAGGGGTTTTAGCTTGCGAAAGACTAGGTATCAAGAACCTTTGCATTATTATCATTACCGCCAAAAAAACAAAGAAAATTACATAACCTGTAATCATTTGAGATTGAAGGTAGAGCCTCCTTTCTGTTCTTAATCTTTCTATTTCTATGGCAGTATTTGCCAAAGCTTCTAAGGTATCTGTTAAGTTTCCACCAAAGCGGTGAGTTTCTATTACACTTGAAATAATCCTTGCTATAACTCTTGATTTGCTCTCCTTAGCAAAATTTTGAAGAATCTTATCAACGTTAATTCCCCAATCAACTTGTGCTGCCATTTTTTTAACGTAAGGAGTTAGGCTTTTGTAATCGTTAGAAGAAAGAGCTTTCAAAGCTTGTGGCAATGTCATCCCACTTCTTACGCTTTCTACAAAATCCCTTAGAAAAACTGGAAAAATTTCCTCCAATTCTTTCACTTTTTTGTATTCCTTATACCTTGAAAAAATTAACGGCGAAACAAAAACTCCAAAAGCGACTATTAAAATTATTTGAAAAATGTTTGAGGTTAAAGAAAAGTAAAGGGAAGAGAAAGTGAGTAAGAATGCAGCTAAAAGGCCGGTTGGAATAAACACTATAATTTCATTCTTCTTCACATTTCTACCTCCACACTTCTCAGGAACATTAGAAAAGCTATGTTCAATACTGGAAGAATTACATAAATAGTTAGCTCCATCAGGTTGAGAATTTCTATCCCTCCTATTGTTGTTGCTCCTGGTATTGTATTCATTACAGCAAAAAGAGAAATTATGAAAAGAGGAGCAGCTATTAGTAAGCCAGTATAAATTTCCGCATAAGTTGTTAGTTGTTGTAAAAATCTTTCTCTTCTTATTCTCCATTCAAACAAAGCCCTTATTCCAGAAGTTTTCAAGTATTCTTTCATACTTCCTCCTGCTTCTGTTGTTGTCACAAAGCCTAACAAGAGTTGCCTTAGGCTTTCCGAAGGAGTCCTTTTGGCAACTTCTCTCGCTGCAGTAACAGGGTCTGCACCAAAAACTTCTATATTCCTAACAATTTTTTTCATTTCTTCAGCCACTTCTCCGTATTCTTTGAAATTGCTTATAATCTTGAAAACAACATACGGAGGAACTCCGGATTCGGCTATCGCGCTCATATGAGTTAAAACAAAAGGTAAGTTAGTTTCTATGTTTCTTTTTTTCGATTGCATTATCTGATAAGGGGAAAAGAATAGTGTAAAAAGGCAGATAAACGAAAAGACTATCGGCATAAGAATGACATAAATCGGAAACAGGATTTCTGGTAGTTTTGAAAAAATGAACACAAAATAAGAAGAAAAGAGACTTATAAAAAAAACTATTATTGTGGTTAGAATGCTCATACTAACATAACTTCTTAAAGGAATTTTAATCCCTGATTTAACTAAACTTTCCCTCAAAAAAGAAAAAAGTTTAGGATTTTTGTCTACAATTTTCCCGAACAATAAAGTTGCGAAGCCGATATATCCCATCAACTTTCCCTATTTTTTCTTTTTCAACATTTTTGCCTGCTTATAGTAAAACTTAATGTATTTTGTAACTTCGATATAATCTTTAATTCCTTTTTCTCTTAAGCTTTCAAGAAATTTTTCCCTTCTTTTTATTTCTTTCAAGGCTTCTTCAACCTTACCTCCTAGTTCTTCAGCTATTTCCTTTATCTTCACACTTTCGTAAAATTTTTCATAAGTATCTTTTGTAGGGTTCCACCTAAAAACAGGGTTTGCTTTTACTTCTCCTGTTTTCGGGTCAACTGACTGAATTTCAACAACTTCTTTAACCCTTCTAGCAGATTCTCCTTTTTCTTTTGCGTGCGTCATTATAACTATAACATCTAAACTTTCTAAAAGCGTAGGCGGGAGCTCTATCGGTGGAGAAGTTAACCTTTTAATAACAGTGTCAACACTTCCTGCATGAAAAGTGCTCATGCAAGGATGGCCTGAGCTCATTCCCTGAAACATAACATAAGCTTCTTTTCCTCTTGTTTCTCCAACTATAACATAATCAGGATTTTGTCTAAAGCTTTCTTTTAGCAAGTCAAAAAGAGTGACTTCACCGTATTTTTCTCCACTAGGCAAAGGAATTCCAAAACCTACTCTTGCCAAAGTGGGAATCCAATGTTCGTGAGGAATTCTTATTTCTCTTGTATCTTCTATCGAAACGATTTTTGCTTCTGAAGGAATAAACATGCATAAGCTATTGAGAAAGGAAGTTTTACCAGTTGCTACTCCACCAACTATCAAAATGGAAGCTTTATGTTCTATCAAATACCAAAAATATGCTAGCATTTCAGCGCTTGCTGTATTAAGTTCAATTTGCTCTATTGGCGAAATAGGTTTTGTGGTAAATTTTCTTATAGTAAAAGTTGGTCCTCTTGTTGCTACATCTCCTGCAAGCGTGGCAGAAACTCTTGAACCGTCTGGTAAAGTACCTGAAAGAATAGGTTCGGCATAACTTATGTATCTTCCGCATTTTTCAGCTAATTTTACGACAAAACCTCTCAACTTTTCTTCTTCCGTATAAACTATGTTAGTTTTCATAGACCCAAACTTTCTATGAATTATATAGATTGGGATATTAACGCCATCGCAACTTATATCTTCTATGTTTGGATCTTGAAGTAGGGGTTCTATCTCGTTCAAGCCTATAAAGTTTCTATAAATATGGTACATGAGTTTGATGTAACTTATTCTTGAAAGCTTAAGCCCAAACTCTTTTATTATTTTTAAAACATTTTTTTGCAAGTATTCCATAGCTTTTGAAATATCTTTGATGGCAGTAAGCTCAACTTCAATAAGTTCTACCAAGGCTTCAGAAATTTTTTCCAGAATTTCTTTTTCATTTTCTGTAAGTTCTGGTTCTATTACATTATAAATTAGTTCTTGATTCTGTTTATCCCATTTTATGTGAGCAAAAGCAAAAGGTTCTATTAAAGGATAAATAACATTAACTCTTGTTAGGTCATGATAAGTAGGGATTTCCACTATTCTTTCCTGTTTTTTCAAAGCAAAGGCTGGAAAGAATTTTCTTTCTTTTTTTATTAGTTTTCTATAAAGGATTCCTTTTAAACTCTTCACTTTTTCCAACATAATCATCTCATGTGCTTCTTTCTTACGCTCTTACCAGGTTTGGATATCCCCCAGAACCTTGCACAAGCAGGGCAAATCCTCATTTTTGTGCTCATAAGGTGAATGAACCTTTTGTCAGTTTGCTGAAGGATTAGAGGATCGGTAATTCTTAACCCTTTAGTTACAACAAAAGTTTTGTATCTAGGAACTTCTCTTTTGCAAACCCCGCAAGTTACAGTGGTTTCACTTCCTCTTGCCTTGGTGTGAGCATACTTTCTTCTGTAAGGAGCAGTACTAACTGGCATAACATCACCTAATCATAGTTAGTTTTTTAGAAATTAAATAAGTTAACTTTATCTTTTTTTCAATTTCTTTATTTCAA
>JAWBTW010000006.1:0-46132 GCA_039000165.1 Candidatus Aenigmatarchaeota archaeon
AAGATTCGCAGATGCTTGTTTTTTATTTGGAAGCCTAGTAACTGGTAGCTTCACAACAAGAAGTGATGTTGATTTACTATTTGTTTCGTCAAAAGAAGAAAAGATAAGAAATGTTTGTATAAAATTGGAAGAAAGGTATGGAATTAAAGTTCAGACAATAGTAATAGATAAAAAAGAAATTAAAAAATTTAAAAAAAGTTCTCTTTTTAAAACGATAAAAAAAGAATCATTAGTATTGTTTGACAATATAAACATAAAGAGTGAATTTACATGAAAAGAATTTTTTCAGAAATAGAAAAAGAAAGAATTTTTAACTCACAAGTAAGCTTGCTTAAGCAAGACCTTAAAGATTGTTGTCTTCTCATCAAAAACAAAAGTTATAGAAGTGCTTACATTTTTTTATTTGACTCCTTAGAAAGAGTTTTCGACTTGTTCTTTATAACAAAAGGAGAAAAACCTGTCAATAGAAAAGAAAGAGAAGAATTTGTTTTCAGGTTTTTCTCCCCAGAAACTTACCGAAAGTATAGGAGCTTTTACTACGAAAGAAGAGGTGGAATGTACGAGGATTTCCTTCTCATAACACTAAAAGATTTTAAAGAGCTTTTGAAATTTTTTGAAAAAGTATTTGCAGAAATTCAGAAAAGGATTAAGAAAAAAATAAACAACGAAATTGTTCAACTAATCGACACTCTCAAATCATGTTAGCTTTTTAAGGTAATCGATACCTTTTTCAAATTTCTTTACCTAAATAACTTATAAACAAATAAAAATCTGAAGTTGATTTTATGATTAAAAACATAAGGTTTTTAGTAGTTTTAGCTTTTTTAGCAATTTCTGCTTACTTTTTGCTTGCTCCTTTACTTTTTGCATCAAAAGGGGTTGTTGTAGTTTCCATAGATGAAAATAGTAAGTGTGAAGGAATAAGGGAGGGAAGCATAATAACTGAAATGCGTGGTACAGCAATTTCAAGCGAAGAAGATTTTGAAAATTATTTGAAAAATGTTAAGCAAGGGGAATACGTAAGCATGGTAATAAACAACTTGCCAGGAGGTTGCACAGCTTTAAACGATAGCTACTTGGGAATAAAAGTAAGAGATTTAGAAAAGAAAGTTTTAAAGTTTGGAATTGATTTAGCAGGGGGAAAAGTTTCGATTTTTTCTTCACCACAAAACCTAGAAAAAGTGAAAGAAATTCTGGAGAAAAGAATAGAAATTTTTAAAGTTCCTGAAGCCAGCGTTTCGATTTCTGACAAAACAATAAAAATAATAAGTTTGAAAGATGAGAAGCTTGAACCTTTACTTATAAAAGGAAAATTTGAGGCAAAAATCTTTGAGGAAATTAAAATAAAAAACAACACTGGAAAAATTCCTCTTGGACAAGAGGATTACACTATAGTCCTTGAAGATGGTAAGATAAAAATTGATGGAAATTACTACAAAGAAAACGAAACCTTTACTTTACAATCCATAGAATTTACGTTAAAAAACATAACTAACTCAAGTGTTTATCTTGAAGCTCTAGTTTTCACAAAAGAAGATGTAAAAGTTCTAGCATATGGGTTTGTAAAGTATAACCCCTCAGCAAAACTTTACGAGTTTAATATTCCTGTAGAAATTTCTGAAGAAGCTTCTGAAAGAATTTCAAAGATCATAGACAGGATGCCGACAACAACAGAATTTGGAGCTATAGTTTTAAACGGAAGGTTAATTTACTATTTAGATGGAAAAGAAGTTAGCAACCTAGCAATTCCCTTTAGCATGGTTGGGAGAAAAATTGAGAGCATTTCTATCCTTGGTTTTAGAGAAAGTGAAGAGGCAGCAAGCCTAGAGAAAAACAAAATTGAAGCTTCTTTAAAAACAGATGAGCTTGAAAAGATGGAATTAATTAAAACAGTTGAACTAGAAGCAAAATACCCGATGCTTTTAAATTATTTTTTCCTCGTCTCAATTTTAGAGGCGGCCATTTTTTCTTTAATTTCTTTTACTAGATATAAACAAGGAAAATTTTTAATTTCACTGTTCCTTCTTTCTTTACTTCAAATCTTCTTGATATTTGGGGTTATAGCAATTTCGCAAAGCTTAGTTCCAAACAGCTGGTTAATAAATTCTTCCACTCTTTTTGGAAGCTTAACAGCAGAGACCTTAACTTTAATTCAATTTATGTTTATTCTTGAGAAAAGAGTGAGAAAAAAAATAATAAGCTTAGAATTCAAGTTAAAAAAGATAATAAGTTTATCCAACCTTCTAAACATTTTAACGATATTTTCTTCTCTCGTTCTTATTTTTGTTTTCAAAAACTTTGGATTAAGCATGCTAACAGGTTTTTTCTTTAGCTTTCTATTTTTAGTCCCACTTCTTGATGAAATAGTAAAATCTACTTGAAAATTTTTCCTAAAATTTTTGAAGAAGCTCTTTCTGGTAAAGCTTTAGGAAAAACCAAACCTAAGAGAGCTCCAACGATAACATCCGAAGGATAATGCACACCTGAATAGATTGAAGAAAGAGGAATCAGGAAAAGCAAGTATATCGATAAAAATTTTTTAAGCCAGCTTGGAGAGTTTTCTGGAATAAAGAAAAAAGAAAGATAGGATATGAAGGCATGGGAAGAAGGAAAGGATGGGTCTGCTTTCTTGAAAACAACATTTATCTCCTGGTCTGCATCATAAGGCCTTTCTCTTCCAACTAAATATTTAAGTGAAACGACAAAAATATAGCCAATAACGGCAACAACAAAAAGATGGAAAAGTTTCTTATGTTGTCTATTTCTAAATAAATCATAAGCGACATAAATCAAGTAAATATAAACAGAATAAATAAGGAAAATTGCGAAATAAGCTAAGTGAACAGAAAAAAAGTTAACGTTGAGAAATTTTACAACTTCCAAATCTACCTCGGCTAAATTCATAGCCTGACATACCTCCCTCTTGTCTCACCAAAGTAAAACAGAAGTTCGCCACCACAAACTAAACATTTTCCGATTAAAGGAACTCTTCTGAAGGTTTTATTACATTTGTTACAAACAAAACCGTCAAAATCGCTCAAAACTTCTTCTTGTTTCTTGTGATTAAAAGCTTCTGAAATGGAGAGAAGCCTTCCAAAACTCATAAGCTCGGACTTTTTAACTCCTAAAGCATCGAAAACCCTTTCCAAAGGTGGAAGGAGCTGGCTTTCTATATAATATTTTGAGTCGATTTTTAGGTTGTGAGTTTTAACATACTCTGGATCTTCTGCTCTTTCTGAAAGAAGTTGAGTTCCTTGAATTATCACATAACCAATTCTATCCCCAATTCCCGGAGCTCCTGCAGGTGACCTTTTTCTTAACTTTTTAACTAATTCAATATGAGGTTGAACTCCTTTGTATTCCTTTAAAGATTTTGTTATTCCTCTGGTAATTATCAAATCCTCTATAGGAATCTCATTTCTACTGAGTTTTGTTAAAACTTCTCTAACATATCTTAAAGCTTTTTTCGGGTTCTGCTCCTTCAAAATTATATCAAGAACTTTATACAAAGTTTTGGAAACCAGATCACACCAGTCTCTCCTAACAGTTTCTATTCCTTTCATCACTATTTTTTCCTTCCATTCTCCGTTAGATTTTTCGAAGCTCCAACCTGCATATCTTTTCTTTGTCAACACAAGCAAAGTCTTAAAAATACCTTCTATTTTCATTTTAACTATACCTGCATGCTCTTTGTTTATAAACTCAGCTAACTCTTCACCTAACTTTAAAGCTTCTTCTAAATCAGTTGTTAAAAGCTTCACCATTATAGAATCTGTATCGCCATAAACAACCTCATAACCTTTCTTACTTTCAACAATATTCTTTGTTTTTTCTATCAAAAACCTTCCACAGCTTGTTATCGCGTTTGCGATTTCCAAAACATAAAGCCTTGCTCTTACATAGCCTGTATATCCATAAAAGGCGTTTGCCATTATTTTCAGGGCATATTGCTTCGCATCTAAAACTTTTTTCTCGTTTTCGTTTTTTGCCTTCTCCATTTCTTTCTTAACCCTGTCTCTTTCTTCTATCAAAAATTTCAAAATTTTGGGAATAATTCCTTCCCTTACTTCCTTCCTTACAAAAAAAGCACCAGAAGGTGTTTTTATGAGCTCACCTTCACTTTCCTTGACAACCAAAGTCGTTGGACAAATGTTAAAAGAAATAAATATAGAAGGATACATCGAACGGAAGTCAAGATAAGCAACACAATTCGTATGCAGACCAACTTTTGGCTCTAGAACCAAAGCTCCCTTCAAACCTTTTACTTCTCTTTCTTCCATTCTTTTGAAAACTTCATCAGAAGAAGGCTTAACAGGGATAACAAAATCTCTCTTGTTAAATTCACGAAGCAATAAGTTCTCTACTCTTGCACTTTCTTTACTGTCTAAAACATCTTGCAAAAGTAAACCTGAAACTTTTGAAAGTTCCACAAATTTACTCAACATGTCCTTCTCCACTAAAAGTTTCAAGGTAAGTTCAGCATCCTTTCTTGCATAATTTATCAATTCGTGCTTCTGCTCTTCAGAACCGTTCCAGAATTTTGAAATCTCACTATGAGTTATATCGACTTTATCTTCCTTCAGCAATTCTTTCGCAACATCTCCTAGGCCGTACCTTTTAAGCCTAAGCAAGCCTTTTTCGACAGCCTCTTTAACAAGCTCATAAACATCAACCACAACCCTCCCAAAAACAGAGTGTCTATACCTGATGCCAACTTTCTTTGAACTTGTAGCTTTTTGCTGGCACCTTCCTAAAACTCTTGGTATTTTGTTAACTCTTAACCTTTCAAGAATGTATGGTAAATCAAAATTGTTTATGTTGTAACCAACTATCACATCCGGATCGAATTTTTTTATCACTTCGACAAACTCCTGGAGCATTTCAGCCTCATTTGAAAAAACGACAACATCCTTTTCAAATTTTTTAACAGGTTTTGAAACTAAAACTAATGTATTGTTGTTTTCGTAAGCAGGAAAAAAGGAAAGGCTTATTATTATTATCGGGTCTTTTAAAGGGTTGGGTGTACCTTCCTTTCCTGGAACAACTTCTATATCTAAGCTTAAGTATTTTAGGTTAACATTTGATTTTTCATCTATACTTTCAATTTTTCTTACTTTAATCACTTTATCTGCCTTGACAAGAATAGTGTTCATGTTTTGACCCTCAACTTTAATCCAACCCATTCCCGAAATGTTAAAGTCTGCCATAAATCTGTATTTGAAAAGGATGTCTGCTTCAAAAATCTTATCGATAAAATCTTTTTTGTTAAGCTCCTCTCTTATTTCTGGAACTTTGGAAGGATCAGTAAGAGTTACTCTTAACATTTTTACCTTATTCTTGCTGAATCCTATTGGTAAAAATTTTTCCTCTTCCTTAATTTCAACTAATAAGGAGAAAAATTTTTTCTTCATAAAATCCACAAACTCTTGCTCGCAACCTTTTTTAGGTAAAACGTAAAAATAAGGTAAAAAATTCTCGTAAAAGGCACAAACTGTTTTTCCTTCTTTCGTTTTTCCGAAAATTCTTATTATTGGTTTGCCGTCTAAAGGAATGTAATCGCAGTCAAGAACTTGAAATATCACTTCCATATTCTTAAATTAAGTGAAATCTATTTTAATAGTTTCTCTTGTTTTTAAGTTAACTAACCAAAAAACAGGTTTGGTTAAAAAACTTCCTGTGGTTAGGATTGTTGTTCCCTTGTAATTTAAAACTGAAGGAAAATGAAAATGACCAGAAGCTAAAATATCTGGAACTAAATCTATGATGAATGGGTTTGGGATGTAAATTTGCTTTTGTGTTTGTGGGATTTGTCTCTTCCTGAGTATGTTTAATAAAATCTTTTCAGGTAGAGCATTGAAAAAAGAAAAATCAAAATTTGGATGAAGAATTAGAAGATTTAAGGATTTTTCAACTTTAAGAAATGATGGACTTTCTATGAATTCTTCTTTTTCTGGATCTATCTCTCCCTTAAGCCAGGTATAATGGTAGCCTTTTGGTAAGTTACTAAACATTTCTTCAAAATCCTCAACTCTTGAAGAAATGTCGCCAAGAAAAAAAACATAAAGTTTTTTGTATAAGGAGTTGTTTATCCAATCTAAAAATTTCTCATAACTTTTTTTGTTGAAATTCTTGTCATCCATATGAAAATCTGAAACAAAAAGACAAAAAGCCTCTTCAGAAGTTTTACTAATTTCTTTTTTAAGTGGAATTTCAGGTAAAACAACCTTTTTCACATAAATCCTTTCACCTTCTCTTTCACAAACCAAACCTAAAACTTCATCTTCAAGAATAAAGTTAAAATCTTCACTCAAATTCTCAAAGTAAACTGTTTGTTCGCCAGTTAAGTCTTCCACTACCAAATACTTTTCGTTCTCATTTTTTTCTTTCACCATAACTATTAATGAAAACTTCCTTGATTTTGGTGAGATTTTATTTATTGATATTAAATTAACTAAGTCCAAATGCTTAACCAAAAATTTTTTTATTTCCTCATATTTTGTGGAAAGGAAGTTAGTATAATCAGAAACGCTTAGAATCTTATCTTCTTTTTTCGGAGTTTTTAAGATTTCTGAGTAATAGGTTAACTTTTTTTCTATTTCTTTTAAAACATCTAGAGTCACTATTAAGGGGTAGTTTGATTTTTTTAGTTCTTCCAAGTAGAAATTTATGTTCTTTTTTTCAAGTAAGTAATCTAGTGCTTGTGGGTTTAGTTGGAAGCCGTTTTTCAAAAATTCCTTAATAATTTGTTGCCTTTCCATACAACTCATAGGAATTTTTATCTTTTTAATATATAAACTGTAAGACCTTTCTTACCTTCTTTTTTAGAATGAGGTGTTGGGATTGCTTCTATTTTTCCAATTTCAACAAGTTCGTTTAAATATTTATCTACAGTGTTCCAACTAACTTCCTTACCAATTTTTTCACTAATCATACTACGAATTGCGTTTATAGAAATAGGGGTGTTTACATCTTTCAAAACTTCCACTATAAGGTTTTGAACTTCAAACCTTTTACTTGGTCTTCCTCTTTTCATCTTTTCACTATCATTTTTTATGAACTTTCTAAATTAAGTATAAATAAACAATATAAAATTTTCAGGAAATTTTTTTACCTTATTACTTTTCATAAAATTTTTCCGAAAGTTCATAAAAATTGTTTGAAAGTTCATAAAATTTTTCCGAAAGTTCATAAAAATTGTTTTTGAAAATTATTAGAAGTGAAGAATTTTGAAAAACATTAAATTTCTTATAATATACAGCTATTCAAAAAATTTTCCAAATCTTTACAAAAATTTCATCAACCCATTTATCATGAAGAATTTTATGATGATAGCTCGAACAAAATTTTCTTTTCCCCTTAGTGGTTCATAGCTGGTTGGGTTGGAATGTTTTACTTTCACTAACAAATTCATCTTAACCAATTTGTTAAGCCTTTTTCTTAACGCTTCTATCCCTATCTTAAAGTGGTGAGTGTTCTTAAGTTCGCTATAAAGAAGTGGAAAACAATACGGTTGAGTATCGTTTGGAAACTCTTTACCTGTCATGTAAAATTTTCTTAAAATTTGAATGTCAATAAAATCCAAACGTTCGATTAAAGATAGAATTTCATCCTTCATTTCTAAATTTTTTTCTATAGAGATATTATCCATAAGTGAATCTGTGCTGTTCATTTTTTATCCCATCATCGAGTAAGTAAAATAAATGTGATTATTTTTTCCTCTTCAATAATAAATACATTTCGGTAATTCAGAATTTATATCAGATTGATTATTTTAACGTCAATTTTTTCATCGACAATATCGATTATTCCACAATACCCTTCGGGAAATCTCCCAGAATTTATTATCTTTGTGTTTTCAATTTCGTCAATTCCTCTTGCTTCATGCACATGTGAGCATATCGCAACTTTTGGTTTATACTTTTCTATAAAATTTCTTACAGCTTCTGATCCTATATGTGCTCCTGTATAAGCAATATCAACCTTCGTGTTAAACGGAGGAACATGGGTAACTTGAATTTTTATCTTACATTCTTTCACTTTTTCATAACCTTTCCTCAAACCTTCTTCAATCTCATTTTCATTGGGTTCTAAAGGTGTGTTAAAAGGAGTTTTAGCACCACCAAACCCATAAAAACCAACGTTTTCTATTATCTTTCCTTCACCATGCAGGCTTATTCCTTTTTCTTTAAATAATTCTACAAGTTCCTTATCAAAATTTCCTGGAACTGCAAGTATAGGTTTTTTAAAAGTTTTAAATTCTTCTATTACAAGCTCACCTATATCCCTAGCTTCAAAACCTTTAGGAAGATTGTAATCAGTGAAGTCTCCAAGCAAAACTATAACATCAAAATTTATGAAAGAAATTTTATCCATGTAAGTAATTATGTTTTCAACATCGTTATGGATGTCGCTTGCGATTAAAATCCTCATTAAACTCAATATATTAAATCACTATATAAAAATAAATTGATGGTAGTTAGCAAGAAAAAAGGTTATAGGGTTGAAAGGAAAATAAGAAAAATTTTTGAAAGTTATGGTTGGAAAGTTGTAAGGGCAGGGGCAAGCCTAGGAGAGGCGGATCTAATCTGCATAAAAAATAAAAAATGTATCTTATTACAAATCAAATCAACAAAAAAAGACGCTTTATACTATAAAGGTTATTTTTCCGATAAGTTTGAAGGATTTCCTTTTTATGTAGTGGTGGACTTCGGTTATGGAAAAATTAGAATAACAAAGCCGAAGGAAAAAATCACCCTGGAAGAAGGAAAGGAATTAGAGGATTTCCTAAAAAATATTAAATAAGTAAGCTATAATATTAAAAGGAAGATTTTATGCCTGTACTAGTTAAAGACATAATGAGCAGGCCTGCAGTAACTATAGAAGAAAATAAATCAGCAAAAGTTGCAGGCGAACTAATGAAAAAGAAAAGAAAAGGAGCCTTAATAGTCGTAAGAAAAGGAAAACCAGTTGGTATTATAACAGACAGTGATTTGATAAGGAAAGTTGTAGCAAAAAACCTGAAACCTTCTGAAGTTAAGGTTAAGGATATAATGTCAAAACCTTTGGTGACTATTGGCCCAGAAGAGAATATAATAGAGGCAAGTAGAAAAATGAAAAGAAGTAATATAAAAAGGTTGCCAGTAGTGGAAAACGGAAAAGTTGTTGGTGTACTTTCCTTGACAGACATAGCAAAGACTTCTCCAGAAATGCTTGATTTACTTGAATACAGGTTAAGGATGAGGGAAGAGCCATTTGGTATAAAGGAAAAATTCACTTCAGGAATTTGTGAGAACTGTGGGAATTATAGCGAGCGTTTAACTGAAGTTAACAATCAATGGGTTTGTGAAGATTGTAAGGATGAACTTGAAAGCGAATATTAAATGGTTTTATGCTTACCGATAAAATTAGGGAAATTCAAAAAGAAATATTAAACTTCAAAGGAGTACCCATAATAGTAGAAGGAAAAAAAGATGAGGAAGCTTTAAAGAGGCTTGGTTTTCAAAATATTGTAAAGATTTCCGGCAAACCCTTGGAGAAAGTTTTTGAAGAAGTTAGCAATTTCAAATCTGTTGTCATTCTTTCAGATTTCGATGAAGAGGGTAAAAAAATTTTTGCAAAATTGAGAAAATTACTCTCTTCAAATGGAATAAAAGTTCACACTTTTTTAAGGAACAAGATTAAATCAACTCTCAAAATCAAAAAAATTGAAGAAATAAACTCTTTAACAAAGCTTATGGAGGATGATTACTATGGCAAAACTTGCTCAATCTACGATAAAATATTTAATAGAAGTAGAATTTTCTTGCGACGGGATGGTGGAAAAACCAGACGTAATAGGGGCAATATTCGGGCAAACTGAAGGTTTGCTTGGTCAAGATTTGGATTTAAGGGAATTGCAAAGAAGTGGAAGAATAGGAAGAATAGATGTTGAACTTAACGTGACTGAAGAAGGAAAAACTATTGGTAAGTTCTTTGTTCCTTCAAGTCTTGATTCTTCAGAAACAGCTTTACTAGCAGCTTCTTTTGAGACTATAGAAAGAATTGGACCATGCAACGCAAAGGTTAAAGTTAAAACAGTAAAGGATGTGAGAAATGCTAAGAGGGATTATGTTCTTAAAAGGGCGAACGAGATTTTAGAAAAACTTTTGAGCGAAGAGATTCCTTCAACTTCAAAAATTACTGAGCTACTAAGGGAAAACGTGAGAGCTGCACAGATAACCGAATTTCAAGGCTTACCAGCAGGCCCTGATGTTCAAAATTCAGACGAAATAATAGTAGTTGAGGGAAGAGCAGATGTTATTAACCTCTTGAAAAATGGGATTAAGAATGTTATCGCAATAGGAGGAGCAACAATACCTAAAACAATAATAGATTTGACAAAAGAAAAAGTTACGACTTTGTTTGTAGATGGTGATAGAGGAGGAGAACTAATCATCAAAGAGCTTCTTAACCTCGGTGAAATCGATTATATAGCAAGAGCACCAGAAGGTAAAGAAGTGGAAGAACTAACAAAAAAAGAAATTTTTAAAGCTTTGAGAGAAAGGATTTCTATCGAGCAATATAAACCTGAAGTCAAAACTAAGGAGCTAACTGAATTTACCCAATAATTGTAAACTATTACTTAAAATTAAATAAGCTAAAATATTTTAGAAGAGATATGGCTAAAAAAAACGAAAATGGTTACAAAGTTTTAATTTCAACCCTGATAAAATGTGAAGAAAAAATAGTAGGTAAAGTTGCTATTACTATAGCAAAAGAAATTAAAGGTTTAGAAGTTGATGACAAGGGTAATGTGGTAAAAGTTGTTAATGGTGAAGAAGCATTTGAAGCCCTTTACCAAGAGTATAAAAAATATGGTTTTGGACTTGTCACAGCTATAATAAAACCACACATAAAAGAGGTTTTGAAAAAATATCCAAACCTTAAAATCCCTGAAGAATTAAGGTAAAAGTTAACTTTTAAGGTTTGCTGGGTTTAATAATATTTAAGGAGTAAATATGCAAACAAAAGAAAAAGTCTTACTCATCTTAGGTTTGCTTAACTTTTTGGTTTTTGTTCAAGGTTTGGCTTTAAAAATTCCTGATTACATTCGAAGTTTACCTTTTAGAATTCCTGAACAAAGGCCAGAATTAATTTCAGCTATGCAAATGTTCACACCTTTTGAAGTTTCAATTCAACTTTTAGTATTTTTCTTTTTCTTCATTACACCGGGTTTTATATTTACTCTAGCTTTTTTTAAAGAACTGACAAAATTAGAGAAAATTTTTCTATCTTTTACAATTTCCACACTTATTTTTGGAATTTTTGATAATATTGGAGCTGGTATGTTAGGGTCTATGAATTATTATTCTATTTGTAGTACTACTTCTCTAATTTTTATAGTAGCTTTTTCTGTTTTAGGGCTCTTTTTCTTGTATGTTAAAAAAATTGGTTTGGGAGGTAAGCTATTTAAACTAATTTTTATAGTCGTTTCAATAATTTTCTTTTTATTACCTCTTTTAATCCTCAAAAACATTGAGTTTGGAACTTTGTTAGAGTTTGAAAAAATAATACCTTGGTGGTTTAATCCACCCTGCATTTGTTCCGAAGTTAACTTTTTGGTTGGGGTCGGTAGTTTATTAATTGTCCTCTTTTTGTTGAATTTCGTAGTTAAACTTAAAAGGGAGCTTATCTTAATACCACTTTTACTTCTTTTGGGTTTTGTCTTCTTTTCTTCATCTAAGTTTTTAGACACTTACCATGGGATGCTTTCTTTTAGTTCACCAACCTTCTTAGTTTGGGTAGAAGATTTAGCTAATAAATCCGAATTGTTAATGTTAATAAGTCTTTTAATCTTGCTTTTATTGAACCTAGAAATGTTGAGAGTGGTGAGAAAAATATGATGCTAACGATAATAAACTTAGTTTTGGCATCTCTCTTATCGATAGTTTCATTTGTAAATCTTTTTATAGTAAAGAAGAAAACAAAAGAAATTCCACAAACTTGGAATTATTTGGCAATAGGTTTCTTCTTTTTATTCCTTTCTCAAATAGCTATTTTTTTCAGGACGCTTTACCAACAACCTGCTTATTTCTTGCAATTTTATAGCGAAGCTCTTGCAATAGTTGGTGTATTCTTTGTATTGAGAGGGATTTTGATTTATCTTGGGAAATCAAGGTAGTACTTCTTTTACAAAGTTACTTCATGAATAATGGAATAAGTAGGGCCAGCTCTGTTTAATTCGCTTTTTATCAGTTGTATTCTATCTATTTTCATAGCCCCAACCCTTAGATTACTCATTTCTTTAATTTTTTTAATTACAAACTCTCTTTCTTCGATTGCCTTTACCCGGCATAAGGTGATGTGAGGGGGCTTAGAATCTCCACCTATTTGTTTTAATACCATTTTTCTTAGACTTTCTATTTTTTCGTTCTCGTCTTTTACATCAAGAGCTATGACTCTCAAAAACCTCTCGTTTGGAATTAGTTTTATTCCTTCAACAAAAACTTCAAACGGTTTAAAAGTTGAAGATAGTGTATCAAGACCATTCTTTATTTTTTCCACTTCATTTTCTTTTGTCTCTCCAAGAAAACTCAGACAAATATGAAGGTTATATTCTTCAACAAACTTACACCTTATGGGCAACTTTTTTATTTCTTCCATAATCTTTTTTATGTTTTGGCGTAATTTTTCTGGAACCAATATGCCAACGAAGCATCTAACCATAATTTTTATCTATTGTGAAAGAATAAAAATAATAATTACCAATAATTTTATAGGTGGTTTTTAAAATGGCAGAAGAGACAAGAATAAGGGCAGCTGATATTATTGGTAAGAATGTGGTAAGTGAAGAGACAGGAAGAAAGTTTGGAGTTGTGGCTAATGTTGACTTTGTCACAGAAAGTGGGGAATTGCTTAACCTAGTTGTTGATGAACCAACAAAGTATCTTTTAGACATGAACCTTAAAACTGACGAAAAAGGAAGAGTTTTAATTCCTTTCAGCGCAGTAAAGTCAGTAGGAGATTTTGTCATAGTATCAGAAAGTGAACTAGTTTAAACCCAAGTAATTTCGACCTCATCTATTCTCCATTTTGGCTTAATTCTATCTTTAAAAGTAGGTTTCCATCCAGATTTATAAGCTAGTAAGCCTACCCAGGCAATCATAACTCCGTTATCACCAGAGTATTTTTCTGGAACAACATAAAGCTTTGCTCCTCTTTCTTCACACATTACCTTCATCATTTCTTGCAATCTTTTGTTTGCTGCAACTCCACCAACTAGTAAAACTTCTTCTTTTCCTGTATGGGCTAAAGCTCTTTCTGTTACTTCTGTTAGCATCGCAAAACAAGTCTCTTGAAGGGAAAAGGCTAAATCTTCTTTCGATATTCCTTTTCTTAACAGCTTAAGAGCTGCTGTTGCTATGCCAGAAAAAGAAACATCCATTCCTTTAACAACATAAGGCAATTCAACATAATGTTTTCCTTCTTTTGCTATTTTTTCTATTTCTGCACCACCAGGCATGGGCAGCTTCATTTCCCTTGCAACAATATCTAAGCAATTTCCTAAGGGAATATCTTGGGTTTCACCGAATATTCTGTATTTTCCTTCAACAAAAGCGATTATTTGTGTGTTGCCTCCAGAAAGATAGACAAAAATAGGGTCTTTTGTTTTAGTTGTTAGTTTACCTATCTCTAAATGCGCACAACAATGATTTACAGGTATTAAAGGTTTTTTATACTTTTTTGAAATTTCTACTGCAAAGTTTGCAGTAAAAGTTAAAGGAGGAGAAAGCCCCGGGCCCGCGGAATAGCTTACCAAATTTATTTTTTCCCAACTTAAACCAGAAACTTTTAACGCTTTTTCTAGAAGTTTTGCAGCAACTTTTTCATGATGCTCTTTTGCTTCATTTGGAACTATACCCTTTCCAATCTTTGGTATGTAAGTATCTCTTTCATCAGCCAAAATATTTCCTTTTTCATCTATTATACCAACACCAAAAGTGTGAGCTGTTCCTTCGAAACCAAGGGAGATTTTCTCGAACATAATCAACAATTAACTTTTTTTAAATTGTTTTTATTAAAACTTAAAAAGAGTTTGCAACTTAAGTTTAAAGTGTGTTTATGAAAGACGAAGAAATTATAGAAAAAGTTTTGGAAGTTTCAAAGTTTGAAAAGCTTAATCCTGTGCAAGAAGAAGCTATAAAGAAAGGTTTGCTTAAGGGAAAAAATTTAGTGATATTTGCGCCTACTGCAAGCGGAAAAACGCTTTGTGCAGAACTTGCAGCCGTTAAAACAATACTTGAAAAAAGAGAAAAAGTTGTTTACATGGTTCCTTTAGTTGCCTTAGCAAACGAAAAGTATAAGGATTTTAAAGAAAAGTACTCTAAGCTTGGAATAAAAGTTGCTTTATCTGTTGGAGATTTGGATAATTCTGATCCATGGCTTAAGAATTATGATTTAATCGTTGTTTCAAACGAAAAAATGGATAGTTTAATAAGACATGGAGCTGATTGGATTGCAGAAGTTGGGCTAATAGTTGTTGATGAAATCCATCTCTTACAACAAGCAGACAGAGGGCCAACTTTAGAAATAGTTCTAACTCTTCTAAGAAAACTTATTCCAAACGCACAGGTTATCGCTTTATCTGCTACGATAAAAAATGCAGAAGAATTAGCTGAATGGTTAAGCGCAGAGACTGTTATTTCTGAGTGGAGACCTGTAAAGCTCTATAAAGGAGTAAGCTTTCCATATAGGATAAAGTTTTTGGAAAAAAATGGCTATGAGTTAGACTCAAGCTTACCTTTAGAAGCTTCAATCATAAAAAACACCTTAGAATCAAGGAAACAGGCTTTGTTTTTTGTTTCTACTAGAAAAAGTGCAGAAAGCTTGGCAGAAAAGTTAGGAAAAGTTGTGAGTCAATACTTAGGAAGAAAAGAGAAAGAAGATTTAGAGGGTTTGGCAAATGAAGTTGAAAGTGTGCTAGAGATTCCAACGCAGCAATGTAAAAAATTGGCAAGATGTATTAGACAAGGAGTTGCTTTTCATCATGCCGGCCTTCTTTTCCAACAAAAATCTTTGATAGAGGAGAATTTTAGAAAAGGTTTGATTAAGGTTATAGTTGCAACCCCAACCTTAGCTTATGGTGTTAATTTACCTAGTTGGCGTGTAATAATGAGGGATCTAAAGAGGTATCAACCAGGAATAGGTGCTGTTTTTGTTTCAATTTTAGATGTTCAACAAATGCTTGGAAGGGCTGGAAGACCACAATACGATGATTTCGGTGAAGGCATAATTTTGTCAAAAAGTGAAGAAGAGGCAGAAGAAATTATAGAATATTACATTTATGGTGAAGCAGAAGAAATTCAGTCAAAACTGGCAGCAGAACCTGCTTTGAGAATGCACACTTTAGCTTTAATAGCAAACGAATTTTGTAAAACAGAAAAATCTTTGCTAGAATTTTTTTCAGAAACTTTTTTTGCTTATCAGTATGGGGAAGTTTCGATTATAAAAGAAAAAATTTTAGAAATTTTGAAATTACTTGAGGAATGGAAGTTTATCGAGAGAAAAAAAGAAAAACTTAGTGCTACAAGGATAGGAAGAAGGGTTTCTGAACTTTACATTGATCCTTTAACCGCAAACTATTTTATCCAATCTCTTAAAAAAGCAACAAAAAAGGAAGTTCAGCCTTTCAGCTTTTTACAAGTTATTTGTAACACAATAGAAATGAAACCTTTGTTAGGCATAAGAACTGGCGAATTTTCAGAATTAAACGAAAAAATTGCTGAAAGGGAAAGTTTGTTTTTACAAAAAATACCAGAAGAATGGGATTTGGAATTTGACGATTTTTTAAGAAGTGTTAAAACAGCTTTAATGTTTGAAGCTTGGATAAACGAAGCAAGCGAGGAAGAAATTTTAACAAAATTTAAAGTTGCACCAGGAGAATTTTACGGAAGAAGAGAAATAGCAGATTGGTTAATTTATTCTTTGCAGGAGCTTGCCCTTCTTCTAGGTTACAAGAAATTGCTTTTGCCTATAAGAAAGCTTAGGGTTAGACTTGAGTATGGGGTAAAAGAAGAGCTTTTACCTTTGGTAAGACTAAAAGGAATAGGACGGATAAGAGCAAGGAAATTGTTTAATTCTGGAATCAAAACCATTTCTGACTTGAAAAAAATTCCTTTAGAAAGTTTGGCTAGGCTTGTTGGGGAAAAAACAGCGTATAAAATCAAAGAGCAGTTAGGGGAAATTAGGAAAAAAGAAGAAAGGCAAATTACTTTAAGATAACTTTAAGAGTTTGTAACGTAACAAAATTTTGTGAGAACATGAAAAAAACAATCGAAAATCTTGCAAAGGCTTTTGTTGGCGAATGCCAAGCAAGGAATCGTTATACTTTTTATTCAAAAGTTGCAAAGAAAGAAGGTTTTGAGCAGATAGCTGAAATTTTCTTAATTACTGCAGAAAACGAAAGAGAACATGCGAGCTGGCTTTTCAAGTTGATTAATGAGCTAAAGAAAAAATCAAAAGAGAAAATAGAAGAAATAAAAGTTGAAGCAAGTGTGCCAACAACTCTTGGAAGCACAACAGAAAACTTAAAAGCAGCGATAGCAGGAGAGAATTACGAGTACACGAAAATGTATCCTGAGTTTGCCGAAATTGCTGAAAAGGAAGGTCTAAAAGAAATTGCTAAAAGGTTGAGAGCAATAGCTATAGCAGAGAAACATCATGAAGAGAGATACAAAAAAATACTCGCAGAAGTGGAAAAAGGGACGGTTTTTAAGAAAGAAAAAGAAGTTTGGTGGGTTTGCAGAGAATGTGGTTATGTACATTTCGGGAAAGAGCCTCCAGAAAGATGTCCATCTTGCGATCATGAAAGAAGCTTTTATCAGTTAAAGTGTGAAGAGTATTAGGGAAGAAAATGACAAAACAGAAGCAAATTTACAGGTGCAATGTTTGCGGTAATATAGTTGAAGTTCTAGATGCAGGAATCGGTCAATTAGTTTGTTGTGGCCAACCAATGGAATTGCTAGAAGAAAAAACAGAAGATGTTGGGAAGGAAAAGCATGTTCCAGTAATAGAAAAAACAGAAAAGGGAATAAAAGTGAAAGTTGGTTCAGTGTCTCATCCTATGGAAGATTCTCATTACATAGAATGGATAGAGTTAATTGCAGACGGAAAATATTGCAGAAAATTCTTAAGACCAGGAGAAAAGCCAGAAGCAGAATTTGAAGTAAAAGCAGAAAAGGTTGAGGCAAGGGAATACTGTAACATTCATGGACTTTGGAAAGCCTGAATTATTTATAAAGCAAGATAGAAGATTAAGTAGAGAAAAATTTAAATATTCTTTAGTTTCTTTTTTAAATACTGGATGACCTTTTCTTTTTTTGGGAATTTAGAAGGTGAGCGCTATAGACGAGAACTACTATATAGTTGAAGGAAACTATCAGTTTATGACCGAAGAGGATGTAAGAAATGGAAATTACAGACTCAAAAAACTAAAAATTGGACCTTTTTTCATAGTTACAGAAGAAGGTTACAAAGGTCTAACAAAAGTAGGAAAAATACCAAGAGTTGTATCTAGGTTTACAAAAAATTTGTACAAAGAACTTAACCTTTCTAGTAGCTATAATTCTATCGAAGAAATAATTAAAGAGATAGGGAAAAACAATGTCTCACAAAAAAATGTTGAAGAAAGAAACAAACTTCTTTACAAGTTAATTCTTGAGAGTAACTTACAAACATGGAGAAAGGCTTTTGGAATTTTTCCTATCTTATACAAATCAGAAGATTCTTACCAAATTTTTTCATTTTTAACAAGCGTGCTTGAGAAAAAAGGCTTGTTTGAAACCTTCTCTTTAATAGTAGATGAGGAGAGTTTTCCACATGATAAACTCGATTTTCAGCGCAAACAACATGCTTATCTTCTAAACGAGAAGTATAGGTTTATTAACTTAAGTAAAGATGAAAAAGGAAGAACTGTTTGGGTTCCTAATAGGTTTGATTCTTTCTTTTCCTTTAACAGAAATCTGAAGAGAATTCTTGAAATTGAAAAAGCACCGGCAGAAATTTTAAAAATTGTGGAGATGTGGGAAAAAATCCTATTTGAAGAGAAAAGGAAAATAGAAGAGTTTGAATTGAGGTTTGCACTTAAAACTTAAAACATTTTTGCAAATTTCCCAGTTTTTCTTGAGTAATCAAACCCAAATTTATAGGTTAAAATACTTATGAAAAAATAAATAAGACCAACAACAACAGAAAAAACCATTTCTTGAAAGTATGGTTTGCTTAACAAAAGATTCCTTAAACTTTCAAAAAGATTACCATAAGGCATTATTCTTGCTAAAACTTGCGCTTGATAAGGCAAAATTTTTAGCGGTGATAGAGGGAAAGAAAGAAGTATAAAAAACTGAAGGCTTGCCCAAGCAAGCCATGCGTAATCTCTTCCTAAAATAAAGTATAAACCTGCTATTAGGATTGCTAGTGTAACCGAAAGAAACACTGTTAAAACAATAAAAGGTATTATCTCCAAACTTATTTGCGCTAGGTTAAAGAAGAATAGATTAGTTACCAAAAGCATGAAAAATAGGTTTAAGGAAGAAATTAGCAAACTAAAAATTATTCTTCCAAGCAAGTATTCCCACTTTCCAACTCCTGTTATAAATATATGGTGAGCCTCACTATGCCAAGCATCTTCATTAATACTCAAGTTTATCGTTGATTGAACCACATAAGCATAACTCCAGAAGACGTTTATAACCAAAACAATCTTTCCTGCTTCACTCGCAAATTCTCCTGTCCAAATAGCAAAAAGACCCCAGATTATTATTGAAGTTATGGGGAAATAGAAAAGCTCAAGCCATCTCCATCTAGATTTGATGAAAATTAAATAGTCTCTATAAACTAGTGCCTTTAACCTTGAAAATTTCATCCTCCCAACCTCAACCAATAATTTTCTAAGGTTTTGTACTTTTTCAAAAGTTTACTTTTTTCTTCAACTTCCAAGATTTTTCCATCTTTTATAAAAGCTATTTTATTTGCTAATCTTTCAACCTCAACCATATCATGACTTGCAAAAAATATTGTAGTTCCATTCCTGTTTAACTCTTTTAAAAATGTGTGAATTTCTCTTTTGGTTTTTGGGTCAAGACCAAATGTGGGTTCATCTAGAATTAAAACCTTAGGTTTATTTAGTAAAGCCTTTGCTAGAGCAACTTTTGATAGTTCTCCTGTCGAAAGTTCCCACCCTTCACTTTCCCTTAAATAAGAAATTCTAAAATCTTTCAAAATTTTTTCGACTCTTCTTTGTTCAACCCCATAAAGTTTTGCGTAACAATTAAGAAAGTCTTTAACCTTAAGATGAGATGATGGTTTTTCGGCAGGTACATAGTTAACAATTTGAAGAATCTCTTTATCCTTGAACGGGTTTTTGCCAAGGATTTTTATTTCCCCCTTATCAGGAATGATAATTGTTAAGAGAATGTTAATGAGAGTGGTTTTCCCAGAACCATTCGGCCCAAGAAGCGCAAAGAATTCACCTTCCTCTACTTCAAGATTAATGTTTTTGAGAGAGAAACTTTCTTCTCCCTTAAAGGTTTTGTACAAATTTCTTATTTCTAGAGCTTTCATACTTTTTAAATTGTTAACTAATAAATTAGAAGATTTTTTGATGGGGTTGCTGGGATTTGAACCCAGGTTACGAGCGCCCGAGGCTTCCACCAATTTTCGTGTCCTAGACCAAGCTAGACGACAACCCCTTATTTTACTTCAATTGTTATCTTTATTTCAGTCTCAGGGTTTTTCAATTTTTCCACAAGCTCTCTTTTTAAATCGCAAGCAGCTTTGTTAGCTAGTATAGCCAATGTTCTGTTATCAATAAAATCAGATTTTCTAACCACAATATCTTCTGCATGACTTAACTTTAGGGCAGGCGAACCATAAGCTATTATAACATCTTCTATTCCAGCAGCACTAATTTTTATCTCAATTTTTTTCCCTTCTTTTAAGGCCTCCTTTATTTCTTTGCTTAAATCTTTACATGCTTTATTTGCCTTTACCCCAATTATACAATCAGCGTCTTTTTTTATTTCTCCAGATTTTGTGATTTCAAAAGTTGTTTTATGCATAGCAGAAATGTTAGGATGACCATAAGCTATTATTTCCTCTTTCACAGGCTTAATTTCCATCAAAAGTTTCCAACCTCTTTCTGTTGGAATGTAAGCTCCTGTTTCTGTGTAAAAAACCATACCTTTTGCTTCCAAGGCTTCAAAAGTTGCTCTAATCATTTCAGGAGTTATTGCTGGCAATTCAGGCTCAATTTCTCTCATTTCTTTTGTTTCTTTTTTCATTTTTCTTTCCTCCCAAAAGTTAACCATCCAGTATGCATTATGCCAACAGTTTTCGGTCTTGTATACTTTTCAACTTGCCACTCTCTTACTATATTTTCAACAGTTTTTATATTACAAAAACCTTTCTCTTTCATTTTTTTTGTTACAGAAGAAACTTGCTCTATATAAGGAGAATAAACAACCAGCCAACCTCCTGGTTTTAAAGCTTTGTAAGCATGCTCTATAACCTTTTCAGCATCCTTTAGATCTAAAGTTATTAAGTCAACGTTTTTTTCATCAATACCTTTTGTTATATCTTTTTCTTTTAGTTTGATGTTTTTTAATCCTGAAAGTTTAATGTTTTTCTTTGCAATTTTTGCAAATTTTTTATTGCTCTCATAAGTAACAACTTTTCCAGGAGAAAGATAACTTGCAAGAAATATAGCTAAAAAACCAGAACCAGTTCCTGCATCTACGACCAAACTTCCTGGTTTAATTCCTGTGTAAGCAAGAATTAAGGCAGCATCTTTTGGCATAATTATTTGTGGTAGTCTTTCAAGTTTTTCGAGCAAATCTACTATTGTTGGGTTAACTATTACAAATTCTTTATTCAAGTGAGTTTTGATTTTTTCACCAAAACTTTTTTTAAAAAGTTCTTCTAAGTTGAAAATTCCATCTTTTGTGTGAAATTTTCCTTTTTTCACTTTTACCAAGTAAGAACTTTCTTTTGAAAGAAGTAAAACCGGCTGATTTTTCTTCATGATTGCTCACCTATTTCTTAATTTTTAATTTTCTCATTTTTAAGTCAAACAATTAAAAAGTATACATTTTAAATATTTTTTCATTTGATAAAGTATAAAACGATGCACGGATGAGAATGAAAGAACTGGAAGAGAAAATAGGGAAAAAAGTTGAAATTTCAGTTATTTAATTCCCTGCTATTCACATGCTCCTCAGAATTCTTATGCGCTCTTCTATTGGTGGGTGGGTTGCATATAACTTATCCAAAGGACTTTTATTAGGGTCTACAAAAAATAAGTGACTAACTGCTTCACTAACTTTCATCTCCCCTTGATTTATTTTCATGATTTTCTCTAAAGCAGAAGCTAGACCTTCAGGATATCTCGTTAACTCTACTGCGCTCGCATCAGCAAGAAATTCCCTTCTTCTTGAGATTGCAAATTGAACAAGCCTAACAGCAATGGGAGCTATTAAAGCTAGGATTGCCCCTATTACAATAAGTAAAAGAATGCTCCCCCCACCTTTTCCACTTCTTCTATCCCTACTGTATAAACTATAACGAAGAGATCTTAGTAGCATGTAGCTTAAAATAGCAACTAACCCAACCATCACAGCAACTATTGTCATAAACCTTATGTCATAGTTTTTGATGTGAGAAATTTCATGTGCGATTACTCCTTCTATCTCATCTCTTTTTAAATTTTTAAGTAAACCTGTTGTTACTGCTATTGAAGCATTCTCAGGGTTTCTTCCTGTAGCAAAGGCGTTTATTTCCTCGCTTTCTATAATGTAAATTTTTGGTTTTGGTATGCCTGCAGCTATGCTTAGACCTTCAACAGTATTCACAAGATGAACATAATTTTTATCATTTTCATCTATAGGTTTTGCGTTTGTTGCGGTAAGAACAACTTTATCTCCATACATGTAGCTTCCATAAGTATAAAGGGAAACAAAGAATATCGCAAAAATAAGAAAAAACAAGGAAAGTTCTGGTAGAAAAATTTCGCCTATAATATAGATTAAGCCAGTAAGGAAAGCAAAAACAATAAGAGCTAAAAGAAGAGAATTTCTTCTATTTTTAGCTATTTGGTCATAAAAACTAATCCTTTCCATCAAAATTCCACTTTAACTGGTTTTCTTTCTTCTTCTGCAATTTCAAAGTATTCTTTTGGCTTATTCTTTCCAATAATTTTTGCAAACCAAACTCCAGGAATTGTTGAAATTGTGTTATTAAACCTTAAAACAGAATCATTATAAAACTGTCTTGCATAAGCTATCTTATTTTCTATTCCTTCAAGCTGTTCTTGCAAGAGTTTAAAGTTTTCACTAGCTTTAAGCTTTGGGTAATTTTCAGCTATGGCAAAAATTGTTTTTAAAGCTTTTGTTAGTTCACCTTCTGCTTTTACTCTTTCTTTCATTGTTGTCGCACTTAGCATCTTCTCCCTAGCTTCTGTAACCATCTTTATTGCTTCTTTTTCATGTTTCATGTAACCTTTTACCGTTTCAACTAAGTTTGGTACCAAGTCTGCTCTTTTCTTAAGTTGAACGTCTATTTGACTCCACGCATTTTCTACTCTGTTAGAAAGGACTATTATTCTATTTATATAGTAAATGCAAATCCCAGCTAGTATGCATATCAAAACTATTGCAAGTATTATCTCTATCATTTCTTCATCCTCTTATAAAAAAGAATAGAACTACTACCAATATAAAGATTAGAGAAGTTATGAGAAGGAAGTAAAAAGCTTCTTTTGAGGTTGCTAAAGCTATTGGAAAGGGACCAATCCAAATTATAGCACCACCTTCAATTTTTGTTTGTTTTGATTCAAGAAGCAATAAAACACTTCCTAGCAAGACTAAACCAATTCCTAGAAAAAATATAAAAGCTCCTACAGGAATGTTTTGAAGTTCCATCATTATTTTTTATACGTATAAAGCTTATTAAACTAACAATCCAAAAAGAAAAAGTATGAGAGCTTATATAGTTACAACTTTAATAGGAACTTTTGCTTTAGACGAAAATAACAACATTATCTCTTTCATACCGTTTCCAAAAAATTTTGAGAAAATTGCAGAGAAGCTAATAGCTTGCGAGACAGAAGTTATAGAAGAAGAGAAAAGAATTCAAAATGAACTCTCAAAAAAAGGTTATACTGATTTTGTTTTTTCTCTTAAAAAACCTGGAGTTAAAAATGTAGAAGTTGAAAATAAGGCAGAAGCTTTTATAAAGGAAAACCTGAGAAAAATAGCAATAGAAAAGGGTTTTGTTAAAGACGATATGGAATTTAACCAATTTCTTTCAAGAATAGGGGTAGAATTAACAAAGCTGAGAATCAAAAAAGCCTTAACCAAAGATAAACTAATAGTTCAAGTTAATGGTGCAATAGAAGAATTGGATAAAACAATAAACATCTTTGTTGAAAGAGCAAGGGAATGGTATTCTTTGCACTTTCCCGAAATGGATAATATAGTAAGTAGCCATGAAAGATACTTAAAGATAATAAAAGAGTTTGGTTCAAGAGAAAAAGTAGCAGATAAAGACTTGGTTCAGTTCAAAAACAAAAGTATGGGTATGGATTTTTCCCATGAAGACATAAAACATGTTCAAGAGTTTGCAAGAATTGTTCTCCAGCTTTTTGAGACCAGAGAAAAACTAACAAAGTATCTTGAAAAACTTTTGAAGGAGGTTGCACCTAACTTTACGGAACTTGCAACTCCAATCCTAGCTGCAAAGTTTATCTCAAAGGCAGGAAGCTTAGAGAAACTTGCTAAAATGCCTTCTTCAACGATTCAGCTTCTTGGTGCAGAAAAGTCGCTTTTCAGATTTTTGCATGGAAAAGGAAAAAGTCCAAAGTATGGTTTACTTTTTCAACATCCCTACGTTCAAAAATCTCCTTCAAAATTAAGAGGAAAAGTTGCAAGGCATTTGGCGGCAAAGTTAAGTATGGCTGTAAAAATAGATTTTTACTCAAAAGAGTATAAGGCTGACAAGTTGAAGAAAGATTTGGAAGAGGAAATAAAAAAGATTTTATCAAAGGAAAAAGGCTAGAGCATGGAGGCAAAACCGTATAAGTTTGAAGGTGTTTATCTTGTAGAAAACAAGATTTGTACGCTTAACCTTATTCCTGGAAAAAGTGTTTACGGAGAAAAACTGATTAAAATAAAAGAAAAAGAATACAGAGAATGGGTTCCTTCTCGTTCAAAGTTGTGCGCAGCTGTAAAAAAAGGAATAAAGCATTTCCCGTTTAAAAAAGGTAGCAAAGTGCTTTACTTGGGAGCTGGTACAGGAACTACGATAAGTCATATTAGCGATATAATAGGAAAGGAAGGAATAATTTATGCGATAGAGATTTCTGAAAGACCGTTAAGGGAGTTGATAAGATTAGCAGAAGTTAGGCAAAACATAGTACCAATCCTTGCTGATGCAAGAATGATAGAAACTTACCAGAATTTGATAACAGAAAAAGTGGATATAATTTATGAGGATGTTGCAGACCCTGACCAGATTAAGATACTTGTGAAGAATTCAGAGAAATTCTTGAAAGAGGGGGGAATTGCTGAAATAGCCATAAAATCTCAAAGCATTAGTTCAACAAAACCACCAAGAGAAGTCTATAGAGAATGTTTGCAAGAATTAGGAAAGCATTTTGAAATTCTGGATAAAGTTGAGCTTGACCCTTATGAAAAATTTCATCTTTTTGTAGTTTTAAGGAAATCTTGAAAGTTTTAGTTTTCTGACTTCAAATTTTTGGCTTTAAAAAGTACGGCTAAAGCAAAGATATATGCTAAAAAATTAATGAAAAGAGAAGGTTTAAAGGTAAGGAAAAAAAGCTAGAAAAAAACTCGTACCAAAACCAACAGATGCAATCCAAAAAGCCAGCTTAATTATTTTCTTTTGGTTCGTTTTCAAGTGTACCTACTTGTTACTTATTTCATAATCTTAAATTTCTTTAAGGAAGTCTTGAAGCAGGTTTAAGAAAACCACCAATTCTATCTTGGGCTACCCAGTTGACTCTCCACTTGAGCATTTTCCTGTCTTCTACAAGCTCAATCTCTACTTTTTTTATAACTTCCATTTAATTACCTCAACTTTGGGATAAAGTTTCTAGAGTATGAATCTATCCTAAACTCAAGCAAATTTGTTTGAGTTTTAAACTTTGTTAGGGAAGATTCAAGAAAGCTTCTTCCACAAGTTTTGCAAAACATCCTTCTTTCTCCAAAACCATCTATAAATCTTATAATTCTTCGTGAGTTACAAAGCAAACATCTCATCATACTACTCACTTTAAAAAATTAGGTTTGATAGTTATACTTGGTTTTCCCAACCTCACTTCCGCTGATTCAGAAAAATAAGGTAATTTTTGTTTTGTTTTTGAAAATAAAAGCTTAAATTTACTTTTTACCAAAAAATCTGCCTAATTCTCTAATCAACCTTCTTTCAAAAATTTCCCTATTTTCTTCCTTTATGCTTGCTCCTGCAGCATGAGGATGACCACCACCACCGTTTAAACCTTTTGCGCTTCTTTCCATTATTTTTCCCAGGTCTATTTCTAAGCTTCCTCTGTACCTTGCATGGATTGCGTATTTTTTTCCAACTTTTCTAAAAACAACAAGAACCTTTTCAGGAAATTTGCCAGACATTTTTGTTGAAATGAGGGAAGTTATTTCTCTATGTTTTGTTTCAATTTCTGAAATCAGGAGATTTACTTCTTTATATTCTTTTAAATTCTTCCAGAAAATTTTTTCACAATCTTTTATTTTTTTCAAGTATTTTTTTAACGCTTTTCTTACAGCTTCGTTTTTCTTGAACTCTTCCAAAGAGCTAGTTCTTTCCAACAACCTAAAAGTTTTTTCAAAACCAATTTCGCTAATTATTCCCACAAGTTTTTCAACTTCTTTCCAAACTCTTGTTTTTGGTATATCTTCTTTACTTTTTATTTTCAACCCTTTAAGCAAATCTTTACAATCAGAAAAACCAAAATCACTAATAGTTCCTATTATGGCCAACCATTTTTCACTTTCAGTGTTAAGAATTTTTGAAAAAAACTTGTAAGTAACATAAGAAGCAGGCTGATAGATTTTTGGATTTTTAATTCTTGGGTTGATATACACAATTCTTTTTGCGTTTAAGTTTTTTCTTGGTGGGTGATGATCTATGATGAGGATATCTTTTTTAAACCTTAGTAATTTTTCTTTCATGTAAGAAATGTCTATATCTAAAACGATTATCTTATCAAAATTCTTAACTTTTTTTGCTATTTTTTCAATTTCTTCATTGGAGGATGCGCACTTTCTTTCAACTTTTAAACCAAGTTTTTTCATACATTTAGAAAATATTAATCCCGAAGATAACCCGTCTAAATCCTTGTGGTAAACCAAGAGAATTCTATCGTCAGGTTTAATCTTCCTTAGAAAAGAAATTCCTCTTTTTATCAATTCTTCCATATTATTCTTTTTTTTCTTCTGTTAACTTTTTTATTGTTTCCTCATCAAGAAGTATTAATTGTAACTGTTGTGTTGGTTGCGTGCTTGCTTGTAAGTGGAACTCGATAAGTGAGAGCAAAGTATCACAATAATGGAATATTAAGGCCTCGAAGTTTCTTGGAGGAGTTGGGCCGGTTTCACCAAAGTGTGAGGCAACTATGTGAATTACCTCCTCTGGAAATCCTTGATGATAAAGTTCGGCTGTGGCGAGCATTGTATGATCTAGTAAAATTCCAGTATGTTCTAAACCTCTTTCAGTTTTTTTGTACTCGAATATTTTCATCAAATCATGTAGAATTGCAGCAGCCAAGAGGTTATCTCTATTTACAGGAATACCATAATTTTCTTCAACTGCATCAGCAACCTTGAGACAAACTTCTGCCAAGGCAATTGAATGGTTCAAAACATCTCTTTCTACTGTTATTTTTCCTGCGCCTGAAGTAACAGTAAAAACACATCTAGCCTCTTCTATTTTCAGTTTTGGATATTTCTTAAAATCTTTATTGCTAAGTCTAGGGTTTTTAACAAACTCTATTACTTTCTTTCTCAATTCTTCATTCTTAATTTTTTCTGCTAATTCTATCAATTTTTGCATTTCTTTCACTTAACCGAAGAGTGCACTCAAGCCTGCTACTGCTTCTTCAGCTTTCTCCTTTTCTTCCTTTTCTTCCCTCTTCTCTTCCCTTTCTTCAGGTTGTTGAGGAGCTAGCGAAAAGCTTACAGCCTGTTTTAATATCTCGTCTATGTTAACTCCTTCTAAGCTTGCTACCAAGGCCTTTATTTTATTTTCATCAGGAGTTAGACCTAGGGCTTGGAATATTTTCTTTATGTTTTCTTCTGTTATTGGAAGCTTTGCTGAGTGAAGCAGTAGCGCGCTATATACAACTTCCATCATTTAGCACCTCCAAATTTTTCTAAAGCTAAAGCATTTTGATAAGCTTTAATTAGCAAGTATTGAATGTTTTCTTTTGTAGGATAATTAATGTTTATAGAAAGATTTAAAGCTTGATTAAAGGCTTCTTTTATCTTCTCTGGAAAAATGTTGACGAGCTCCAGAGTTTCTTTATTGTATATTCTTCCGTCTTCATACATCCCTACTAAATTTAAACTAATCTTTACTGGTTGAATTTTAAGTTTTCTTAAAACATTTGCTAAATCTTTCGATATAACATTACCTTTCTTTGCAACAATCACATCTTTTTTAACAACGATTTTTCCTTCTTCAACACCAACAGGAATACCCGCTTTGGACAATTCACTTATCACAGGACCTGGAAGTAGAGAAGTAGGTCCTGCGCTTACTTTTATGTCCTCGTTAGCTATATCCCCTTCTTTAGCAAAGGTTGGGAATTTAAGTTTACTTATTATAGAGTAAATTTTAAAACAATCCTCATTAGAAAGTAAAACTGCTGGTTGGTTAGGAATTATTTTTTCAAGCTCATCAAGGTTTTTAACTTCAAGCTCCTTTAAAGCATGAAGCAAAATTGATTTTTTTACTACCTTAATTATCCCTTTCTCTCTTATCTCTTTTCTTATTTCCTGAAACTGTTTGCTCGGAAGTTTGAATATATCTATCAGTCCAATAACCTTATATCTTCTAATCATTTCCTTTAATTCTTCTTTTTTTGCAATCTTTTCTTCTCTTGCCATTTTTATACCTCAAGCTTTATCGGTTTACTCATCGTTAATTTTAGCAAAACTTCACCTATGTTTTGTTTTCCTTTTGGTAACTTTGCTTTTAAAGCCTCTAAAACAGCTTCGATATTTTCTGCAATTTCTTCATCCTTCATATCTTCCTTTCCTACCATACATTGAACTACTGGCGAATCTTTTATCCTTATTCTTACAGATTTTTTATAATTTTCTATTAGTTTTTCAACGTTACCAGTAATTATTCTCGGCATCTTTCCTCTTGGACCAAGGAATTGGCCTAAATACTTACCGATTAAAGGCATAAGCTTAGGTTCGGCCAAGAAAAAATCAACGGTTTTAGCAAGCTTTCTTACTTCCCTCTTATTCTTTGCAATTTTCTCTATATCTGAGCTTGTCAGAACTTCAGCATCAACATCCTTTATAGTATCAGAAAAAACAACAATCCTTACTTTTTTACCCTTACCATGAGGCAAAACAACATCTTCTGTTATCTTATTCTCGGGTTTCTTTGGATCGAACTCTTTAAGATTAATTATCAGATCAAAACTTTGAACAAAATTTCTTTTCTTCGATTTTTCTCTCAATTCCTTTATTTTTTCAATTATTTTTTCTTTCACTTTAACCTCCTGCCTAAGCAGTGACTTGCGGTATATTTTAGATATGTGCGCAAGACTTATAAACCTAACTAAATCCTTCAAAACTTTCCAAACTTAAAAGCATCCTTTCAATCTCATTTTTCAAGTAAATATTTTCGATGTTTTCCATTCCTTTAGCTATAAAGTGTTTAGCTTTGTAAAGTAAGTATGGGTTTTTGTTTTTTGCTTTTACAGAGTTGATAAACTGTTCAAGATATAGACTTGCGTACTTAAATTCAGTTAAAAGAAAGGCGTTTTGAAAGTTCTTTTGTCCGTTTAACAATTCTTTTGTTTTGTCAAGAAACAGTAAGTTTAAACTTTTGTAAGTTTGTTCGCTTAAACTTCTATAAAGTTCATTCAGCTCTTTTGAAATTCTTTCAATTTTTTCTATCTTACCTTCTTTTTTTCCTTTTCTCAAAAGTCTGGAAAGAGTTAATAAAACAGCAACGCCTAAGGTTGAAGTACCTAAAGTGAGAACAAAAAATCCGGTAATCTCCATCAATAATAAATTGATTTTTTAGAATTTATTTTAAAAGATGGTTCCATTTTCCTTCGTCAATTTCTTTTATAATCTCTTTTGCTTTTTTTCCTTCCACAGTTACTGCCATGCTGTTGGCTGTACCTATAACTTGCTTTACTGCATTTTTCAAATCTTTCGAAAGCATTCCTTGCATTTTGATTTTCGCTATTTTTATACACTGTTCCATTGTTAAATTTCCAACACTTGTTTTTCCACTTGCCTTTTCTTCTTCAGTCAATTTTGCTTTTTCAATTCCTAATTCCTTTTTAATTAAGCTAGAAGTTGGTGGTAAACCAATAGAAATTTCATATTCTTTTGTTTCCTTATCTATGGTTATTTTTACAGGAACTTGCATTCCTTCATAATCTTTTGTCATTTCATTTATTTTTTTGAAAATTTCCCCTATGTTTATCTTATAAACACTGAGTTTAGGTGCAGTAGTCGGTCCTGGAGAAGCCTTTCCACCTTCTACCATTATTTCAATAGTTTCTTTCTCTCCCATGGAATTCACTTACTCGTTTTCTCAATCATTTTCACAAATTCCACACTAACAGTTACTGGAATTGGTACAGCAACCTCAAGTAGTTCTATGGTTACTTCTCTTTTTGTCTTATCATACCTTACAACTTTTCCTTTTTCTCCTTTAAATGGCCCGCCTATAATTTCTACTACATCTCCTTGGTTTAGCTCGATTTCTACTGTTTTTGGTTCCAAGAACCTTTGGATTTCTTTTATCTCTACAGGAGTTTTAATTAAGCCTCTTACATGAGGAATTGCTTGAATTGCTTTTTCTATATCTTTTACATCACCCTCGACAAAAATGTAACCTTTGATTTCTTCTGGATGAACCAAAGCTTTAATGTTAAGGTTATTTGTTTTTGCTTTTGAGGCTATAGCTTCTGCTACTATGTTTTCTCTTCCAACAACTGTTTTTACAGTATATATCATTTTTATCACTTAAAATGAAAGTAGGAGAGCCAATAAATATAAGATAAACCCTATAAAACCTATAAGAGTTATTCCTATCGCGCAAATTCTTATAGTTGTTATCAATTCTTCATATTCTGGTTTTTTACAGGCTGCTATTACTCTTCTATAATTTTGAATACTCTCTTTTATGTTTAGCTTCATGCGCATCTTCTAGATAAACTCTACTCCAAGTATTTTCTCTATGTCTTTTCTTTCTTCCTCACTAAAAGGCTTTTCTGGCCCAAATATTTGTGGTGATTTAACTCCTGTTATTATGAGCAAGGCTCTTATAGTATCGCCTAACTCTTTTGCTATTTGTGCTCCCCAAATTATTTTTGCATCTGGTGATAGCCTTGAGGAAACTGCTTCACAAACTTGTTGTGCTTCTCTAATAGTTATGTCTGGCCCTCCCATGACATTTATTAAAGCACCCTTTGCTCCGTTAATGTCAACTGTAATCAATGGATTGTTTAAAGCTTTTTCTACAGCCTCTAAAGCTCTGTTTTCTGTGTCGCTTTCACCCATACCAATCATTGCTAACCCTCCTTGTGACATTACTGCTCTTACATCTGCAAAGTCTAAGTTAACCAATCCAGGCTTTGTTACAAGTTCTGTTATTCCTTTAACTGCATTAACTAGAATTTCGTCAGCAACTTTAAAAGCTGTAGCTATGCTTACGTCTGGAACAATTTCTAAGAGTTTATCGTTTGGGATTACTATTAAGGTATCTACTACACCTTCTAAGTTTTTGAGTCCTTCTTTTGCGTTTGCCATTCTTACTTTTCCTTCCATGGTAAAAGGTAAAGTTACTACCGCAACAGTTAAAGCACCCATTTTTTTAGCTATATCAGCGATTACTGGTAAGCTTCCTGTTCCTGTCCCACCACCCAAACCACAAGTTAAAAACACTAAATCTGCTCCTCTCAAAGCCTTCTTCAAGTCTTCTTTACTTTCTTTTGCAGCTTCCATTCCTATTCTTGGGTCTGCTCCTGCTCCTAGCCCTCCAGTAAGTTCTTTTCCTATCAGGACTTTAACGTCAGCATCGGTATAAAGTAAGTCTTGAGCATCGGTGTTTACTGCTATAGTTTCTGCCCCAACTATACCTACTTGCATCAGCCTTGTTATAGTGTTGTTTCCTGCACCTCCTGCCCCCACTACTTTTATTCTAGTTTTCCTTTTTTCTAAGATGTCTCTTATTTCTTCATCAAAGGGAGAAACTTTTGAAGGTGCGCCGGTTTTTTCTATTATTTGCTTCACTCCCATATAACCACTGATTAAATATTCTATGAAATTAAGAATTTATTCTTATTTGAAAACATCTACAAACCTCACTTCTTCCAGTTTTACCCATTCTTTTATGGTTTTTGCAATCCTTTCTTTAACTTCTCTTGTTAGGTTGAACGTTTTTTTAAACTCTATCTCGACACTTTTTTCTTTCAATTTTATTTCTAACTCTTCCTTCTCTATTCCAGTAAAATAAAATACAATAGCTTCAACTTTTTCTTTTGTATCCTTTATTTCACCAACTATTTCTATCTCATACTCTAGAGTTTTTCCTGCTAAAGGATGGTTAAAATCAACTTTCACTCTTCCCCCAGAAATACTTATTATCCTTCCTCTAAAACCTGCGATATTTACTATTTCTCCAACTTTTGGTTGTATGTTTTGCTCTTTGAAGCTAGATAAAGGAATCGTTTGAACTAAAGCAGGGTTTCTTTCTCCAAAAGCTTCTTCAGGCTTAATTTCTACTTTTCTCTTTTCTCCAACTTTCATTTCTTTTAGAGCTTTATTTAAACCAGCTAGAATGAATTTAGCATCGACTATTATTGGGATTGGTTTATACTTTATTTCCGGGTTGTAAATTCCTTCTTTTTTTGCCAAATCTTCTTTTGTTAAATCAAAAATTTCTCCTGTATCTTTTACTCTTCCAACATAATCTATGTAGACAAAATCTCCAGTGTTCATTTTTTCACCTTCCCTTCACACAAAATACAAAACCTTTGGCCAGGAACTACACACAAGGGACAAACTTTTGCTTTGCAAACATGGCAAGTGTAGAGTCCTGGCGAATACTTATTACAAGCTTGGCAATAACCTCCTACCGCTATTTTTATCACCTATAACATACAATAAGAGTTATATACTTAAGAATGTTGTTACTTAGGTACTAGTTCAGCTTTTTTAATCTCAAAAGTTCCAGAGTAATTTTTATAATTTATTACAAACTTTTTAACTTCAACTCTTTTCTTGAAAAAAGGAGCATCTAGAACAGTTGTTTCTATTTCTCCTCCCTCACCAGCAGGGTTTATCTTATATTTTTCCATTATTTCTTTCAGTTTTTTTATCACTTGAGCATCAATTTCTTTTCCAAGAAAGCTTTCATCAAAAGGGAAAGCGAAGACTCCAGTAATTATTACTTTGAAATTGCTTTCAACAATTTCTTCCAAGAGTTTTACTTGATCTTCACCCCACAAAGGGTTTATGCATTCTAAATCAAGTTCTTTACAGACTTTTTCTATCCTGCTTTTTTGATAATTCGAAGCAATAGCTCCTGTTGCTACTCCTTCAATTTTAAACTTTTCCTTTGCTTTTACCAGAATTTTTTTCAAATCCTCCAACTCTTTTTCTTTTTCTCCTTTTGTTGTTTTTTGAATCAAAGGCAAGCCTATAGCTTTTGCTTGAAGTTTTGTGAGTTTAATATTTGGAACATGAAACATGTAGCTTTCCTTGTTTTTTGAAATTAGAGTAATTAGACAAACTACATCATGCTTTCCTAAAACTCTTTTTAAAGCTAAGCAGGAATCCTTACCACCTGTAAATAAAATTCCAACTCTCATGATTTCATTTTTAAGTTAAACTTAAAGAAATTTTTCATGATGTTAGACGTCTAACATTAAGATGCTATACCTCTTCAGGGTTTCTGAGTGCAGGGGCTGGGATTTGAACCCAGGAAGGCACTAAGCCACAGGATTTCCTATCATCTTAAAATCAAAACTTAAGGTTTTGCCTTAAGTCCTGCGCCTTTGACCAGACTTGGCTACCCCTGCCTACTTTAAAATATAGTTTGAAATAAAAAGTTTTTTACTTTTTAGTATGTTAGACGTCTAACAAAAGCAAAATACAATTACAGGTTTTAAATTTAAATAGCATCAAGATTGTTTAAAAATATAGGAGTTTAAAAGTTAAATTTTACTTGATTTTCTTTAATTCCTTCCCAAATTCCTTTATCTTTTTACTTAAAGCTTCTATCGCTTCAAAAACTATTTCCTCAGCAGTTAAGCCAGAGGTTGTTTCCACGTTAAAGACAAAAGTATCTTCCAAAGCTTCAACTTTTATTGCTTCTTCAGGACAAACTTCAAGACATTGCAAACATAAGTTACAAGATTTTTCATCAGTTACTATTATCTTTCCATTCTCAACTTTCAAAATTTTTCTTACACATTTTGCTACACACTTTGCACACTTTTCCCCTTTACATTTTCTTGTGTCAATAGAAATAGCAGGCATATTCTTATAGCTAGCTACAGAAGCTTGCCATTTTGCATGTTCTCTTCCAAAGCCAAGCTGAGCTGTTGCTTCAAATTCCAATTCTTCATTTTCAAAAAGTTCAATTATCGGAATATTGTCAAAAACTGGATAAACATCTTTATTCTTTGATTTTAAATCACCAGAATAAACAATGCAAGGACCTTTCTTCTTAAGAACAAACTTTACTTGACATCTGCTACATCCTTTCCCTTCGCATTTACATTCATTTGGTAACTCATAAATGTTTCTTTCGAACTTTAAAGGAATTTGGCCAAGTCTGTTTGCTATTATTTCATCCTGTAAAGAAGAACTATTCTTTAGAAAATCAACAAACTCTATAGCCATTGTTGGTATTTCCATCATCATAACTCTTCTCAAAGAATTTGCAAAGCCTGGAGTTATACCGCTTATAACAAAACTAATCTCAGGCTCACTTTTCTTTAAAATTTTTACTTCCATCAAACCACTATAACTCTACTTTTTTCTTTCTAACTATTTAATTTTTTGCTTAAACTCTTCTTCCCCTTCTTCCACCTTTCGCACGCATTCTTCCATGAATTATAGGAGTTACATCTTCTATCATTCCAATTTTTAAACCAGCTCTTGCCAAAGCTCTTATAGCAGGTTGGGCTCCTGGTCCTGGTGATTTGCTTTTTGTTCCTCCAGCAGCTCTAACTCTTATGTGTACGCCAGTAATTCCTTTAGCTAAAGCTTCTTCGGCAGCTTTTTTTGCTGCAAGCATCGCAGGAAAAGGCATTCCTTCTTCTCTATCTTTGTCTGTCATCATTCCACCAGAATACCTTGCTATAGTCTCTGAACCAGTGATGTCAGTAATGTGAACTATGGTGTTGTTGGCAGTACTATAAATGTGAGCTATTCCCCACCTTTCCTTTTTTTCCTTTTCCTCCATCACTTCACCTTTACTTCTATTTTTTCTTCTTCTCCTCTTCTAACTATATATCCCGGATAAGGGACTTTTCTTCTGTCTATAAACACATGACCATGAACTATTAGTTGCCTAGCATGTTTGATAGTGTTTGCTAAACCTTTTCTAAAAACAATTGTTTGTAACCTTCTCTCTAAAATATTTTCGACAGTCAAACTTAAGACATCATCTAAGCTTGCTTTTTCATCCAGCAAACCAAGTCTGTTTAACTTTTCAATCAACTCTTTCTCTTTTTTCTTATCTTTTTTTGCTGCCAAATCTCTTGCTATTCTTCTGTACTTTCTTAGGATAGCTTCTGCTCTCCAAAGCTCCCTTTTCCTTTTTAAGCCGTAATCTTTCATTATTTTTCTTTCTCTCTCTAACCTTTCTTTATCCCATGGTTTTCTTGGTACTTCATATTTTTTTCTCTGTCTTTTCATTCAATCACTTCTTTTCCTCTTTCTTTTCTTTTTTCTCTGTGGCGATTCTGACAGCTTTTCTAACGACACCAACAACCCTTCCCTTTCTGAAAGAGCTTCTTGTTCTTTGTCCTCTTACAGGTAAACCAAGCATATGTCTTATTCCTTTATAAGTTTTCAAATCTATCATCCTTTGGATGTCAAACTTTCTGTAAATTTCAACATCAGCTCCTGACAAGTGCAAATCTTTTCCTGTTTCTCTATCTTTTCTCCTGTTCAAAAGATAAGGTGGAATGCCGTAACTTAAAGGATTTTTAATTATTTTTTCTATTTTTTGAATATCTTCTTCGCCCAAACTCCCAAGTTTTATTTTTGGGTTAATACCAGAAGCTTCACACACTGCTTTACTAAACGTAAAGCTGACTCCTTTTATACCCCTTAAAGCGTACATCAAGGGTTTTTCTCCATCCAAATCTGTATTTAAAACTCTAACAATTTTTCTAGCTTTTACTTCCTTAGGTTTCTTCTCTTCCTTTACTTTTTCCCTTTCCTTAGGTTTCTCTTCTATTTTCTCTTCCTTTACTTTTGTTACTCCCATTTTCTCCCTTGCTTATAATCTTTAGAGGTATTTTTTTAAACTTATAAATTTTAAAATGGACCGGCCGGGATTCGAACCCAGAACCTCCACCATGCCAAGGTGGCGATCTACCGTTGATCTACCGGCCCATCAGCTTATCCTTCTTAAATTTTCTATGTTTTCACAACTTTTTCTCACATGACAACCCAAACATACTCTTCTTTCTAAGTTTTGAATTTTCCCCTTTTCTGGTATTGTTTTTCCCCTACAAATCATTTCTATTTCTTTTTTATATTTTAAAAACTTTCTTTTCATTTCTTCATCTATGTTTACTTTAACAAGTGTTTTCGATTCGAAGAATATAAGATAGCTTTTTTCTACTTTTTTTCGGAAAAACTCTTCAAGAAGTATAGCTTCTCCTACGTTCTGAAGCAAGTGCTCCTCTTTTACACCTTTTTTGCTCAACTTCCCAAGTTTTATATCTATTGGTATTATCTCATTCTCTTTTATTCCAATAATGTCAGGAGTTCCGGTTAGACCGATCTTAAAGGAGCAAAGTGTTTTTTCTGTGAATAAGTGTTTAAAACCTTCTTCGTTCAGGAGTTCGTAAAATTTTAAAATAAAATCCTTTAAACTTTCCCTACTTAAGCTTGTTTTTCCTTCATACTTCTCTAAAGCCTTTTCAACACAATACTCGATAACATTTTCTAGAGGTCCTTTCATGAGGTTTCTGATGAAAATGTTTAAGGCAAGATGGATTGCTTCCCCATCCCATGTTTTCCCTTTTCTTTCCTTGAATTCTTTAGCTAAAACAACTTTTTCTAAAAAAAGCCTTCTTGGGCATTGATAAAATTTACCCACTTCTAATGGTGTAACAAAAAGTTTTCTGTTTTTATTTGCAATGAACTTTATTTTCTTTAAAATTTCTTCTACATTCCCTATTTCTTTTTCAACTTTTATCTTTCCTCCCTTACCTTTTATTATTTTTCTCTTCTCAAGTTCTTGCAGCATTATGAAGAGAATGTCCGAAGAGTTTACATTTTTAGAAAGCATTTTAATTAAAATTTTCTCCAGTTCAACTTCTTCGTTTAAGTAAAGATTAAGGATTTGGGCAATTGTATAAATATCTTTATCTCTAACTTCAACCCCAACTTTCATCTAAATCACAGAATTATCTTTTAGAAGCCCATTTTAACTTTCTTGGATCCCTTCCAAGCATGTAATTCTTTTCGCATTTTGAACTACAAAAATAAAGAATTTCCCCACTGTTCTTGACGAACATTTTTCCTCTGTTTATCTTGAAATTTCTGCTACAAAAACTGCATTTCATAAAATTACCTTTCTTCCATCTTTGCTGCAGTTTCCATTTCTGTTTCTCTCAACATCAATATATCTCCAACTCTTATAGGACCAATAACATTTCTTGTCAAAACCTTTCCTTTATCAGGACCTTCTAAAACTTTGCATCTTACTTGAGTGACACCTCTAACTCCTGTTCTTCCTAATATTTGTAAAACTTCTGCAGGATAAGCATCTTTTGCCATTTTTATCCTTTAATCTTTGAAACTCTTTCTATTATCTCTTTTAAACTTTCTTTTGCTTCGCCAGGCTCAATTATACAAACAGATGCAGCAGCGACATCTATTCCAGCAGCTCTTCCTAGTTCTTGCTTGCTTGGTACATAAACGTAAGGAATACCCTTTTCTTCACAGAGAGGAGGAAGGTGCATTACAATTTCCTCAGGTTCGACATCTTCTGCTATTACAACTAGTTTTGCTAAACCCTTTTCAACAGCTTTTGTTGTTTCGTTAGTTCCTTTTTTAACTTTTCCGGTATTCTTTGCGACTTCAACTGCTTGCAATACTTTATCACTCAAATCTTTTGGTACATTAAACTTCACGTAGGCTTTCGGCATACCATCACCTCATGCCACTATCAAATTCTATACATATTAGAAGGTTTATATAGTTTTTGTATCCACCTACTTGTGAGCAAAAAATAAAACAACTTTATCTTCTCTTACATCATCAACCCTTGCGAAACCTGTTCTTTGGAGTTGAATTATTTCGTCTTTCTTCACGTTTTTAATTCCAACCTCTGCTATTCCTTTTTTTATCAAGCCATCTGGCATGACCAATTCAACGTTAAAGTTTGGTTCTGAAACCCAGTGAATCTTTTGAACTTCCATCTTTATTTTTTCACTTAGAAATTCTGCTCTTTTCTTTAGCTTGATGGAGAAAAGGTTTATTAAGCCAACTTCTTTGTTCCTAAACTTTTTCAAATCTTCTCTTTCAACGAATATTTTATCTGTGTTTACAGGTAAAGTTCTGTAACCTCTTTCAGGAAAGTCAGGATGTAAGGGAATCTTTACTTCTTTTATTTTAGGGGCATTTTTTACAGAAATTTTTTCTGGTTCAAAAATTGCGAAGTATCTGTTTGCTTCGCTGTCAACAATTTTTCTATTCTCAGCATAAAGAATCTCTGCAGGTACAGTAACATCGGCTAAACTCAAACCCATGTTTATTATAAACTTTCTTATTGCTTCAGGCTTTATTCCTCTTCTTCTCAAAGATTGTAAGCTCCATGTTCTTGGGTCATCCCATCCAAAGAATTCACCTCTTTCTATAGCTTTTCTTGCTTGAGTTTTGCTTAACTTCATTTCCTTTATGCTTAGTAAGCCATAATGAATGAAAAAAGGTTTTTTAAGCCCAAGCTTATCCCATATAAATTCTTCTACCATATCTTCAATTACCAAGTCTTTCCCTCTCAGAATATGGGTAATTCCTAATAACTGATCGTCAACAGCCCAGCTGAACTCGAGAAGAGGCCAAACTTTATACTTATCACCAACTCTTGGATGCTTTCTTTCTACTATTCTAAAAAGAACTCTGTCTCTGAAAGCAGGGTTAGGATGTTTCATGTCGGTTTTCAATCTTAAAACTGCTTCACCTTCACGATACTCTCCACTTAACATTTTTTTCCATTTTTCCAAGTTTTCTTCTTCACTTTGGTTTCTATGCGTGCATTCTTTTCCCAAACTCCTGTTTTTTCTTAAAGTTTCCGCGTCGCATTCACAAACATAAGCCAAACCTTTTTTTATCAACTCTTCTGCATGTTTATAAAATATTTCTAACCTATCCGACTTGTAAATGGTTTCATCCCATTTTACACCAAGCCATTTTAAACCATCAATAATCATATCGTAAGCTTCTGGTAGAACAAACTTTTCCTCTGAACCTATTGTATCATCTATAACCAAGAACAACTTTCCTTTATATCTTTTCACGTATTCATCATTAAGTATAACCATTCTCGCATTTCCTATGTGTAAAGGACCTGAAGGATAAGGAGCAAGTCTCATAACCACTTTGCCAACTTCAGCATTAGGTAAAGGAGGTAGTTCTTTTTTCTCAACTTTTGGTTTTTCTATTTCAACTCCAAGTTCTTCCAACTTCTTTTTTTGTTCCTCCAAGCTTAGAGAGTTCACTTCTTTTACAATTTTTTTTATTTTTTCTACTAATTCTTTCCTTCTATCTTTTAATTCTGGCTTTTCTGCTAGAATTTTTCCAAGCACAGCATCGACTTTAGCCTTTCCACCATATTTTACTGCATTTATTAAACAATGCTTCAGTATCTCATTTTCCATAACTATAAGAAATAAAAATAAAAAGAAAAAGTTAACTGAGACTCAGTTTATTGATTTAGCTTTTGCAATGCTTCTATAGAGAAATGTTACAAATCCTTAAGGTTTTTCGCTCTTCATTTCTTACCTCTTCCCTATTTCTTAATGTCAAACCTTTCCATTCTCCTCTCACTGGTCTTGTTTCTATTCTTGTTTCATTTCTTATTTCCTTCTGAACCTTTCCCAACCCAGGGTTTTTTAGAGGTATAGGGTTAAATTTATAGCAACATGGTTTCTTAAAAGTTATCAAGTAATTTTTAAAATCACCAGAAATGCTTGAGCCGCAAGCAAACTTTTTAGTCAATAATGTAAGAACACTTCCGTCATCACTTCTGTAAAAAAAGATTTTTGTACCTTCAGGTTTTGTAATATTCCCGATTTCTTCTATTTTAAAAACATTATTGCCTATTAATAAGTAAATATTTTTTTCACTCCCATTTTCTATGATTAGAAAAACAACCTGTTTAGTTTCATTTGTTGTTTTGTCAAAAGCTATCCCTTCTAGCACTTCAGTTTTTGGAAAATTAGATTGATAAAAGCTTGATTGAATTTCTGATGTTTTTGCAACTGCTAAAGCTCCCATTACGCTTATTATGGACAACCCTAAGATTAACATTTTTTTATTCATTTTTTTCACCTTCTAAAAATTTTAAAATGAAAGTTTATTAAGTCAAAAGATTTTTTTGGGTTTCCACCCTAAATCTTTTTTAGGTTTAAAAATAATTCGAATAAAAGATAATTATGGAAGAAGAGATAAAAATTTCAAGAGAATTTCTTAAAACGATAGCTGCAGATACTAGGGTAGACATCCTAAAAGCCTTAGAAGAAAGGCCGATGACAGCTTCAGAGCTTTCCAGATTTTTAAATAAACATGTGACGACAATTTCAGAGCATCTAGAAATTTTAAAGAAATCAAACTTGGTGGAGAGAATAGAAAGACCTGGAAGAAAATGGGTTTACTACCAATTAACAAAAGAAGGTAAAAAAATTCTCCATCCTACTTCTTACCGTTGGGTAATGGTATTGGTTATTTCTTTCATAGCAATATTAGCAGGTTTTTTTGTTTGGAACGTTGAAGCTTATCCTGGTGATTTCCTTTATCCTGTTAAGCGTGCAAGGGAAAGCTTACAACTTTTCTTTACTTTAAGCGATACAGAAAAAGTTAATAGGTGTATAAGTTTAGCAGAAGAGAGGCTAAAGGAAGCTAAGGTTTTAATAGAAAGAGGGAAAGAGGATTTAGCTAAGAATGCTGTGAAAGAATACACCCAACAGATAGAAAATGTAAGAAAAGAAGTGGAGAAATATAACATTCCCTCTAACTTGGAATTTCTCAGCGAGTCAACTTCAAAAACAATTTTTATACTTCAAAACCTTAAGGTAAAAACACCAAAACTTAACGAAGAGATAAACTTAGCCTTAAACATTTCCCTAGATACGCATAAAGGAGCTATTAAGCAATTAGGAAAAATCACAGGAAGAGCTTATTCCTCTTCAATACCTTAGAAATTAATTATAGAAGCATAACCAACTACTGAGCTGTAATCTTCTGTTACATCACCTGAGGTAGCATACTTCAAAAGTTTCATTTTTTTGACTTTCATTTCTTTTGCCACAACAATTGCTACAGCTATGGGACCAAAGCCACAAACACTTGCGTTTTTTTCATTTATTTTTTCGAAAAATTCTTTTTCGTCAAGTTTGATTATCGATTTGATTAAGCTTAGATCAATCTTTTCTGCAATTTCTTGAGGAATATAGTGTGAAAAATCTGAGCTAGCTATTATGCACCATTTTTCCTTTTCTTTTTTGATTAAACTAGCTATGCTTTTCCCTATTATTCTACAACCTTCTAAAAGTGTATCATCCGCAAATTCGTTCAAAATACAAATTGGTACAAACTTGAAATCATTTCCAAATCTAAACTGTAAGAAAGGGAGCTGGACTTCAATAGAATGTTCATATTGATGTGCTAGAACATCATGCTCTAAAATTTCACATTCTTTTAAAAGTTTTTCCGCCATGCTTTCATGAATGCTTACTCCTCCCAAAGGTGTTTTCCAAATGCCAGATCTCATTAAAGCAAATTTTGAACCCATTCCAGAGTGGTTTGGTCCTAAAATTATAAAATTTGCATTCTCAAGTCTTGAATAAACCCAAGCAGCAACAGGCCCAGAATAAACATAACCTGCATGGGGTACTATTGCAGTTATTACATTTTGCTTTTTTATGCTTTTTGGGCCTAGTTTATGGTTAAAACAATAGTTTATTTCCTTCTTGAGAGATTCAGGGTTAATACTGTAAAAACTTCCAGCTACTACAGGCTCTCTCAAGATTAGCATTCGAATCATCTTTTAATTATTTTTTAAACTAATATGTTTTTTGTTACTTTTATATTCTTTTATATATATTTTCTTGAGTTTAAATGTCTTTTAAAGTATATAATTTTAAAAATTTTTTCAAAAAATTATTTTTTAAAAATTATATTCACAAGCAAGTTTTAATTAATATGTTTCAAAATAGCTATATAACTAACTATAAATATATCTTCCTCATTAAATTATAATTGGAGTGTGACCAAATTTGGTGAAAGAAAAATCCGCTTCAAGACTTTTTTTAAGGCAAAAACCGGTTAAACTGCTTGTAAGCCTTATTTCAGGGCCAAAGTATGCAACAATTCTTTCAAAGGAAATCGATTGTACCTATTCCCATACAGTAAAATTGCTCGATCAATTCAAATCTTTTGGTTTGGTCGAATTTGAAAAGAAAGGAAGAATAAAAACAGTTAGCCTTACAGATTTAGGTGAAGATTTAGCTAGTTCCATAGAAAATGTTTTAGTGAAACTTTCCAAGCTGAAAGAGAAGACACAGGAAAAATAAAAAACTGTTTTTAACCATTTGAAAATATTTTTTTAAAAGTCTAATATTTAAGAGTGGGAATAAAAGAATTTTTCAAGCCAACATGGAAGAAATTGATAATTTTTATCGTGGTATTTACTTTTACTTCTATTACTGGCATTCTTTATGAAAGCGTTTCATTACGAAAAGGTTCGATTACTCTTGTTGGTTCACCCTTACCTTACATAGTTAGCTGTGATAAAACGAAAACAGTTTGTCCAGAGTTGCCAATTTCTTTTAACATATTAGCTCTTTTTGGAGATATAATTTTATGGTACATAGCTGCTTGTGCTATTTGCTTGCTTTTAAGGTAAAAATATTTTTAGACCTAAAATTTAATTAGATGCTGGTTCCTTTTTCAGAAAAAGAATGCGTTACTTTTAAAACCAAAAGAATTTTATTTCCAGATAAAATCTTGAAATTCTTGAAAAAGCTTGAAAGGAAAAGGTACAGTATTGAAATCTTTTACAATTCCAAAAAAATTAGCTTAGATGAATTTGAAAAAATGATTAAAACTCAAGATTATAACCAGGATTTTTTAACTTTTTCTGCTAAAAGGTTTGACGGAAATTATGTTTCTGGTTATGCACTTTACTTCCTTTTCTCTCCTGAGGGAATAGAGAATTTTTATTCTTCAGGCTTTACTTTGAAAGGAAATTGGGTAGAGCTTCTAGAGTTGCTTCTTGAAAGTTTGGGTTAAAGATATTATACGAACTTAACAAAATTTTATCTATGGAAGAACTGAAAAAACTTGAGACCGAACTCAAAATAAGAGGGTTTTCTGAAAAAACCATAAAGGCTTACCTTTTCTGGAACAAGAAGTTTTTAGAAAATGTTAAAAAAAGGCCTGAAGAAATTGAGCAGGATGATGTCAAAAATTTTATAGCACAAAAAATTTCAGAAAATGTTTCACCTAAGTCGATAATTCTGATCAGAGCTGCCTTAAAGTTCTTCTACGATGAAGTTTTAGGTAAGAATATAGTCAATTTTAAATCACCAAAAGTTTCGAAAAGTTTACCTGTTGTCCTTACAAAGGAAGAGGTAAAAAACCTTATAGACTCGATAAAAAATAAGAAACATCAACTTATTGTTAAGCTTCTTTATTCTTCTGGTTTGAGGTTAAGCGAGTTAGTTAACCTTAAGGTTGGTGATATTGAGTTAAACGAAAGCGTTGGTTGGGTGAGAGGTGGAAAAGGAAAAAAAGACAGGCTTTTTATCATCTCAAAAAAGCTTTGCGATGAACTTAAAGAATTAATTGAGGGAAGAGATGAAGAAGAATTTCTCTTTCCTGGAAGGAAAGGAAGGATGTCTGAAAGAAATGTGCAGAAAATAATTAAAATTGCGGCAAAAAAAGCAGGAATAGATAAGCCTGTCCATCCTCACACTTTGCGTCACAGCTTTGCAACTCACTTGCTAGAAGCAGGAGAAAACATAAGAAAGATTCAAGAACTTTTAGGTCATTCTAATTTATCTACAACTCAAATTTATACCCATGTTTCAACAGAAGAATTAAAAAAAGTGAAAAATCCTCTTGATGAGTTATAGGTTTAATTTTATTTTGAATGTTTTTCAGCTATATCTCCAGCAATTGGTAATTTATATTTTTCTCCTTGATAACTCTTGATTATCAAAATTATCCAGAGAACAAATGTAAGAAGGCCGATTAGTGTTGAAATGACCCAACCCGCAACTGGTATTAGATTAAAGAAAATAGCGACAACTGTTAAACCTAAGAATGTTATTATGGATTGCAACGCATGAAATTTTACAAACTTACTCTTGTTTTCTAGGATAAGAAATATTAGACCTGTTATCCACCCAAGAACATAGCAAAGTGCGCCTTCTACATTTTCTTCTAAACCCAAGCTCGTCTTCTCTTTTTTTGTTTTCTTCATAAATTTTATTTGATTGTTAACTTTATAAGCTTAGAATTTTTTCTTTGTTAGACGTCTAACAATGTTTGAATTTTTATCAATTCCTTAATTTTAAAATTCATAATCAATTCCAACAGACAATGAATTTTTGGCTGTAGATCTTGCTAAGTATAAGAATATTCGAAAGTCTGGCTATTTTTTCTGCAGTCTCTAAATAAACTCTTTCAGCTTTCATAAATTCAGCAGCACACCATGTTAAAGGTTTAGGGCAATATTTTGGTAAAGAGCCGTCAAAATCAATCTGCTCAGGGAAATAGTAAACGTTTGGTATTTTTCTCATGTAGTTAATCCATTTTTTTGCTCCTTTTAAAGCTTTAAGAGCAATCTCATAAGCTTTTACTTCAAAAGCATTTCTTGCTAGGTAACAATAAGCTTGAGTTATTAAAGCGCAACCCATAGGCCAAGGTCTTCCACTTCCCTTTCCACTTATCGTTTCACCATTCCAAAAATCATCCTTATACCTCAAAGGAATTTTCACACCTTTTACTTTAACACAAAGTTCTTCTTCAACTTTTTCTAGAGTAGATAAAATTCTTTCCAAATTTTCTTTTTTCTTTAAAATTTCTAACTCGCTTTCAAAAAGGATGTTTAAGCCAAGAACAACTTCTAAATCAACGATTCTTTCCGAAGGACTTTTGACAAAACTTTTTATTTTTTTGTCGTAAAAGCTTTCTAAACTTTCAATTAGTTCATCCAGAATTTTCTTGTCTTCTTTGTTTTTCCCAAAAATCTTTTCAGCACATTTTATACCCCATATAAGTGCAGAAGTTGTGTAAAAGAAGTAACCTTTTTTCTGTTCCCAAACATCCACGCTAGGTTTCTTACTTTTTATCTGTTCTAACAAAGCTTTATAAGACTCTTTTAGTTTTTTTAAGTCAACTCTTAATCCTTTAATTCTTGAAACAACTACAAACCTTAAAGCATCCTGATCTAATTGCCTATTGCAATCACCATTACACCAAGCATTAGGGTCTGGTTTACCATCAACTTCATACCTTTGATAGAATAAACCATTATCAGTTGGTAAGTTTAAAACAAACTCTGCTATTTTTCTTGCAGTTTTTCTGTCAAAGTTTACAAGCTCCAAAGCAACAAAGAAAGCGTCTCTTGGCCAAACATGAAAGTATTCTTTGTGCTCAAACCCAGGTCCTTCTAAAGCAGCAACTAAACTATGGTTTTTTCCTATATTTTTTGTTATCTTTTCTAAGGCTATTTTGATTATTTCCGTCATTTTATTACTGTTTGATAGTTACTATTATTTAAAAATTTCTATATTTCACTACAGAATAGTGAAAAACTATTTTAAAAGCAATACACTACTATTCTTTTTAGAAAGCTCATAAAGGAGTTTTTTTGTTCCTTTTTCTAGAGAAGAAAGTCTACTTTTAAGGCTGTAGATAGTATCTTTACTTGAATAAAACTCAAATAAGGGATCCTTAAAAACTATTTCCATATAATTTCTACAATCTTTAAGTGCGTTTGCATAATTCTGTAATACTTTCTTTAGCTCTTCTGGGATTCTTTCTTCTTCAATTTTTTTAGCATCTTCCTTAAGCATAGAAAGAACTTCCTCGCAGGTGTAGCAAAACTCTTCAAAAGACTTTAAAATCATTTCAACCTTTCCCTTTTCCTCCATTTTACTTTCTTCTCGAGATATGATTCCTCTTGAGACTGCAAGAGTTTGTTCTCTTAACTCCTGATAAAAAGAATGAATATTAGTTTTTGCATCGTTTAATCTATCAAAAACCCCTATATAGTTCATTTTTCTTCGTTCTTCCATGTATAAAAATAGAAAAGTAAAGTTTAAATATTACTTTTTTTATTATTATTTATTAGTGGTAACATGGGAGGTTTAGGAGTTCCACCTGAAAAA
>JAWBTW010000007.1:0-40609 GCA_039000165.1 Candidatus Aenigmatarchaeota archaeon
CTGCAAAGAATCTCTTAAACTTGATAGACCAGATGCAAAATAAAAACATTCCTCCTGGAAGTGCATCACCTTTTTATAAAGAAAAAATCATACCAGAAGTTGTTGATGCTTGTATAAAGTGTGGAGAGGGGATGATAAGAAACAATTCAACATTGGGAGCTTCAGGTTCAGAGCACGATTTATCTCATGCTACTGATAGGCTTGCTCCTAAGCCTGCACGTCACGGTCATCAAGTTGCCTTGTGGACTTCTTTTGTTATGTATTTATACGAGGAACTAGAAGACCCGGTAGAAAACGTGAAATGGTGGGATTTGCTTAAAAAACTAGAGTATATGCAAATGCCAGTTAACTCCTTACAGCTTGGAATAGAACCCACAGTAATGGTTAAAGTACCTGAAGAGGCTTTAAGATTAAGAAAAGAAGAAAGAGGAAGGTATAATGGTGTTCTAGAGCGTTATGTGGCAAAAGGTAATACTCTTGATTCTGTTACTACTGCAAAAATATTGGCTGAGATGAAGATTGTGCCAGCATAGCAAAAAAAACTGGAAAATTTCTCATCAAAAAGCTTAAATCTTTAACTACTTCTTATTAAAACTTATGAAATTTAAAGAGTGGATAGCAAAGCAACTTTACAAAAGATTGTTTACTTACATGCAATTAGATACTCAAGCAATTAAACCTAGAATGGAAAAAGCTGTTCTTAATTTCTATCTTGATGTAGATTCGCCAACAAGAGAGGAAGAAATTTATGAAATTTTAAACTACCAGACAAGGCTTTACGCTGCAGGGACTGTAGAAACTTTAACTATATGTGGTGCAAATCTTGGGTTTAAGAAAGCTATAAAGAGTCCCTATGTTTTAGAAGTTGCGACAACAATAAGGCTTGCTTTTGGCCTTGGTGATATGATGGATACTGATAATGATGAGTATGACCCAAGAGTTTTGGCCTTCAAGAAACTTGACGAAAAAACTTTGAAAGAAAAGCTTCACAAACATGAAGTTTACAAGAATATAGTTAACAATTTAGATTGTCTTGTGAACGAAAGATTTGGAAAGCTAAATCCTTCTTCTTTTCAAATCTATCTTTCAGAAAAAGAAAAAGTTATGGGAGGTCAACAAAAAGATATAGAGGATCATTTGTGCTACCTTCAAGGTGATTTTGAAAGATTAAGAGAAAAGTATCCAACTTATCAAGCTTGTATGGAGCTTCTTGTTGAGAAGTTAGGACTGATGGGAGGATGTGCAGCTCGTATAGCTTATTTAGAAAGCGGAGGAAAAAACAAAGTTTTAGAAGAATTAGAAAGTGAATTTTTCACTGTTGGAGGAACTCGTTTACAATTATGGGTAAACGACGTTCAGAAAATTGAAAATGACATAGAAAATTTGGAAACAAATCCGATAATAACCACTGCAATTTGCAAGTTCAAAGACGCAAAAGAAATAAACAAAGAATTAGTAAGAAGGCTTGTAAAAGAAGACCCAAAAATTCTTGATAAGATGGACGAGCCCTACAAGCAAAGAATGGAAAAAGCTTTGAAAGAAATAAAAAGGCTCAACTTTGACCCAAGAACTCATCAAGGTTTAGCTTTAATGATCGAAACTCAAGCAAAAAAGGAAAAAGTTAATTTTTTCAAAAAGTTTGGTTTAATTTAAAAAAGAATTTCTTCAGGACCAAAAGGACTTCCTATTATAGCTCTTTTAGTTAAGGGAGGATATTTTATAAATCCACCGCAAGGATGTGGTTTAAAAAGATAGAAGCGTCTATAATATAACTCTTCTTCTCTCAATCTTCTTATCCTTTCTGCCTCTCCTCTTGCGTATTCTTTCCAGTATTGTGTTCCTAACTCGTTTATCAGCATGCTCCTTAAAGCAATCCCAGCTAGGCAAATTTTTTGATACTCTCTCCAAGTAGAATCTGCGGAGCCTTGCTGAACATAAACAAATTCAGTATTTTCTGACTTCTCAGGAGGAAGTTGCATTCCTGTAGAAAACCTTAGCTTTGCATGTCTAATCGTTACCGTTATTTCAGGTAAATCTTCCCATAATTCACGATTAAGCTCTGCCCATTCAGGTGAGTAGCCCAAGAGGTAGACAGAGGTAAAACTTTTGTTATTGGCAGTTTTTTCCATCAGCTTATCTATTTCCCTTCCCAACTCTCCTGAAGGGTCCATTTTGTGGTAATCTCCCAAGAATATTAGTCTAACATCATTTTCCTCGGCATAATCTCCGTAAATTCTTGGGCAACGTTTTAAAGCAGCTAGAATATCAGGCCAATTTTTTCTTTGAGCATGCTTCTCTTCCACAACATTAGTGTACAAGCATTTGGTTCCTAATTCTTTGAGGATATGACCAAACTTAAGGACAAAAATTGCACCGTCAAAGTAAGAATCAGCTCCTGTAAGCTTAGTAGTTGTTCTCATACCATCGGTCATTTCATAAACTACCAACCTTTCCAAATCTTCTCGAGAAGGTTCAATCTCCAATTTTCTACAGATTTCCCTAAAAGTTTTATGAATATAATTGCGGTCAGGAAGTTTGTAGAGAGTGATCTTAAAATTTTTTTGAGTTAACAAGCAAACCCCTAATAATTAGATACAGTTAAAGATTAAAATCTTTTCTTCACGTCGAAAGAGCAGAATTCATCGCCTTTTGTCAAGCTTGAATTCTGAACAAGCGTGTAATTCTCGCCAGCAATTTTTTCAACTATTCCTTTACAATACTCATGACATATTGCACAGAGAAACGGGTCCTTTACTCTCATAACTTCTGCTCCGTAAGGACATTCCACGATTACGGTATGATTGTTTACTATACCAAGCTTCAAGCCTAATATTAAAGCAGCAATTTTTAATGCCTTAGAAGCAGTTTCAGCGTTTTTTTCTTGCGTATTAAGAAGTTTTATCATGATTTCTGCATCATTTCTCCCTATTTCTCTTAGCTCTCTTTCTATTATTTTTTTTGTTACGCTGTAGCCTGTATCCTTAACTAAGTGTTTGGCCATAGTACATATAATCCTTCCAGCAATGTTACCAAGCATTTTCATTCTTTCTCTTTCGTTAAAGTTCTTGTAAACTCTTTCTTCAATATCTTTTAACTCTTTTATTTTCTCTTCCATAATTTCATTCCTTTAAAAAAGCAGGGCATCTTAAGCATCTAGTTTCATCGTCATACCTCAAACCACAAGGTGCAGTTTCAGTGTTTTTTGGGTAAAAAAGCCTTATGTTTGCAAACTCAGGCAAGGTTATGGTATTCCCTAGGTTTACCTCTACATGCTTAATTCCAGGCTCAGACCTTATTTGCTTGTTTATAAACTCATCTATTAAACCAATATCAGTGCCTACAACATTTACTATTAGATTATGATTTCCTGAAGTTTTGACTAAGCTTAAAACTAGAGGGCAATTTCTTAGCTTTCTTATCAAGATGTTTACCCCGTCAGCATCAGTTTCCACTCCTATACAAGCTGTTAAAGGATAAAGTTTTTGCAAGTTAACTAAAGCGCTTATTTTTATTATCTTTTTTTCTATAAGCCTTTCAACCCTTTCCTTTACCGCAGCTGGCGTAACTTTAAGCTCTTTTGCAAGTGTTGTATATTTAATTCTTCCGTCTTTAAGAAGTTGTGAAATGAGATACTGATTTTTTTCATCTAAAATATTTTTAATTTTCATTCAAAATCACTTTATTTTTTATAACTTTCAAATATTTAAATTTTACTTTTTAAGGGAAAACCTTAAATATTCTAAAAAATCAATAATATATCCCTAGAAAGAGGGATGGTATGGAAGAGACAACAATCTGCAGGATTTGTCTTGAGCCGATAATAAATTTTCTGTGTATAGATTGTATTAATCAAACAATTTCCCGTTGGCTTTCTCAGGAAAGAACGAGTTTGCTTCAAGAATACCAGACAATTCATCTTTTCCTGCGAAATTTTTTTTCGAGCGACGAGCAAGAGTTTTGCGTCAAGTGCAAGAAAAAGTCTAGTACAGTTCTATGCCCTTATTGTTACACTAACGAAATTTTCTGGTGGATTTTTAGTAAAGACATAAGCTTGGCAAAAAAATTTGCCCATCTCTTTAACTTTGATTTTCAAGGAACTGGCTTTTACAATCACGAAAAAACCAGAAACCTAGTTCCAGTAATTCTTAACGAAGATCCAGAAAATCTTGAGGAGATAGGAATCTGTGAGGCTTGCGGCCAATTCTCCGAAAATTTAAAAAAGAAAAACGGCTCTTGGCTCTGCGAATCCTGCAGAGAAGAGGATTAAAAATTAGCTTAAAGAGACTTTTTCTTACTCTTAACTTTTTACTTCCTATAACTATAGTAATAGCTTCTAATCTCTTGAACCATTTGCTCTATATTTTTTATTCTTTCGTTCAAAGTTTCGTACTGAGTTTTTAGGCTGTCTATGTGAGTTAAAACCAAATCAATCTTTGCTCTTAAATTTTCTATGGAGGAAGACTCTAAGGTTGGTTCCTTTGATAATGCTGGCGCAGGTGGCAAAGGAGGTAGTTCAGGAAGTTCTGTAGGTAAAGTTGGTTCTTTTTTTCTTTTCAAGAATGAAAAAATACCCATACTATTTTTTTGGTTTTCTTTGTTAAAATAATTAAGTTTTTCCCAAGGCTTCTTCAGAGATTTCAAGAGCTTCCCTTAAAGCAGAGTTAAGCTTTTGTATCCATTGGTAGCACATACCAAGATAACCTCTTCTCACCCTATTATAAAAGATTTTATGGTAAAGCCAAAGCAATCCTTTATAAATAGGAAGCTGTTGAAATCCTGTTTCTCGTTTATATTCCGTTCTTAACCTTCCTCCAAGTTGAATGGTTATTCTACCTTCTTTGTTTGGGTCAGAAGGTATTTCACCTTGCATTATAACTTCTATTAAAGCTTTCGACCTAGCGTCTATTCCTTTATCCACGTAGACTCTTACAAAAAATCCTCTAGGATCAGAGCTTATGTCCCATCTAAAATCTCTTTCCCACAGGTCTTTTGACTCTACTCCCAGAACCTTTCTTAAAGTATCTCTCAAAATTTTATAAGCTCTGAAAGGGTCCTTTCCAGCATAATCTATACTTATTCTAGCTTGTGGTGCTAAGCAATCGTCTTCGATTCTCCATGTTAAAGTTACCATTTAATCACTAGCTTGATTTGCTAAGAATATTAAGAAAAGATTTTATTTCCTCGATAAACTTCATCAAGTCTGTTCTGCACTGCTCAAAGTATTTCTTTCTTGTTCCTTCGTATATTACTCTATGATAAAAAACTCTAAACATCTCATAAAGCAAACTTCTCTGCCACAAAGTATCTTGCGGATATTCTGTTCTCAACCTTCCCTCTATCCTCATAGTTGCTGAACCTTCACTTCCAAACTCTTTGCTTGGTTTTGCAGAGCCGCTAAGCTCTACGATAATCTGAATATAAGAAAAAGCGTCTAAGTCTTTTACCATGTCAAAAGTAACCTTGAACTTTTCCTCCCCTCTGCTTCTATCCCAAGAAACATCTCTTTCTTGTAGTTCATGCGGGTCAACTTTCCAAATGCTTATAAAAAGTTCTTTTATCTTATGGTAAAGTTTTTGCGGATTTGGCCCTTTGTATTCAAGCTTTGTGTAGGCCATTCCTGGAAAAGGGCTGCCTGGAGCTGGAGATAAGCAATCATCACTGATAACAAGCTTTGTTCTTGCAAATATAGGCATCTTATCACTTTATATTATTTGTGCTTCCAACTAAAAAGATTTTAACCTTTCTTCTAAATTTAATTTATGGAAAAAATGATTGCTGGAATTTTCCTTTTATTCGGAATTTTATTTTGCTTAGGTGCATTTGGAACTTCAAGTAGAGAAGTTTTCTTAGCAGAGATTTTATTTGGTCCTGCTTTGATTTATATAGGTTTAGAGCTTTTGAAGTGAGATAATGATCAATCAAATAATAGGTGCAGGTTGTTTTGTTTTTGGTTTATTGATTGTTATTTGTTTTCCATACATAGAAAAATACCAACCAGAAGAGATGACAAAAGCAGGAATTTTTATCGGAATTCTACTGATGATAATAGGACTAATTCTAATGAAGGTTTAAGCGAGAAAAAATATAAAATTAAATTATGGTGAAGTATCCAGAAGGACCATTCCCTCCAGCAGAAATTCCGCCAGGTCAAGGAATAAACGCTAAGCCGCTAGAAGCAGAAGAACTTTTGGATTTTACCGCACCTTTGGGAAGATGCACAGGAGTTTACTATTCTCTAATGTTTCAACTTCCAAAATGGGGTTTCGTAAGGTATAAAATAGAAGAATCCATTTTTGTTTCTCCTGTATTTAGAGAATACTATGAGTTAACTTTAAGACAAAAAGAGGCTTTAGAGGCTACGATAAAAGCTGGTTTAGCTAGCGTAGCAACTGCAATCTCTGATTTAGAATTGGTAATGCACGACTTAAGAAAATACAAAGAATTTCTGGATTACTACACAAAGATAGAAAAAGGAAAAAAACTGATTAAAGAAGGAAAAAAAGAAGAAGGGGAAAAGTTGGTAAAAGAAGGTGATCAATCTCTAAAAGCAGTTTTTATAGATTTGGTAGATGCTCACACAGGTCCAGGAATTGCTTTAAGAGAAATTGCTGTAAGATGGCCAACTATTATAGCAGATTTTATGAAGTTAGGCGATGAAGATACAGAACCAGAAAAAATAGCAAAAAAGCTTAACGTTTCAGAAGCAGAAGGCGTTGTACTAGCTACAAAAAACAAACTTTACTTAGAATGGCGAGACAAACTTTTTGGCGAAACTGTTAAGAATAGGTATAAAAGCTTGAGACAATTGGTTGAAGCAAGAAGAAAATCTGTTGAAGAATACAAAGAAATGCTTAAGCCAAGTATAGCAAGGTATAAAATGATAAATGATATGCTTTCAAGTCCTGAAGGAAGAGGAATAATTAAACTATTTTTTAGACCAGACGCTCAAGCCTTATCGATAGATTTTATGAGAATATATGCTTGGAAACCTTTTGCTGTTGAAGAAAAGTATAAAGTTGTAAGAGAAAGTTTTGACAAGATTTCTTTGGCTAAAGCAGGTTTCACAGAAGAGGAAATAACATTCATATATGAGAAAAAAGGTGAAGGTTTTGACGGTTATGTTAAGGCCTTGCCAGTTGAGCCTTCGATAGATAGTGTAGTAAGGAAAATGATTCCAGAAATAGAGAAAGAGTATAACGTTAAGTTCACTCCTTTAGACCTTCTGAAAGCAAGAGATATGCTTATAGATCAATTTGAAAAATCTAAACAAGGTTTGGGTATGACGGAAGCCTGGGTTTTCTCTCCATATTATGTTTTCCTTGATATACCAATCTCAAGAACCGTTGTAAGAATACCACCAGCAGGACCTGAAATTGAAAATATTATGGTAGATACACTAAAAGCTTACACCCAAACTCAAAATTTGATAATATGTCATTGTCTTGAAATAATAGCAAGAGACAAACAACTTGAAAATTATATAAGTCAAATGCTAGGCGAGGCTGTTGAAGGTAAACCAATAAAAGAATTGCTGGAAGAAGAATTTCCTGAAATTTATGGAGAAAAAGAGAAAAAAGAAAAGCCAAAAGTTTTTATTTCGGCAAGTGATAAAGCTTATCTCCAAAGAAAAAAGTTTATCGAGCAATTTAACAAGATTAAAGAAGGTATTAGCAATCTCTTTAGAAGCTTAGGTTTTGAAATGGCTTTTTTCAGAGCTTACGGACCTTATGAGTTTATTCCTAATGAGAGGATAACAAAATTTTATCAGCCAGTTACAGGAAGACATTTTGGATTAGTTGCAAACTTTCTAAAAACAAAGTTTGAAGTTCCGGGTTTTGAAGTTTACTGGTGATTTTTTGGAAGAACAGTTTAAGGTTGGAGTAACAACTGGCTTACACGCGATAGCAGCGGCTCCTGAATTAGCGAATGCTATTAGAAAGTTAGGTTACGCTTTAACGAGAGGAGCAAATGTTATCGAAATTGCAGGCGACGTTCCACATGAAATAGATTATTCTATGGGAAAAGAGTTGCGCTACATAGCAGAAAAGCAAAATTTAGAGCTAACTTTTCACGGCAGCTTAACTGTGCCTATGGAAATGGGTGACGCTGAGCACTGGAGAGAGGCTGATGATCATCTAAGAAAATCAACTATTTCAGCAATTTTTGGCGGTTGTAAATATATAGATTTTCATTCTTGCCTTTATCCTTGGGTTGAGCTTTTGACTTATGCTGAGGCAAGGATGATTGTTATAATGGTTGATGAATTGGGAGAGCACATTCGTTTTAAGTTAAAAGAATGCGAACCTTTGAGAAAATGGTTTTGCAGAATTAGTAGACATTCCTTAGAGTATGATGATGCAATACTTGGGCCTCACAAAGTGGCAGAAATTAGAGCAATTACAGAAGAAGAAGTTAAAGAAGGGAAGGTTAAGTTAGAGGAGTGGAGTAAAGCATATGAAAAAAGAATTAGAGAGGCTGTTGAAGAGCATTTGGCCAGAGGAGATAAATGGTTTGTAGAAGAGGTTGGCAATTTAAATGTTGTTTACCGAATTATGTTTCACTATCTTTACTATACTCAAGACCCTATCTGGAAAGAAATGGCAAAACTTTATGAAGATGTTCTTAAAAAATTGGAAGAGAGACTTCCTCCAGAGATTAAGTCAAGAGCTTTTTCTCCTTCTACAGAAGATTTGGAAAAAGAGAAAGATTATATTGATGCTATGTTGGAAATAGCGAAAAAAGCTTCCGGGCCTGATGAAAGAAAATTCAAAGAATTTTATTATGCTTGCGTTAGTGCAAAGTACCTTTGCGGTCATATAAAAAAATTGATTGAATTCATCCTAGATGAACTACCAAAAGAAATAGAGGAAAAGATTAAAGTTCTATCTCCCCATAAAATTGAAGAGGAAAAAAAGAGTTTTGAAAAAATAATCAAAGAATTTAAGATTGCCATAGAAAATCCTGACGCAAGGGCACCTACCTATGCAGGCTTGTATCCTTTATGGCATCCTAAGCAAATTTATGTGGCAATAAAAGTTTTAAGAGAGGAATTAGCTAAAAATCCAAAAACAAAAGATTGGTCAGAAAAAATTTTTATGATAGTTGATAGCGAACATCTTTCAACTCAAGGTGTTGACCCTCTTTACGAATACTCAGAACTCATTAGACTAGTTCCGGATATTGGCAAGTACATTTTAACTTTACATGTTACAAAACCTTCACCTCTTCATCATCATATAGAAGTCGAGCCCGGCGATATAGAAGTTTACAAACTTCTTTGGACTTTGAGAAAAGCTGGTCTCGGAAAGTACCATACCGTTTATCTAATATATGAAAGAGGTGGTGGTGATGATCCTTTTAAAAGAAGTGTTACTGCAATAAGAATTATGGCTGACTTTTTACAAAAAGATGTCCCTCCCGAAGAGTTAATTAATAAACCAGAATTCTTTGGTGTAGCAACAGGAGAAATAGCTTCTCCTGAAAGACAAAGAGTTATAATAAGAGAACACGCTTTTGATCCGATAAAAGGTTTGATAGTAGTTCCGGAAGAAGAGTATACTTTTCTTGGGGGTGCGGCCTTACAAAAACCTGGAATGACACCAGAAAAATGGAAAAAAGAAGAATTAAAATAGTTGCTTTTCAGTTAGTATATTTAAATACAACAAGGTAATATTTAAGCAGTAGAGCTGTTAAATGTGATGATATGATAGAAAAACTGGAAGATGAGTTAGAAAGAACAGAGCTCGTGAAAAAAGAAGAAAAAGAGGAAATAAAAACCCCAAGAGAAATTTATTCTAAGGTTGTTACTTTTACAAATGAAGCAAGAAGGCAGTATGGTGATATAGTAAAATCAGTTCTAATTTTTGGTTCAGCTGCAAAAGGCACCATGGTAAAAGGGAGCGATGCAGACGTTTGGGTAATTCTTGATGATACAGCTACTAAAAGTTCAGAAGATTTGGAAAAAGTGACAACACATCTTTACCTTATTGCCCATCAACTTAAGGATTTGCACGTTCAAACAACCCCTTTAACAGAATTCTGGAACTGGGTTAAGATGGGCTCTCCTGAACTTGTAAACTTTTTGAGGTATGGTTTGGTTATTTACGACACTGGCTTTATCAAACCCGTGCAAAGAATGCTTCAAATGGGTCTAATACCTCCTAGCGAGGAAACGGTTAGTTTAAAAGCTAAAGCAAGTGAGGCAAGGTTTAGGAAAATCAAACTTGACATAAAATCTATGATTTTTGAGTTGAGGTACTCAGCTACAGACATATGCCAAGCTGTCATCATGTACTACTATAAAGCCCAACCTGATCAGAAGGCTATTCCAGAATACCTAGAAAAGCTCGTTGCAGAAAATAAGCTCGAGAAAGAATACATAGAAAAGTTTAAAGAACTAGACAAGCTTTGGAAGGACATAGACCATAAAGTTATAAGAGAGGTAACTACAGAGCATTTGGAAAAGGCTTTAAAACTTACAAAAGAAATAATCGAAAGATTCAAAAGCTTACTACCAAAAGAAATAGTTGGCGAGGAATTGCCAGAGGAGGAGGAATGATGCCAAAAGAAAAGAAGGAGAAAGAAAAAGAGACAAAAGAAGAAAGGCTAAAGGAAGTTAAAGAATTTGCTGAAAAAGTCTTGGAAAAATACGGGAAATACATAAAATGTATAGTTATGATGGGAAGTGTTGCAAGAGAAGAGTTTAAGCCAAAAAGCGATATTGATGTTTTTGTTGTTTTGGATGATACTTCTTTTCAAATAACTCCTGAAGAACAAGAAAAAATAGACGAAGATTTAGAAAAAATTGCGGAAAAAATTTCTGAAAGAATTTCTGTTCAACCAAGCTATACCTTAACTGAATTTTGGGATTATGCAAGAGTTTGTCATCCTATAATTTACAATTTCATAAAAGAAGGAATTCCCATATATGATACAGGTTTTTTTGCTCCAATAAAAAAGCTTTTAGAAATGGGAAGAATACCTGCAACAAGAGAGGCTATAGAAAGTTACATGGAAGGTGCTCCAAAAAAAATAATGCGTGCAAAAACTGTTAAGCTACTAATGCTTGCCGAAGATTGTTATTATGCTATGCTTAACACTGCCCAAGCAGTTTTGATGTTTATGGGACTGGCTCCTCCTGTTCCCAGTAAAGCTTATGATGAAGTAAGAAAATTTTTAGTCGAGCCAGGAATTTTAGAGCCAGAGTATGCTGAATGGTTAAAAGAAATTATTGAAATAAGGAAGAAGATTGAGCATAAAGAGCTCACAGATGTAAGCGGAGCTTTTGTCGATGAATGGATAAATAAAGCAGAAAAGTTTGTTGAAAAAATGTTCGGCTTACTTAACGCTTTAGAGCTGAGGAAAAAAGAAAAAATCTTGGAAAGAACCTATGAAGTTATGCATAAAGCAGCTATAACTGCCTTAAAAACTTTGAAAAAAATGCCTGAAAAGGAAGAAGAGGTTCCACTAACTTTCAAGAAGGAGTTTATAGATTCAAAACTTATAGAAAACTATTACTGGGATATCTGGCAAAGGATTGAAAACATGAAAAAACTTGCTGATGAGAAAAAAATAACAGAAATTCCTGACAAGGAAGTTTACGAGATGAGAGAATACGTAAGAAAGCTAATTCGTGACTTGGCAAAAGTTTTGAAAGAAAAAGAAGTTAAGGAAGAATAGTTTAAGTAATTTTTTATCGAATCTAACTAATTATTTTAGTAATAGTGCCTATTCCTTTTGTTTTCCCTTCTCTAAAAACAAAGTTTCCTCCTTCTTCAAGAAAATGAGGAGAATACTTGAAAGTAAACTTAACTTTTCCTGAATCACCTGACTTTAAGTATTCCTTATCCAAGCATTCTATTCTTGCAACTTCTGCTACAGTATAATAATGGACAACAGGCTCATAACCTGAAGCTATGCGAGTAGGATGATTCAAAACTAAAATTTCTGCTTCAAAACTTCTTACAGCTCTCGGTTCTATTTTCTTATCGCAAAGTATCATCCCTCTTTTTACTTCTCCATGTTTTACCCCATGGATAGCAATTCCAACAACTAAGCCTGCGTTAGCTTCTTCTAAAGGACAATAATGCATTTCTATACTTTTTGCTTTAACTTTCTTGAAGTTACCAGAGCCATCAGGACCGAGCAACAATTCAGAGCCAGCTTTAAGCTTTCCTTGTTTTATGCTCCCAGAAACAACGGTTCCAACTCCGCTTACGTTATAAATTCTATCTATAAACATGAGAAAAGGTTTTTCTATTTCTTTCTGTCTTTCAGGTAAATAGTATAATAGTTTATTAAGTAGATCGAATCCTTCAAGGGTTTTTGAGGATACTTTAAGAATCGGAACTATGGTTTCAAGTTTGTCAACTACAACTTCAATATCCTTTTCTTCTTTAATTGAAAAAGGGACCCTTCCCACGTATTTAAGCGTTTCTTCTAGTTGATTCTCAACTTCTTTTATCCTTTTTTCCCCTACCTTGTCAACTTTTGTCAAACAAATTATTATAGGTAGATTCATTCCTAGCATTATCCCTAAGTGTTCTTTGGTTATGTGAGTTATGCCATCGTCTGCAGCCACAACAAGTATTCCATAATCTAAATTCTGTCCGACTAATCCACGGATAGTAGTTCTAAGCCATGGCTCATGCCCTACTGTATCGACAAAACTAATTATCTTTTCAGCTTTCTCTACTATTCTTGCTCTTTCTTTTTTATCCAAAGGGTTGTTTAAATTTAAAGGCTTGCCTTTTTCAAACCCATACAAGGCATAGTGTAAGTCTGCTGATAAACCTCTTTCAATTTCATGGGGTAAAACATTCAAGTAAAGCCATGCTTTCCCGTTTTTATCCGCTTTACCCGTCATTAAGGTAGCTATCAAAGTTGATTTTCCATGTGCAACATGCCCACAAACTCCTACAGTTATGTGTTGTTTTCCTTTACTTTCATATTTTTTCGCTATAAGAACTCTTCCGATAATTTTCCCATTTTCTGTAAATTTTTCAACTTTCTCGATTTCAGCATTGATTTCTCTAGCTATTATTTTCAAAACATTCAAGCTCTCTTCAAATTCTATCTCGCTTAAGCCTTTTGCGTTTCCTTTATCATCAACTCCAAGAATGTAAACTGCTTTTCCATCTCCTACTTCAAGTCTAAACTTCATCTGCGAAGCTAAATGTTGTTTTTTATCCTCTCTCAAGTGTACTGAAGAAACTAACTTCTCCTTAAATTCTATGTTCTTATTTTCCTTTTTTGGGAGTGATACTTTTTCCATAATCAACACTTTCTTAAAATGTTTTAATGTTTATTCTTTTAACCATTGATATATAAAAATTAAAAGGATTACTCTAGATATTCAGCTTCCTCTTCCTTAGGCTTTTCCAAGACTTTCATTTTTTTCATTTTTCTCCTCATGTAAAGTTTGTAGGAAACGAAAGTAAGCATTACAATCAAACCACTAATGATCCACAATAGAATTATCATGGTTAAAAGCTCAGGGTGCCAAGAAGGAGGTTCATTTGCTATTAAATTAATTTCAGTAACATGGAAAGCCTCATTTGAAGTTATATTAATTTTAATCTCATAATTTCCTACTTTCTTTGGGGTAAGGGTTACAATAAAACTCTTTGTTTCGCCAGGAGAAATTCTTGAATAAGAGGTGGGGAAAACTTGATATTCTACTTCAGAAGAGATGTTAAATACGTTTATTTTTACGTTTGTCACACTTTTATCTCCTATGTTTTTAATCTCAACGCTTGCGTTAATAGGAGTGTTCACAAAAGTCTCTAAGTATTTAGAAATGGTTAAATTCCAGTTTAATTTACACTCATCCTTGCAAACTCCTTCGCACCATTGGCAACCAACGTTACTACAACTCTCGTAATCAGTTAGTTGTGAGCAGCTTCCTGCAAAAGTTTCATGACAAGCGTTATTATACCATTTACAACCTGCGTTTAAACATTTTGAAGAATTGGTAAATTGTGTGCATCCACCCGGACAAACATGCATGCATTGGTCCTTACAATCTTTGTAGATATTGCTAAGAGGAACTACATAGCAATTTGAATAACCTAAACCTGCGCAATTGCAACATTGGCCGTATGTTTGAACACAACAAATTATATCTCTAGTCGGGTCACAAGGTGCTGGGCCTCCACCGGGCGGCGAAGGCTGTGACGGGGTTACACAAACATTATCTTGACAAATCTGTCCTGCTTGGCAACCACAAGAATTTCCACAGCATCCTGGTGAACCTGGACAAGGACAATCTTGCAAACAATTAGAACAAGTTTCCCCAGGGTCGCAAGTTCCGTTAATTACGCAAACTTCTTCATACTCTATAGTGATTTCAACTATCGCAGAAAGAGCAAGAGGAATTAATAAAAATATGGAAATCAAAACGAAAAAGAACATTCTAAGGTCCATTCTCTCTTATTTAAAATTATTTTGTCTGTTTAAAAAGTTAATCTTTAAATTTTAAGTAAACAATTTGAGTATTATGGAAATATCGGTATGGGCTGAAAAGTATAGACCAAAAAAGTTGAGCGAAGTAATTAACCAAAAACATATTGTGGAAAGAATAAAGACTTTTGTAGAAGAGAAAAACATTCCTCATATGCTTTTTGCAGGACCCCCAGGCACAGGAAAAACTACAGTAGCTCTTTGTATAGCTTACGAGCTTTACGGTAAGAACTGGCGTCAAAATACTTTGGAAAAAAATGCAAGCGATGAAAGAGGAATAGATGTGATAAGGGGAGAAATAAAAGATTTCGCGAGGATTAAACCGATTGGTGAAATTCCTTATAAACTTATAATTCTTGATGAGGCAGACGCTTTAACTCCTGACGCACAAAATGCTTTGAGAAGAACAATGGAAAGTTATACTGCTGTGACTCGTTTCATATTGATATGTAATTATTCCAGCAAGATTATCGAACCTATTCAGAGCAGGACAGCAGTTTTTAGGTTCAAATTGTTGAGCGATTCTGACATAAGAAAATTTATTCAAAGAATAGTAACAGGAGAAAAATTAAAAATAACCGAAGATGCGATTCAAGCTTTGGTAGAAATTTCAGAAGGTGATTTAAGAAAAGTTGCAAACCTTTTACAGGCTGCTTCTTCTATAGACAAAAAAATTACTGCAGAAAGCGTTTATGATGTTGCTTCCAGAGCTAAGCCTACAGATGTTAAGGATATGCTTGAGTTAACTCTAAAAGGAAAGTTTGAAGATGCCAGAAAAAAATTACAAGATCTTCTTCTGAGACAAGGATTAAGCGGGAGTGATATAATTTCAGAGATCCACAGACAAATATATTCTCTAAACATTTCTGAGGATTTAAAAATAAAGTTGATTGAAAAGTGTGGAGAATATGAATTTAGGTTGAGTATGGGTGGTAATGAGCTAATTCAGCTGGAAAGTCTCTTGGCTCAATTTCTTCTGGCTAGCAAGCAATAAGGGTTAAGAATGTGGAGCGAAAAGTATAGGCCAAAATCGTTAAAAGAATTTGTGAATCAAAGGGAAGCCCTAGAAAAATTTTTAACTTGGATTAAAAATTGGAAACCTGGAAGCAAAGCTATGCTTTTTTATGGCCCTCCTGGAACAGGAAAAACTGCATTAATTCAGGCTTATGCTCAAGAAAAAAACCTGGAATTTGTGGAGATGAATGCAAGCGATTTCCGAAGCAAAACTCAAATAGAGGAAGTTTTCGGAAGAAGTATGTTACAAAAACCTTTGTTTAAAAAATCAAAAATCTTTTTGATAGACGAGATAGATGGTATTACAGGAAGAGAAGATTTAGGTGGAATAAATGCAGTTATAAAAATAATAAAAGAGTCGAACTATCCTTGTGTTCTAACCGCTAACGACCCTTACGACCCAAAACTTAAAAGTTTAAGAGAAGAGTGCATTCTTGTTGAATTTAAAAAAATTCATGTTTTTGACATAGAAAAAAGGTTAGAAGAAATATGTAAGAAAGAAGGAATAAGCGTAGAAAAAGAAGTTTTAAGAAATTTAGCAAAAAGAGCAGAAGGTGATTTAAGAGCTGCTATTAACGATTTAGAAGTTGTTGCAGCAGGAAAGAAGAAAATCACTCTTGAAGATTTGGAAGTTTTAGGTTACAGGGAAAGAGAAGAAACGATTTTTGATGCGTTAAAGGTAATTTTTAAAACTCAGTCTGGAATTTCAGCAAAATTAGCGATAGCCAACGTTGACAAAGATCCTGAGGAAATTTTCTGGTGGATTGAAAACAACATAATAAAAGAATATGAAAAACCAGAGGAAATAGCTAAGGCTTTAGATGCTTTGAGTAAGGCAGATTTGTTTAGGCAAAGAATAACTCTTGCTCAAAACTGGAAGTTTAGAAGTTATATGGTAGATTTGATGACAGCTGGTGTAGCTCTAGCTAAAAAAGAAATGTATAGAAAATTCACAAAGTACGAGTATCCGCAAAAACTAGTAATTCTTGGAGGAACAAAAACGTTAAGAAAAGAAGAAAAAGAAATGCTGTCCAAACTTTCTAAAGTTTTGCATTGTTCAACAAAAAAGATTAGGTTAGAGTACTTGCCTTACTTCAAAATAATTTTTGGTAAGGATATGGAAAAACTTCTGGCTTCTATTTCCTAAACTCAAACTCTTTCCCCATCCTTACGTTTGTGCTTAAGAGTTGAATGTTAAATCTAGTTCTCAAAACGCTATCCTCACAAGGTGAAAGAATGGTGTAATTTATTTCCACTTTTATGTTCTTCTTTGCATAGAAACTTTCAACAAAATTTTTGTATTCGTCAAGATTGTAAGCAAGATCTTCACAATTTTCACTTTTTCTAACAGTTTCTTGAGCTTTTTCAACTATATTGTCAAAAATGAAAGGCTCGTCCAAGACCACAGAAGAAGTATCAACCAAACTTTGGGGCCCCATATACTTACTTAAGATAAAAATTATGCTTACTATTGCAACAGTAGAAACCACAAAAAATTCAGCTTTCCTAGATTTTAACAAATTGCGCATGCGAGACTCCATTAATTAAGATAACGTTTTCCTTTGTTATAAAACCATTTTTTTCAGCAAGTTCAACTATCCTTTTTCCCATTAAATTTCCTATGGTTGCTTTTCTCATGAGCTTAATAGCAGTTTCTTCGTCGATAAGCTCTCCACCATAAAAGTTTTTACTTACCTTAATCTTTAGCTTCTTGTCTATTTCCTTCTCTATAAGCTCCTCGTCGCAAATGGCCACAACTATATCGTACTTTGTTTCAAAAACTTTGCTCCAAAACATCTTCCCATCTATTTTGAATTGGATAAAAAAATTTTATATGTTTTCGGCTGCCGATCTTGCCCCACATGCTTCGCATTTCATTATTGTTATTCTACCTTCTCTAACAAGTTTCGTGTCAGGATTTTTACACTCTTTGCAAATCACAAATCTTTTGACATAATCTTCTATTTTTTTCTGGATAATTTCCTTCGAAATTCTTCCTTGAAAAACTAGAGTATTGCCCTCAACACTCCCTGAAGTTGCCAATTCTTTGAGCAAAAATTTTGAAAGATGCTTAGCATCCCTTCTTAAAATCGTTAAAATTTCACCAAAATTTCTAAGAATAGTTTTGTTTCCTACCATTTCGCAAGCAGCTTGAGGGATTTCAAACCTTTGCTTTGTTTTTATTTCACTTGGCAGTTCTTTTATTGCCTTTTCAAGCATTTCTTCATAGTTCATGTTCCCACCTTTTTCAAAATTCCTGGTCTTGGCTCGAATAATTCACCAGAGTTTAACAGTTCTTCTATTTCCCTTTCTATTATGTTTTCAGGTAGGTTTGAAATTTCGAAGATCTTTCCTATTTCCACACCTTCCCCTTCATCAAGTTCCTCTATTATTTTCAAAATCTTAGGTTTATAATCTTCTTCTCTTTTGTACCCTTCTATTACAAATGCTAAGGCTTCCTCGTCAAGTCCGTATTTTTCTTTTGCATGTAATTTAAACTCCTCTTCTTCCATTTTTTCTTTCAAACTTTTTAATTCATTAATAATTTTCTTCTGCTCTATAAGCTCTTTGAGTATTTCTAATTTTCTCAAAACTTCAAGGTTAGGTTGAGTAATTTTTCTTATTATTTCTCCGTTCACGTAAGTTTCTCCGTTATACTCCTTTACTTTTCCTATTACTAGAACAAGGTCGCCAATATCCACATTTTGCAACAATTCTGTTTTTTCTCTGAAAGTTTTCACTCTTATAGCCTCGGTACCATCGTCTATTGTTATCGTTGAATAATTTCCATCTTCGCTCAAGAACTTATCTATGACACTAGCTATCATATTTACTCTTGAAACTTTCTGCCCAAATGGTGTAATTAAATAGCTTTCTTTCATATTTTCCTTTTCTCCAGGAAAGTATTTCCCATAAACTAAATCTGAAATCCTTACTTTCTTTGCAGGTAATCTTTTTGTAGTCATTCAATCACATTTTCTGAAGTATTCCAGGTCTAGGTTCGAACAGCGTTCCATTACTTTTAAGCTCATTTAACATCTTTTCTATATCAAATTCTTTTAATCCTCTACTCTTTGCTAGCTTCACTATATCTTCTTTTGGAATGTTTTTACCTACAGTATTCGTCAATTCCTCTATAACTTCTAGCAATATTCTAATTTTACTTCTTTGCGTTGCGGTCAAATGGCCTTCTGCCCTATCTATATCTATTTTTCCAATTTCTGGATCAAAACCAAACTGCCTTAAAGAAGCTTTCATAAGGTTTATTGCCCTTATCGCATCTTCTTTTGTAACCTCATTTCTGAGCTGAACTTTTGCTGATGCTTCAGCAAGTCTTATGAGAGCTTCATACTGTCTTAAAGTTATCGGTATAGGAGCTTCTTCCCCACTAGATTTTTCTCTCAACTTTACAAAAAACTCTTTTATGGTTTCTCCAGCCTCTCTCGTGAGTTTTGGATGGCAGTTTTTTCTTGCGTAAGCTACATATTTTCTTATGAACTCAGGCTCAATTTCTGGTTTAATTTCTTCTTCTTCATAATGTCTTGCTTTTAGGATATGCTCGGCAATTTTTGCGTCTAGCTCAGGGTTTGGCACATCTCTTAGAGCAAACTTCAAGTCAAACCTTGCTAAAAGAGTTTCTGGAATGTCTATTTGCTCTTTTATCGGTAAGTAGGGATCAAACCTTCCAAGCTTGGGGTTTCCCCCTGCTAGTATGCTAGTTCTTGCAGGCAGAGTAGCTACTATGTTTGCTTTTGCTATACTAATCGTTTGTTGTTCCATCGCTTCGTGTAAAGCTATTTGATCACTCTTCTCAACCTTCTCAAATTCGTCTATTGCGCAAAGGCTTCTGTTACACATTACCAAAGCTCCAGCTTCTAAAACCCATCCTCCCAAAAATTCTTCATCTCTTACAACTGTAGCAGTTAGTCCTGCAGCTGTTACACCTTTCCCAGAAACATACCTTCCACGAGGGATCAAGCTTGAAACAACTTTCATTAAAACACTTTTTGCCGTCGAAGGATCTCCAATTAAAAGTATGTGAATATCTCCCCTAACTCTTGACTTATCTTTTTGAACATGAGGCTCGCCGCCAAAAAGTTGCAAAACTATTGCTTCTTTTACTTCTTCTAATCCATACAAAGTTGGCCCTATGGATTTAACAAGCTTTTCGTAAATTTGAGGATCTTTTGCCAGTTCTAAGATTCTTTTCTCGTCTTCTGGAGTTATTTCAAGCTCTTCCCACTCAACTTCTATGCTTTCGATAGAATTTGCTTCTATGTAAATTTCCACTTGTCTTGATCTTGTACCTTTCACCCTTTTTGGCAATTCCTTTAGAATTCCTACGACTTTAATCCTGTTCCCAGGATCAGTTTTATTCTGCATTTTTGGGGAAGTTAAATCTTCCTTAAGAAAAACCATTATCTCTGAAGGCCTTTCTCCTGAAACTATCTCGAAAGGTTCTTCTATAACAATCCATCTAGCATCATAAAGTTTTTGTTTGACAAGCCTAAAGCCTTTTCTGTTTCCACATTCACACTCGATTGGAGCTTTAATCGTTCTTTCAGTCTGTAAAACTGTTATTTCTCTCCCACATTCCGGGCAGGAAAATATGGCTTCTGAAACTTCCGGTCTTATTTCGCTCGCTCTTTTTACTATCCCATCTACTGCAATCAACTTACCTATATGTTCCGAACGAATGTTTCTTATTCTTATTTCTCTACTCTCAGGTAAGTTTACTACTCTTACTCTCAGCTTTACTTCTCCAGGCAAGTCAATTTGTTTTATTGCTTCTTCAGCCAGCTCCAAAACTTCTTCAGGATTTTCAAGCAAATAATCTGCTAGTTCAGGGTCGAACTTATCAAGAAGAGAAAAATCTATCCATATTGATTTTTTTCCTTCGTTTACAGCGCTTACTAAATCGTTATAGTATTCTTCCCTTAAAAATTCGATGAACTTTTCTATTATATTTTCCTTTTCCACGCTTTTTTATTGTATTCAAAGTTTATTAAATTTTTCTAATTTTTGAAATGTTTCAGAAAGTTACTTGCTCTTTACTAGCGCACCAATTTCCTTTAACTTCCTTGAAACTTTTTTTACAGCGCTTTTTACATCTTCCACACTTCTAGCTCCAGTGCAAACAATCTTCCCTGACCCAAAAAGAAGAAAAGCTACTTTTGGGTTGTCCATCCTGTACACTAAACCAGGAAACTGCTCAGGTTCATATTCAGAATTTTCAAGGTTAAAAGCTATTGTATCCAAGTTTAGGTTTGCGTCAAGCTTCGCTGAGGCAACTATATTTTCTATCTGGACTTTTACTCCTCTCGGAACTTTTACTCCTGTGCTTTCAACAACTTTAATAACTTTTTTTATTACTGTATTTACATCTTCCACACTTCTAGCTCCAGTGCAAACAATCTTCCCTGACCCAAAAATCAGCGCAGCAGCCTTAGGGTTTTTAACCCTGTACACTAAACCAGGAAACTGCTCAGGTTCGTATTCCATTCCTTCTAACTTTGAAACTATCTTCTCCAAAGTTACATTCACTCCAAGTGAAGCAGAAGCAACAATGTTTTCTATCCTTATCTTAAAATCAGTCATCACATCACCTATACTTTTAATTTAAAGAAGAAAGTATTTAAATAACTTTTTATGCTTTTCGAAAAATTTATTAATAGACAAGGAAAAAGTTTATAAATTAAAGTTTTCTCAAACCAAGATGTAACTTTCAACTTCATTCAGAAAAGAATTCAACTTCCATATAGGAACAACGAAAGTTCCACCCTCTTTCTCTTTTACCACTTCTTCCTCGAAAAGAGTTACCAGCAAAGGATAAAATCTCATACTTTTAACCTTTAAACTTTCTTTTGCTATTAAGTTTTTTCCCAAGAATTTCTTTAACTCTTCGGTTCTTTCTTCCTGCTTTATTGCAGCTTTTATTATTTCACTCTTTTTATACCTTCCCTTTCCTAAACGCTTGCAATCAACACAAAAATTAAACCATTCCTTAACAGCTATCAGATCAATTTCATACTTTCTTTTAGTTTTAAACCTAAAATTTCTTTTTACAATAAAACCATTGGCCTCGAAAATTTCCTGAACTATTTTTTCAAAATTTTTCCAGTCAAAACTTTTAAGTTCTTCTTCCAAAATTCTTGTTTTTAAACTTTCAATCATATTTAATTATTAGAAAGAATAAGATTTTTGCTCTTAAACAAACAAATTAAGTGGTGAAAATGGATATATTAGCCCATTTTGCGTTGGGTTTATACTTAAGCTTTAAATTTGAAAGTTATTGGCCACTATTTTTCAGTTGTATCTTTGATATAGACCATATTATTGGATACTTTTACGATAAGAGAAAAAAAACTCTTGTGGAAATTCCTTCATTTCTTCACATAGCCTACAGACCAAGAAGTTGGTTTCACAGTTTTTGGGGTTTTTTAATCGTTTTAGTTCCTTTCATTTTCTTTTTACCTTTAGAAATTGTTGCAGTTCCTCTAATTCTTCATCTTTTTCTCGACCTTTTGGATAAAAATGGAATTTTCACTTTTCCACCAATCGTTAGAAAAAAAATAAAAGGTCATTTACCAGTTGGTTATTTGGTCGAGGATCCTGCTTACTTAAAAACTCATAAAAGGTCTCACATTCCAAGCCTTTTGGCTAGTGTTATCTTTTTCTTACTGATGATTTTAAGGGTTTGACATGGGTTTAAAGTATGCAGCTTTTCATTGGTTTATTCACTTCTTTCTTGTTTTCCTTTTAGCAAATTTTCTTAATGCTGATTTTTATTCACTTCTTTTAATTTTCTTTTCAAGTGTTTTTATCGATTTGGATCATTTACCAATCCTTTTGAAAAAAGGAATAAGAGGGATAATTACTTTCGAAAAACCTAGAAAGTACCTCTTCCACAACTTTTTCTTCTTAGTTTTTTTCGCCTCTCTTTCAATTTTACCAATCTATTTTCTCCTTAGGCTAGTCTTTTTTTCTTTATTCTTACATTTGATTTGGGACTTGGTTGAGGATGTTTTAATTTTTAGGTTAGGGACAAAACATTGGTTTTTTAAAAAGAATAAATAAATTTATTCAAAGGGAGGTGAAAGAAATCCTTATCTGCGGCATGGACGAAGTTGCTTCTTGCAACGTCAAGCAGGCCGCGGAGCTCTTATTGGACCAATGGTAATTTGTGGTTTGGTAATAGAGAAAAAAGATGAAAAAAAATTGAAGAACTTAGGGGTTAAAGATTCAAAAGAGCTTTCGCCAAAGAGGAGGGAAGAATTAGCTAAAATTATAGAGGAAATAGCAAAAAATTTAGTTGTTTTAAGAATTCCTGCCTGTAGAATTAATAGCTATATGGACAAGAAAATAAACCTAGATAAAATAGAAGCTATGAAGATGGCTGAGATAATTAATATGGTAGACGCAAAAGTAGTTTATATAGATTCTCTTGGAAACACAAACGGTTCCAAAAATAAGAGGTTCGAGAAACTAATCTTAGAGCATTTAACAAGAAAAAATGTGAAATTGATAGTTGAAAATTATGCGGACGAAACTTATCCTGTAGTTTCTGCTGCTTCGATAATAGCTAAGGTAGAAAGGGACAAAGCGATAGAAGAGTTAAAATCAAAAGTTAATTTTGATTTCGGTGTGGGTTATAGTCATGATCACAGAACAATAGAATTTCTAAAGAAAGTTTTAACAGAATACAAAGAAAGGCCAAATTTCATAAGGTGGCATTGGGATACCGTTGAAAGTGTTGCGACAAAATTATTAGAAGAGGGCAAAAACTTGCAACCATGGGTAAAAAAAGAAATCCTGGGAGAAAAGTCTTGGCAGAAAAAAGTAAAAGATTTCTTTTTTAAAAAAGTAAACTGTAAAGAGGGAGAAGATGAAAGTAATTAAAAAAATTACGATAGTGTTTTTGATAGCCGGAATTGCTTGCGGAATAATTTCGTACTACTTTTCAAAATTTTTAGAAAACTTAACTTTTTCTTTAACATTCCCATTTATAGTTTATTTTGTTCTTCTTCCCGCCTTCAAAAAACAAACAAAAATAAAAGTTTTAGTTTATAACAGTTTTATTACTTTTGTTTTGTTTTGGCTTTTAAGCTGGTTTACTCTATACGCTTTGTGAGATTATGCTTAAAAGAACTCATTACACAAGCGAGTTGAAAAAAAATATAGGGAAGGAAGTAATCATTTCTGGCTGGTGTCATGATATCAGGTTAATAGGAGGAGTAAACTTCCTTTTGTTAAGGGATAAAGATGGAATAATCCAAGTAACTGCTAAGAAAGGTGAAGTTCCTGAGAAAATTCTTGAAATTTACAAAAGTTTACATCAAGAAGATGTTTTAAGTATCAAGGGTAAGGTTGTTAGGAGTAAAATAGCAAAAGGAGGAATTGAAGTAATTCCTTCTGAGATTGAAATTATAAGCAAGGCTCAAACTCCTTTGCCGTTAGACCCTAGAAATGTTACTCCTGCAACTCTAGAAACAAGACTTGAATGGCGTCCTCTTGATTTGAGAAGAAGAGAAAATCAAGCTATTTTTATAATTCAAGCAAAGTTGCAAGAAGGGATGGAAGAATTTCTTAAGAAAGAAGGTTTTTTAAGAGTTTGGACACCAAGCATAATAGGCGGGGTTTCAGAAGGTGGGGCAGAAGTTTTCAAGATAGATTTTTTTGGGAAAGAGGCTTTCTTAAGACAAGATCCTCAACTACATAGGCAGTTGCTAATAGCAGCTGGTTTCGAGAAGATTTACGATTTAGGGCCGAGCTGGAGAGCAGAACCTTCAGACCAACCAACTCATTTAGCTGAGCATAGAACTATTGCTCCTGAGTTTGCTTTTATGAGTGATGAAAGTGATATGATGAGGTTAGAAGAGAGGCTCTGTGTAGCTGGGATAAAAAAAGTTGTAAAAGAATGTAAAGAAGAACTAGAACTTCTTGGAAAAGAGATTAAGGTTCCAAAAATTCCTTTTCCTGAAGTCAGGTTTCCAAAAATTTACGAAATTTTGGAAGAATATGGAAAAAAGTTACCAAGAAATCAGGACTTGGATAAAGAATCAACAAAAATTTTAACAGAATACGTAAAAGAAAAGTATAAGTCTGATTTTTTCTTTGTAAACAGGTTTCCTTTTGCTATCAAACCCTTTTATGTTATGCGTGTTGATGAAGAGCCTGAATGGGCAAGAAGTGTTGATTTGATTTTCAAAGGTTTAGAACTTTCTTCAGGAGGACAAAGAGAGCATAGATATGAAAAAATTATCGCACAAATAAAGGAAAAAGGTCTGAACTTAGAGAATTTGAAGTGGTTCACAGAAGTTTTTAAGTATGGCGTGCCTCCTCACGGAGGCTTTAGCATAGGAATAGAAAGATTTACCATGAGGTTGCTCGACATAACAAACATAAAAGAGGCAGTTCTTTTCCCAAGGTATTTAACAAGAATGTTACCTTAAACTCCTTCTAAAAAAAGTTCGCAAGCAACTATATGCGAGCATTTTTTTTGGTGAAGTGTGAAATAGGAACAATCGCAAAAAAACTTTTTCTTTAGCTTGTCAAAAATTACAGAATAAGTTTCTGTTTCACCTTCAACTTTAAAATGAATTCTTTTCTCTGTTTCTAACTCTTTTTTTACCTTGTTTTTTCTAAAAAGCAAATAACCTTTTTTTCTAACTTTTCTCGAGACTTTTTCCATAATTATATTTAAAACAAAAGTTGAAAATAAGTTTGTGAGAAGATGGAGGAAGTGATTCAGAAGCTAAAAAGAATTAAAGCAAAAAGAGTTTTCGTTCAGTTTCCAGAAGGGTTAAAGCTCAAAATTCAAGAAATTTCTAAAAAGCTGAAAGAATATTTTGAAGTTGTTTTATGTCTTGAACCTTGCTTCGGTGCTTGTGATATAAGAGACGAAGAGGCCAAAAGATTAGGTTGCGATGCAATCCTTCATATTGGCCATGAAAAAATTTTAAAAAGAGCTTCTTTACCGGTAGTCTATTGGGAATATTTTATAGATGCTAATCCTCTTCCAACCTTGGAAAAAAATTTTGAAAAAATCCAGCATTTTGAAAAAATAGGAATAGTTACCAGCATACAATTTGTTAAAACTGTTAAAAAAGTAAAAGAATTCTTGGAAAAAAAAGGAAAAAAGGTTTTTACTCACAAAGCTTTACAACATCCTTCCCAGATTTTAGGTTGTAATCTAGAGGCTGCAAAAGCTATAGAGAAGAAAGTAGATTGTTTCTTGTGTATTTCGGCAGGGAAATTTTACGGCTTAGGTTTGGTTTTAAAGACAAATAAGCCAGTTTTTTGTCTTGATTTAGAAAGAGGAGAAATTTACAGTTTGGAAGATTTCAAGAGGAAGATAGAAAAAATAATCGCTTGGAATAAAGTTCAGTTTAAAGAAGCAAGAAAAATAGGAATTCTTGTGAGTTGGAAAAGAGGCCAACTAAATAAAAATTTTTTCAAAATCAAAGATAGGCTTGAAAAAGAAGGAAAAGAAGTTTATATTCTAGCTATGGATGAAATAACTCCGGAAAAAATCGAAGGTTTAAGCTTAGACTTTTTAATCAATTTAGCTTGCCCAAGAATAGGAATCGATGATTTGGAAAAGTACAAAATTCCTATTTTGAATTTAGTTGAAACTCTCTAACTTCTCTTACATATCTTCTCATAACTTTTAAAGCTGAAACTAAGGTAGCAAGAGGGTTAAAAGCAAAAGAGCTTAAGGTTCTGGTGGAGAGGTAAAAAATATTGTCAATCTTTCTCCAACTTCTGTACTCTAAATTGAATGAACTTTTTCCTATGATTTCGTCGTAGATTTTAGCAACTTCTTCAACTTTGTTTGAATTTAAGAATTTAAGGTAAGAGGGTTTGAAGACAGGATTGAAAAAAGCATTTTCCTTAAGATAGTTCAGTAGAACTTCCATTCCGGTCAATTTTCCGTATTTTTGAAAACAATAACTAATTATGTGATATTTTGCTTTAATTTCTGCTTCTTTTACTACTTTTTCGTTCATTAAGGGTTCAACTTTTTTGGAAAGAATAGAAATCTTAATATGATGAATATTTCTAGGTGCTATCTTCTCGATTTCTTCTAGAGTTAGAGGAAAAAAGCTTAAGTTACCAAGGATAATTTTTCTTCCTTTTCCTATAATTCCTATGTCCCAATCACTGTTGCTATCCCAGTAACCCTCAATCCTTGAACCGTAAAGAAAGGCTCCTTCGCATGTTGGATAAAGTTCTTTTATCTTTTGAATTATTTTATCTCGCATAATTTACTTAAAGTTGGAAAAATTTTTAACCTTAATTTTTTTCTGTATCAAAATAATTATAATGGATAAAAAACAACTTGAGATCATTTTATCTCAACTAAAAGAACCTTTACTTCCCAAACCAAGCTTAGAACAGTATACGATTACCGGAAACTTGGCTGCAGAGATTATTAACCTTGCTTATCTACATGGTGACATAAAAGATAAAGTGGTTTTTGATTTTGGCACAGGCTCGGGAAGGTTAGCTATAGGTGCTGCAATTTTTGGAGCAAAGCTAGTTATAGGCATAGATATAGACAAAAATGTTATAAGGGTTGCAAAAGAAAATTTGAAAAGACACGAATCTTATGTTTCAAAAAAGCTACCAGTACATTTTGTTATTTGCGACATAAGGAATTGGTTTGCAAAAGCTGATACAATAATTCAAAACCCTCCTTTTGGTGTTCAAACTAGGTATGCTGACAGAATTTTTCTTGAGGCAGCTTTAAGATGTGGAAAAAGAATTTATACTTTACACAAAAACGGAAGGAAAAAAACTAGAGATTTTATAAAAAGATTTGTTGAAGAAAGGAAAGGAAAAATAGAGCAAATATTAAAATATAAATTTTCAATTCCATATATGTTTAAGTTTCATGAAAAACCAAAAATTAGTTATGATGTTGATTTGTACATAATAGAGAAGGGAGAGAATGGAGCTTAGAGTAATAAAAAAAGATGAAAAAACCTTGGAGCTTGAAGTTAGAGGGGAAACTTATACTTTAACAAATCTTTTGAGAGAAGAGCTTTGGAACGATAAAAGTGTGATAGAGTCTGCTCAAATAAAAGAACATCCTTACCTTTCAGAGCCAAAAATATTTGTCAAAGTTTCTCGCAGTTCTCCAGAAACTGCGCTAGAAAAAGCTTGCGATAGATTAATTTCAAAGTTGGAAGAATTAAAAGAAGAATTCAAGAAAGCTTTAAAGAAGTAATTACTTAATCATTTCAAAAACTACCATACCGCTTTTTAAATTTTTTAACTCCTTTTTGCTAAGTTTTTTTCTTTTTGCTTTCTCTGAGATTATTGCAGAATTTCCAAAAGGATCTTTGATTATTACCGTAAACTTTTCCTTTCCTTCTCTCATTCTTTCGATTTTTTTTATCAATTTTTTAATTTTTTCAAGCTTCTTTCCTTTTTGGATTTTTTGCTGATATTTTAAAATATTTTCTATTCTTTCTAGAATTCCTTCAACGTTAGTTATGAAACCTTCTGCATAGCTTCCTGGCTCTATTTTAACTCCCAACTCAGGAACTATTATAGTTCCAGAAGAAGCTCTTACTACTTTTGCTGTCAAATCCTTTTCACTTTCTATTCTAATTCTATAGCTCATCGGCTCTTTTATTTCAACATTAAAAATATCGTTATGCTTAAAGCCGCAATTCTCGCATTTCAAACTTAAAATTAGAATTTTCCCAAAGTATGGAATTTCTTCTGTCACACTAGAGAAAATTAAACTTTGTTTCTTACATGCTGGGCAAATAGATAATTCCATAAATTCAAATTAGATAAAGAATTAAAATAACTTATGAAATTTTATACTTTAGGCCATAGCACAAGAAACTTAGAAGAATTTTTAGAGATTCTAAAAATTTTTAAAATCGAGCTAGTAATTGACGTTCGTAGGTTTCCTTCTAGCAAAAAATTCTCTTGGTTTAACAAAGAAAATTTGGAAAAAGAATTATCAAAAGAAAAAATTCATTATCTTCACTTTCCTGAGCTTGGTGGCTACAGGAAAGAGGGTTATGAAAATTTTTCAAAAAGCAAAGAGTTTTCAGAAGCCATAAAAAAACTTCTAGAAATTGCTGATAATAAAAACACAGCAATACTTTGTGCTGAATTATTATGGTGGCGTTGTCATAGAAGATATATAGCAAATACTTTGGCTGAGTTAGGCCACACAATAATTCACATTTTTGATAAAGAAAAAACTCAAGAGCATAAACCTAAAGATAAAGTGGTTGAGGAAAAAATGAAACTAAGGATTTTTTGTGATAAAAAAGCTAAAAATTTTTCTTAATGTTAGACGTCTAACAAAAAAGAACAAAAGTTACCATATTTGCTTTTTGATTTTTTCTTCTTCTAATTCTTTTAACGCTAGCTTAATTTGCTGACAACTATCACGTATAATTATTTCACTACTCATTAAAATTAAGTAAAACGGATTCATGCAGGCTACGGAAGCTAACACATAACAGGCTTTTTTATAACTTTTTTTAGAATTTTTATATTTTTGAAAAAGATAACGAGAATTTTAGAAAGTATAAAGTTCTTCTATAAGATTTTTTTCTCTCATAAGTCTTTCCTATTCTTCTTTGGCCTTTTTCTCCACTTCTTCTTCTATACCAAGTTTTTCAATCAATTCTTTATACCTGTTTCTTATGGTCACTTCGGTGACACCAACAATGTCAGCAACTTCTCTTTGAGTTCTTTTTTCTCCTACTAAAACACAAGCAATATAAATTGCAGCAGCAGCTACTCCAGTAGGTCCTTTCCCACTTGTTATATCATGTTTCTTTGCTTTCTTCAAAATTTCTGTTGCTTTTGCCTGAACCTTATCGCTTAATCCTAACATTGAGCAAAATCTGGGAACAAAAGTTATAGGGTCGGCAGGCAAAATTCTTATGTTGAGCTCTCTAGAAACATAACGATAAGTTCTTCCTATTTCCCTTTTTTCAACTCCACTTGCCTCAGAAATTTCATCCAAAGTTCTTGGGCTTCCAAACTCACGAGAAACAGCATAAGTTAAAGCTGCTATTACGCTTTCTATGCTTCTTCCTCTTACCAACCCTTTATTTACAGCTTCCTCATAATACCTTGCAATTCTTTCATGAATGCTTCTCGGTAGATTAAGAAAAGAAACAATTCTTTGTAATTCGCTCAAAGCAAAGCTTAAGTTTCTATCTTTTGATTTTATCAGTCTTTTATGCCATTTTGTTAACCTATAATATTGAGCTCTTTTTTTTGCAGGAACTTTGTAAAGTTCACCCAAACCTTTTCCTATTTCTGTAGTTAAACCTTTATCATGCTTAGTAAAAGTTAAAGGAGCTCCACCTCTTGCCCTTTTGCTCATTTGTTCTGAATCAAAAGCACGCCATTCCTGTCCTGTGTCAATCATTTCCTCTTTTATAACCAAACCGCATTTTAAACAAGTAAGCTCTCCTCTAGAAGGATCTTCCACAATACTTGTACTCCCACATTCTGGGCAAGAAGGCATCAATTTTCTTTTTTTCACCATTTTCATCACTTTTGAGTGAAACTCTTTTTTCCGAAAACTTAATAAAATATAAGTCGAAAAGTATTTAAAGCTTTCTCTTTTACCTACATTTTCGAAATCTTTTTTTTTAGAAAAAACAAAATAATAATAGAGAACATGAAAGCCTTAGTTTTAACTTTTTTGTTCCTAGTAACCTTAGCAGCAATAGCTTCAGTAAGTTTAGCAAGACTTGGACCAATTGGAGAAACAGAAAGACTAGCTTTTGCTAACATGATAAGAAACTATCTTTCACCAGTAATCCATGGTTGGGGTATAGGTTTTGATTGCGAAAGAGATTCTTACATAACAGCAAAGTTCCATGTTCTAAGCGTAAAAATTTTACCCTTTGATCAAGTAGCTTCAATAATAAGAGAAGAGAAAAATAAGGCTCAGGTTGTGGATTGGTCTGCGGTAAGGGAAAGAGTAAGGGCTGCTATAGATGCTAACGGAACAATAATATCAAAAGGAAGGATTTCTATCAATGGAACAAATTATGTGCTAACAAACATAGTTAAAACTGATACAAGCTTTAGTGCAGATATAAGAGAGCTTCCAGATTATTCAAAGTGTAGGCAACAGAACATTTCTGCTGAAGAATGCGAGCTTCAATCAACAAAAGTAGGAAGCATTAGTTTAGCGAAAGGTGAACCAACTGGACTTCCTAGCGCTCCATATCTGTGGAAAGGAAGCCTAGAGTTTAAAGGAATAACTTACAAGTTTGGAGCTTTTGCATATCCCAGGGCGGTAGCATGAACAAGCTAATTGTTGCTGTTTGCATAATTGCAGTAATTGCAGTGATAGCTTATTTTTTAGTTCGACCAAAACCAACGTCCCAACCTGCTGTAGAAGAGGCTTACTTAGTGGAAGATTCCATAGCTTCTTTACTCCAGCAAGAATTCGAAAAAGTTTCTGTTGATCAGAGTGCTTTTAATGCACAAGTCGAGAATGAAATAGTTAGTAGCCTAAGTATGTTCTACTATGAGTAACTTTTTCTTTTTTATTTTTTTGAGAATAATTGATTAATATGAAGAAGAAAAAGAATTTGGAAAAAATGAAACCTGTTTTAAAAACAGCAAGGAAGTTTGGTGAACTTATAGGAGAACTAAGCATCCTGAGCCAGAAAAAAACTAAAAAAGCCATAAGAAAAACTGAAAAGGTTGCTGAAGATATAGCAGCAACTCTAACAGAAAAAACTAAAGAGGTCGCAGAAGTGACTAAGGAGCTTATTCCTTTAATGATAAAGGAAGTGAAAAAAGGAATTAAGCAAGGAATGAAAAAAGCAAAAAAGGGGAAATAATTCTTTAATAAGGAAAACAAATTTTAATTATGGAACTTGGGTGGATGACTTTCATTAACTTCGCTTCTTTTGTTGGATTAAGCTTTGCTTCACTTTTAATTTTTTATTTCGGTAGGCTATCAAACCCAAAAAGGCAAGTTTCGGTAAATGTTTTTGCTCTTTGTTTAGGCTTAGAATTTATAGCTCTTTCTCATCTGTTTAGAGTTGAGATAGAGCCTTTTGCACCAACTTTTATAATAGTTACCTCTCTTATTGGAGTAATATTTACTCTTATAGGCTCAGTAACAGTACTTTATAATGCTTACGAAATTTCTCAACTTAAAAAAAGATACGAAGAGCTTAAGCTTATGATAGCAACCCTGAGGGAGAAATATTTCAAGCAAGAAATTTCCGAAGAAGATTTGAAAGCAGTTTATGCTAATATTCTTCGTGATTTAACTGAGATAGAAGTTAAGCTTAAAGGTTCTGTAGAATCTTTTAACGAGGAAAAGAAGTCGTAAATTTTTAAAAATGGAAAACAAATTAAATAAAAGAGAAAATGAGAGTTCAAACAGGAATCGAAAATTTAGACGAGAAAATCGAAGGTGGACTTCCTGAATCTTCTTCCATTCTACTGGTCGGCCCTCCAGGCTCAGGAAAAACAACTTTTTGCAACCAATTTATTTATAAAGGCCTTGTTCAAAACGAAGCAGCTATTTACATACTTTTTAACGCTCCACCCGAAGAGGTAAAAAAAAGTATGGAAAAGTTTGGCTGGCGCATAGAAGGGAAAATTATAGTTTTCATAGACGTTTATTCTTGGCAAGTAGGAGGGATAGAAAAAGACACTTATATAATAAACAACCCAGCTGACTTAAACGAGTTTAACATAAAAATTTCTCAAGCAATTAAGGATTTGCAGGATAAAAATCTTAAGAGATGCTGCATAGATGCGATTTCTACCCTTTATTTATACGTTCCAAAAGACCTTTGTGCGAAATTCTCTTCAGTTTTGTTTGCTAAACTTAAATCTTCAAAAATAACTTCAATCTCAACTATAGAAAAAGATGTTATCGAGCAAAAAGATATGGTAACCTTAGAAGCTTTAACTGACGGAACCATAGAATTAGGTTTTGACCCTACTGCTTATACACAAAGGCTTATGTGGATAAGAAGGTTAAAGGATACAAAACCACCTCTAGAAGCTTTAAGGTTTACTATAACGGATAAAGGTATAGTTGTGGAGAAGTGATTTTATGAAAATCTCAACAGGAATAGAAAAGCTAGACGAAATTTTGGGGGGAGGAGTGGAATCAAATTCTTCCGTTTTACTTTTAACCGGAACGCTAATAGACAAATCAAGCTTTTCTCAGCACATTCTTTCCACGAGAATTCTAGAAGGAGATAGAGGGATTTACTTAACAACTTCAAAGCCACCTGCAGTTATTCTCAAGAATATGTACGAGCATGGTTGGGAATCCAAGGATATAGTCTTTGTTGACTGCATTTCTTTTACTCTTAAGCAAGAAAGCGACGCAAAATATGTTCTAAAAACATTTGTCACTAAGCCAGAAGAAGCCTGGGAAAAAACTTTAGAGCTTTTTGAGCAAGCTTTAAGAGAGACAGAAGGTTTAAAAACTGCAATTTTTGATTGCTTGGAAGTTTTTATGGGCGTGGGAGCAAAAAAAGTAGCAGAAGGAATTAAAAGATTGAAAAATGTTTTTGAAAAAACAAAAACAACATGCTTTTTCTTGTTTACAAACTGGGGTTACTCAGAAGAAGAATTGAGAGAAGTTTGCGATGTTATGGATACTGTTATAAAACTCGATACCATCGAAAAAAAGCTTTTGTGGATGAATTATTTCCAGTATGATGATTCACCCAGGATTTTATTCCAAATAACTCAAACTGGAGTAAACATATATGTTCCAAAAATTTTGGTAACCGGACCTTTCGGTGCAGGAAAATCAAGCACTATTCACTCTCTTTCAGAAAAAGCTGTTTCTATAGATAAGCTTGGAACAACAATAGCTTTGGACCATGGTTACATAGAGAAGAAAGGTTTAGTTTGCGACATTTTCGGAACTCCTGGCCAAGAAAGGTTTGACTGGATTTTAAAAATACTAGCAAGAGATGTTTGGGGGGTAATTCTTGTTGTTGATTCTACTAAACCAGAAACTTTTGAAAGAGCAAAAGAAATGCTTGAAAAAGTTAGAGGTTATGAGATTCCTTTTGTTGTTTTTGCAAACAAGCAAGATTTGCCAGGAGCTTTGAGCGTAGAAGAAATTAAAAAAGCCTTAGGTTTTGAAGATGTTATAGGAACTTGTGCTGTTAAGAAAGAAGGTTTGGAAGAAGGTTTAAGGCTCTTGTTTGACAAAATATTTAAGTTAAAAACAATCTAAAAATAAAGTGAGAGAATGGTCGAGAAGAAAGAGCTTGAAGATGTTTTGAAGGAACTAGAAAAGATAGGCGATGTAATAGGTTCAGCTATAGTAAGAAGAGATGGTTTACTAATTGCAAGCGGTTTGCCAAGTGAAGTAAACGCAAGGGCAGTTGCTGCTATGGCCGCTGCAATAGTTGGTACTTCTGAGACTTCAACAAAAGAATTAGAAATAGGTGAGTTTCAACAAGTAATAGTTAACGCTTCTGAGGGACAATATGTAGCGATAGGCGCAGGAGAAGAAGCAATACTTATAGCTTTGCTGAGAAAAAATGCAAATATTGGGCTTATTCTTCTTGAGATGGAAAAAGCAGCAAAGAAAATCGAGAAGCTCGTTTAAACTTTTTTGGTGAAAACCCAGTGAAAGAAAAGAAGACTTATATTAAGATATTGAATAAAATGATAGAAGTTATGACTGAGCTCCTTGGTGAAAAAATTGTTTTAATTTGCGCGAGGAGATCGCCCTTACTTCTAGACGAAAAAGGAAAAGTAAAAACTTTTTATGGAGAAGGTGAAATTGTTGTTGGGATTCTTTTAAAACAGTTTGAAAGTATTGTTGGCAGCGTTTGTCATGAACCAATAAAAAAGGCTATAAAACCAATAATAGGAAAAAAGAAAGTTAAACTTCCAGAAGTTTTAAAATAGTTATTTTTCTTTTGTTAGTTTGTAATGAATAGTTAAAGCATAGGTTATTATTACTGCACAAACCGCCATGAAAGCCATTTTAACTAGGATAAAATCAAAGTTTAAACCTAGAATTGCAAAGAGAGGCGATGGTACACGCATGCTTGCCAATATCTCTGGAAAAGTTAAAAACATAGCTTCAAGAGGCATCATGCTTGGCATTGCTTGAACCAAAAGAGTTTCATCTATAGAATGAAGGATTTGGAATATCCAGCCTATAGCAAAAACAATAAAGAATTTCTTGTACATTCCACCAAACTTTTTTGCCATGTAAAGAGCAAAGAAAAGAATGATTAAAGTTATTATTGGCGTGATTATACTCTCAACCATTATAAAAGCCATTATAAATTCCATCATTTTTTCTCGCCCTTAATTGCCTTGTATATTAAATATAGACCTACAATCATCGGTAAGTACGCAATCATTTCTATTATGTAATGAGCTATAAGATAATAGACAACATTCAACCAACCAAAGTAGATAACTGCTAAGTCTATTACCATATAAACCAAAATAGCAAAAAGTGAAAAACCAACTACTTTTAAACCAGCTCCTATAGTACCGCCAATTCTTTTAACCATAAAGTAAATAAGAATATCATCGATGGCACAGAATATTGCTGTAAGTAAAAGAAGCAAAAAAGCTGAGTCTATCATTAATTATTTTTCATTTTTCTTTAAATAAATATTTTTCTAAGTTTTGTACTTTCACTTAAAGCCTTATTCAAACCCATTTTACTAAAACGCAACCAAGAATTATACTTGGAGAAACTTTAAAACGAGAAAAAACCATCAGTAGCTTTGATTAAAGCATAAGAAAAGCTACCAATTTTAAGTTCCTTGAATTTATAACTGAACTTTTGAATACAGCAGCAGTAAGTGCTGCTAACATTCTGCTATTAATTTCCGAAGGAAAACCTGAAGCAAGTAAAAAGCCATCAGTTCCTGCTAGAATAAATTTCAAATTTTTCTTTCTTTTCTTTATTCCCATAACTATTTCTTCAACTCTTTCTCTATTTCATTTTTTTTCTGTGATTTCGGCTAAAGTTTTAAAGAAGTAGACAAAACCCAGGAGAAGAACATAAGTAGCAATAGGACCTAAGGGTATAGGAAGAGTCAAAAAAAGATTTATGAAAGTTCTTGCAATAAAAACTATACTGAAAAATAGTAGAGTTATAATTAATACTTTAAGCGCTTTAGAAGCAGAGGGATGAAGAAAGACTAAAGTCCAACTAAGTTTTTCGTTTTTCTTCACATTTTTTAAGAATTTGTTCAGATAAAACGAGAGAAATGAGAAAAGAATTACTACAGGTATTGGAGTAACGATTAGGAATATACTTTCATACATACTTTTTCACCCTTCCTAGCCATCTACTAAACACAAAAATCGTAGCTAGGGAAAAAAGAATGGAAGAAAAAAGGAAGCTATCACCAATCATTTCATTAATTCTTTTATTCCCTACTGGCGGAATAATGCCAATCGCTATAGGAATACAGAGCGTATAGAGGAGCCAACAAATCACACATATCACAGAAACATAAAACATAACTTTACAATCTTCTGTCATTTCTTCTGATTTTAAAAGAAAAGTAACCATGGATATTTCTTCTTTCGTCTTTAAAAGCCTGTATAGGTTAAGAGATATGAAAAAACCTATACAGCCTAACAGGGAAAAGATTAAGTTTTGAAAAATGATAGAAAAATAATAACTTCCCTCAATTCCATGATTATCCTCTATATAATAGTAGGCATACTCAAACGGTAAAAAAATGATTAAAGAAACTATAAAAATTTTAAAAAACAACTTTGAACTTTCTTTCATCCTACTATATTTTTGGTTGTCTCTGGTATTTTTATTAGTTTCCTTCCGCATACAGGACAAGCTGTACCTTCAAAAAATTTCTTACAGTTTTTACAATATTTTTTCCATATTATTAACTTGCTAATCTTCTTGCTGAATATTGAAATGTACTTAATCCCCATTCTTTCTGCAACGTTTTGAATGTTCCTATCATCAGAAACTATTAGAAGTTCCTTTTCTTTGGCTAGGGCAAGAAGTTTAACATCTGTTTTTGATAATTTTTCTAGATCTCCAGTTTCTTTAGCAATCTTTTTTACTTCCTTTATACTTTCCCTTGATGGGTTTTCTACCTTAAGGTTTAAACCAGAAACTTTAAGGCTGGTCAGCTTATCTTTTACTTCTTCTATAACTTCAGGAACAGTAAAAATTTCTTCAAAGCTTCGAAAATAATTCAGATAAATCAATCCGGAGGTGTCAATTACAACTCTCATAAAACCTTAATTAATTAAAAACCTAAAGAAAATATATATTTTAAAATTATTAAGAAAATTAGGTGTATGTATGGTTAAAGATTTTCCGTTATTAGCGATAGAAAAAGTAGCAAAAAAAGCAGGGAAGGAAGTTGGTGCAGATAGGGTTTCTTTAGAGGCAGTAAAAGAACTTAAAAATTATCTTTTAGAGGTTGCAGATAAAATTGCTTCAGATGCAGTAACTGTTGCGCATCACGCAAAAAGAGTAACCGTGAAAAGGGAAGATATTATTCTTGTGACAAGGAAGTGAGATTTTGGGCAAGACAACAGCTGTTATAAAAGATTTAAAGCCAAACGGTTTTGTTTTGATAGATAACGAACCATGTAGAGTTGAAAGGGTAGATGTAAGCAAATCTGGAAAGCATGGCGCTGCTAAAGCAAGAGTTGAAGCTATAGGTTTGTTTGACGGCAAAAGACATAGTATAGTTAAACCTGCAGACGAAGTTGTAGAGGTTCCGATAGTCGAAAGAAAGAAAGCTCAGGTTTTAGCCATAATTGGAGAAAAAGCTCAGCTTATGGATTTGACTGACTTTTCTGTTTTTGAGCTCGATATTCCTGAAGAAGTTAGAGAAAAAGTTAAAGTTGGTGAAGAAATAGACTATTTTGAAGTTCTTGGAATAAAAACTCTTAAGGAAATCAAGTAGCTAATAACTAACTTTTACTAGCTTGTTTCCACACTCTGGGCAAACTTTTATCTTGTTCGAGTAAGTTTTATTGCATTTATTGCAGTATTTCATTTAATTAAATTAGTTCCTGAACTATTTCATATTTTCGAAAGAATTTATTTTTTCAGTTTAATTTAATTTTATGAGTTTGAAAGAAAGTCTAAGAAAATTGGAAGAAAGAGTAAGCAAGATTGAAAACTTGGTTTATGATTTGAAAAACAGGCTAGAAATCTTAGAAACTTCTTCCTCTTTAAGGCTAACTTTGGCGTTACCTGATCATTTACTTAAAACTTTTATTACTGTTTATGAGCTTGGAATAGCAACAGCTTCACAAGTTGCTGAACGAACAAAAAAAGCAAGGGCAGTAGAATCAGCTTATTTAAATCAACTTACAACTATGGGTTACTTGAAGAAAGAAAGAAAAGAAAGAAACCGCACTTACTTTCAAGTAGATTATAATTCTCCTCTTTCAAAACATTTCCTAAAAACTCTTGAGCGGAAGTGAGGTAGAGAAATCTTTAAGTTGTTTAAGTTTTTATGAAAAAGTATGATGTTTTTAGACTTAGAAACTTCTTCACTTCACGCGGATATAGGAATTATAATTGCTGTTGGTTTAATCTTGCCAAACGGGAAAAAAGAAATAATATTTACTGATGATCCAGAAAAAGAAAAAGAAACTATACAAAGGGCTTTAGAAATTATAAGAAAAAATAAGAACGAAACTTTAATCATCTGGCATTCTGGGTTTGATATTCCTTTTCTTTTGACTAGAGCCATTAAGTATAATATCGATGCAACAATCTTGTTTGAAGCAAAAATTTTAGATTTGTGTAAGTTTGCAAAAGAAAACTTAGCTCTTGCAAGTTATAGGTTGGATGAAGTCTCTAGATTTTTTGGAATAAAGAAAAACTTAAGTATAACAGGAAAAAATGTTCAAGAGCTTTATTTTCAGTTTTTAAAGGGGAAAGACAAGGCAAAAAAAGAAATAATAGAGCATTGCGAAGACGATTTAGATGCTTTAAAAAGTGTATATGAAAAACTAGAAATTTATGTAAGAAAAAGCTTAGAGCTTTCAGGTAAGAATTTCTCTTTTAAAAATTAAACTGCTCTTATGAAATTGCAATTTGGGTCCACTTCAACAAAATGAAAAGCTGTTTTCCCATATTCTGGGCATTGGTTTTCTTTTATATCATCTACAGGCTCTCTTGGGTTATGAGCTACATCACAAACCCAATTCTCTATTATTTTGTTAGAAAGGCAAGGCCCGTCGTTTAAATTCATTTCTTGGGCTTTTGCTTCCATGCAAGCTTGAATACAAGCTTCTTTTGCGGCTTCTGTTTCCTTTAGGCTAGAGTAATAATAGTATCCTACTATTCCAACAACTACAATAATCAATGGAACTATTAAAACTATTTTTCTCATAATTTTAATTCTGTTTTTTTAAATATTTTTTGAGATTTTCTTCAATTCTTTCCAACAAACTGCTTTTATCCCAACTCTTTTTGCACCTTCCATTTCTTCTTTATCATGTCCAACAAAGATTGCTTCTTCTGGTTTAACTTTAAAATATTCTAAAACTTTTAAGTAAGCCTTTGGATGAGGTTTTTCATAACCAATTAAGCGAGAGAGAAAAAGTTTATCATAATGTTTTCCTTTTTTCAGACCAAACTTTTTGAAAAGCTCTAACCTCCATTTTAAAGGATGAACAGTATCTGAAAGAATTGCAATTCTTATTCCTTTTGACTTAATTTTTTCTAGAAGTTTTTTTCTTTTCTTGTAAAGTTTGACAAACTTTAAGTTTATCTTTTTATCTTTCCTCAACCATTCATCAACTTTTGAAGTCGGAATTCCAAGTTTCTTGTAGACAATCTGGTTAGCTTCTCTCAAAGAAATTTTTCCGGAGGAAATTTTAGGATAAAGCTTTATCCAAATTTTATGTTGATTTTCAAACTTTGCCCCAAAATTTTTCAAGAACTTATTGTATTCCCTTTCAAAAATTTTGATTGCCTTTTTCCCTGTGTACAAAACTCCTTCACCATCAAAAATTATTAGTTTGAGCATGATGTCGAAGTGCTTTACAATAAGAGTGGTAAAAGAAGTAAAATTTAAATCATTTAAACTTATGTTTTTTTCTTATGAACTTAAGAAATTTTAGCTGTGTTATAGTTAAGCCAGACGGGTATCCATATAAAGAAAGAATAATTTATGAGATAGAAAAAGAGTTAAAGCTTAAAATTAAGGTTAAGAATGAGAATTATGTAATCTCAAGAAAACGAGCCGAACTTTGGTATATTAAATACAAAGATAATCCCAACTTCAACGAAATTGTTGAAGCTGTTTGTTATAAACCAATGTGCAAAATGTTTGTAGAGGGAGAGAACGCATTAGAAAAAATATTAGAAAGAGCAGGAAAGCTTACAGACCCAAAGGATTCAAGAGAAAAAGAACCTTATTCCTGGAGAGGAAGATGGGGTACTAAACTTCCTTACAATGTTGTTCATAGACCAGTTAACGAGCAAGAACTTGTAAGAGATGTAAGAATTCATTTTTCTTTAAAAGAATTGGAAAACGTATTAGAAGATGAAGTTATTTTGTATCTTTTTGGAATTTAGTTTGAATCTGAGGATATGACTTTATAAAAAATAAAAATAGCCTATAGCTTTGTTATCTAAGTTCTCATTACACACTTACAGAATTTTTAATTGGTTAGCATTATCCATATAAGTATTGGAGTTGGTACCAACCACAGCTTTTTGACAATCTTTCCTTCTTAACGGATAAATTTTGATTGTTAAAAAAATCAAAATTTAATGAGCTTAATCAAACCGAGATTTCCTCTCCTTTTTTTACTATCAAAACATTTTTGAACAATTTCTTGAATTTTTTTGGATTTTTGGTATGAACAGGAATTATTTTTTTAGCATTAATGTTTCTTGCTATTTTTACTATTTCTTCTCTTGAAGCATGCCCAGAAGCATGAGCTTGCTTAAAATCAAGCTTAAAGTGTCTAACCCAATTCAGCATTCTTTCAAAATCTATTTCTTGTTCCTCATCATGTGGCTCAGAAGTTGAATATATGTAAGTGCTTCCCAAGTTTGGTTTTAAGTCTATCAATTCTTTTAAATCAAAGTAATCCAAAAACAAAACAATTTTTTCCTCTCTTTCCCTCACATCCTTATAGCAAA
>JAWBTW010000008.1:0-32589 GCA_039000165.1 Candidatus Aenigmatarchaeota archaeon
CTTTTTTATCCTTTTCCGGAAGATCCTTCAATTTTTTGTAAATTATAGCAGGAGGCAAATTTATAGAAAAACTCACGGTTTTCAAGTAAGGGTTTTGATTAGAATAAACGCAAGGAATTTCAATTTCCTTGTTTCTTATGTATACTTCAACTTTCACTAATTAAATTTAGGAAGAAAAAATTAAATCCCTTTATCGTTTTGAATGAAATGGAAGTAAGTTCCGTTTTGAATTATTTTTCAATTAACTTAAAGAAATAGTTTTTTTGAAACTACCATAGGATAAGCTGTTTATCAAGTCCTGGCAACCTCGGGCGATTAGGAAAGGCGGGCTGAACGCCTCGCTCGAAAGCTTGGCGCGTACACCCCCTTCCTATCAACCTCCTCGTCTAGGAGAGCCCTCGTTGCTCTACCGTTCCTTGCGGAACAGCAGAGCAATTGGCTGTCTATTTTCCCGGGCGGTTTCGTCCTTAGATGCCTTCAGGACTTATCCGCTATGGCTTAGCTGCCCGGCTGTGCCATGAACAACCGGTAGACCAGAGGCCACGGATGGGTGTTCCTTTCGTACTCACCCATCCTTCCGGTCAGACAGCCAGCACCTCCGGTAGATAGCGACCGAACTGTCTCACGACGTTCTGAACCCAGCTAACGTCCCCCTTTAACCAGTGGGCACCTGTACCCTTGGCCGCTACTGCACGGCCAGGAGGGGGGGAGCCGACAGCGACGCACCAACGCGCCGGGTCAATTTACCCGCTCGTCGCTATCCTGTGGGATGAAAACCCCTGAGCTGTGGGCTTTCACCGGCCACGGGCCCATTATCCCCGAGGTAGCTTTTCTGATACCACCGGCCGCCATTAAGGCGAACCGATGTATCGCTAGCCCAGGCTTTCGCCCTTGGATCCCTCGCTTTGCGGGATCCAATCAACCCAGCTTTTGCGCTTACACTCTACTCCGGATTTCTTTCGGGTGTCAGAAGCTGGTTAAAGCTCATGAGCTACCTCCATACTCATCTTTAATCATTCTGGAGCAGTGTAATCATAGCTTCAACTTCTGACATGACCCGGATGAGCTGAGCTTTGGGCGCCCTTGATCTCTTACCAAGGGCGTACCGCTTGCTGGTTTAGGAGCTGTTCAGACCGTATGCCCCTAATCATCTTTTCATAACTTAAGGGACTCTACATTCCAACTCCTAAACTCCCAGCCGAACTGCCCATCTGACGCTGTCCCCTTACGGGTAAGCCGTAAGGTTGAAAAGGGCTGGTGTTACACTTTCCTCTCAGCCTCGGCCGAAGCCTACGCCTGATAACGAGTCCCAGCTACTCTATGCAATTTCAACCTTACAGCAACGCCAGACTGCAGTAAAGCTCTACGGGGTCTTCGTTTCCCACCGGAGGTCTCTGGCCTATTCACCAGAACAGCAATTTCGCTGGGTCCCAACCCAGGACAGCGGGGAAGTCGTTAAGCCGTTGAACGGGCCGTCAATTAAACGGCAAGGGATTGCGCTACTTATGTCGCCCAGGCGGCGTATCATCAAATCAGATGACCGCCCTGAGTTACGACGGTCAGAGTTACCGCCGCCGTTTGCCGGGGCTTCTCCCGGTTGGAACCGGGTTTCACACACCGGCACTGGGCAGACCTCAGAGACTGTACAAATCCTTTCGGACTAGCAGTCTCCTATGTTTTTGTTAAACAGTCGCTTCCCCCTTGTCACTGCGACCTGCTCTCCCTTTCGAGAGAACAGGCACCCCTTCTAGCGAACATACGGGGCCAGTTTGCCGATTTCCCTGGATTGGGTTCTCCCAACACGCCTTCGCCTTCTCAGCGACCCTACCTGTGTCGGTTCTCGGTACGATCATGGAGGATCCTTCCAGCTTCCCTTTTCACGGGTTCCAGGAATCGGCCGAACTCCGCATACGCGGAGCTATTCCTGTCTTCACCTACTTCTCCTCATTACGAGACTCCGTAGGCTTCAACAGTTAACTTGCGTCGGCCTATCCTGAAACGTCGGAAAGCTGGCTTGCGTTGCCGCACGTACCTCCATGGTATCGGAATATTAACCGATTTCCCCTTCGAGCGCTTCGGTTAAGAGCGCCCTTAGGATCGACTAACTGCCAGCTGACGAACATTGCTGGCAAACCCTGAGGGTTCAGGCGGCTGGGATTTTCACCCAGCTATGCTGCTACTCATGGCAGGATCTTCAATTCTGCACGGTCCACTTGTTCTTACGAACAAGCTTCTACCCGTGCAGAACGCCTCCCTACCCCCTGCTTTCGCAGGTCTGGGGTATCGACAGCCGGCTTAGTCCCTTCCATTTTCAGGGCCCAAACCCTCGGCGGGTAAGCTGTTACGCACTTTTTAACTGATGGCTGCTTCTAAGCCTACAGCCCCGCTGTCTATGGGTTTGGACTCCCTTCTTCGTTTAGCCGGCATTTAGGGGTCTTAACCCCAGGTTGGGTTGTTCCCCTTTTGGGCACCGAGCTTAACCCAGTGCCCTCACTCTGGCCTTCTCAGGCAGCAGTAGATTCAGAGTTTGACAGGACGGCTGATGCTTTCGCACCTTGACCGTCCAATCAGTCTCTTTACCCTACTGCTTACCTCCGGCCAGGCTGAGCTGACGCTCATTTCGGGAGGAACCAGCTATCACCGGTCTCGATTGGCTTTTCACCCCTAACCCTGGGTCAACCGAGCGATTGGGTCTCAGCACCGGTTCGGACCTCCATTCCTCTTTCGAGGAACTTCATCCTGCCCAGGGTTAGATCGACCGGCTTCGGGTCTTGCTCGAGTAATTTCGGGCGCTTTCACACCCCGCCCCACGTCTCTTGCGAGACTACGGGCTTGTCGCTTTCGCTACGGCTACGGGGCTTAAACCCCTTAACCTCACTACTCGAGCAAACTCCCTGCCCCGTTTTTCAGAACGGATGCTAGGACACTGTAAGCTACTCCTCGTACTCTTCTCTTGCGAGAATTTCCTTCGGAGTAGCACCTTTCATGCCCTAGCTGACTATGCCCAACTTGGTTTCAGGCTCTTTTCACCCCGCTTTCGCGGTACTTTTCAGCTTTCTCTCACGATACTAGTCCGCTATCGGACTTGGTTAGTATTTAGGGTTGGATGTTAATGCCACCCAAATTCCCACTCCATATCCAAGGAATGGTACTCAGGAGACTTGGCATTTTCCTTCTTGCCTTCCCCTACGGGACTATCACCCTCTATGGTGGAGCTTTCCAGCTCACTTCGGGTCGACAAGCGAGGAAAGACCCAAGTCCTGTAACTCCACATCCTTTCTTTCTTTTCGAAAGAAAGTTCGGTTTGCCCTGTTCGGCTTTCGGTCGCCCCTACTCACCGAATCTCGTTTGATTTCTTTTCCTGCGCCTACTGAGATGCTTCACTTCGGCGCGTTCCCTCTCCTTCCGGAGTAGCCCTTAACGGGCTAGGAATCCCATTCGGCAATCCTGGGGTCAAATCCTCCATGCGGATAACCCAGGCTTATCGCAGCTTGGCACGGCCTTCTTCGGCTAACCAAGCCGAGCCATCCACCAAGTGGGCTACTGTTGCCAGGACCTCTTGACCAGCCTATCCTATGGTAGTTTCATCTTCTGGTTTCATAAAGACAGTTCGTTCTTCATCTTTCATCAGACGCTGTCAGTTAAGTCATCAACCTCAACTCTTAAACCCTTATTATCAAAATAAGGATTCGCATCAAAGGAAGCTCGTTAGGTGCCCATTTCTTCATCTTTTATCAGTTAGAAGGGCAAACTCATAGCTAAACAAAAAGGCCGATGTTCAAGCTAAGCAGACATAACGACACCGGCAACTAATTTATTAGTTTTTATAATTTAAAAGCTTTATCCTATTTAAGCTTTATCGTTTTTTTAAAACGACGTGAGTTGAAGTTAAATTAACAATGGACCGGCGGGGATTTGAACCCCGAACCTCCTCGTTGCAAGCGAGGCGATCTACCGTTGATCTACCGGCCCAATTAATTATTTCTAATTTAGTTAAGATGAAGATAAAATTTTATCCTTACGATTTTAAGTCGTTCGGAATCCTTTACTTTTTCTGAAAAATTCTTCGAGAAATTTTTCAATTTTTTAAGCTTTAAATTCTTTACTACTTTTTTATAAGTATGGAAAGGGAGGAAGACATAGAAGTAGAGTTCCAATCAACTCTAGAGGAAATTAAAGAAAAAACGGGCTTTAAAAAAGAGTGTATTTTAGATCTCTTTATCTTCGAACTTTGCAGAAGAGAAAAAAAGCACATCAAAATTTTAGGAAACATCCAATCGGTATAGCTCATCTTATTTCTCTGTACATCGATCCCTCTCTCTTGAATTATTCAATAGTCGAAGGTCCTGGAGCACCTATTAAAAAAACTCTTCATCCTTCTTCAACTTTTCTTGATGAAGAGAAAATAGAGTATGTTGATTATTTTTGTAGCTACTTTCTAATTAGTCCTAATATGCCTGTGCCAAGAAAAGAGTTAAAGGATAGCATCTTAGTCTGTTTACTTTCTGATTTAGAAACTCCTTATAGAATAGGATTGATAAATCCTTCTCGAGTATTAGGCATAAAAATTGAAATGGATAAATATGATGAAGGAAACATTAACTCTCAACTCTGTACCTTCAGAAAATTTTATGGTTGTAACCAAATTCATAGAATTAGTGATGAAGAATTATACGAGTACACAAAAGAAAAAATGAAAGAGAAGTTTGCAGACTATGAAAAGAGAAGTGAAACCTTGTATAAAATCTTCAAACCATTTTATGAAACTTACAGAAGTTTTCTAATCAAGGAGCTTGAAAGATTGGCTAGAGAACTCATGGGAAAACATAGAACATATGTAACGTAAAAATGCAAGTCTTATTAAGTAAAAAGTTCTTTTCATTTTCTTTGCTCTGAAATATTAGTGATTTAAAGCTTACGATTATTTAATTTATTATGCCTTTGGTAACAATCCATTACCATACAAAAGAAGGAGAAAAACTTAACCTAGGAAAAACTTCAAAAAAATTAGCAGAAGATTTTGAAAAAAGCAAAGTAGATTATCTTATTCTTACTGACAAAGCTTTTGCGTGTGAAAAAATCGATTTGCCGATAAAAGCTTTCAAAAAAATCAAATCTTACCTTAAAGCAAAAAAAGAAAACTTGCTTTTTGGTTTAGAATTTTTAACTTTCGACAATTATCATATTTTGGGTTTATGCTTAACTCCAGAAAAATGGGAAAACAAGGTATCGCCAAAAAATTTAGAAGATGTTTGCAAGAGTGTAGAAAGGGACGAAGGATTTATTGTCGTTCCGCACCAGTTTGGACCCTGCGGGTTGGGTAAAAGAGCGGATGAGATAATTAAACTTTACGAAAAAGGTGAAATTTGTCATAAACCTTTCATAGAAGTAAGCTATTACTTGGAATCTATCCCTTCATTAAAAAAAGGTCTTAAAAAAGCAAACAAAGAAGCTATAAATTATGCTAGAAAAAACAACTTGGCCTTGATTTCTGGCTTAGACTCAAGGTTCAAAAATTTTGATTTAGCTTTTAATTTCTTTAAAGAAGATATAACTAACTGCTTAGAAAAAGCTTCGTTACAAGGCTTTAACAACAATTATATAATTCCTTACATTACTCCTTCGCATACTCCCATGCTTATGGAAACCATATATTTGCTAAGAGATCATACGATTGGTTTCCTAAGAACTGGTAAATTTGAAATAGCTAGTTATTTCCTGAGTCAAATAAGTAAGAGTTAAATCTTTTAAAGTATTTTTATTTTCAAAGATGACAGAAGTAAAAAACTATGTTGGAATTCTTTTCGGGTTAGATAAGGATAGAGACGCGAGAAACTATTGCTTAAAACTGATGAAGAAATACGAGAATAATGAGAATTTTATTTTTGTTGACTTGGAATGTTTTGCGAAAAAGGAAAGCAAAATAAAAGTTCTGTCAAAATTCTCTAAAGTTTGTTTTGGTGTGCACAGTTGTGATGATTATTCACCAACGATTTTTGAACTAGAGTTCTGTGATAAAGGTATTGTTAGGGATTTGGCTTTTTATTTACAAGAAAAAAAACTTGTCGATAGGTTGTTCCCTTATCCTTATGAGATGTGGAAGTTAAGAGACTTTCCTACAAATTTTGGTATCATAGAAATTTTCGGAAATGAAAAGGCTTTTCATCGTTTCGAACAATTACTTCTTCAAACTTTGGAATTCTTAAAAACTCAAAGAATTTAAATTTTTGTTAGACGTCTAACATTAATACAACCTATACCTTTCTTTTGATAAAAAGAAAGAAGGTAGCGATTTTTGGTGCCTAGAGGTATTACCGCACACAAAGACTTAAGGAGGTGATCCAGCCGCACGTTCCCGTACGGCTACCTTGTGACGACTTAGCCCCTCTCGCGGAACTCAAACTCGACTTCCCCAACAAGAGAAAGCCTCGTTTGAGTTCCACTCGATTGGCTTGACGGGCGGTGTGTGCAAGGAGCAGGGACGTATTCGACGAACGATGGTGACGTTCGCCTACTAGGGATTCCGGCTTCATGAGGGTGAGTTACAACCCTCAATCCGAACTGAGCGTGCTTTTAGGGGATTAGCTTCCCCTTTCGGGGTCGCAACCCATTGTAGCACGCATTGTGCGTCGCGTGTAGCCCAGGGGATTCGGGGCATACGGACCTACCGTCGCCCACTCCTTCCTCCCACTTATCGCGGGCAGTCCCCCATGAGTGCCTGCTCTCCGAAGAGAGCAGTAGCAACATGGGGCGTGGGTCTCGCTCGTTAACCGACTTAACGGCACGCCTCACGGTACGAGCTGACGATGGCCATGCACCACCTCTCGGCTTGTCTGGTAAGCCCTTCAGACTGACCCTCATCCTGCCGTCTCCCCTGGTAAGATTCCCGGCGTTGAATCCAATTGAACCGCAACGCCCACCCCTTGTGTGCTCCCCCGCCAATTCCCTTAAGTTTCAGCCTTGCGGCCGTACTCCCCAGGTGGCCCGCTTAACACCTACGCTCCGGCACTGCAGACTCCCGAGAAGTCTGCAACACCAAGCGGGCATCGTTTACGGCTAGGACTTTCCCGCACGAGTTAGGAAATCCTAGCATCTTGGGGTTCCTAATCTTCATCTTTTCATCAGAAGATACTCCCAAGCTCGTGTACCGGGGTATCTAATCCCGATCGCTCCCCTAGCTTTCGTCCCTCACCGTCAGACCCGTTCCAGGTAGGCGCCTTCGCCACTGGTGGTCCCCCCGGGATTATAGGATTTCACCCCTACCCCGGGAGTACCCCTACCCTCTCCCGGTCTCAAGTCTAGCAGTATTCCCGGCAAGCCCTCTAGTTTGCTAGAGGATTTCACCAGGAACTTGCTAGACCGGCTACGGACGCTTTAGACCCAATAATCGTGGCCACCACTCGGGGCGCGGGTATTACCGCGGCGGCTGGCACCCGTCTTACCCACCCCTTATTCGCGGTCCTGTTTTCAGACCGCAAAAGCCCTTGCAGAGCAAGGGCACTCCGGGTTCCCTTATCTCGCGTTAGCGAATTGTAAAGGTTTCGCGCCTGCTGCGTCCCGTAGGACCTGGACTCATGTCTCAGAGTCCATCTCCGGGCTCCTACTCCCATAGCCCGTACCCGTTATCGGTTTGTTGGTTCTTTACACCAACAACAGCCTGATAGGGTGTAGTCCCATCCTTAGCCGCAAACGCTTTCGGTGTTAGGACCTTCCAGTACCTAACACCTATGGGGTATTAGCCTCAGTTTCCCGAGATTATCCCCCAGCTAAGGGTAGGTTAACTACACATTACGGAGCAGTGCGCCGAGGGCTTTCCCCTCTCGACTCGCATGGCTTAGTCGAACCCGGATAGCAGTGGCCTCTGGCGGGATCAACCAGAATTGGCGGGAATACCTCTAGGTTTCACCAATCAACCTACCTGAAGCACTACTTCAGGATTAAGTTTGTCTCATGAGCAGGAATAGAACTTTTCATCCTGCCGTTAAGTCGGTAAAGTCAAAGTCCAACGCCATGCCCATGAGGCTATTTAAAAGAATTGTTTTCAAAGTATTTATAAGTTTTTCGTTTTACTTAAAAAAGTGAAAATCATTTTTTAAAGAAAACCCACTCACAAAACTTATCTCCCATTCCTTCACATTTAGTTTCTTCAACTTCCCATTTTCCTCCTACTAAAGCTTCTAGAAAGCCAGCTATATAACCTGGCTCATGGATACAAACTGGATACCGAGTTTTTTTCATAACTTCTTTTACTGCTTTGCAAGAAAGAGAACCTTTTACCTTTACTACAACTTTATTATCTTCTTCCTTTATTTCATTTAAAATATTCTCAAAAGAAACTTCTCGCAGCTCGTTATTTTTTCCTACTTTAATCTCAAGAATTTTTTCTATGTGCCCTAAGTCTATCCAAAATTCAAGAAGTTTAATTATTTTTTCTTTTGGTAAAATTTTTTTAAGTTCTTTTGTTTCTTCATAGCCATTCTTTTTATAACTCATTCTCATCGTTGCAACTACACCAGGACCATGAATTTTTATGAGTTCTTCTATAAGTCTTCCCCAGTCTTTTGCCTCCATAGGAAAAACTGGTATAATACCAAAGAATTTTATTCCGCCTTTTTCTACCGTTACAACTTCCTTGATTCCTATTTCTCCGTTAACATATTTTCTAAAAAGAGAAGCACCTTCTAAGCTTTTCCAGAACGATGTTAATTTTTCTTTTACTCCCATCTTCTCATAATTAATTTGAGTATTTAGCACTTTATTTTTAAGATTTTATACTCTGTAAGCCGAGCCTTCTTCCAAAATTTTTAACTCAGAGCTTATGGTATTAAAGTTATCATCCAAATGAGCAAGATAAATTTTCTCTTTTATATGCTTTGGTAATCGAATAAGTTCTTTATACTGCGTATGAATTCCATATCCAACTTCATGAATAATCATTCTACATGGCGACAAAAATTCTATTAATTCAGGGTCAAAAGAAGTATCTGAACTGTAGCCTAGTATGCCATTAACTTTAATCGCAAAACAGGGTACGACATGCTTTGTTTTTTTAATCTCAACTTTTAAATTGTTTACTTTGTTTATCTTTCCAAATTCTAAAATTTTTGTTTGGAAGTAAAAATCTAAAGAAACTTTTTCTAAAGAAAAATTTTCTGTATAAATTCTTTGCATACTGGCTTTAAGTTTATTCTCCCATAAATCTTCAAAAACTTCTTTTATAGAATAAATGTTTGGCTTTTTCTTTTCTACAAAATGTTTCCAAAATCCAAAAGCTTCTAAACCGTTAGAATGATCGCCGTGTAAATGGGTTACTATAACATCGTTTATTTCCTCAATTCCTAATTTTTTGCCAGACCTTTCTCTAAATTCTCTTAAAATTTTTCTTAGCATACTGGGACATTCAACTAGTGTATATTTTCCAGAAGAATTAATTACAAAGCTTGTTGGGTTACGTTTTTCTGAATAAGCATTACCAGAACCAAGTACAAAAATCTCCATTTCATTCACATTTTTCCACTTCTATACTGTTAATTTAAATCAAATTTTTAAATTTTTAAAATTTCTGAAAGATGAAGTCTAATCCTGAAACTACTTAAGTTTACTAAAATATCCAAAAATTCTTCTGTAGGTTTGAAGGATGAGAAACTTGGGCCCGACCCGGGATTTGAACCCGGCCTTCAGGCTCCACAGGCCTGCGCGCTAACCAGGCTACGCTAATCGGGCCATAGTTGAATAAAATTTTAGAATTAAGGATAAATAAATTCCGTTTTAAATCTGTGAATTTAAAGGTAAAGTTATGTCAAACTTGAGCCGTTGGGTCAATGTAATATCCTGCTGCTTTCTCCCTCGCAATTCTTTTTACAACTTTTTTATTCATTAGCATTTGGATTATTGAAGCAACTTTACTTTTTGGCATTGATGCAGCCTTTGCTATATGGTCTACTGTTTTAAGCTGAGATTCTGAAGTTGCTTTTAGCATTTTCATCGCTTCTACAACTTTTTTTTCCTCTTCTGTCAATTCAACCATTTTTTCACCTTTTGATAATATTTAAGCAAAAATAAATTTAATACTTTTCTGAATTTAAGCCTTGTAACCTAGCTTTTCTAAAAGTTCTTTCACATCTTCTGGCTTAACCCCAAATTCTTTCGCTATTTCTTCAGCATTAAGCGGCGGTTTATACTCTTTTATCTTAAGCGTTTTTGTTTGAGAACGTGAAAATTTAAGGAGATGAAACTCATAAAAGGTTCTATCTTCTAGGAAAATTGGAAATACCATAAAAGCTATTTCATAGTCGTTTTCTTTTTTTACAATTTTTGTAGGAACTATCATAATAATAAGGAAAAAGTGAAAAGATAAATCCTTTTAAATGCTGGGACCGGGATTTGAACCCGGGACTTCGGCGTTTCATCTTTCATCTTCTTTCAAAGCTCATAAAGCTTATGAGCGCCGCGTTCTAACCGCTGAACTATCCCAGCTTATTTAATTTTTCTCTTATTTAATTTTTATCGGTTAGCTTTATAGGTTTGTGCTTCCTAATTTTTAAAATCTGGGAAGAACATGAAACTGATAATTTTTGGTCCTCCAGGCTCAGGAAAAGGAACTTACGCTTCGATTATTGAAAACAAACTAGGAATACCGAAGATAAATACTGGCGATATTCTGAGAGAAATTGCCAAATCCGGAAGTGAGTTGGGTAAAAAAATAGCTGAATACCAGGGTAAAGGCGAGCTAGTTCCTGATGATATTGTTATAGAAATAGTTAAAGAAAGGCTCTCAAAACCGGATTGTTCAAAAGGTTATATCTTGGACGGTTATCCAAGAACGATTCCACAGGCAGAAGCTTTAGAAAAAATTTCTCCACCCGATGTCATTATAAACTTAAACGTTCCTCAAAGTGTTATAATAGCAAGACTTTCTGGTAGATTAATTTGCCCTAATTGTAATGCGATTTATCATAAAATTTTTCTCAAACCAAAAACCGATGAGATATGCGATAAATGCGGAGCTAAACTAATCCAAAGAGAAGATGATAAGCCTGAAGTTATTAAGGAAAGATTTAGAGTTTACAAACAGCAGTCAAAACCTTTGATAGACTATTACAAAAAGAAAAAGCCTTTTGGAAACGTTAGATGCAATAAAGTTGACATCCCTCCTGAAGTTGTTGTTGAAAAAATTTTAAAGAAATTGAAAGATTTAGGATTTTTGAAAAGTTAGCTTTTCTTTTAAACAAGAAACAATTATAGGAAAAGCTATGGTTGAATCGCAATAAACTGTACAGATTTTTGAACTTTTATCAACTTTACCCCAGCTTAAAGCTTCTTCTAAAGTCGCTCCAGATAAACCACCATACTCCGGAATTTCGGTTGTTATTTGAACAACATACTTATGGGGTTTGTCGGCTAATAAAACTGATTGTAAAATAAAGTTTTTCGGTACACCTCCACCTAAGATTATTGCGCCAGTATTTTTTCCTTCCTTCTTTAAGTCAAAGTTTAAGTTTATCAAGAAGTCTAAATCCTTCATCTCATTTATCTTTATTTTATGGTCTTGAGAAAACATCCAAAATTGAATTCCTAGGATTGAATCAACAATCCCAGGAACAATAATTTTAACCCCGTTTTCAACCGCTACTCTCAACATCGAGTCTTTCTTTTCAATTCTTTTCCCTATTTCCTCGAGAAGTTCAAAAGTGGCATATTCTCCTTCTTTAATTTTGCTCAAAATTTCTTGAAGGTTTTTTTCCATTATCGCCATTGTGGTTGAGCTTGCATAAACATCATAAATTCTATCCAAACCTTTTTCTCTCAGCTCTAAATCGTTAACTTTTTCTGGTTCGCACTGATAGTATTTCTCTCCAAAACAGTTTGCAAGCTCGTGAGTAATGTTAGCTCCTGTAGAAACAATTATATCAACCCATTTATTTTTTATCATTTCTACTATACACTTACCCATTCCAGCAGGAATTAGGGCTCCAGCCAAACCCAAAAATTTAACGCAATTTTTATCTCTTATCATTTCTTCTATTATTTCTACAGCCTCTCCAAGCCTTCTTGCGTTAAAAGCCGTTTTTCTCATTTGTTTTACTAACTCACTTACAGTTTGTTTCCTTGGTTCAAACTCATCAACTTCCATGTTCTCAACGATTAATTTTTAAGTTAAAAATAAAAAATATCTCATATATGTTAGAAGAGGAAGCTATAAAAGCTTTAGGGTTTTTGGGTATAGAGAAAATAGAGGGAACTCTAGAAGTTCCGCCTCGCTCAGAGCTTGGAGATTTAGCTTCTACCGTTTGTTTTCAGCTAGCAAAAAAGGAAAAAAGAAATCCAAAAGAGATTGCTGAAGAACTTGTTAAAAAAATAAAAATTCCAAAGAAAAGTTTGATAAAAAAGGTTGAAGCAAAGGAAGGCTACATAAACTTTTTCTTTGACTGGGAAAAAATTTCAGAAAAAGTTTTGAAAGAAATTCAAAAAGGAAAAAAGCTAAAAGAAGGAAGAGGGAAAAGGATTATGGTTGAGTATTCCCAGCCCAATCCTGTGCATCCCATGCATATCGGTCATGCAAGGTCAACTTTTCTTGGGGATACTTTAGCAAATGCACTTGAATTTCTTGGGTATAAAGTTATAAGAGCAAATTACATGAATAATGTCGGTTTGCAAGTAGCAAAATTAGTTACTGCCTACTTGCTTTGGGGAGAAGGAAAAGAGCCAGAAGAAAAACCAGACTTATGGCTTTGGGAATTTTACGTTAAGTTTCATGAAGAAGCAAGTAAGAACCCTGAATTGGAAGAAAAAGCAAGAGAAACTTTGAGAAAGTATGAAATAGAGAAAGATAAGAAAATAATAAAAATTTGGAATAAAGTTGTTGGTTGGTGTGTAAAAGGTTTTGAAGAAACTTACAAAAAACTTGGGATAAAATTCAATGTTTATTTTTATGAAAGCGAATCAAGAGATTTAGGAAAGAAATTAGTTGAAGATGCTTTAAGAAAAGGAATAGCTTTCAAGTCTCCTGAAGGAGCGATAGTTGCAGATTTGGAAAAGTATGGTTTGCCAAACATTGTTATTTTAAGGTCAGACGGTACAGGTTTGTACATAACTAGCGATTTAGGATTAACAAAACAAAAGTTTGAAAAGTATAAGCTTGAAAAAGCATTTTGGGTTGTTTCTTCTGAGCAAAATCTTTACTTTAAACAACTTTTTAAGATTTTGGAACTTTTGGGTTTTTCCTGGGTTAAAAATTGTTATCATTTTTCTTTCGAGCTCGTAAGACTGCCTGAAGGAAAAATGTCTTCAAGAGAAGGAAAAGCTGTCATGCTCGATGAAGTAATAAAAAAATTAACAGAACTTGCTTTAAAAGAAGTTGAGAAAAGAAACCCAGGAATGAAAGAAAAAGAAAAAGTTAAGATAGCGGAAATTATCGGAATAGGAGCTTTAAAGTATGCTATAGTTAAGATAGACCCAAGCAATGCTATAATTTTTGATTGGGATAGAATGCTAAGTTTGCAGGGAGATACTGGCCCTTACCTGCAGTACGCTTGTACAAGATGTAATGGAATTTTAAAAAAGGCAGGAAAGTGGAAGCCAAGTTATAAAACAAAAAAACTTACTCAAGAAGAAAAAGACTTGATTAAATTGCTTTTGAAATTTCCAAAAGTTGTTAAAGATGCAGCAGAAAATCTAAGGCCGAATTATATTTGTAATTATGCTTTTGATTTGGCCACAGCTTTTGACAAATTTTATGAGTATTGTCCGGTTTTGAAAGCAGAAAAAAATTTAAGATACTTTAGACTTACTTTAGTTGATTGTACGAGAAAAATCTTAAAGAATTGTTTGGAGATAATCGGAATACAAATTCCTGAAAAAATGTAGCTAAGCTATGTATCTTGTATCTTTACCTGCAGGAATTTTTTTCTTTTGCTCTTCAACAACTTTTTGTAAGGAAATTGCTAGATGTTCTAGAGTTGGAAAAGAAAGGTAAAGTTTTACTACTTTTTCTTTTCCATGTGGTGAGAGACAAAGCAAAGTTAGGTTAAACTTCCCTTTTTTCTCAGTTATTGAAAAGTTTTTTATAATCATAAGTTTAATTTGTTTCTTTTAAATTATATTTTCTACTACTTCTGAATGAGGTTTAATCCATTTGTTACAACCAATAATTCTTCCAGGATAAATGGAAACATTTATTCCAGTTTTTGTTCCATCACCAATTACTGCTCCGAATTTTTTTAAGCCAGTGCAAACTTTTTCATTTTTCACTATGGCAAAAATTTCTTTTTCATCAAACCTTAGGTTTGCTATTTTAGTTCCTGCCCCTAAATTGCAGTTTTCGCCGATTATACTATCTCCCACATAGTTCAAGTGCGGAACTTTTGAAAAATCACCTACTATACTTCTTTTAACGATGGAAAATTCTCCTATCGTACAATCATTTCCAATAACAGAAGATTCAATCACACAATTTTTTATCGTACAATCATTTCCAATAACTGTAGGTTTTCTTATTATAGCGCTTGACCAAACTTCTGTGTCTTCACCAATAACTACAGTATTAAGTTTGTTGAGCGCAAAAAGGTTTGCTTTAAGCAAATCCCAAGGAAATGTAATATCTTGCCAGTAACCTTCAAGGTTATGAATTTTGAACTCAAACTTTCTAGCCATAAGGTTTATAGAATCTGTTAATTCATATTCCTTTCTCAAATCATTTTCTCTAGTTTTTTCTATAAAATCAAAAATTTTTTCATCGAAAAGATAAATCCCAGCGTTTATCAGCCCTTTTTTCTCTACGCTTTTTTCCTCTATTTTTATTAACTTATTTCCTTTCTTTAAAATTCTTCCGTATAAACTAGCATTGTTTGAAAAAATTGCGCCTATCGCATTTTTCTTCAACTTCAAAAAATTTTTTAAATTGTCTTCAAAGTAAATGTCACCATTCAAGGCGATGAAATTACCATCAATAAAATTCCTTGCTTGATATAAAGCATTAGCAGTTCCTGCTAACTTTTTTTGCTTAAAATACTTAAAATCCTTTCCAAAATATTCTTTAATTTTCTCTTCTTTATAGCCAACAACAACTCCTATTTCTTCAATGCCTAAACTTTTTAATTTTTCAATTATATAGTAAAGCAAAGGTTTGTTCAGAACGTTAAGCATCGATTTTGGCTTATTTTCTGTTAAAGGAAAGGTTCTTGTTCCTTTTCCTGCTGCTAAAATTACAGCCTTCATTTTACAGTCACGCTTTTAGCTAAATTTCTAGGTTTGTCAGGATTGCAACCCCTTAAAACTGCTAGCTGATATGCTAAAATTTGAATAGGGATGATTTGGCATATAGGGTTTGTTTCTCCTACTTCCGGAACTTTTATCCAAAAATCAAAAATTTCATTTCTTTTTGAAGAAATCCCGATTATATAACCTCCTCTCGCTTTTATTTCGTAAGCGTTAGAAATAATTTCTTTCTCGTTTTCTTCTGAAACAAAAACTATGCAAGGAGTATCATTTTCTATTAAGGCTATTGTTCCATGTTTAAGCTCGCCACCAGCAAAAGCTTCTGCATGGATGTAGGAAACTTCTTTAATTTTCAAAGCAGCTTCTAGAGCAGTAGGATATTGCAAACCTCTTCCTATCAAAAATATATGTTCTTTATCTTTTAGCTTTTCGGCAAGCTTTTTTATATGCTCTCTAGTGCTTTCTGAAGTTAGGTTATAAATCAAGTTCCAAAGGTATCCCAATTTTTTCCTCCCTTCTTCGTACTTTCCAGCCAAAGCATAAGCTAAAAGCGTTAGAATAGCAAGTTGAGAAGTGTAGGTTTTTGTTGAAAGCACGCAAATTTCTGGTCCAGCATTCATAAGCAAAGCTTGATCAGAGTTTCTGTGTAAAGAAGAGCCTGCTACGTTAACTATTGAAATTACTTTACTTCCTTTTTTCTTCGCAGTCTTTACAGCTTCCAAAACATCTGCAGTTTCTCCACTTTGGGATACTGCTATAACAAGAGTTTTTTCTGTTAGAAAATCTTCATAGTTTGAAAATTCTGAGGCCAAAACTGCATTAACATGCATTTTAGCTATTCTTGAGAACAAGTAGCTTGCTGTTAAGCATGCATGGTAAGAAGTTCCACATCCAATCAAAAAAACTCCTTTTGCTTCCTTAATCTTTTTAGCGATTTCCATCAGTATTTTTTCATCTTGATTTATAGCTCTTTGAATAGTTTCAACTTGCTCAGAAATTTCTTTTAACATATAATGTTCAAAATTCCCCTTTTTAACCTGTTCCAAACTCCATTCAACGCTTTTCACTTCTCTTTTCACTTCTTTTTCTTCCATAAGGTTGAAAAATTTTATTTCTTTATCTACCACAACAAAATCCTTATCATGCAAGTAGATAACTTTTGGGGTAAACTCTAGGAAAGCAGGGATATCGCTAGCCAAATAGTATTCGTTTTCTCCAACGCCTATAACTAAAGGAGAACCGTTTCTTGTCGCTACAATTTTCTTTTCGTCTTCATGAATAACAAGAATTGCATAATTTCCTTCCAGCATTTTGAAAGCGCTCTTGCATGCTTCTTCAAAACTTTTTCCTTTTTTCATTTCGTATTCTATAAGGTTTGGTATAACCTCAGTATCGGTCTCGCTATAGAAAACAAAACCATTACTTTCAAGAAAATTTTTTAGTTCTTGGTAATTTTCTACAATTCCGTTATGAACAACAGCGATTTTTCTGTTGTTTGAAATATGTGGGTGAGCATTTTCCCTCGTAACTTTTCCGTGGGTTGCCCATCTTGTATGACCAATACCTATGTTTCCAACTAAATTTTCAGAATTCACTTTTGAAAAAACCTCATCTATTTTTCCACTATCCTTTACTATCTCTAATTTTTGACCTAGTATCGCGATTCCAGCAGAGTCGTATCCTCTGTATTCAAGCATTTTCAGCCCTTTCAGAAGAATTGGAAAAGCATTATTTTTACCAAAGTATCCAAAGATCCCACACATTACCCATCAACCAAAGCGTTTGGAGTTTTTAAGAAAAGGTTTCCGCATTTTTTGCATTCAAAAGAATTGGGGTAGCTGGAACTAGTGATTACTACCAGGTTTGAGCTACATTTTGAGCATAAGATATTCCAAGCAACTTGTTTTTTCCTCACAAAATTAAAAAGAGGAAAATTCTAATAAAAAGAAAATCTAAAAAAGAGGTTTTAATGTAGAGAGAAGAGTTAAAAAAGAAAGTTAAAAAATGTCAAACCATTATAAATAAATTTATAAGGTTAAAAATTAAAGTATAACTTATGGCATTCTTGATTGAAGAAGGTAAAAAGCAAAAAGCTTACGAAACCTTACTCATAACAAACCCAAAACTTTTTTCTTGCTTAAGCAACGAGCTAGCTCTAAAAATAATTTCTGTGCTCTCAAAAAAACCTTCTTGCGCTATGGATATAGCAAGAAAATTGAAGGAACATGAGCAAAAAATTTACTACCATCTAAGAAACCTAGAAGAAATAGGCCTAATAAAGCTGGAAAAAACAGAAGAAAGAGTTGGGGCTACGGCAAAAATTTATTCTGTTTGTTATCCTGTAGTATCTTTCAAGCTTTTTGAAGGTAAGGAAATCATCAACACCAAAGTAAAGGTTAGAGAAGTCAAGTTTTTTAAGTCTTTTATAAAAGATGGAAAATTAGAAGCAAAGATAATAGTTGGCTCGCCAGATCCTCATGGAAAGTATGCAGCCCAAGCTTCTGATGGTTGTTGCGCGATAGACTTAGCTTTATTCTTGGGTAGTTTACTCAAGGAAGTTTCAGCAAATTATAAGCTTGACACAGAAATAAAGGAAGATGAGCTTAAAGAAAGCTTAATTTTAGTTGGTGGCCCGAAAGCAAACATCATAGTGGAGAGAATAAACAAAAATTTGCCAATCTACTTCGACTTTCATCGCGAGTGGAATATAGTATCACCTTTTTCTAAACAGATTTATGTTGAGGACGAGATTGGAGTAATAGAGAAAATTAAAAACCCGTTTAATCCGGAAAAAGAAATCCTTGTTGTTAGCGGAAAAAGGTTTAAAGGAACAAGGGCAGCAATAATCGGGTTAATCAACTATCTTGAAGAAATAGAGAAAGGGAATAAATTTTCTCCTAACGTTATAGCAAAGGTAGTTTTAGGAATAGACAGAGATTCTGACGGAAGAATAGATGATGTGGAATTTCTAGAGTAGGAACTTAAAAATTTATAAGTAGAGTATAAATCTTATTTGAATGTCCTGGAAGGAGCAGTACAAAAGAAGAAGAAACGTGAAGCTTTACTTTAAGGATAAGCTTGTTGATGTTTTACCTGTCAATGAGATTAACGAGGAAGTAAAGAGCAGAATTAAACCATTTCTTCAAGAGAAAAAAGTATTAACTTTAAGAGTTGAGTTAGAGTTTTTTATTAAAAATCCCTTCACAGGAAGAGTTTTGCTCAAGGAAGGGAAAAATCATGCAGAAAATTTTGTTAACACGATAAACAAAATAGCAGGAATTAAGAACATCAATTTGAAAGCACATTTTTTACCTTCTTTCAATTCAAAGAAAGTGGAGGCTTTAGGAAGAATTGAGACAGAAACCTTTAAAGATTTGTTAAAAGGAGTGAGCGATCTCAATAGACTTTTGTTAGATCACGAGAGTGTAAATTTTTGCCACTATTTCACTTATCAACTTTTTTTAGACAGCAAGAAAATTTTTTCCGTTTCTTATGTTTCAAAAGATTTTCCCTTAGCTTTGAAGGAAGGATTCAAGTTCAAACAACCTTACAAAGAAGCTTATTCCTTCAAGGATTTTCCGAAGATAATTGAGCATTACCAGTTAGTTGGTGATATAGTTGCGAATTATTGTAAAAATTATGGAGTTTCTCTTAAATGCTTAAAGCCAAAAAAGTGGTTCTACTTCCTGAAAAAACTTTCAGCATCGTTAATTAAAAACGAGGAATGGCAAAAGCTTGATGAAACGTTTGAGTTAGAGGAGTCTGTCACTTTAAGAAACTGGCCAAGCTTTTACGGGAAAAAACCCATACAAATAGAAAAAAAAGAAGATATAAAGGAGTTAAATCAGCGTCTCCTTGCTTTTGAGATAATAAGAAATTCTCATCCAATACACTTTGAGCTTCTTCCAGAAGCTTCTGTTCATCAAGCTCCGATAGATGCGATTAGGGATATAGATCCTTTATCTCTTGAATATCAGGATGTCCTTAAAATAGTTAACAAGATTCTTGAGTTTGATAAGAGTATAGGTTTAAAAGACGTGATAGTAAGAGCTTCGGGAAGCTCGGTAGGAGGTTACCATCTTTTTATCCCTTTAATTTATGAGGAAAACCTGATTTCACCTTCTTCCCAGCTTAAGCTTGAAACTTATGAAAGAAGAAAAAGTCCTGGCGAAATCCTTCTCGATTCTTTGAGGGAAACAATTCTAACTTATTCCTTACTATCTGCATTAAAAACCAACCTTAAAGTTGGTTTTGATCCCAGAAACTTTTCTGAAAAAGTAGAGAGCGATGCGATAATAGATACTACTTCAATATGCTTTAACAAAGGTTGGAAAGCTCCAGGAAGTTTGAACTCAAAAATAAAATATGGAGTATGTCGCTACACCGAAAAACCTTTTGAGACTTCATGGGAATACTTGTACTTTACTTCTATGGATTACGTTCATGATAATCTTGAAAAAATAGAAGAACCAAAGGTAAGCGATAAAGTTAGGAGAGAAAACTTTAAGGTTTTAAGGGACTTTCTTCAGGAAAACAAAGGAGATGAAATAATACTAGAGTATGACAGAAAAAAGAGATACGAAACCCATTCTGAAGTGTTGAACCATTTGAGGAAGATGCTTTAAATTTCTCCACCATGATTTAATAGCCAATTTTCTATTGCTTTCTTTATGTCTATTACCATTTCTTCCCCGGATGGTAACCTTCTTTTTACAGTTATGGGTATTATCTTGTTTTTAAACTCAAGCTTCGCAATTTCTATAGGATTTGTTTCTTTTTCCACTTTAACTAAAATCGGAGCTCCAAGGGAGATTTGCAAGGCTCTTGCTCCAAGCAAACGGGCAGCTTCAAATCTTGTTAGTCTGTCTCTAGGCCATATCAAAATCTCACCATAAAAAAAGTTTTGTCTTCATAGAGGCCCCATATTTTAAATAATTAGGTTTTATGGATTTTTAAACTTTAAAATTTATGGTTTGAAGTGCTTTATATCCTTAAGCAAGTCTATATGTCCTAAGAAGAGTTGCCTGCAGCAATATCTTTTAAGACCCAAATCGTTTAGCACTTTTTCCCTCTCTTCTCCAGCTTCTACCCTTTTCTTGTATTCTTCATACAAATGACCAACAACTTTTCCGCAAGTAAAACATCTTACAGGTATTATCATGTATAGCACCAATATTTCTTTAAATCAATTTATTAATTTAAATCACTTTCGGTTTAATTCCTTCACTGCAATTTTAGCTTTTTCTTTAACCCATTCTTCAAGTTCCGCTTTCTTCAACTCCTTAAATTTAATCCAGGAAAATTCACTATGCTCTTTGCTAAGCTTTACCCTACCTTTTCTGTATTTGCAAAGGTAATGGATGATTATTCTCCAAACATTGTTTTTTCTCCCACTCCAAATACCAATAGGTTTTACTATTTCTACCTCGATTCCGGTTTCTTCTTTTATTTCCCTTAGAACAGCTTGGTTCGGGTCTTCGTAATTTTCTACTCTACCACCCGGTAAAGTCCAACTAGCTTCTTTTGCAAATTCATCTTTCGTGGCTCTTTTTATAACAAGAAAACTATCTTCCTTGACAACGACAGCTGCAGTTCCAACTTGTACTTCCATAATTTAAATTATTGAACTATTCTTAAATGCTTTATCTTTTACTTCTTTGCTTATGTCTTCTTGCCCCTTTCTTACTTCTTGAAGGTTTTCTCGGTTCCGGCCTTCTTGTGTCTGCAACTAAAAGATTCCTGTCATATTCAAGAAATTTTCTTTTTAATTTTTCATCCTTAAAAAATTCAACTAAGGCATTGGCAATAGCCATCCTTACAGCATCTGCCTGTCCTGTTGTTCCACCCCCACTAACGTTAACTTCAATGTCAACTTTTTTTGAAGCTTCTTCAGCAAGAATTAAAGGTTCCATTACTTTCATCCTATTAAGTTCAGTGCCCCAAATTTCTAAAGGTACCGAGTTGATGGTTATCTTTCCACTTCCTGGTCTAGCTACAGCTCTTGCTACAGAACTTTTCCTTTTACCCAGGCTTATTACAATTTTTGGTTTTTCTTTTTTTACCATCTTTTCTTAGCCCCCAAAGCTATCGAAAGCTCTTCTAAACTTATGAATTCACATTTAAGCTTACTTGCATCAGCTTCCTTAAATTTCTCAAATTTTTTATCCTTCAACTCTTCTGGTATACCAATAAAAACTTTTAGGTTTTTGAAAGCTTTTCTGCCTTTTGCCCTATCCCAAGGAAGCATTCCTCTTACAGTTCTTCTAAAAATTCCGTCAGGAGTTCTTGGGAAAAAAGGTCCATGCTTAGGATCTCCCCTTTGAATTTTTTCTAAGTATTTTTTTATCGTATACTTTGGATTTCCAGAAATTACAGCCTTTTCGCAGTTAACAACAATTATTTTTTCTCCTTCTAAGAGTTTTTTTGCAATTCTTGAAGCAAGCCTTCCAAGGATTTGGTTTTCAGCATCTATCATCATAAAATCACGTAAGTATTTTTACTCCACTACCTTTTGGGTTTTCATTAAGCAATTCTTCTATGCTTATGCACTTTCCCCCAGCTTTTTCAATCTTTTCTCTTGCTTTTAAGCTAAAGCGCCAGGCAGCAACTTTTATTGGTTTTGTTAGTTCACCATAACCTAAAACCACACCAGGAACAATCACACTTTCGTTTTCCTTTGCATGTCTTTCTATATCAATAACGTTGACTTCAACTTTTTTCCTCCTTGGTTTTTCTAACTTTTCAGCTACGCTAAGCCAAATAGGTGCTTTTAATTCCTTGCTCTTTTTCTTAAGCTCTTCTATGAGCTTCTTTAAGTAAGGGTTTGTTGGTCCCGTTGGTCTCATTTTCTCACTTTTTAAAAATATTGTATTTTTAGTTTTTTATATAAAAGAATTTAAATCTTTAAATGAAATTTAAAAGACCAGGTCTAAAGTTGAAAGCTTCACCTTCTCTCATAATTTTAACATTTGAGCCAAACCGTTCTCTAATCAGTAAAGCATTGTCTAGACTTGAATGAATCGGTAAAACATACTTTGGCCTTATTTCTTTTATCATCCAAACTAAATCGGAATATCCCAAATGACCTGAAGCATGAATTCTATGATACTTGAGTTTAAAGTAATTGCACCAGTTTTGTATTTTTTCCTCATCAAGAGTAGATTCCTCATCAAAAGGTTCGGGGTTATTAACTATCAAAACACTTCCTTCTGGTGGAGAAAAGTCAACAAGCTTGTCAAAGTCGTAAAAGCTTAGGTTTATTATATAATTCTGAGGGTTTTTTCTTATTTCTTCATCTTTAACCACCACAATCTCCTTGTGCGTGTGAATAGTTCTTTTTGACCTTGTAGAAGAAACTTTTTTATCAAAAACAGGAATTCTTGATAAAAGCTCGGGAAACCTTCTTTTTATCAAATTTTTCATATTTTTGTATAAGAGAAACAAGGCATTCTTCGGAGAGGTTATAAACTCTCTTCCTGTTTCTTCTGCTATTTTCTTGTAAATTAAAAATTCTTCCAGATTTTTTGAAGAAAAATCAATTAAAACTAAACCTTTCGTATTCTTTACAACTTCTTTTGTTTTTTCTCCTACGTCATATTCTGTAAAGTTTACTTCTTCGTTGATTTTTGTTCCTTCTGTTATGAGAATGTCTGCGTTTTTGGCTTCTTCTACAAATCTTATGCTTTCTTGTGTTTTGAAACCGTGAAACCTTATATCTCCTGTGTAAGCTATTTTTGCGTCAGAAGTGTAGATTATACAAGCCTTGGCATCAAAAGAGCTATGATCTACGGGATAAAGTTCAACTTCCAAATCATCAATTTTAGATTTTGAATGTTTAATAAAATTTCTTTCTATTTCTTCAGGAGGAATTTCGAACTGCATTATTACTCTTCGATGGGTAGCTTTTTCTTTGGGTACTTTGTGTGCTTTTCCGAATTCATCTATGGTATAATAGCCTATAGGTATCCACTTATCAAGCTTTCTTGATTCTTGGTAACTAGTCCACTGCTTTTCTTCTTCCTCTCTTTTAACATCTTCGTAAGCTTTTATTGTGCAATAAGTTTCTCTTGAGCAGTATATAGGTATGTTGGGGTCAAGAAAACTGATATCACCAAAATGGTCAAGATGAGAATGAGATAAAATACAAGCGTTTATTAAAGGCTCTTCATGAGGCTTTTTGCCTATTTTTTTGAGCATAGCAGGGTTGTATATTCCTTCCAGGTTTGGAAGGATTCCCATGACAAGTCTATCTAACAAGCTTCTTGGCGAGTAAAAAGGGTCTTTATAAAACCTTTTTATTTTTCCGAAGGAAGTTCCAAAGTCTAGGAAAACTTTTGTACTTTTATCTTCTATTAAAATTTTGTTTCCACCAACTTCTCCTACTCCACCGTAAAAAGTTATCGAAGTCATCAAGTTAAAAAAGAAAGAAAAAGGATTTATGCTTAACTTACATGTTTATTAATCTTAACAGCAGAATTCAGATTTTCAAAAAAAAATTGAATTACTCTAAGTCGGAAATGTAAAGGATTTAAAGGTGTAGATTGAATTTTAAATTTGGTGATGAAATGGAAAGAATAAAAACCGGAATTAAAGGTTTTGATGAACTCCTAGGAGGAGGTTTTCCAAAAGGTTCCATAGTTTTAATTACTGGAGTGCCAGGAAGCGGAAAAACGATTTTTTGCCTTCAAACAGCCAGAAATCTGGCTACTAGCGGAAGGAAGGTTTTGTACATAAGCATAGATGGCGAACTTCCAGAAGATCTTGAAATACAGTGCGAGTTGCTGGGAATAGATATCAAGCCTTTAATAAAGAAAAAACAGCTAACTTTTGTGAGATTGAAAGAGATGGGTAGTGATTTCAGAAATTCTGTTAAAAAATATGTTAAGGAAGGTGTTTCGTGCATAATTTTGGATTCTTTATCAGGAGCTTTACCCAGATTCTATAAGCCAGAAGAAATTTCTAAGTATGTTTTATTTGAAGAGACAACAATAATGGGGATTTTTGATCCGAATTTTGCTTTGAGAGGTATGATTTCCGATATTTTTGAGTTTTTCAGAAGTTTGAACCTAGATTTAACTCTAGTAGTTACCGACAGGGTGGAAGGAGAAAGCGGTTTATCAAGAGATAGTATAAGCGAATTTATCGCAGATGCGATAATTGACTTCGAAACTTTAGGAATAGGTGGAGCTTTTAACAGAAGCTTGAGAATTTTGAAATTAAGAAAGAGTAAGCATTATTGTGAACCTGTAACTTTTGAGATAGGAAAAGGTGGAATAAAAATAACTGAAAGGAAAATCGAAGAAATTGCAAAAGAATTTTAGAAGTCGAGATTAATGAGTGAAAATAATGGTGGAAGAATTTTGTAATATGGCACTAGAATTGGTAGAAGGTATAAGTTCTTATTCACAACTGAAAGATCACCAAAGTCGAATGATTGAAAAAATTGTAGAAAAAAGTAAAAAAACTCCTATATACAGAGATAGGATTACCGAAATCAAGGATGTTGAAGAGTTACCTGAATTACCACTGACATTCTATGAAGATATAAAAAGAAGGATGGATTTATTTGGTGTGGAGAACTGTCTTTTAGCACCATACAAAGTAAAAATACAAACAGCTGGCTCAACTGGTATTCCTAAACAATTTTACTACGGTAAACAAGATCTGGAGAAATTTGCTTTTATTGGGGCAAGATGTGGATATTTTTTTGGTTTAAAAAAAGGTGATATTGGTTGGAGTTTAACTGCACCACCACCTTACATTTCAGGTCTTCTTATATCTCTTGGTGCAAGAAAAATAGGTTGTAATTTGATAGACACACCAATAACAAGTGGTAAAGAACTTATTAAAGGATTGAAAAAAATATCGAAAGTGAATGGAAGTATAAGAGGTATGTATGGTTTTCCTTCTATACTCATTTCAGTTGCTGAAATTTCAAATAACCCAACTAATTTCAAAAATAGGATAAGGGAAAAAATAACAGAGAAGATAGGCTCAAATTTTCTTTCTCACATATTTTATCTCTTTTATACCAGTGGAATAAATTTTGAGAAAATAAAACACATTATCGAGAATGTAGAAATTGTTATTTCTGCAGGGGAACCCCTCCCACCGTACAAAGATAAACTTAAATCTTTTTTCACTAATGCCAAACTTTTTGATGCTTATGGAAGTTCAGAATTGGGAATAGGAATGATAAAATTATTAGAGGATGGTTTTCTTCATCCTATGCTGGATTGGTTCATTCCTGAAATTGCAGATCCTTTAGACATAAGAAGAGTAAAAGTTCAACCAAATTATGAAATTAAATCGATTCCGTGGTGGGAATGGTATAAAGGATTAAAAGGTGAGCTTATAATCACAAGAGACGGGGAGTGTTTGCCTCTAATTAGATATCCTACGGGTGATTTGGTTGAAGTGGTTGACCCTGCTAAAAATATAAGTTTAAATATTAATGGTGCTACATTTCAATTTGTTTTACCTGAAGTTAAAATATTAGGTAGGTCTGTTGAAGTAATCCCACCAGACATATCAGAAGATGAGATGTTGACTTACTCAATTGCAAGAATCTATCCAAGCGAAATAAAATTAGAAGTGAGTAAAAGTGGAATAGAAGTGTTACACCATAATCTCTTTATTTATTCGCCTTGTAAATCACGGCCTTTTCCTAGATGGAGATTAGAAATTATACCTAAAGAAGAGGTTTCAAATAAAGAAGAATTGGAGAAAGAAATAAAAAATAGATTGATAGAAAAAACAGAAATTAAAGAAGCATATGAACCGTTAAGTCTTAGTTATTCAAAAGAGTTTATAGAAGGACTTTTCGAAGTTAAAATTTTAACTCCAGACGCATATAAAGAAATAGAAAATGAAATCGAAAAAAGAGTAGCTGAAGGTAAACCTTTAGGTCAACTTAAACCAAAGCACATACATTTTGTGAAAGAGGAGTAAGTATGAGCAATAGAGAGGATCTATCTCAACATTTTATTAAGATGTTAAAAACGGGGCAAATTAAAATAGAAAAAAATGGGAGAATTTTATCTGAAGGTGTGCAAATGATTCTTTTTCCTGCGATAACTCTTGCTAAACTTTACAAAGATGTCGATCCAAAAATCTTGTACAAAATTGGTCTTTATCAAGCTGAAAAAGCGATAAAACTCCATTCACGCTACTTTGGCTTAGTACCCATAAGAGCTGCTATGAAATTTTATAAGGGAATACTTGATAATGTTGTTGACTTTATGATAAAAAGCTGGAGCGTAGATGGTTGGGGAAAAATAATTATTGAAAAATTTGATAAGAAAAAAAGAGAAATGATTCTCACAAATTATGTAAATCCCGTAGCAAATTGCTACATCAAGGAATTCGGAAAAGCCAAAAAACCTATTGATCATTATTTTGTAGGGTTGTTTGAAGGTGTGATAAGATATGTTTTAAGGAGTGCAGTTTGTAAAGAAATAAAATGTATAGCTTGTGGAGATCCAGCTTGCGTGTTTGTCATAAAATGGTAATTTAGCAAGGGTATTAAAAATTTATCCTTTTAAATTATTCTAGTGAGAAAATGAATAAATTTGCTTGGGAATTTTATGGAATTTCTTATGACAAGATTAAGAACCTACCAGCCTATAGAAAAATGATCGAGGATGTTTATAGGGAGTTGGAAATAAAAGTAGATGGAATTTATCTTGATGCGGGGTGTGGTACCGGAGAATTGCTGAAAAAAATAATAAGCGAAAAAAATGCTATAGTCTACGGTATAGATTTTTCCCTTTTAATGTTAAAAAGAGCGTTTAAAAAGTTAGAGAATAGAGAAAATGTATTTCTCGGCTACGAAGATTTGAACAAAAAGCTAAAATTTAAATCAAATTTTTTTGATGGCATAGCTTGTGTTCATGTATTGTCTTCAATTAAAAATCCTAAATTGTTGCTTCAGGAGTTCTACAGAATTTTAAAGCCTGAAGGAAAATTAGTAGTTTGTGATTTGAAAAAGAATTTCTCTTACAAACCATTAATAAGTAGTTTTAAAGAGTCTATTCATAATGAGAAATTTAAAGCTTTTGAATTACTTTTTCACGTTCCTATCTTAGGAACATTTAATATTTTGCAAGATTTGGAAATGAAAAAGAACGGAAAAGATTTTTTCACAAAAGAGATTTTAGAAAACTTATTTAGGGATACAGGTTTTTCTACTATAACAATTAAAGAAACTTATTCTTCTCAAAGTATCTTAATTTCTGGGAGGAAAGATAAGTAAAAAATCGTGTCTACATCTAAAAGGTCGAGCCCAAATTTAAAAATAAGTTAAGTATAACTTATGCGCCAGCCGGGATTTGAACCCGGGATTTAGGCTTGGGAAGCCCACGTCTTACCAGGCTAGACTACTGGCGCTTTCTATTAAATTATCCTTGACTTAATTAAATATAAAAGTAAATTCATTTTAAACTAAATACTCTCCTGGAATCTTTACCACAATTTTTACACCAGGCAAAAGCTCATAACTGTCAAAGCATTGGCTTGTTGCATAGAAAATTTCTTCTATTTGGATTTTGGTTATTGGATTATAAAAGATGCTGTAATGATAGCTAAATTTTGATTTTAGCAAGTGGCATTCCAACCATTCTTCTTCCAATTTTTTAGAAGCATTTCTTACAGAACTTTTGCCCGAATATTTTCTCACTTTATTTTTCATTTCTTCTCCTGATATTGGCTTGAATTTGATTGAAATTTTAGTAATTTTTATCCCTAGCTTATCAAAAAAATTTTTAGGTGCAACCAAGCTTTTCCCGTATTCAAGTTTGTTCAAAAGGTAAACTCTTCTAAAATAAAGATAACCTTTAACTACTTCATTAAAAGTTTCCATAAATTTTAATTAAGCATTAAAAAGATAAAAAATTCGCAAACTAAAAAAAATTAAATTTTTTTCTTTTATTTCTTAATTATGGAAGAATACGAAAGTGAGGAAAAAGCTTTGCTTGCTGCTTGTAATTTGCTAGGCCTTTCCCTAGAAGAAGTTAAACAAATTAAACCAAAGATAGTTCATTATTTTTTCCCTGAAGATGCAACTCTGGAAGTTTACAAAGTAGATGAAACTTAAGTTTTGGTGTAGGTTTTACAAGACATCACAGGGGTAAAAATTTCTATGGGTTATGGTTAATAGAAGAAGAAAAAGTTGAAAGAATTTAAAATTTTTCAACTCATTAAATTAAAAGTGGAAGATTTAGAAATAGCTAAGCAAACGATGAAAGAAAAAAATTTAGCTTTAGTCTTTGTTAAAGATAGTAAAGTTATTTTTGAAAGTAGTTCAAGTGGAATAAAAGATTTGTTAAAAGCTGTTACAGAATTTGATGTTAAAGCTTCGAGTGTTGCTGATAAAATAGTTGGAAAAGCTGCAGCTTTTCTTCTTGCTTTTTCTCAAGTGAAAGATGTTTTTGCCAAGGTTTTAAGTAAGCATGGTTTAGAAGTTTTAAAGGAAAATAGAATTCCCTACGAGTATGAGACCTTAGCGGAAAGGATTCTCAATAAAAATAAAACAGAAACTTGTCCTTTTGAAAAAGCTGTCGAAAAATGTAAAACTCCGGAAGAAGCTTTTTTCAAGCTAACCAAACTTTTTGAAAAAATTTCCTAGCCTGGAAAAGTTATATCCTCTTCCTTATCTATGAACTCTATTCTCATTTTTTTGTTCAAAACAGAAACTTTCGGCTTTTCCAAAACTTCAAACCTGAATAAAGCTGATTTGTACCAGTTAATTCCTTTATTTTCAGGGACTTTGAAAGGAAGCTTTTTAACAAAATTCTCATAACTTAAATCTCCATAAATAGTGGGATAGACTGAAAAGCCAGCTATCAAATCTGTTATCACGCAGTTCATCCTTGTTAAGAATTTTTCAATTTCCAACCATTTTTTGAGAGAAGCTTCAGCATGAGTTAAACCGAAATATCCTGAAGAATTCTTCTTTAAAGCAGAAACTCCGCGCAAGATGAAAGCCTTAAGTCCGGTAAGCGTTTCTAAAGGTTCTGAAGAGAAAACATCAAACTTTCCTAAAAACTTTTTTGGTAAAGGTTCTTCAACGTTATATTCTTGAAACTCTATATCGAGTTTATACTTCTTGCTAACCTTTTCCACGAAACTTCCTATTCTTTCATCAATATCCAAAACAAGAATTCTTGAAGGTAAACTTGTAAGAGCTAAGGCTATGCTAAGCAAATCATCATCGCCTATTAAAATGATTTTCTTCTTGTCCAGGTCGTTGTTATAATGCATGAAAGCAACTCTTGTTATTACGTCAAACTCTTGCATATAGCCTTGAAAGAACTTTTCTGTTGGTAAAGGCCTTCCCTTTACGATTTTCTTGTATTCTTTAAGGAGTTCTTTGAGTTTTTTGTTTAAAACTATTCTTTTCCCTAGACATTTATGGCAAAGTTCAGGCTTAAGGGCTAAACCTTTTTTATTAATCAGTTTTTTCCCGCTTTTTGTGAGAACTATTTTCCTCTCTTTACTTTCTATTAAGCCATTTTTGTAAAGTTTTCTTAAGGTATCGATAGAATCTTTAAGCAAGAAATCTGACTTTTCAAGGATTTCCCATAAGCTCTTGGGAGATTCTGCTACTTCATTCAAAATTTTTGCTTTTATTCTTTCCATCATCCATACCTCCTTATTATCTTCTTTTTTATCTTCTTTGGTTCGAATTTTTTGACTAGCAACTCAAAAGCTTTAAGAGCACTTTTTTCATTTCCGCAAGTAAAAATGTCTAGAGCCACATAACCAAGTTCAGGCCAGGTGTGAATACTTAAATGAGATTCCCTTAAAAGATAAACAGCAGAAACACCAAAAGGTTTAAACTGGTGGAAACTTGAGGAGACAACTTTTAAGCCAGCTTTAGAAATAACACTATCCAAAATTTTTTTAACAGGTTTTACTTTCGAGATTTTTTCTGGCTTTACCCCCATGAACTCGACGATAAGGTGAATACTCATCATACCCACCTTTACCGTCGAATCCTGGGAAGCAGATTTTACTGCCCACGGCAGACAACACCTATTTCTTAATAATTATAAAGGAAAAATAAATTTTTTTCGCCTATAAACTTTAAAAATAATCTCAAATTAAGGATTAAGTATGATGGAATTTGAATATAAGGGACTTTGTCCGAATTGCGGAAATACTATAACTTCTGAAAGACTGGAAAGAGGCTTGCCCTGCGAAATTTGCTTGCCAGAGCGTTCGAAAGAAATGAGAGAAGGTTTTCTTACTAAATTAGCTTTGAGAAACAAAAATCTGGAAGAAATCGAGAAAATTTTTCAGAAAATTTTGAAAACTGACATGTGGGCTTTGCAAAGGTTCTGGGCAAGAAGGTTTTTGGAAGGAGAAAGTTTTGCTTTGATCGCTCCCACAGGAAGCGGAAAGACTACTATGCAAGTTATACTAAGCTTGTACGCTTCCTCAAAGATGAACAAAAGATGTTTAATAATTTTACCAACAAGCATCCTTGTTCATCAAGTCAGTCAGAAATTGATTAATTTTAAAGAAACTCTTAACCTAAACACAGAAATAGCATTTTACCATAGCATGCTAACAAAAAAAGAGAGAGAAGAACAGCTTAAAAAAATGGCAAAAGCTCACATAATAGTTACTACCCACTTAAGCATAATGAAAAAGGAAGAAATAAACTCACAAAACGTTGATTTAGTTTTTGTCGATGACGTTGACAGTTTTCTTAAGAGAAGTAAAAGCGTTATGTATGTTTTTAAAATGCTAAAACTGCCAAGAAAAATTAAGAACATAATCCTAAAAATTTATGAAAAGAAAATTGAACTAAAAGATGCTTTACAAAAAATAGAAAAAATGAAAAGTGAAGAAGAAATTAAGTGTCAAGTTATAGTAAGTGGTGCCACGCCCAAAGGAAAAAGAACTAGAAGCATTCTTATTTTGGCCAGACTTTTTGGTTTTACACTTGGAGGTAAAGTTGAATTTGGAAGAAAAATCTTAGATTCTTACCTTCAGCCAAAAAGACCTTTGGAAGAAGAGGTTGTAGAAATAATCAAAAAAGTTGGAGGTGGGGCTTTAATTTTTGTCCCTACCGATAAAGGAAGTGAGTTTGTAGAAAGTTTAGAGAAATATCTACAAGAAAAAAGCATAAAAGCAAGAGCTTTTCTCAAGCCAAACAAAAAATACTTTGAAATGTTTGATAAAGGCGAGCTAGATTGTTTAATAGGAATGGCAACTCTAAGAAGTCCATTAGTTAGAGGAATAGATTTGCCACATAGAATAAGGTACGCTGTTTTTGTGGGCGTTCCAAAGTTTTTGATAAGAATTAACCTTCAAGAGTTTCATCCTACAAAATGGCTTATGCTTTTGAACAACATTTCCCATGCAATAGGAGAAGATTATAAGAAAGAATTTGAGGTTTTAGTTCAGAAGTTGGCTAAAATCAAAACTCTAACCTTAGAACAGTTGAAAATTGTTAGGGAGGCTTTGAAAGAGAATAAGAAATTGGAAGGTTTTCTTGAATATATAAGAGAAGTTGCCTTAAAAGGAATGGAATTTTTTCAAAAAATACTTAATAATCAAAATGTACTCAAAGCCTTAAAAGAATCTCCTACCATATCCTTTGGGTTTGAAAAAGACGAATATTATTTTTTGGTAGTTGACGAGGTTGCTTACATTCAAGCAAGCGGAAGAACTAGTAGACTTTACATAGCAGGCCTAACAAAAGGGCTAAGCATTGTGATTATAGACGATGAAAAAGCATTTAATAACCTTAAAAAAGAGCTTGGCTATCTTGAAGAAATAGAGTGGAAAAATTTTGAAGAGGTTGACTTGCCTTCTTTGATAAGGGAAATAGATAAAGATAGGGAAAACGTCTTGCTAGCACAAGAAGGTAAGCTTAAGGTTGAGGAAAAAGTTTCTCTTTCTACTATTCTTTTCATAGTGGAATCGCCGAACAAAGCAAGGACTATAGCAAGGTACTTTGGAAGACCTTTCAGAAAAACTGTAGAAGACCTGAAAACTTTCGAAGTTTTTATCGAGAATTCTTTAGCTATAATAACGGCAAGCAAAGGCCACATTACTGATTTAGATTTGGTTGAAGGTTTGTTTGGAGTTAAAGTTAACAATGAGTTCGTTCCTGTTTATAGGGCAATTAAAAAATGTAGATATTGTGGAAAAGAAGTTGAAAATGATATTTGCTCTTTTTGCAATAGAAAAGATTTTGTTAGCTCTGAACCAAGAATTAAAGTTTTGAGAAAAATTGCAAGCTTAGTCGATAAAGTAGTAATAGGCACAGATCCTGATGCCGAAGGAGAGAAGATAGCTTTTGACTTGTATCTTTTGCTTAAACCTTTCAATCAAAACATCAAAAGAGCAAGGTTTCATGAA
>JAWBTW010000009.1:0-30112 GCA_039000165.1 Candidatus Aenigmatarchaeota archaeon
TGCCAGTTTCCTGCAAAAGCAAGCAAAGGAATAGAAAGAAGCAAAGCATAACCAAGAAAAGTTAACAGCCAGTAAGATTTTGTTTTGTCTGAAATGTAACCAGAAACTGCTCTCAAAGCATAACCAAGAAATTCTCCTAAACCAGTGAAAAAACCGATTATTGCTGCACTTGCCCCAAGAATTTGCAAGTATTGACCGGTAATTCCTCTTGCTCCTTCATAAATTATATCTCCAAGCAAGCTAACTAAACCAAAAATTGTTATCAAGACTAACGCTTGTTTCACCAATTTTTTCATACAAACACAAGAAATTTTTATTTTTCAAACCTTAAAAACTATTCTAAGCTAAGGTCATAAAGAAAGTTGTAAATTTCAACATGAGTTCTATATTCTTTCATCAAACTTTCTATAACTTTTTTATTGGGCTTCAATTTTTCTATAGCAATTGGTAAGATATTTCTTGCTCTACTCATGCAATATACTGGCACTCCCAAGTAGTTTGTGATGTATTTTTCAGGAAAAGCTCCTCCCCATCTTCTATCTTCTCTGTAGCAAACTACTATTATTGAATTGACTTTTGCTCCACCTTCGTACAAATGCAAAGCAGTTGTTATAACAGAATCGCCAGTTGTGGCTGTATCTTCAAGCAAATTGAAAGTTTTGCCTTTAACATCTATGGGTGAAAGACTGTAGGGAAACTTTCCAGAAACACCGTGAGATTTAAGTTGGGAACGTAGAAAAATAAAATCTTTAAAGCCAAGCTTTTTATTTACTTCTATGGCTGGAAGAGTTGCAGATTCAGGAACCCCAACTAATGGATATTTGTCAAGATTTCTTGAAACCACAAAATCCTTAACAAAACTAGCAAATTCATCAAGCTTTTCAAAATTTTCTTGAAGCTCTCTCAAGTTGACATACCATGAACTTTCTTGTCCAGAGGAAAGTTTTATGGGTTCTTCAAAAAAACCGATACACTTATTTTCCACTAAGAATTCTATAAAATTTTTTTCGTCAAATTTTGCTTCCATCTCTTATAGCCTCCTTCAAAATTTTATCCCATTCTTCTGCCTTCTTCTTTATTACCTTGAAAGGGTCTTCCTCTGGGTATTTTCTCCATTCCCCAGCAATGTCTCTTCCAACATTCCCAATTATTCCAGGAAAACTTACTCCTTCTTTTTTAAGATATTTTAAAACTCTTACAGGAACTCCTTGGGCACCTAGACCAGGAGCAAGTATCACTTGAGTATCGCAAACACCTCTTATCTCGCATGCTAATTCTTCATCTCTTGGACCTGCTACTATTCCAACCGGGGAATAATCCTGTTTAGGAAGCTTTTGACTCCATTCGTTCGCAACTTTTAAAGCCAAAAACCTCCACATAGGAATTTCATTTATATTCAAGCTCCAAAACATTTCTGAATTAGGACTTGTCGTATAAACAAGAACAAAAATTCCTTTTTCATCCAAGTAAGGAGTGAAGGAATCTATTACATCATTTAACCATGGTAATGCGTTTACTGTACAGGCATCTGCATCTATTTCTTTCAAATATCTCCTTGCATATTCTGCTGCAGTAAACCCAACATCATTTGCTTTCGAATCCACAATAAACAATCTTCCTTTATCCTTAGCATATTTACACATTTCCTTTAGAGAGTCTAAATCCTTCCCGCTACCCACATAACCTGATAAGTTTGCTTTAAAAGCAAGAGCTACATTATAAGTTGAGTTGATCATCTCTCTAGCCCACTCTCTTAGGTCATAACTTGGGGGAATAACTTCTGGTAACGGATCCAAACCAACGCAGAGAATACTTTTTGCCTCTTTATATACAGCTTTTACTCTATCTTCAAAAAGCATATTAACTAAATGAAGGATTAAAAATAAATAATTTGCCAAATTCAAGGATAAGAATAAATTAAGACCAACTTTCCTTCTCCATCTTTCAGATAAAGTGTATCTTCATCGTTATTCCAAACTGGGTATTTGCTGTTTAGAAAAATTTCATTTTTTGAGTTATTTCCAAAACCAGAAAGAATTTTTACTTCTGAGTTAGGTTGGAGTAAAAACTCAGAAAGATAAAAAGAGCTAAAGCTTCTATCCTTAACATTCCATTTAGTGATGTTTATAGAAAAGTTACAGACATTTTTCAAAACAAAGTATTCGTCATTTAAATTCTTGCTGTCATCACCTTTGGCATCATAATGAAACTCTTTCACTTTAATGCAATCCCTAAACTGGGAAAATTTTCCCCAAATACCAAGCTTATTCTTTCTTGCATATTCCTCTGCTTCTAAAAGTTGAGAAGAATATTTTTGGTTTGGTGAAACTATGTAAACGTTTGCGAAACCTTGCCTAACCATTTCCAAATTAACAAAAGTATCGCCAACAAAAACATACCTCAAAAACCTTCCGCTTGAATCTGAATTTATCACATCAGATTCGAGGAAAACATTTTTATTTTCTATTAGTTCTTTAAGCTTTTCTTTGGCTTCTAAATAGAAGTACTTATTTTTCTCTGGAGCATCCACTCCTAAAAGCCTAACTTTTTTTCCATTAGCTAGCTCAAAAGTATCGCCATCTATAACCCTTGCAACAGTAACAAGAGTTTTGTTTGAAGAATTCTTAGAAAAAAGAAAGTAAGAGAAAGCTAAAATTAACAGTAAGACGATCAAAATCGGTAGAATTACTTTAAGCTTCATGTTTTTCTGTTTGAACTTTTACTAATTAACCTAATCTAACTACCAAAGGTGGTAATTTTAAGATTTTGTCTAACGAAATTTAAAAAGTGAGACTTTTTGAAATAACTTCAGAATCAGGAATTCCTTTGGTTGGAGCGATTTGTTTTGGTATAATAGATAGAGGCACAAATCTTTTACAGATTAGACCGAGCACACTTTGCAGTTTAAGCTGCATTTTTTGCTCAACAGATTTAGGACCAAACTCAAGAACAAGAGTTACTGATTATATTGTTGAGCTTGATTATTTGCTTGAGTGGGTAAAAGAAGTTGCAAAATTTAAAGGAAAAAACCTTCAGGCTCATATAGATTTTGGCGAGCCAACCTTATACCCTAAGTTAATAGAGCTTGTCCAAGGATTAAAAGAGATAGAAGGAATAGAAATAGTTTCCATGGAATCAAAAAACTTACATCTTAACTTTAGAAAAATAGATGAACTTGCTGAAGTTGGTTTGGAAAGAATTAATTTATCTATAGATGCTTTAGACCCTGAGCTAGCAAGAAAGTTAGCAGGAACTGAAAATTATGATGTTACTAGAATAATAGAACTTGCAGAGTATATAGCAAAAACTAACATCAAACTTTTGCTAGCTCCTGTCTGGGTTCCTGGTTTGAATGACCAAGAAATCCCAAAAATAATTAGGTTTGCAAAAGAAATAGGAGCAAAGCTTGGGATTCAAAAGTATGAAGCTCATAAGTTTGGTAGAAAACCTGAGGGTGTTAAGCCAATAAGCTGGTGGAAATTTTATCGAAAGCTTGAAGAATGGGAAAAGCAGTTCAACGTTAAGCTAAGAATTACTCCAAAAGATTTTGGAATAGAAAAGAGAAAAATGCTTCCTATTCTTTTCGAAAAAGGGCAAAAAGTTAGAGTTAAAATAAAAGCTCCTGGATGGATTAGAAACGAAATGATTGGAGTGGCTAAGAATAGATGCATAAGCATAGTTGATTGTCAAGCAGAAATTGGAGATGAAATAAAAGTGGAAATTCTTGAGAACAAGCACAACCTTTATGTTGCAAGAATGGTTTGAAGAAACATTAAGTGGATTGGAATTTTACCGGAATTAAACCTCCGAAATAAAAGTATATTTATAGCTTTATACTATTTATGATGAACGTTTGGCTTTCCAAGGTAATAGATAACGGAAAAGTTTTGAGTGAGTTAAGTACTCAAGAGATTAAAACTGTCGAAAAAGATTTTAGATGTATACTTTGCAAAGGTTCAAGACTTCTTTGTGGAAAGGCTAGATGCCCTATTTTAATAAGAATTTATACTCAAATAAAAATTCAACCTCTCGTTCAAAAGACAGAACTAGAAGGCTCAAGCCCTCCTGACATTTTTGTGGGCAGAATAGGACATCCTTATGTTTATGTTGGACCTTTGATTCCTCCTTTGAAAGGAGATACATCAATCCTTTCTTGTCCAGAATTTTGGCACGGAAAAAGTATAGATGAAATAATTAACCTAAGGTTTCAGCTTGTTAGGGGAAAGTATCGCACGCATGTAAAAAATTTTGAAGGAAAAATTGTTGAGTTAACAAGAGAAATAGCTTTAAGCAAAAGCTCAGTAGAAAGTGAGGCTCATTTTAAAAGAAAGCCTTCTGGAACAATAGTTTTAGACGATGAAGTTCAACCTTTTGGTCCTTCTGCTCCTTTAAAAAACTTGTTTGTTGGTAGCATAAAAACAGATCAAAAAATAGAAAAGGCTTATAACGATACTGACTTGAAAGCTAGCGAAGCAGTATTTTGGCTTTATGAAAAAGGGGTTTTAATTTCAAGAATCCAAAGAGCTTTCTCTGCTGGATTGTTTGGAATAGAAGAAAACCGAAAGCTAGTTCCTACTAGATGGTCTATAACTGCTATCGATTCAATAATTTCTCAAAAACTCTTGGAACAAGTAAAAACTTTTCCTTTGATAAACGAGTTTAGAGTTTACGAGCATGAAGCCTTGGACAATAAATGGATTGTTTTAATGATTCCTGATTATTGGAGCTATGAACTGATAGAAGCTTGGTATCCTGGAACAACTTGGAACCCAAAAGGAAAAAATATATGGATAATTTCTGATTGGGAGGGATTTGAAGGAAGGAGCAGCTATCCTAGTATAGGAGGGTGTTACATGGCTAGTAGGCTTAGTATATCATCAAAATTGAAAGAAGAAAAAAGACAGGCATCAGTGATAGTATTGAGAGAAATACACCCAGGCTTTATCATGCCACTAGGAGTATGGAATGTTAGGGAAAATGTAAAAGAGGCCTTGAAAAATAAACCATTGATATTTGATACTTTAGAAAAAAGTTTACAATACATCTCCACAAAATTGAATATCCCTTTAATAAAATGGATTAGAAATAGCTTTCTTCTAAGAAAGTTTCTATTTCAAAAAAGACTTTCTCATTTTTTAAAAACCACAGCGTAGGCTTTTTGCTATTATCTTTGGAAACTATATTTTCTTTTAATAGTTGCCTCATATGTGCCCAAATAAGTGTTTGGTTTAATCCGGTCAACCTTGAAAGTTCTGGTACGGAAGAAGGTTTATTTAACAACATTTTTAATATTTTCTTCCTATTTTTATGGATATCTACAAAACTTTTTACTGCTTCTTGGAGTAATAGACTCTTCTTAGGATGAGTAAAACCAATTTTATTTAAAAAATTTTCTAAACTCTTTTTTCCAAAAACACTAAACCTTAAGACGATTTTATTTCTTTCCCTCTTATCTCTAAAAATCTCTTGTTTTGTTATTTTACCTGATTTGATTCCAAACTCTGATAGTATTTCTTTTATCGAACATAGAAAATTTTCTAGGGAACCCTTTAGTTCAAGTAATTTTCCTTGTGCAAAAATTATTGCCTGACTTCTACTCTTTTTATTTTTCTTCTTAACACATCCTTCATCATCAAAAATTCCACGTAGAAAAGATAATTTAATTTCTTTAGAACCATTTTTAATCCATTCTGGAACATCAAAGCATTGAAGAGTTTTATTGCCAACAGGAACTCCTGCTCTATGAAGTACAAAACCAACAAAAGGGCAAAATTTAACTTGAATTCTTCCATCCTTAAGTTTAATGATAGTTCCTCTCGTTCTGCCTATAGCTTTATTAACACAATCACATACTTCTTTAACTAATTTCCTTTCATTATTCCAAAAAGAAAATCTAAATGTGTCTTTTTCTATACTTCCATCCCCCATACCTTTAGCAACAAGTAATGCTAATTCTGGAGATTCTATAATGGGAAGCTTAACTTCAGTTACTTTTCCTGACATTCCACCTTTGATAGCAACTACATGCTTTTCTAATTCTTCTTCGGAAATTTCAGTAATCGCAATTAATTTTTTGAGTATTTGCCATTTTATAAACTTTGTTTGACCTATTTTCATTAACCTTATAGAGTCCGGGTCACATTCTAGTTTTTTTGCCAAATTTTTAATCATGCCTTCTTTTTCGATAGCTTTTCTAAATAGTTCTAACCTAAACTTGTCCTCGATCAAAAATCTAAAGCTCCTACACATTAAATCTTTCAATCTTACTTCCATCTTTCTCACTTTTAATTACTTGATTGCTATCTTTCAGTATATTACTTTCGGGGGTTCACTTCCGATGAAAAATAGCCTGAAGATTTTTATAAGTAGCAATTAATCTAAATTTATGCAAGTAAAAGAAATAAAGTGCAAATCCATTTTAAACAGAAGCAAGCTTGCCGATTATTGCATAAATTGTTATGTTGGCTGCGAACATGCTTGTGTTTATTGCTACGCAGAATATTACACAAAAAAATACACTCAGCATAAAGAAGAGTGGGGAAGGTTTGTTGACGTTAAGATAAATTCTCCAGAAATTTTAAGAAAGGAAATCTTGAACAAGAAAAAAGGTAGCGTTTTCCTTTCTTCTTTAACAGACCCCTATCAGCCTTTAGAAAAAAAATATGAACTAACAAGAAAATGTTTAGAGATTCTACAAAGAAACAATTTTTCTGTTTGCATACAAACAAAATCTTCTTTAGTCTTGAGAGACCTTGAAATTCTTAAAAAGTTTAAAGATTGTGAGGTTGGCTTTACAATAACAACATTAGAAGAAAAAATAAGAAAAAATTTTGAGCCTTTTTCTTCTAGCGTTGATGAAAAATTAGAAGCTTTGAGGATTTTAAAAGAAAGTGGAATAAAAACTTTTGTTTTTTTCGGTCCAGTTTTACCTTTTCTTTCTGACAAAAATTTGGAAGAATTCTTTGAAAAACTTTCAGGTTTGACCGATTATTTTTTTGTGGACAAACTTAACCTTAAGCCTGGGGTTTGGGAAAGGTGCGAAAAGATTTTGAAAGAGAAATATCCTGAGCTTCTAGAAAAATGGCAGAGAATATTTTTTGAGAAAAACGATTACTATAAAAATTTGAAGAAAAAGATAGAGGAAATTGCAAGAAAAAATAAGCTGAAAGTTATTTTCTGTTACTAGTTACTTTTACACCTTCTTCAAAAGCCTTTTCGTCTTTTTCTCCGAATTCTTCTATTACTTCAGAAGTTTTCATATCTCCAAGCCTTTCAGCACAATCTTTACAAATTGTTACAGTTTTTTTAGTATCTTCGTCGCCAGCAGTAAAAACTGTTCCTTCTTTTCCGCAAATAGAGCATTTGCCTTCAAAGGTAGCTGAAAGTTTAATCTTCATACTTAATTTTTGTTTTTTTAAGTTAAATCTGTATACTGAAGAATAAAAAAATATTTATTTGGGTTAATTTCCTTTTATTTTTAGAAAATAAAAAGAGGTGGAAAAATGGCAAAGAAGAAAAAGAAGAAAGAAGAAAAGCAATGCTAATTTCTGGGTCTTGTTTTTTTATATTTTTATTTTACAACCTAGCTCAAAAATTTCTTTGTTCATACTAAAATACTTCTCTGGGATTATTCTTCTTATTCCTCCAAACAAGCTTTCTTTCTTTAAAGGAATTAGGTTTGAGCAGCTAGCAACACCAAGCATAAAGACATTGGCCCCTGTTGTGCTTCCGTATTCTTTTTTCAAGGTTTTGCTCGCATCAACAAAGAAAACTTTTGAAGAAAACTCTTTCAAAATCTTCTTTATTTCCTCGTTTGAAGGGTATTTCTCGCCAAGAGCAGAAGATGAAATAGGAACTATTCTTTCTGAATCTATGAGGAAAACAGTCCTTCCTTTCGAGCCATAAACACAAGCTCTTAAGGCTTCTAAAGGCTCTAAGCCAATTATTAAATCTGCCTTTCCTACTCTTACTGTTGAAGAATAAATCTTTTTTCCAAACCTTACATGACAAGGAATGCTTCCTCCTCTTTGTGAAAGTCCGTGAAGCTCTGAAGTTTTCACGTCATAGCCTTCTATTAAAGCAGCTTCTGCTATTATCAAAGCTAAAGTTAAGGAGCCTTGACCTCCAACTCCTGCTATCACAAGGTTAAACTCTTTCATTTTTTATACCTCAAGTTCTAGGTTACCCAAGAAGCTAAGCTAATTCTCTTTAACTTATTTGACTCTTTCATTCTTTCACCCTTATCGCATTGTATTGACAAACTTGAAAGCAAACAGCACAACCTGTACAAAGCTCTTCGTCTATGACAAAATCTTCTCCTTCTTTTTTAATAGCTGGACAAGCAAACTCATTTAAACAAACCCCGCACTTAGTGCACTTTTCCTTTGAAATCTCGAACTTTGGAATTTTTATACCTTCTTTTTTCTTATCCCTTACAGCAAGTAGCTGACAATACCTTCTTGCTATTATAACAGAAACCTTATCCTTTTCCAAAAACTCTTTAATTGCTTCTTCCATTTCTTTTAAATTGAAAGGATCTACAACCTTAACATTCTCTACACCACAAGCTCTGACTAAATTTTCTAGATCTATTGCTTTTGTTTCCTCGTTTAAACCAGTTTTTCCTGAACCAGGATGTGGTTGATGGCCTGTCATGGCAGTTACTTTGTTATCCAAAATTATTACTAAAGGATTTGACTTGTTGAAAACCATGTTTATAAGAGCTGGAATTCCTGCATGAAAAAAAGTAGAGTCGCCAATAAAAGCTATCGCTTTCTGGTTTGTTGCTTTTTTTATTCCGTGAATTATTCCTTCTCCTGCTCCCATAGAAATTATAAAATCTAAGGTTTTCAAAGGAGGTAAAATTCCAAGCATGTAACAACCAATATCACCGCCAAAAACAGCATCTTTTGCAACTTTTTTCACAGCATAAAAGGTTGCTCTATGTGGGCAACCAGGACACATTACAGGAAACCTTCTTGCGATTTCTATTTGCTTGTACTTTTTGTAAATCTCTTCTATTTTATTCAAATTCTTCCCAAGAATTTTTCCTATAGCAAGAAAAACTATTTCTTGGCTTAGTTCACCAGCTTTTGGAATTAGTTCTTTTCCGTAAATTTTAACTTTCGGGTTTGCATCTTTGGCTATTGCCTTAACCTTTTCCTCAAGGATATCGTCAAGTTCTTCCACTATTAAAACCTTTTTTAAGTTTTTAAGGAATCTTGCAATCTTTTTTTCGGGCAAAGGATTGGTAAGGCTTAGTTTTAGAACTGGAACTTTAACTTTCAAGTCTTCTAGAGCTTCCATCACATAGGCAAAAGAAATTCCTGAAGCTATTATTCCAAAATTGCTCTTGGATTTTTCGTTAACTACAAAGTTGATTTCTGTTTTTTCTGAAAATTCCTTTATTTTTTCCATTTTTTCTAGAAGCTTTTTGTGCAATTCAATAATTTTTGGAGCAAGGTTAAAGTACTTCTCATCCTTCTTGAAAAAACCTTTAGCTTCTTCTTTCTTTATTTCATCCAATAAAACTATTCCACGAGTATGGCTTACTCTAGTTGTTAGTCTTATTAAAACCGGAATTTTATATTTTTCTGAAATTTCAAATGCAATCTTTGTAAAATCTTTGCATTCTTGCGGGCTAGAAGGTTCTATCAGAGGAACATGGGCTAAAAAAGCATAATGCCTAGAATCTTGCTCACTTTGGGCTGAACTAAAGCAATTTGGATCGTCAGCAACAACTATTACTAAGCCTGCGTTCAAATCAAAGTAAGCTACAGGAAAGAAGCTGTCAGAAGCAACATTCAAGCCAAAATTTTTAAAAGAAACTATGGATTTTAAGCCAGAAAAAGAGGCTCCTGCTGCAGCTTCTAAAGCAACTTTTTCATTAACTGAATACTCAAAGTAAATTCCTGTTTGTTTTGCTATTTGAGCGAAGGTATCGCCAATTTCAGAAGCTGGTGTACCAGGATAAGTTGTTGCAAACTTTACTCCAGCTTCCAAAGCACCTCTTACAATTGCTTCGTTACCCAAAAGAATGACTTTCTTTCCTTTTTCTTCTAATAGCTTCATATTTTCACAATAATTAATTTTTGAATAACTTAAAGAAAAAGCTATTTCTTCTTAACTTTTCTTTTTGGTCTTTCTTTTGGCTTAGGAATTTCTTTAACTTTGGGTTGTAATTTTTCAGCTACTATTTTAGCAATAAGAGAAATGGCTAGAAAAACAATAATTATTCCTAACCAGAAAACTAAAGTTGGTAATTTTTCCTCCTCAGGTTTTTCTTCGCAACTTCTTTCTTCTTCTGGTTTATTAGCTACAGTTCCACATCTATTCCTATCCGTACAAACTCTTGTTTGCTTTCCTTCTATACATGCAGTCCATTCGGAACAAACCCAATCTTCTGTGCAAGGAGTAACTATAGGAATGCAAGCATGATTCTCGCATTTGTAGCCAGAAGTGCAAGCTTTATCATAATACTCTGCCTCTCCTATGCAGCATTCATAAGGACAAGTTTGCTTAGATTTTTCTCCTGCTATCGCAAAGTAGCTTAGCCCTGGACTAGAAGCTTCAAAGTAAATGTCCTCTGAATCCTCTCCTATTCTTAGAGTGTTAAGTTTTTCCCATCTGTAAGTGTACCTGTATAAAGCTATTGAATCGAGTTTTATGTTGTTAGAGTTAATCCAAGACTTTTGAACTCTAAACCTAAGCTTAACTTCTGTTATGTTTTCGTCATGAATATTCTTCTTGTCAACTCTTATGTAGCGATAAACGTTAGCTAAAGCGGGAACTTCTTCTGGTTTTTCGTCTAGCTTTGTTATGTTTATTTGAACAGAAGTTACTCTATTTCTAACTGAAATCACTATTTGAGTAAAGTCAATTCCTTCTGTTTTTTGTATGCTAACATTAGCTTTGCTCATGGCTGCTATTAAAGGAATGAAAATAACAGCTTTTCCTGGAGTTGTTGATACTGTTGTTAGAGGAGCTCCTGCCCCTGGACCAGGACCAGCTCCACCTGAGGGACAAGTTCCACAATCTCTTGGACAAGAAGAACAAGTTTCTCCTGTCTCACAGTAACCATTCCCGCAATAAATTTCATATTTATTACTTAAAGGATAATAATCAGTATCCTTTCCTGTTGAATCTAACAGATATGGTGAATCACAAAAACCATCTTTATTATTATCAGAACAAGTGTCAGAATACCCATTACCACTAGGATCGGTCCAGTAATTTCCACCTATTTCTTTTCCTGGGGAATAAATTCTTGCTCCTGTCTGCCTTGTTATATTAAAGTAATTAGTTGGAGAATAAGGATAAAGCTCATAAGTATTGTTACAACCATCGACTGATGGGTCATATTTGCATATAAATAAATTAACGCTATTGTTAAAAAGATTGTTGTAGATAGTATTGTTTTCGGTAAAATAATAATCTTCTTGATATATGTAAATTCCAAACTCGTTATCTAAAAACTTGTTATTAGCTAATAAACTATGAACACAATTCTCTAAATAAACTCCGTAAGAGTTATTAATTAATGACGAGTTTACAATTATTGTTTTTTCTGATGAATGAATCAAAATTCCTTTTTCATTAGCAGACAATAAGAGATTAGCTAATGTATTGTTTGAACCAGACTCCAAATATAGCCCACCAAATTGATTAGAATCAAACCTCGAATTATTTATGTGATTCAAGGAGCTACTAGAAAGATAGATTCCATAGCTATTCGAATTGAAAAATGAGTTTAAGATATAGTTTCCAGAAGAAAAATGAAAGAACGCACCATATCTCCCATTTTTGGAGCAATTTAAGTTGTTTACTCTATTATAATCACTTGAACTTAAGTAAAGACCATAATGAAAGTTGAAATTAGAAGTTAAATTAATCAGCTCATTATAGTGAGAATTTTCAAAGTATAAACCTGAAAACGAGTTATTTTCTGTAACGGAATTTATTATTTTGTTTGATATGCTATCAACAACATAAATTGCGTAAGAGTTATTGATAAAAGTAGAATGCTCTATTTTATTTAAGGAACTGTTGTAAAGATAAACTCCGTATCGAACAAAAGACGAATTTACCTTACTTAAAGTAGAATTTTCTGTGTAGTAAATAAGAATTCCGTTATTTTTCAAAAGCGACGAAGGTTTGAGTGTTATGTTAGAAATATTCGACCCAGAAGCGTTACACAAAATTAATTCAGAAATCGTCTCGTTCTCTAAGTTTGTTGAAGAATTAAAAAATTTAATGGGTTTCTCATCAGAACCTATTACATTTTCCAAATAATTGTTGCAGTACAATGGTGAGCTAACATATATCTGTAGGTCGATAGTGGGATTATCTTTAATACTCGAGTTTACAAGAACATTGTGGGCACTATCATGAAAAGCTATCCCATAATAAGTATTATTACTAACTAATAAACCGTCAAGAACTGTTCGTGAAGAATTTCCGAAATAAATCCCATATTTGTTGTTTTTTATAGTTAAATTTTTAAGATAATTGGCAGAACTTCCTAAAGAGTAAATCCCATAGATATTGTTGCTGAAGGAAGAATTAATAATTTCATTTCTAGAACTTGTGTTTAATCTGATTCCCTCATCAAAATTACCATCAAATTTCGAATTAATAATTTGATTGTTTGTAGAATTTTGTAAGTAAATTCCATAATATTGGTTTTCTGTCGATGTTGAGTTTATAATCCAATTTTGATCGGCCGAGACAAGCCATATACCTATCCACGAGTTACTACCAAAATAAGAGTTTATTATTTTGGTATCCATTACGAAACGTAAGAAAATCCCATACATAAAATCTCTTACGTAACAGTTTTTAATCGTATTGTTTTTACCTTTGTCAAGATAGATTCCAAAAACAGAAGCATCATTTCCATCAATAAAAAAACCTCGACAATCTAATGTAGAATTTTGAATGAAAGAATCAAATTGAATTGCTGTTGTATTAAGATTTAAAGTAGTTTTATTCAAGCAGTAGTAGGTATTATTTTGGGTTAGTGAGTAAGGAAGGGAATCAATGTAAACTTGACAAGGATTCTTTACAGTAAAGGTAAAATTGGTTACAGCATATTCATAAATGTTTTCTGTTTCATTATAACAATATACATTCCATTCATACACTCCATTTTGTAAGTCTGTCAAATAGATCCAATTTTCCCCCCTAACAATTTCAGTTTGATTTGTTTTATTGGCAGCCCATTCGCCAGTAAAATTACCATAAAGAGTACAGTTAGCTATTACCATTGATTCATTCCACTCAACATAGAAAGTAAAGTTTACATCCTTTGTATCGATGACGCTATTGTTAGCAGGCAAACCTAAAGTAACATTTAAGGCATCAGTTAAACCAGCATCAGAAAAAACTGAAAAAATAAAGATTAAAGAAAAGAAGAAAAAAATTATAAAAACCTCCCACAAAATCCTTTTAATCATCAATTAGAAATAGTTTTTCTCGACTAATAAATATTCATCATAACTAACTCTGAACCCTAAATTCTTCCCACTTTACCTTTTTTTCTTCAACTATTTCCTTAACTTTCTTCTGAGCTTGGGTAAGCCTGCTTTCTCCTGATTTCACTTCACAAAAAACTATTTGCCTTAAATCTTTTCCTTCAGAAGAAGAATAACCATCAAAAATTATTAGGTCTATCGGATCGCCTAGCCAGCGAATATCATGAGCATCATAAGGAAAATTCTCAAGAAAAGGCACAAGCTTTTCCAAAGCCTTTCCAGACAAAGCTCTTGCACTTCTTTTTATAGCATCTTCCCTTATTCTTTCCTCTTCTTTTTCCTTCCACTCTTTTATTCTTTGCTCAAACTTTATTTTCCACTCTCTATTCTTGAGAAGAAGGTAGAAAATTATGGCTAAAAGAAAAATTATTAAAACAAAAAGTAGCTCGCTCACAATAATTTATTGAAAAACTTAGGATAAATCTATAAGCCTAGAAAAGCTTTAAGCAAGTTGAAAATTCCAAATATTGATAGAAGAATTATTAGCCCCCCTATAAAAGACCCTATAAAAATAGCAAGCAAAGATTTTTTCCAGTCAAGGTTTAAAAGCCAAGCTAAAGTGCTTGCAGTGTAGGTTCCGCTAAAAGGCGAAGGTAAAAACATTAGAAAAGCTATTCCTATTACTCCATACTTCTCGACATAAGGCTTTCCTTTGCTCCTTATTTTCTCCAAATATTTTCTAAAAATGCCTATTTTTGAAAGAAAAATTTCGTAGAAAAAGGTTAAACCAAAGAAAACCGGAAAGAACAAGCAACAGTTAACTGCTATAGAAATTGAAAAAACTGTTATTGGGTCGAGACCTAAAGCTAAGCCTAGGGGTATTGCTCCCACTTGCTCAACAGTTGGGATTAAGTTTGCAAGAACAACGTATAAAGTTTTTTCCATGATTAAAATTTTGTTTGAAAGGTTAAAAGATTTTTTTATCTTTTAACAAAATAAAATAATGCTCGAAAGTTTAATCGAAGCGATAAAATCTTTCATAATATCTTCTGGGGATTTTGGAATTTTTTTCGGTAATTTCTTAGCTTCAAGTATAATACCAATTCCTTCTGAAGCTGTTTTGTTTGTTCAAGGTGCTTCTGGCTTAGAAATAGTTAAAGTAACAATTCTAGGAGCAATAGGTTCAACCTTGGGCTCTTTAGTTTGTTATTATCTTGGAAGATATGGAAGAAATTTTTTGGAAAAATATGGGAAGTACTTTTTTGTTTCTTCTGAAAAGCTAAAGTTTAGTGAGAAATGGTTTAAAAAATGGGGAAGCTATACTGTTTTGGTAAGCAGAATCATACCAATAATTCCTTTCAAAATATTTTCAATAGCTTCCGGGATTTTAAAAATGGAGTTAAAAACTTATTTTATTTTAACTCTTATTGGCTCGTTTCCAAGATGCTTCTTACTTTCTTACTTTGGCTTTTTAGCTTCTTCCAATATTTATCTTTCGATTTTGGCAATAGCAATTCTTTTTGCTGTTCCTGCCTTGATAGATAGAATAAAAAGATAGCCCCGAGCGGATTCGAACCGCTGTCACGAGGGTTCTTCCTCATCTTTTTTCAGAGCTTTGATGAGACCAAAGCCTTATACTAAGCTTCGTATGCTTGGCCGCTGCACCACGGGGCTTTTCAAAACTTATAATTAATAAAGAAAAAGAAAATAAAAATTTTTTCCTAGCTTATTTTTGGAATAAACTGAATCGCAGGAACAAGTTCACAATCAAAATTATTGCAGTATATTACGTAAGAAAGGCACAAATCCAAAACGAAAAATATGAATAGCAAAATTACAAAAGTTAAAAAAACTTTAAGGCTTGTTCCAGCTTTCATTTACTTCCCTCATACCTTTTTGAGTTATTGCATAGCAAGTTTTACCTATAACTTCAACATAAGTTACTAAACCTTTATCTATTAAAAGCTTAACTATTGTCTCAACAGTAGAAACAGGATTTTCTACCTTTTTTTCCAAAAATAAAACCAATTCTTCCTTTTTTACCAGCATTTTCCTTGCTATTTCCTCTAAAACCTCTTTTTCTAGCCCATCTTGAATCATTTATACCACTAAATCTCTTTTAAGTTGCATGGCCTTTTCTTTTCCCAAAAGCTTTTCAACAATTTTTAAAGCAAACTCTATAGCAGTACCAGGAGCTTGAGAAGTTATTACATTTTTATCAACAACAACTCTTCCTTCTCTTGGATGAGGCAACTCTTTTTCCATTCCAGGATAAATTGTTGCTTCTTTATCCTCTAAAATTCCTGCCTTTGCAAGAATAGAAGGAGAAGCACAAATTGCAGCTATGAGCTTATTTTTTTCATCAAAGTTTTTTATTATCTCGATAATCTTCTGGCTTTTTCCCAAGTTTATATAGCCTGGGTTTCCTCCTGGTAAAACTATTCCGTCATAATCTTCAGGATTAATTTCATCTAGCCTTTTGTCAGCCATTACGCTTACTCCTCTTGCGCTTTTGATTACTGTTCCTACTACACCTACAGTATCAACCTTAATTCCTGCCCTTCTTAAAATGTCTATAATAGCGAAAGCTTCTATTTCCTCAAAACCCTCAGCTAAGGGAACTAGGATTTTCATATAAATAATTTGGTTTTATGAAGTTAATACTTTTGCTATTTCCTTGCCGAATTCTTCTGCAGCTTCTGGACCAGAAGCAGTTATTATATTTTCATCTCTAACAACGCTTTCTTCTAAATATTCTACCCCTGCTCTTCTAAACTCTGCTAAGACAAAATCTGCAGGAAAAGCTGTTGCTTTTTTTCCTTTCAAAATTCCTGCCTTTGTTAAAACATAAGGAGCAACGCAAATTGCAGCTATTAGCTTTTTCTGTTCAAAAAATTTTCTAACTAAGTTTAAAACTTCTGGATAGTCTGCAAGCTTTGGACTTCCTGTTCCCCCTGCTATTATCAAAGCATCGTATTCGTTAGGGTTTGCCTCTCTAACTGTTATTTCTGGTTTTACTTTCATTCCCAACATACCTCTTGCCTCTTCTCTTGTTATGCTTGCAACAGTAACTTTTATTCCTTTTTCCTCTAAAATTTTCTTCGGAATTTTTAATTCTTCATCTCTAAAATTCTGCTGAGCTATTATGTAAAGGGCTTTTTTCATGTTTTTCACCATTATATACTTTAAAGAATTAATTGATATTTATGTTAGAGACTTTTCTCTCCCAAGCTTTAGAGTGGATAAGAGTTTTTTCCTATCCTGCAATATTTTTTGTAAGTTTTCTTGGAACTTCAACCATTTTCTTACCTTTCCCTATTTACTTGATAATTTTCTTTTCGAAAGAACTTGGGATGCATCCTTTTCTTGTTGGAATGCTAGCAGGAATTGGTTCAGCCTTAGGAGAATTTACTGGCTATGGAATAGGTTATGGAGGAAGAAAGCTTTTAAAGAAAAAAAGTAGATGGCTTAAAATTGCAGAAGCTTGGTTTAAAAGAAACGGCTTTATAACAGTTTTTATCTTTGCCTTAACTCCTTTACCAGATGATGTTGTGGGAATAATAGGAGGAATTACAAAGTATGATGCAAAAAAATTTTTTATCGCTTCTTTACTTGGAAAAACCTTGCTTTGTTTGAGTATTTCTTACTTAGGATATTTAATCCTTCCTCACTTAGAAGGTGTACCTTTGTTATGAAGCTTAAGCAAGTTATTATAGTTAGAAAAGATTTGGAAATAGGAAAGGGGAAGCTTGCAGCTAGCGTTGCTCATGCTTCTGTGGCATGTGTAAGAAAAAGCGAGAAAAAAATAATTGAAGAGTGGGAAAAGCAAGGAGCAAAAAAAGTTGTTTTAAAAGTTAGTAGTTTAAAAGAACTAAAGAAAATTTATAAAAAAGCTAAAGATTCTGGTCTAGTTTGTTTTTTGGTTAAGGATGCAGGTTTAACTCAGGTAAAACCAGGAGAAATTATTTGTTTGGGGATAGGCCCTGCTGATGAAAAAGAAATAGATAAAATAACTGGAAAATTAAAACTTCTTTAGAATTAACATTTAAGATACTTTTCCAGTTCTTCTTTTGGAGTTAACCCTTGAAAAACTTTTTCGTCAATAATCACAGAAGGATAAGTTGTGACGTTAAACCTTTTTACTATATAATCCACAACCAACAAATCAACATCTGTAGTTAGCGGAACTAGCATCATTTTTCTTCCACATTTTTCTTTTAAATCAAGCAAAATTGCTGATTGTAGTTTATTATTAATTTCTTCTTCACTTGTTAAATTTTTCTTTTTAAACAAGTGAATAACAATACTATAATCAAGGTTACACTTTTCTTTAAGCTCGATGGAACCAAAGAGAAACTGAACTTGGAGCAGAGTATACCTTCTCCACTCTTGCTCAAGCTCAGGAGTAAACCTGCTTGCTTCTATAGCTTGCTCTATAACTTTCCCATAACTATAAATTTTTTCGTTGTACTCTAAATTTTCCTCAAAAGCTAAATCACAGTTATTTTTTTCAAGGTTAATAAAGTAGTAGTTTAACAATCTGGCATCATTCCACCTTATTTCACTTTCGCTTATGCTTTTTCTTATGCCTGACAATCTGTAATTTTCAACTATTATTCCTATCATTAACCCTATGAGGAAAATTAAGACAGTAAAAATTGTTGGAGCATAATGAATACTTACTTTGTAAACCATTTTCTTTCTCCTTTTAAGTACTTGTAAGCTCCGATAATAAGAATAATTGGAGCAAGAAAAGCATAAATAGTTATGAAGCATAGCAACTCAAAAAAATTTAACTTGTAACTATGCTGCTTAAGAGATATTCTAAGCCAAACCATAGCTAAGAGAAAGGTTATAACTCCTAGTATAAACTTAATGTCTGGGTTAAAAACAAGCTCCCATCTTGCAAAAGGGTTAAGACCTAAGGAGAAGCTTTTACCAAGAAAAGTTAGAAAGTCAAAAGTGCTTAACCCTAATAAAACCATGAATATTCCTATACCAACAAAACTGCCTAAGTAACCAAGAATAGAAAATGGTAGGAGAAAAGTCCCTAGACCATAACTCTTTTTATTTAAAGATTTTACATGTTTAAAAAGGGTTTGAAAACCACCGATAGTCCACCTTACTCTTTGCCTTAGCCATTTTTTGAAGTTAGAGGGAACAAAAGAATAAACCTTAGATTCTAGGCTCATCCTTATTTTATACCCATAGGCTATTATTCTCCAGGCAATTTCTATATCCTCTGTTAAGTTTTCCTCGTCAAAATATCCTATTTTTTCAAGAACGTTCTTTCTGTAAACAGACATTGCTCCGGGGGTTGCTCCAATAACATTGGGAAACTCTTCAGCCTTTCTCATAGAAGCTGTAAACATATACTCTAGAGACTGCATCCTTTCGAAAAAAGTTTTTTTTCTGGCTACCAAAACAGTAGAAGTTACTGCAGCAACATCTTTATCAAAGTATTTCATACAGTTTAACAAAGCGTCCTTTTCCAAGAAAGAGTCAGCATCCATAACAGCTACAAAATTGTTCTTAGATTTTTTTACTCCAAAGTTTAGGGCAGAAGCTTTTCCTCCTCTACTTTTTTTGAAAACTTTTACTTGCTTAGAAGCAAACTTTTTAGCTATTTCATAAGTTTTATCAGTGCTTCCATCGTCAACTACAATAATTTCAAGCTTATTTTTTGGATAGTTTATTTCTTTCAACTTCTTAATAGTTTTACCTATTATTTTCTCCTCGTTGTAAGCAGGAACTACTATGGAAACTCCTGGTAAATTTTTTTCCCTTATTTTCTTTTTACCAGCAAACTTTTCTCCTTCAAACCAGTAAAACAGGTGAAAGACAACGTAATAAGCTGAGAAAAAAAGCAAGAATATGTAGATTATTTCAAAGAGTATTAGCATTTCATTCAACCGTTATGTTTAAGCCAATCATAATTAATTTTATTGTAACTAAATCGAAATCAGAATAATCTTTTGCTTTAACGAATATCACACGATCTTTTAGCTCGATCAAGGTTTCGTTAGAATAAACTGGATGGACCAAAGCTATTATAAGATTTTCTTGAGTACCAGAAAGGTTTTCATAAGATTCTACTTCTAAGCCATTAAAATTTGGCTTCATGTTTTTAGCTTTATAAGCTAAGTAAAGTTTTTGGATTATTTCCATTTCTTCTACTATATAATAAGGGTTTTCTTTTTCCCCTGCTGACTTAAAAGCTATTGTTATATTTTTTAAGTCAGAGTTGAAAAGCTCTTTATAAATTGCTTCTTCAGAAGGGTAAGCTTTTATTTTTTGAGCTTCCCTTAAGTCTGCTCTAAATTCAAGAAGATAGCCATTATAAACCAAAGAAGTTATGGGTTTTTTAGATTCTCGATAGTTTAAGTAGCTTATTAAAATTGCTGCTAGAACGCAAAATATTGCAAGAAATATTAACCTATTCTTAGAAATTTTCAACTTTATTTTTCCATCCATTTCCATCAGAATTAAATTACATTTCAAAAATAAAAAAGGAAAAAAGCCGTCCAAAAAGTTTTTCAAGGCTGCGATTTTTAAGCTATGGGTGTAGCTGTTGCAGTAGCTACAGTAGTACCAGTTACTTCAACAGCTTTTGCTGTGCTTCCTTCAAGCTTGCCTGCCTGCAAGTACTGAGCTGCAAGTAATGTATCTTGAGCTCTCGTACCTGCAACTACTAGAACAACTTTTCCTGTTGTGCCATAAGCATCTTCTATTAGCTGGATTAGAGCAAAGTCTCTTCCTGGCCATGCTTCACATGATGTTATAGTATAGCCAGTTGAGTCTTTGAGCTTGCCATCAGCTGCTAACTCTGCAACTAATTCGTTAACACATGGTCCTCCAACTAGTACAAATGCTTTTGTTGATGTTTTGTCGCTTGCAGTTATTTCATCCGCAAACCTTGTTACTGGAGTCTTGATTGGAACCATTTCTTTATAGGTTCCACCTGTTGTTACTACTTCACCTATTTTACCTATGTAAACAAACGCTTTTTGTTGCTCTGCTGGAAGCTCAACAACAACTTTCTGATTTTCTGCGTTTGCTTTAATGTTTGCCTTTAACACTGAACCATAGAGTGAGACCAAATCACTAACTTCATAAGTTCCTGCGTCTTCGCCATTCCAATCTTTCACATCGCTACCTTCTGCCGAAGATGATAAGCCTAATATTACTCCAGCACTGGTGAAATTGTAGCTCATAGTTATATAGTTGTTACCTCCATCTTTTAATTTAAGTCCTGTAAATACTGTTTCATCATCTGATTTGTTCAGTAGAGTTATGTTAAATGAATGATCCTCGAATTTTCCTTGGATATTATCAAACGTAGTAATATCATTCGTACCTTCTGTGATGTTTACTATTTTCTTGGTAGTACCCACGAGGATTGGATAGGCTACATAGTAAGTTGGAGATGTAGGACAACCGTCACAAACTACGTAAGCTTCTGATACTTCATCAGCACCGAATGTCAGCACATCACCTGTTGCCTCAATTTTTATAGCTGGCTTACCTTTAAGAAAGGCAGTTGTTGCATCCTCGTTTGCATAAAGGTCTATTTTTGTTGGTGAAAATGTTAGTGTTACAAAAGACTTAACGGTCAAGTGTGATATACCAAACTCAAACATATTGTTCGGTGCAACTATCTTTTCTCCTAAAGGAAGAGCTTTTGGTACTTCTTCTCCTTCTATATTGTACTCAACCTTTATTTTTTGTAGCTTTTTGTTTGAAAGATCGGTGATATCAGTTTTAATTTCCTTGAAAACCCATAAATCGCTTCCTGGGAATGTATCTCCTTCTTTATAAGTCTTATCTACTTCTGGACCGACTACCATTCTTGCTGAAACTTTTCCTGTTATAGTTGAAGTTCTTACTTCAAGTACCTTTACCTGAAGTTGATAGTCTCCTATTACAAAGGTGTAAACTGCACCTTTTTCTATATAATCGTGCCCGACTTCATTTCCCTGAGCGTCCTTTACCACTACCTCTACCCATGCAGGTGCCTCTGCACTTCCGTCTACTACATATACTGTGTAATCACCATAAGTTACTCCTGTACCTGTAACAGAGTCAGATATTCCAACTGTTCCTGTTAACACTGTAATTTCTCCATCACCTACCCCTGTAATGCTGAATTCTTTACCTAAGATGTTAACAGTAAGGGGACTAACATCGCTAAACTTACTTGCGTTTAAGTCTTCATCAAATTCTATCACATAAGCTAATTGCTGGCTTATCCCCTCAAGACTAGCGCCTATAGTTCCATTGAGGCTCATGCCACCAGGAAGCACTTTAACATCAGGCACCAGTACCTTTTCTTTTATTGTGTACTGAACTCTATTGTAAGTTATTGTCTTGGTACCCAAACCTATTGCTGTCTTGAGTTCTGTCCCTAATTCAGTTTGAATGTTGGTGTTGAAAGTTATTTCGTCACCTTTACAAGTTCCATACTCGCAGCTAACTGTTACTCCTCCTGGAACCTGTTTCACATCATAGTTCATTTCTGCAATCCTTACTGCTAAGTCAATTCCTCCTAATACATCTGAAGCAGCTGCACTTCTTCCTACTATCACATAAGCATTTGCTCTGCTAGTTGTGTCAGTTTTTGTTGCTAGGAAACCTGGAAATTCTCCTAGCGTTGCAGCCATTGCTACTGGTACTAACATTATCGCAGCCAAAAAGGTTGCGATTAACTTTTTCATTTTTTTACCTCTTTTTTATTTTTTTACTGTTTACTGTTTCATCTTTTATCTACAGTAAACAGTCTCGGGATTTTTTCCTAACTTTAATTAAGCTTTGTATAATATTTAAGAATTTCTTGAAACAATTTTTACTTCTTAAAATCTTCTAAGTTAAGCTTCCTTTTTTAGGAAAATAAACCAAAAAAAAGTTTCTAATTGTTTCCAGAGTTAAAATAAAATTAATTTTAAAAAAATAAGCTTTATTTTAACTTTTCATTTAAAGCTTGAATTTCTTCTTCACAAGTTTGAGCTTGTTAGTTCTTCCTAAGCTTTCAACCTCTATTAAACCCCTTTCAACCAAGCTTTTAACCACTCTACTAACCTTAGCTTTCGAAAGGTTAGTTTGCTCCACAACTTTCTTTTGAGTAATAATTCCGCCTGCAGCTATTATAGCATCCATAACCTTCCTTTCAAACTCGTCTAGGACAGAAAGAACAAGCTTTTCTGGTTTCTTAAAGAACCTTACATAAGCAAAAACAATAACTAAACCTATCGCAAGCCCAAGGATAATAATAGGAATTAAGTTTAATTTTTCAGCTTCCGCTATTTGCTCGTACAGAAACTGAAGTTTTAAAGGCTGGTTTGGTTTTATTCCTTCAAGCTTCCAAATAACTATTATTCTTCTTCCTAAGGTAGAAGTGCTTGCATTTTCAGGAAAAGAAACCTTGCTTGCGATTAAATTTTCTTCTATCAAAGCCATTCCTTCTGGCAGCTTGACAGAAGCAAAAACTCTTTCTATTTCCTCTTTTAAAGAAAAATCACCATCAAAATAATACTTCCCTTCCAAGCTTTTTACAAAATCGCTTGTTTCGTAATAAATTTTAACTGTTCTTCCTACTGAAATGTTTATATCGCACTTCACTTCAGAAATCCCTTTTCCATAAGCTTTGCAAGTTATGTTTCCAAACTCTGAACTTGCTCTCAAGTTTTCAACTCTTCCTATAACATCAAACTCAAGCCTATCCTTTATCTCGCTAAAAGTTACAGTTAAAGTAACAAAACTTCTTCCGCTTTTATCCACGTTAACGTCTATGCCATAAAACTGGACTTGAGCTAAAGAAATTGGAATAAAAAAAATTAAAGCTAGAAAAAATGAAACTATTGCTAAGAGCTTCACAAAAACTAAATGCATTTGAACCAATTTATTTTTTGCTATTCTGTTATTACATCAATTTTGAAACCGCATTTAGGGCATCTGTCTTTAACTAAGTTTATTTTCCTGACGAAAAAGCCTTCTCTTAAGATTAAAGGCTCTCTGCAATTATAACAATAAGTATTTTCGTCAGCATGCCCAGGAACGTTTCCTATGTATACATACCTTAAGCCTGCACTTCTTGCCTCTTCTATACATTTTTCTAGAGTACTTACAGGAGTGAAAGGCAAGTCTAAAAGCTTGTAATCAGGATGGAACTGTAAGATGTGAAAGGGAATATGAGGACCAAGCTCGTAGTTGATCCATTCTGCAAGCTTTCTGCAAAGCTCTATGTTGTCGCCAATTTGAGGAACTATCAGATTAGTAATTTCTATGTGAACTCTTTGCTTTCTCATTTGCTTTAATGATTCGAAAATTGGCTCGACACTTGGGACTGACATGAACTTCTTGTAAAATTCTGGATCTCCAGAAGCCTTAAAATCGACAGTTGCTGCATCTAAGTACTTAAACTTCTTTAAAGCTTCTGGTGTTATATAGCCGTTAGTTACAAAGGAATTGAATATATTGCTTCTATGTGCCAATTTTGCAACTCTAAAAGCAAACTCGTAGAATATTGTTGGCTCTGTATAAGTGTAGCTTATTACTTTACATTTATTTTTTTCAGCAAGCTCAACAACTTCTTCAGGAGAATATTCCTCGCCAGGAACTTTTTCGCTTTTTTCTAAAACTAAGGCTTGGCTTATCGAAGCATTACAGCAAAACTGACATCTAAAATTGCAACCAGCAGAAGCGATAGAAAGAGCAGAAGAACCAGGATAAAAATGGAACAAAGGTTTTTTCTCTATGGGATCGACGTTAACTGCAATAAGCTTGCCATAATTTAAAGTGTAAAGCTTGTTATCTTTATTAACTCTTACTAAGCAAAAGCCTTTTCCCCCTTTTGGGATAAAGCATCTTCTAGCACAAAGCTCGCACCTTATACCATTCCTTTCCTTTTGCCATAGCATAGCTTCTTTCGTTTTATCACCGTATAATAATATATTGGTTTACCATAATATTATAGATAAGCCCCGATAGCATAGTGGTAATGCGCCCGCCTCGTATATTCAAGAAAGCGGGAGATCGAGGGTTCGAATCCCTCTCGGGGCTTTGAAAAAAGGAGGGAAAAAATGGAAATAGTGCTTCAAGTTGAAACAAAAGATTATCAGAAAGTAAGAGAAATTTTGCTTAAAGATGATTTGGTTTCTAGAGCAAGCGTAACTTTTAGAGAAGGGAAAAACTATGGAAAAGAAGGCTATTATTGCTTTATTTCAGGTTCAGAAGAGCAATGTAAGAAAGCTTTGGAAGTAACAAAAGAGCTAGCGAAAGAAATTAAAGATGAAGAAAAAGAAAAATTAATAAGTAAGATAAAAGAAGAGGAAAATAAAGCCTTAGAAGGTTTTGGTTCGATATTTGGTTGAGCGCTGGTAGTCCAGCCTGGTTAAGACGCAGAACTTAGCGGAACCCTGCCACGGCTGAAACGCGGGTTCAAATCCCGCCCAGCGCATGAAATTCTATTCCTATGCACCACTCTTTATTACCTGAGAAGACTTGGAAATGTAAACTCAAATAAAACTCTTTTAAGATACTAATCAGGGTCGGTATTGGAGATTTTTCTTAACAAAATTATATTTCCACTTTCCCTATAATTATTAAAGAGGTAATTGTTTATGATAAGAGATAAAGGGAAGCAACTTGAACTTAAAATAGAAAAATATTTTCAACTTAATGGTTATCAAACTAAAAGAAATATTGTTTTAGAAGGTAAATCTGGCGGAAAGCATGAGATAGATATTCTAGCTGAAAAGTCTGATGCTGTAACTACTATAAAAATAATGGTTGAATGTAAAGCATGGAATAAACCAGTAGAAAAAGATGTTGTTTCTAAAGTGGGTTACGTACTTCAGGACTTAGGGCTAAATAAAGCAATAATAGTTACTCTAATGGGATGGAGAATTGGAGCTGAGAAAGCAGCTCAAAAAATGGGAATAGAATTATGGGGGCCCCAAGAAATAGAGAAAAAATTGGGAAAAGTTTCTGTACAAGAACTTAAAGTTACAGAATTTAAGAAAGTTAGTGTAGGATTCCTGCTTTCTATAAAGAAAGAGGAAGCGATTAGTATAATAGAAAAAGAAAGAAAAGGATTCTTTGGATTAGAAAAAGAGGATATAGCATGGATTAAATTAGTAGATGTACCGTTTTACTTATTCCAAATAACTTATGGAAGAATACAAGGAATAATTAGTAGAAAATTGTTTACAAAAAAAATTTACAATCTCTATGATGCATTAGAAGGTAGTTTCTTTAAAAGTTATGAAGAAAAGCCAAAATTAGAAGAAATTAAATTAACACTTCCGTTGCAAGCAAAAATAAAAGATAGTAAAGTTAAAAAAGTGATTGAAGAAATGTTTGAAAGAGCATCTAAAGTAGTAACCTATAGAGCTCAATTAAGATACAGAAGCAAGTTAATAAACCTAGGTATACCTTTACCTGTTAGCAGTATTTCTATCGATGAAGTAACGGAGGTTTATTACCCCTTCTACATAGCTCTTTTAAGAAGAGGCGAAAAAGAAAGAATTATAGCAGTTGACGGTCTCGAAGGTAATGTTATAAAAAGTATAAGTGATGTACTTACTAAAAACTTAAGTTATGTTCTAGAAAGTATCAAAAGTTCATGAAAGACCGTAGGAACTTTGTAAGAAGTAAAAAAAAATCAAAGTAAGCAAAAAGTTATATTCATTCTAAACAAAATATTAAATGATTTGAATGCCTGTTTTTGGAAAAAAGGAAGAAGTAAAAAGAGGGTATGTTCCTACTGAAGAAGTTCTTGAGATGATGGAAAAGAAAATTCCTGAAGGAGAAATAATTGAAAGTTTAAGAAGAGGTGGGTTTTCACCAGATGAAATAGCTCAGGCTTTTGTCGAAGCTTCTAGGAAAATTTTTGCTAAGCCTGAAGTAGTTGAGAAAAAAGTTGAGGAAGTTAAACCAAAATTGGAAGAGAAGTCTAAAGAGAAAAAGGAAGAGAAGATTGAAGAGAAAAAGGAAGAGAAGATTGAAAGTCCTCCAGTTTTTATAAAAGTTGAAAAGTATGATGAAATAGTTCTTGAGATGGGAAAGATAAAGGATATTCTAGAAGAATTAAAAGGCATACTTGTTTCCTTAAAAGAACTTGAGAAAACTAGAAAAGAAACTTTAGAGGAAATTCACAACATAAGTAAAGATTTGGAAGAAAGGGTTTCCAAGCTTTACTCTACATTTTTAAAACCTTATAGCTATGAAGAAGTACCTATAGAAGGAACAGAAGAAGTTGAGAATATAATAGATGAGCTTAAAAGCCAAATAGAAGAGTTGAAAAGCGAGATGGAAGCTTAAAAATAAAAGTTTAACTTTTTTAAAAGATTAAATCTTATTTAGGCAGGGGTTCCCGAGTCTGGTTAAAGGGGCAGGACTCAAGTCAGACTTGAGTTTTGATCCAAGATGAAAGAAATCCTGTGGCTTAGTGCCTTCCTGGGTTCAAATCCCAGCCCCTGCATTTACAAAACTAATCTACTTTTTTCTTGGTATAAAAAACAGTATTTTCCTGAGAAAAAAGCTCCTTGGGCATTATTCCACCTTTTTTAAGAGGAAAAAGATAAACTTCTCCTTTTTCCTTATCATAATATCTTGCAATAAGCAAATTGTTCTTGCAGATTATTGACATGAAATCATCAAAAGGAAGTTCACTAAATTTCATGCTAGAATTTTCAAAGGGGTTAATCCACTTCGCTTCTTCGATTATCTTTCCTTTTTCATCTGTTCTATGTGGCACCCAAAAAACATCTACAGGATAAAAAACTTCATCCTTGTACTTTATCTTATCCCAAAATTTCATTCGAATCAATTAGTTAATGTTAGTAAGCAATTTAAGTTTTGCTACAAGAGCAAAAGGCAAAAGTTTTATTAGGCTTAAAACCATGGTTTAATTATCGAAAAAATGGAAGGCAAGCCTTTAAAAGCAAAAAACCTTAAGGTTATAGACCACTTGGGTACTCTTTATGCTACTTTTAACGGTACCAGCATGTGGAAGCTTGACAAAGTTGCTTTTGGGATTTTAAGGATGTGTGACGGAAAAAGAAGTGTCGAAGATATTGTTAATGAAGTAGCAAAAATGATTTCTCATAAGCCAGAAGACGTTAAGCCTGTTATAGAAGAAATTTTAAAAGAATTAACAAGAATGAAGTTTATAGAATGGGTTTAGAGTTTTTTTCTTAACTTTTCTAGGATTTCTTCCTCTTTAACAAGCTCAGCAAACCTTTCTTTTAAGAATAAAAGCCTTGCTATCCCTATTTTCCTTTCAACAACTTTTCCTTCGCCTATAAGCTCATGCACGTATTTTGTTGCGGTAATTCTGCTCATCTTTGCAATTTTTGAGAGCTCTTGAATCGTTAGCCCATCAGGGTGCTCTTTTAGGATGTTTAGAATAATTTCTTTTGAATATTGTTTTTTTCTCATATTTAATAATAGTGTTAAACATCAATATATAGTTTTTGGTAGCTTGAGATTGAGAATATCAATAGAAAAGGCTTTTAAGCCTTGAAATAAAGCTTGGTTTTTTATACTCTAAACCAGAAAGAAAATGAGCTATTTTAACAAATTCTTCAGCCTTTTTTCTTTTATAAAAAATTAAGGGCATCCTTGCTGCCTCGCTTCTCAAAAAGTCTTCATCTTCTTTTATTACCCCAAGCAAAGGAAGCTCTACAAGTTGAGAAATTTCTTTTGGTTTAAGCTCAAAATCCTTTTTCCTGTACTTGTTAACTATTATTCCCAAAGGGTTTATTCCAAGCTGAAGAGCAAGGTTTCTGCATTTTATAGCATCTACTACCGAAGCTATGCTCGGGTTTGTTACTATTATTATGTCATCGCTTGCTTGAATTGAAGCTAAGGCTTCTCTTCCAAAACCAGGAGCAGAATCAAGCAAGACTATTTCAAAGTCTTTCATAAAATTTTTAATTCTTGCTTTTAAATCAATAGTCTCTATTCCTGACAAATCTGCTAAGTTTAAGGAAGCAGGCACGACATAAATGTTAAAAACAGGATACAAAGCCTTTTCTATTCCAATCTCATTTCTCAAAACGTTGTTTAAAGTATTTCCTGGGAGCATCCCAAACTCTAGAGCTAAATGGGAAGTTGTGAAGTTAAAGTCTATTAAACCAACTCTTTTGTTTAGCAAGCCCAAGGCACAAGCTAAGTTTATTGCTACTGTTGTTTTTCCTACTCCTCCTTTTCCTGCTATTATTCCTATGGTTCTTGTCATTTCTTCACCAGCTTGTAGTATTTCTTCCTGTCTATCAAAACTCCTTCTGTTATTCCTTCTGCTGTTAGCTCTCTGAAGTATTCGTTACATCGTGTTCTTGAAAGGTTTATTAGCTTGCTTAGCTGAGAAGAAGTTAGCCTTTTATGCTGCTCAAGCAAGGAAATTATTTGTTCTTTTATCTTTGCTTTTCTCACGCTTTCGTTTTCTTTTCCTTCCTGAAGCATAGCCTCAAGCTTTTCTATCCTTTTCAAAAGATCTTCTAGTGTTATTTCTTGTTTTGCTTCTTTTTTTGCCGGAACCAAAAAGTTTTTTACTCTCTGAACAAAGAAAAACTGCTCTTCTCTTAAGCTTTTCATAATTATAATATGTCGAATTGTCGAATTAAATCTTATTATTCGACTGATTGTTGGAGCTCGACAGTCAGATTTTTTCCAGCCTTAAATTACTGACTAAAAAATGCCTTGTTTTTAAAAAGCTTTTTTCTCGATTTTTTTAAGGTTTAAGCATGGTTTTTCTATCGACACAAAAACTGCTTCTAAATTCTAATACTTCGACAAAAATAGTTAACATTAATGTTAGCCATTAGTATACAGAATAGTCGAGATTTTCTTTGCTCTAGAAAAAATCGACTGTTTAGAATAGAAAAAATTTTGAGGTTTGAAAAAAATGAAAGCTTTAAGCAAGCTTAAGTCGCAAAGTGCAATTTTACCAATCTTTACAGTAATCTTAGTAGGCTCGCTTACAGCTTATTCTGTTCAAAACCTAAGCCTTTTAAACAGCTCAGAAAACCTTGAGATAAAAGAAACTGTCGAAACGAAAAAAGTCGAAATATTCTTGACAGAACCTCAAAAGATTACCAGAGGAGAACAAACAACGATAAAAGCAGAGGTTAAAGCTCTTTCTCAAGTAAGAAACTTGAAAGTTTATTGGCAAGTTCCTGAAGGTTTGGAAGCTAATGAAAGAGAAAAGGATTGTGGAGATTTGGAAGCAAACTCTTCTTGCATTTCTGAAATTTTAATCAAATCTTCTCTTCTTACTGAGCTAGGAAAAAATGAGATAAAGGTTTTGGTGAGCTATGAGTAGAAAATCTGAAGTAGGGCAAAGCCAACTTTTCTTAGCCTTTCTTGTACTCTTGTCAGGAATTACTCTAGTGATAGCAACAAACTCAAGTTTAACAGGAAACTTTGTTTTTAGAAATGAGGATTCAGCTTCTACTTTCATAGAAGTTTGGGCAAACACTTCTATAAAGCTTGATGCTATTGATAATCTTATAATAGCAAGATTATTATTGGACAATTCTTCTTCTTTGGCTGGGCAGGAAATAAAGTTTTACTTAAATGAAAGCTTTTTTGCTTCTGTGATAACTGATGAAGGAGGAGAGGCTAAGCTTAGCTTGGATTTA
>JAWBTW010000010.1:0-26172 GCA_039000165.1 Candidatus Aenigmatarchaeota archaeon
CCTTCAAAAAGAGGAAGGAAAAACAGTAGTAATTGTTACTCATGAACCAACAATTGCAAGATATGCTGAAAAAATTATTTATCTTAGTGATGGTAGAATAATAAGAGGAGGATAAAAGATGAAAAAAATTTTTGCGTTAATCTTAATTTTTATCTTTACTTTTCCAGTTTATCTTACAAAAGCTTTAGTTTCAGAACCAATAATTCAAGCAAGCGTTTCCGTTTTTCCTTCTTATATAGCTCCAGGAAACGAAGGTTATGTTCAGCTTGTTTTAAAAAATTCAGGAAGTGGTGTAGCTAGTGGAATTAAAATTTCACAAGTTTCTTTTGACAAAGCTATAATTCCTTCAGGAAGTTGGGCAGGCGAGCTTAATCCTTTAGGAATTGGTGATTCAGCAGTTTATTTCTTCAAGTTTAGAGTTTCTGAAAATGCATCGCCTGGCTTGTATACTATAACTTTCTACATCGATTACAACACAGATTCTACGACAAAAACAATAAAACAAATTGCTATAGTAAACGTTCAGTCTACTTCTACCATAGAAATTGCTTCTATCGAGCCTTCTACTTTAAAAGCAGGAGAAAAAATTGAGATGAAATTCATTTTAGTAAACAAAGGAAACAACTCGATAAATAACATAATCTTTACTTGGAGCAGTCAAGGAAATGTTATTTTACCCTTAGGTTCGGGAAACAGAATTTTTATCCCAAGGATAGAAGGAAATTCAAACTACGAAATTAAAACAGAGGTTTCTGTAAGTCCAAGTGTTACACCAGGGATTTATCCTTTAAACATTCTGTTCCAATACACAGATAAAACAGGAGTGAATCAAACAGTAAGTTTAGTAGCAGGAATTGAAGTATGCGGTGAAACAGATTTTGACGTTAGTATAGAAGAATTCACTTCAACTTCTTTAACTTTAGCTGTAGCAAATACAGGAGCCTATACTGCTTATTCAGTTATAGTTAGAGTTCCTCCACAAGAAGGCTTAAGAGTAACAGGAAGCTCTACAAGCATGCTAGGCAATTTAAATGCAGGTGACTACACACTTGCAACTTTTCAAGTTTCTCTTCCAAATTTTACTGCTAATTTTAGTAGAAATTTTACAAGGAATATAACTCAACCAAAAGTTTTGGTTGAAATTTCTTACACAGATGCTTTAGGTATAAGAAGGTCTGTTGAAAAAGAAGTAGAAATAAGTTTTTTTGGAGTTACTGGGACTGCAAGAGTTTTACTTCCAAGAACTCAGCAAGGAATTTTAACTCCTGGAATTATTTATATTGTAGTTGGTGTAGTAGGAATAGTTTTGGTTGTAGCCATAGTTAGGTTGAGAAAAAGGATACAAAGGAAGAGGGAATGAAACTTAGCGATATAATAAAACTTTCGATAAGTAATCTTTCTCAAAGAGGGTTGAGAAGCTGGTTAACTGTTTTGGGAATAGTTATAGGTGTTGCTGCAGTTATTGCTATTCTTTCAATTGGAGCAGGAATGCAACAAACTGTATCTTCTCAACTAAGTGGTTTAGGTGCTGACATAATCACAATTTCTCCTGGTTTTGCAAGAGCTTTTACTGTTGCTTTTCAGAGAGTTGGGCAACAACCAATAATAGAAAGAGCTCAAGTTTCAACATACTTTACAGAAAAAGATGTACAAGCAATAAAATCAGTAGAAGGAATAGTTGCTGTAAATAAAGTGATTTATGGAAGAGCTAACGTTACTTACTTAGCTCAAAGTGCTTCCATTTCAGTTTATGGTGTTGAACCTTTAGCTTGGAAGGAAATATTGCCTGTTGAAATTGAGGAAGGAAGGTATTTAATGCCTGGAGATAGCGATGCTATAGTTGTTGGTAATAGAGTGGCAAACCAAATGTTCAAAAAACCCTTAGGAATAAACACTCAACTAACAATAAACGGAAAGCCTTTTAAAATAGTTGGAATTCTTAAAGAATCAGGAGGAATAGCAGGAATAATAGGAATAGACAACTTAATCTTTATGCCACTAAGTTCAGCAAGAACAGTTTTAGGTTTTGAGGCAAACAAATATTCTTCACTTCAAGTTAAAGTTAGCGACCCTGCTTTGGTTGATTATGCTGTTAGTGAAATAGAAGAAAAACTAATGCTTTCTCGGCATGTGACAGAAGAAACAAAAGATTTTACCATTACTTCAACAAAAACAATACAGGAAACGGTTTTAAACGTAATGAATACAATAAACTTGTTTCTTGCAGGGATAGCAGGAGTTTCTTTGTTGGTTGGAGCAATAGGAATAGCCAATACAATGTTCATGAGTGTTGTGGAAAGAACAAGACAAATTGGAACTTTAAAAGCTATAGGAGCAACTAACTTTGAAGTTATGGAAATATTCTTGTTTGAATCTGCTTTTATTGGTTTGTTAGGTGGTTTGATAGGAATTTTTCTAGGCTTTATAGCTTCTGGATTAATTTCTGAGTTGGGAATAAGGTTTTTAGCAGTAGGAGCGCGTGCTCAAGCAAGCTTAACAGTAATAACTCCTGAGCTAATTTTATTTGGTTTAGCTTTTTCAACTTTTATAGGAATCTTAGCTGGAATTCTGCCTGCAAGAAGAGCAGCTCACTTACAACCTGTAGAAGCTTTAAGGTACGAATGATTAGCAAGAGATGGGTCCGGAGGGATTTGAACCCTCGACCAACGGGTTAAAAGCCCGCTGCTCTACCATGCTGAGCTACGGACCCATATTAAAAATTTTTAATCAGAAATTATTTTTTTCTTTCCCTTCTTAAGTTATGAGTTTGCCAAGCATATTTTCTTATTTTTGAGCTTTTTCCATAGCCGCAAGCAGCACAAACTTTTGTTTTAACATTATAGCTATGCCTCCCACATCTTCTACATCTTACATGAACTATTTTTCTTCTTTTACCCATGGAGGGGGTTCCTTTTACCATAAAAATCACTAGGCAACTCTTATTATTTATATGGACTTTTCTTAATTTTAATATAGAAAGAATGAGAATAAGAGTATTTAAATTTGTTTTTCCACTTATAATACTTTTTCTTGCAATTTCGATAGCAAAAGCTCTCGAGTATTCTTCCGCTTCTGTAAATTCTACCATAGCAGGGAAACCAGCAGAATTTAAAGTTAAATGGTACGATCCTTCAGGTTTATCTGGCTATATTTTTTCTTTAGACAATTGTCAAGGTAGCTTTGTTAATGATAGTTTTGTTGTTCTTTCCCAAACAAAAACCTTTAACGTTTCTAGTTTAAGTGTAATTTTTGGTAATAACTTAACCTCAGACTTAAGTGCTTTAAACACTCTAGGCGAAGGTTTAACTTATGACGTAGAAGAAAGCGAAACAAGTAAAGAAGAAAGACAAGAAATTTTAAAGGGGCCTTCTTATTACCTTATCACTTTAAACCCATGGACAAACCCTGAAAACGCTTTTTCTTCAGACAATTTATACGCTTACACTTCACAAAGTGGTAGTTTTCAGGATTATGGCTATAACCTTTCAATTCCTCAAGACGCAAAAATTATTTCTGTTTTTATTGGTTTCGAGGCTTATGCTTCTGGTAATGAAAGGTTAGAAATTAGTATTTCTTATGACGGTGGAAATACTTATTTAGGATATACCTTTGATTTACCTTCACAAGACCAGAACCAAACTGTATGGGTAAATTTCACTAACGCTACAGATTGGACTCCAGAAAAACTAAACGATACAAATTTCAGAGTAAGGATAAGAAGTGTAAAAGTAGGTGCTATGCAACCAATCTATGTTGACTATCTTCCTATAAATATAACTTACTCTCTTCCACCAAAGTATCAGCTAGAAGTTTGGCATGACTCTTTACCAATAAGCTATGAAGGAATTTTAACTTCTATTTCCATAATTTTAAACTTTACTTCCACAGAAACAAAATACTATGATTTTGAGGCTTATAATTGGGTTTCAAGTTCATGGGTTAAAGAAGGTTGTGATTCTGGTTTAGTGTTTGCAAATTCGTCAACGATTTGGTATTGTAATTTTTCTTCTAATGCTATGAACTTTATTTCTCCTTCAGGTGGAATAAGAGTAAGGTTAAAATCTGAAGAAAGTGAGGAAAAAGCTGTTTTAAAAGAAGATTATCTTAAATTCTCTATTATTTTTGCTCCTACAGAATCTTGGAGCACTACCACAAAAACCTTAAGCTCTACAGTAGGTTGTAAAGTTAGATGGTTAGTTTATGCGAACAATACTTTAAATGAATGGAGTGAAACCGAAATTTTCGAGTTTTTAACGGCTCAGGAAGCTTTTTGTGGAAATAACGTATGTGATTCAGGAGAAACTTGTTCTAATTGTTTGCAAGATTGTCCTTGTCCAGGCTCACCAGGATGTTGTGGAAATTCTTGCGGTTGTGAAGAAGGACAAGTTTGTGAGAATAATGTTTGTGTAGCTTCAGCTCCTCAACCTCCTCCAACAGCTTTACCACCTTCAATTCCTGTATGCAACCCAAAAACTGATTTGAATTGTTGCATTCAAACCTATCCTCAAGGATGTTGCGATTGCCCAAGTTTTGGTTACGTTAACTGTAGCATTTTACCCTTTAATCAAACTTTTGAGGATTGTAAAGAGTTGTGTATGAATTTATGCCCAGGAGGATGTTCTGTTTTCTCTAATTCTTCTTCATGTTTAAACGCTGGTTGTTACTGGTGCGACGGAATTTGCCAGCAATTTGCTTGTGTAAGAGATTGTTCTGTTTTTCTTAGTCCCTCCTTATGTTTAAACGCTGGGTGTGAATGGTGTGATTCAAAATGCAAAGAGCTTTGCTTGCTTAACTGGAGTTTCGTCCTTCCTTTGAGGATAGAAACTTTTGTTGATTATGAAGTTGAAGTAACAATAAAAATCAAAAACGAAGGAGAAAAAAGTTTTAACAACGTAAAAATTCAATTAGTAAATATCTCACCTGATTTTGAGTACAAAATCTTACCAGAGTTTTACCCAAAAATTTTACCAGGAGAAACAAAAAGTTTTGTTTTAAACATCAAACCTAAAAAAGTTGGAAGTTATATAATAATTATAAATGTAAGCTCAGATGAGGCTTTTCACTTAGCTTACGTTGGTCTATCTTCTCAACAAGCTCCAGCTAAAAAGGAGCTTATAACTATGACTGCTTTGCTTTGGTTAGCAGTTGCTGTAATAATTGTTTTTGTCATAGTTTCTTATAAGTTGTACGTTAGAGAAAAAATTAAAGTTGAAGAAAAGATTCCAATCAAAAAAGTCGAAAAAGTGAAGAAAGTTAAAAAAATTAAGAAAAAATACAAGAAAAGATAGTTTTAAACTTGTACAGGAGAAGCATAAACTATTGTATCCCCTCTAACTAATATTGTGCCAAGTTTAATCTTGTTATCGTTTCTCTGAATCTCTGCTTCTTCCAACCAAAGGTTTAAATGTAAATCTAGAGCTTTCAATATTCCTGTAATTTCCTCACCATTTTTCAACTTAACGAAAACTTTCTTTCCTTTTGCTTTATCTAAAGCATCTATCGGTCTTTCTGCCATTTCTTTTCACTATTTAATTCAATAAGAAAATATATAAACATTAATTATATTAAAGTTATTGTGAAAAAACTTAAAATTACTCAATCCATTTGTCCAGAAAATCCTTTTGAGAAGTTATCTGCAGAGCTTTTCGTCGATGATTTTAACAGAGTGATGATAAGAAAAAATTGTTTAAATCATGGAAGTTTTGAGGATGTTTATTGGTCAGATTTTGCTCAGTTTGAAAGAGCTGAAAGGTTTAGAGATTTGGGAGATGGTGTAGCTTTACCAAGGAAAATTGAGAAAGGTTGTCCTTATGATTGTGGTTTGTGCGAGAATCATAGATCAAGAACAACTTTACTGATAATTGATGTTACTAATAGATGCAACTTAACTTGTCCTGTATGTTTTGCTTATGCTGGAGCAAAGGGTTATGTTTACGAACCGAGCAAAGAACAAATAGAAAAAATTTTGGAATATGCGCAAGAAGTAAACTATCCAGTAAAGGTTAGAGCACTTCAGTTTAGCGGAGGCGAACCAACAGTAAGGGAAGATTTACCTGAGTTAATAAAATTAGCAAAACAAAAAGGTTATAAGCATGTTGAAGTCAACACTAATGGAATTGTGATAGCAAAGAAAGGAGCAGCATACATAAAAGAACTTAAAAAAGCTGGCATGAGCACTTTTTACTTGCAATTTGACGGTTTAAAACCTGAAATATACGAGAAAACAAGAGGTCTCAACTTGCTTCCCATAAAACAAAAAGTTATAGAAAGTGCAAGGGAAGCAGGTTTAGATAGTATAGTTTTAGTTATGACTTTAGTGGGTGGAGTAAATGAAGATCAACTTGGAGAAATTATAAGATATGGAGCAAAGAATTCTGACGTTGTGAGATGTATAAACGTTCAACCTGTTAGCATTACAGGTAGAATAGAAAAAAGTGAAAGAGAAAGAATGAGGATAACTCTTTCTGATTTCACTAGGCTATGCGAAGAGCAAACTTATGGACAAGTTAAGAGGGAAGATTTCTATCCTGTGCCTACAATAAACATCCTTGGAAAAATTTTGAACTATTATTTAAAGGGAGGAGAAAGGTATTATCCAGAGTTTACTGCTCATCCTCATTGTGGCTTAGCAACTTTTGTTTTCACAAAAGGAGAAAAGGTAATTCCCATAACCCATTACATAGATATAGACAAGCTTTATTCTGAATTAAAAGAAAACCTTGAAAAAATAGAGAGAACAGAAGAAATTCCAAGTAAACTTAAACTCTTCTATACTTTTCTTAAAAACGCGAAAATAAAATTCTTGTCAAAATTACCAAAGCTTTATCCTTTGTTAAGAAGTGGAAGCTATGAAGCTTCTGGGAAATTTATGAGAAGCTTGCTAATGATAGGAGGAATGCACTTCATGGATCCTTACAACTTTGATTTAGAAAGAGTTCAAAGCTGTTGTATTCATTATGGTGTGCCTGATAAAAAGGAAAAAGCTAGATTAGTACCTTTTTGCACTATGAATTCTATTCACAGAGAGGCTATAGAGAAAGAGTTTTCAATACCTTTAGAGAAATATAAAACAATATAAGTTTATTTGACAAAAGGATTTAAGTGGTATTTATGGCACTTTGGCATGGAGAAAGAGGAAGAAAACCTACAGGAGGGCTAATTAAAGTAGCTAGAAAAAAGAAGAAGTATGAGCTTGGAAGCTTACCTACTTTTACAAAAGTAGGAAAAGAAAAAAGGAAAAAAGAAAGAGTGAGGGGAGGGGGAATAAAAATAAGAGCTTTTTCTGTAGAATTTGCTAATGTTTTTGACCCTAAAACAAAAACTGCGAAAAAGGTTAAGATTTTAGACGTTCTGGAAAATAAGGCAAACCCGCACTTTGTAAGAAGAGGTATAATCACTAAGGGTTGTATAATTAAAACTGAAATAGGAAAAGCAAAAGTTACTTCTCGGCCAAGTCAAGATGGAATAGTTAATGCTATACTGCTGGAAGAAGGATAATTATTTATTTGTTTGAAATTTAATCTTAATTATGCCTTTTGGTCTTATTGAAAGATTAAGGAGGAAAGATAGTTCGGAAGAGTTTTCTAAGATTGAGAAAACTGAATATAAGTCAATACTTAATAATTTGTTAAATGAATTATATACTACAGTAAAAAATTGGAAAAAAGAAATAAGTGAAAGGGGCTACATTCCTTCTCAACAAGAAAAAATATACTTGCAAGATTTAATGACAACTACCCGTAAAGCTTCTCGAGTTGCTTTTAATCTAGGCGATCAAAAACTTCAAGATTTGCTATTAAGCCTTTATGTGAATCTTAAAAAATTACCTTCTGCTAAGCATGTTGAGACTGTAAAAGAGATAGAAAAAGCTGTTGAAAAAATAATGGAACATTACAGGAAAAAACATAAAATAGAAGAAGAAAAACTAAAGAGCGAGATTCCGGGAATTTTTGTAGTTTTACTCATTTCTTTTCTTTTGTTCTTATTTGTTTCTTACGGAAGTTTTTCCTCAGGATATTTTGTTAAACCTTCTGATTTAATCTCAATTTCTTTGGTTTTTTCTTTTCTTCTTGCTTTTTCCGTGATTTTACTCTTAAGAAATTTATGAATTTTTTTAGATGTTAGACGTCTAACAAAAGAAATAAATTACCTCTTCTCTATTTTTATTTAAATGATTGATGTTCATTGCCATCTTGAACAAGAAGATTTCTCGCAAGATAGAGATAAAGTTATAGAAGAGTGTAAAAAAGAGTTGAAAGCAATAATAACTTGTTGTGCCCATCCAAAAGATTTTGACTTAACCTTAAGTTTAGTTGAAAAATACAAAGGTTTTGTTTTTGCTTGTGTAGGGATTCATCCTGAGTACATAAAAGAAATTTCTGAAGAAGAAAAAAATAATTTTATTGAAAAGATTAAAGCAAATAAAGATAAAATTGTTGGTATCGGAGAAACAGGCCTAGATTTTTTCTGGATTAAAGAAGAAAATTTCCAAGAAAAACAAAAAGCTCTTTTTGTTGAGTTAATAAATCTTGCAAAAGAATTAAACTTGCCTTTAATAATTCATTCAAGAGAGGCTTATGAAGAAGCAGTAAAAATTCTTGAGAAAGAAGATGCAAAAAAAGTTTTACTCCATATGTTCGGTGAAAATCATTTGGCTAAAAGAATAGTTGAGAATGGATGGTTTGTTTCTATGAATACTATTGTTCTTAAAAGCAAGAAACATAAGAAAGTTGTTAGAGATGTACCTTTAGAAAGAATAATGCTCGAAACAGATTCACCATGGCTTGGTTTTGGAAAAAGAAACACTCCTTTGAGCGTGAAAATCGTTGCAGAAAAAATAGCAGAAATTAAGAAAGCTAGTCTTGAAGAAGTGAAGAAAATAACTACAGAAAATTCGATAAAATTTTTCAATTTGTTTTAAGCGATTAAAAAATTTTCTATTCCAACAATAGTTAAAGTTTTTGGCACAAAAGTAAAACCTTTCAAATCTTTATACCTTCCGTACCATTCTATTGCTGCATTGTAAACTTCAACACTTCTTTCAGAAATTTGATTAATGTATGGCCTAAGAGAGCCTAAACTTTCTTCAAACTTTTCACAAAATTTTCTGTAAGGAAAACTGTTTTTGTAAGCATATTCTTTCAAATTGCTTTTCATAGTATCAAAATTATGAATATAAAACACAACTCTTCTTCCATTAATTCGCTTATAATTTAAAATTCCCAAATCTTTTAAGTCCTCTATTCCTTTTGGCCCTTTACCTGCTCCGCATATATCATATATTTCCTTAACTCCATAGACATTATAAACTATAGGAATTAACTCTCTTGCAGAAAAAGTTAATCTAAACTTTTGGTTTAGAAGAAATTCTCTTAGTTTATAACCACAAGTGTAACCTACTATTACCTCTTCTTTACTCTGAGCAAAAAAAGGATTACCAGGTTTAAACAAGTGGTAAATTCTTATTCCTTCTCCTGGAAAATTCCTTTTTAAATCATTGTTTATCTTTCTCTCGCTAAGGAACTCCACATTTAAGGTTAATCAGGTAATCTTTATAAATTTTTAACCTAAACTTTAAACCTATGAGAGAAAAACCTACTGTAATAGCTCCTGTAAAAGGAAAAGGTACTAGGCTTTATCCGCTTACTTTAGAAGACTCTAAATCTCTTATAGGAATAGCCAACCAACCTACTTTAGAAAGGATATTCGAAAACCTAGCTTTCTACGGTTGTAGAAACTTTTGGATAATAGGCGAATATGAACTTTACTTCTACTTCAGAAGAGGTGAAAGCTTTTCAAAAAGGCTTGACTTAAAGCCAGAAGCTACGTTTAACTATTCTACCGAAGAAGATTTTGGAAATGCGGACGGAACAAGAAGACTTTTAGAAAAGGAAGATATAGAAGGAAACGTCCTCATAATAGGTGGGGACAATTTAACTGACATAAATGTCGAGCAAATGCTCAAGTTTCATGAAACTAACGATTCAGATTTTACTGTGGCACTTGTTGAAGTTAAAGATGTTACAAAGTATGGAATAGCTAGGTTGGAAGATAACAGAATTGTTGAATTTGTAGAAAAACCTAAGCAAGAAGAAGCACCTTCTAACCTTGGAAGCATGTTTTGTTACTTAGGGAAAGCCAAAGTTCTTAGAGAATTTTTAAAAAAGAATAAAGAGCTTACAGATTTCGGTTCCCAAGTGATACCAAAAATGGTTAAAGAATGTAGAGTTTATGGATACATTCACAAAGGCTATTGGAACGATATAGGGAACCCAGAAACTTTACTTCAAGCTTCTCTTGACGTTTTAAATGGAAAAGTTGGCAAAATTGGAGAAAAAATTCATTATTCGAGCAAAAATAAAATTGGAAAAAACGTAGAAATGGAAAACGTGCTTATAGGCGCAAACGTAAGAATTGGGAATAACGTTAAACTGAAGAACGTTTGTATAGAGGACAATTGTGTGATAGAAGATGGAGCTGAGATAGAAAATTCTGTGCTCTATTTTGCTTCAAGAGTCGGTGAAAAAACTAGAGTGAGAAAATCCATAATTGGAAGGTTTGCTTATACAGGAAAAAGAAGTGAAGTAGGAGGTTATAATATAGATAAGGTTTCAGTGGTAGGGAATAACGTAAAGATGGGAGACGAATGGATAATATGGGAGGGAGAGCTTTTAGCGAGCTATTCCCCTAGGAATATGAGAAAAATAAAAAGTGCAACTTTAAACAATCAAGATTTGTACAAAATTGTTAATGTAGATAATGAGATTATTTTTTTTGTCAATAGAAAAACTCTCTATGAAGATTATAAAGGAGTGCCTCCACCTGTTTTCAAAAGAGTTTAGCCAAGCTTATACCTTAAAAAAGCTCCTATTCCACCTAATTCTTTAAATTGCGCGCCTTCGTTGCTTTCTGTCGAGATAAACTCAACTTTGCTTCCAAGACTCTTTGCTTTCTCGCTTAAAGTTTCTACCAGTTCTTCCACACTTTCAACGCTCATAATTTGTTTACATTTTTCACAATATTGACTTTCAGCTTTATTCTTCGGTAAATCTTTTTCTTGTGTTAAGTTACATTTGTTGCACTTGAGCTTGACATGAACGAAGTCAAAACCTTCTGAGATTAACAAAGTTTCAACTGCCCCAATTTCCAAAGCTTTTAAAGTTTCTTTAAAGCCGTAAGTGACGTTTCCTCCTTTTTGTAACTCAGAAAAAAACTTCTCCATTATTTCTTTTTCTTTCATGATAGAAGCCTTTTCAAGCAGGTCTTCTGACCTGTTGACAAGTTCTCTTAGACCATACTCCCCTGTATAGCTCGTATCCTTTATCCCCAAAATTTTTTTCCTGACTTCATGATGCAAATAATTCCCCTGAGCAAAAGCTTCTTTTGTTGGTCCTGGACCACCGATTAAAACCCCCTTTAACTCAGGTTCTTGTAAGAAAAGATTTGAAGCGATTTCTCCAACCTTGGTGAAAAATTCGTTCAAAGCATCTTCCCTTATTCTATCATAACGTCTTTGCGACATTCCTCCTTTCACGCTCTTTGATGGTACAGTAGATTCTAACTTTTTTACTTCTTCTACGGCTTTACCTTTAAGCAAACCTATGCTAGCTTCGCTAGCATCTAAAACTATTAAACCATATACCTCTCTTTCTCTTAACATTTCTTTTAATGGGTTAAGAATGAAGTTTTGATCGCAGCGATAAATTTTTGTTGATAGCTTTTCGGGTGGTTCTAAACTCCAAATTCTTATATCAGAAATTCCGGGATCAGGAGAAACATTTCCACAAAAAACTACTAAACCATTTTCAGGGGTTGTTCTAAACATTCTCAAGTGCTGGATTATTTTTTCCAACGCACCCATTACATTTTTTCTTACGGTTTTGTCCTTAACGTTTTGCGCTAAGCTATACTCTTCCCTCAGCATGTTAATAACTTCTTGCAAGTTTGAGCCTGATGGGATGTAAACACTAACTAACTCTGTATGTCTCCCCCTTATGTTTTCCAACTCTTTTATAATCTTCTTTAGTTTAAGCAGTTTTTCCTCTTCCATTCTAACCACAGAAGTTATAGTATGTTGTGCATAGCTTTTAAATCTTTCTCGAAAATCCTTAGTTCTTCTGGTATCCCTACTTTTATTGCTTCTTTTAATGAAACTCTTTTTTTCTTTTTTTCCTCCCAGACACTTGAATTAAACTCTACCAACCTTTTAGTTAGTTTTGTTAATTCTTTTTTCCATTTTGGTTTCGGAAAAGTTTCTAGATGGATGCTTTTTTTAGAATAAAGTTCTCTCCAAATATAGTCTGTGATAAAAGGTGAGATAGGCGCGAGAAGAAGGAGGATTGTTTTTAAACAAGTATGTAAAGTAAACCATGCTGCCTCTTTCTCTTCTTTAGTAAATCCTTTTCCGTAAGCTCTTGGTTTAACCATTTCAATATAATGCGAAGCAAATAAGTTCCAAACAAATTCTCTTATTTTGTTCGAGGGTATGAAAAAGTTAAAGTCTTGATATCCTTTTAAGCATTCCTCTATCAGGTTACTTAACTCCGCTAAAATCCATTCGTCAGTTTTGGTTAATTTTGCTTTTTTTGGTTCTGGAAAAGAAGAGATGAACCTTGCAACGTTCCAAAACTTTGTCAAGAATTTTGAGTTAGCGAATATTCTTTGCTCAGAACACCTAAAATCATAGCCTAGGCTTGCTTCTTGAGCCCCCCAGAACCTAAAAGCATCGCTTCCATATTTTTCAAGAATAGGTAGAGGATCAATAACATTTCCTTTACTTTTGCTCATTTTTTCTCCCTTTTCATCAACTCCATATCCAGAAATCCAAACATGTTCGAAAGGTAATTTTTTAGTTATCTGATAACATCTTAGCAAAGTATAAAATAACCATGTCCTAACTATATCCTTCCCTTGTGGTCTTATGGCATTAGGATAGGTTTTTCTGAAAAAGTTTTTGTCCTCTAAGAACTTTGAAATGAACAAGGGAGAAATGCTAGAATCAAACCAAGTATCAAAAGTTCTTTCTTCACCGACGAACTCTTCCCCTTTACAGAAAGAGCATCTTGAAAAAGGTGGTTTTTCTCTCCATGGCTTGTAGTATTTTCCGGCCTTTGGAATGTTAGGCTTACCACATTTCTTACAATACCAAATTGGAATTTCAGTTCCATAAAACCTTCTCCTTGAAATAGGCCAATCTGTGGTTATGGAGTTGATCCAGTTGAGCAGTATCATCTTATGCTCTTTGGGATGAAACTTTATTTTTTCTATTCCTTTTTTCAATTCTTCCAAGAAAGGAATTTGCTTGAGATAGTATTCCTTCATAGGAATTATTTCTATAGGGGTTTTACTTCTATCGCACAGAGGAGTTCTGTGCCATATGTCTTCTATCTTTTTCACTAGTCCCATTTTTTGTAAATCTTCTATTATTCTTTTTCTTGCTTCTTCAATTTTTAGGCCAGCATATTTTCCTGCATTTTCTGTCATTTCGCCGTTTTCATTTATGGCTATTATTTCCTTGAGCTTGAATTCCCTAAAAATTCTTACATCGCTTTGGTCTCCATAACTACAAACCATAGCGGCTCCTGTTCCAAAGTCGGGCTTCGCTTCTTTGCAAGGAATTATCGGAACTTCTTTTTCATAGATTGGAGTTATAGCATGCTTACCTTGTAAACTTTTATATCTTTCGTCTTCAGGATGGACTATTATTGCCTGACAAGAACAAAGAAGTTCAGGTCTTGTCGTGGCAATAGTCAAATCTTTTCCTGTTTCTTTTACTTTAAAGTTTATATAAACAAGCTTGGTGGGCAGTTCTTCATACTCTATTTCAGCATCAGCTATAGTTGTTTTGCAATCTATGCAATAATTATTTGGCCTTGTGGCTTCATAGATTAAACCCTTGTTCCAGAGCCAGATGAAAGTTGTTTGGGTAAGTTTTCTGTATTCTTCGCTATCGGTGCGATAATAATTCTCAAAATCTCCGCTAATTCCAACCATTTTCATGATTTTTATGAAAACTTTTTCAACATCATCTAAAGAATGTTTACACAACTCTATGAATTTTTCTCTTTCAACCTCATGCAATCTTATGTTGTATTTTTTTTCTGTGTAAAGTTCGACTGGTATACCATTCCTGTCAATCCCTATAGGAAAATAAACTTCAAAACCAAACATTCTTGCGGTTCTTGCTATCATATCTATCTGAGAATAATGAACAACAGCACCAATATGCCAAGGTAAGCCTGAAGGGTAAGGTGGAGGAGTGTCTATGGTAAAAATTTTTCCCTTTGTCTTTGTGCTTAAAGAAAAAATTTTTTCTTTTAACCATTCTTGCGAGATTTTTTCTTCTAGCTTTATGTCCCATCTTTTCTCTTTAAGTCTTGGCTCCATTTTGCCCACTTCGTGATAAATAAATTTTTTTCTTAAATAATTAAATCTATACGAACCTTGAAATTCCTGGTTTTAAATCTTTTTCTGTATCGATTATTACTATGTCTTTGTTCAAGGGAAAGGCAACGTTATATACTGGTACTTTATCAATCCAGGCTTGCTTTGTTCCTCTGTGCGAATGACCATGAATCACTAAATTTGGTTTTCTTTCGATCAAGACCTTTTCATACTTTTGTGAGCCTAAGTTTGGATAAAAATTAGGGTTTTCTCCTTGTAAAGTCTTGTAAGTAGGAGAATAATGAATAAGGAGAATTTTAAAATCAGCAAAAATTCTTTGCAAATAGCGATCCACAAAGTTGATTCTTTCCTCGTAGATTTTCTCGATGTTTGGAACGTTTTTTTTCTGCCAGGTAGTTGGTATATCCAAGCTTCCCGTAGTACCAACAATTCCAACAGAAATATCTTTTACAGTTATTATTACACTTTCATCATCAAGAAACTTTATTTCCTTATAACTTGACTTAATTTTTTCTCTTAAATCTTGGTATTCATTATTTCCAAAACAGGCAACTATAGGGCAAGCGATTTTACCAAAAAGGACATTATTCACTTTTTCGTATTCTCTCAAATCACCTCTTTCTATCATATCTCCCGCTATCAGAAAAAGGTCAGGCTTTACTCTTAAATTGTCAACTGCTCTAACAAAATCTTCATAATAATGCGGGCTATGGATATCTGCAGTAGCTGCTATTATCATAATTTTCTTTTAAAAATTGGGAAAAGGAAAACTTATTTTTATCTTTTAAATGTCACTACCGATAAGTATTTAAATTTAACCTTCTATAAAGTGAGTAAAGGTGATGCTGTGATATTCCAGAAAGAGGAAGACTGGAAGAACTTTTTGAACGATGAAGCAAAAGAAATCTTAGCTAAGCTGTTGGATTCAACGAGGAAGCATAGGGCTGCATACTTGCAAGCAGAAGATGTAAAAGTTGCTCAGTTGTGGTGTGCTCTAGTAGAGCTTCAGAAACAATTTTCTCAATTGACAGAAACTATCAAGAGAATAGAAGAACCTTTCAAAGCAATAGTAGCCATAGGCGAAGCAGAAAAAAGAAAAACAATAGAAAGATTAGTGACAGAAATAATTAAACCAGAAGAAGAAGCAGAAAAGGAAGCAACTCAAAAGTTGGTAGACAGCCTGATGAAATTCTAAAACACAACCTCAACCTCAACTTTTCCTATTCCTTTAACTTTTTTAGCTTTTTGTTTAATCTCTTCTGTTAAATAGTTTATCATGGGACAAAAAGGTGTAGTAGGCTTAAACTTAATTTTAACGTTCTTCCCTTTTACTTCTATTCCTTTTATCATCCCCATACTAACTACATCTATACCTGTTTCTGGATCTATCGCTTTTCTTAGTGCTTCTAAAACTTTTTCTTTCATTCTTTTTTATTTTAGGCTTTCTATTTTTAAATATGAGAAGAAACTTGATTTTACAAGTGCTTCTTATAATTTTCATAACTTTTACGATAAGGGAAACAGTTTATTACTTTTACCTCGGAGGAAAGCTTGACGTTTACTTTATTTTAAATTCCTTGTTCTTTCTCATAGGAGTTTATGCAGGTTACATTTCTTTAATGCTCTTTAACCAGCTCAAAAAAGAACAGGAGATTTCTATGCTTAGTATTTTCCTTTCTTTTAAGGAGTTTAAAGATGAAATTAGGTTTTTGTATCTCTTTTCTCTTATAGCCGCAACGAGTTTTTTTGCCTATTCAATTTCTTACGGGGCTCAAATTTTTATCGAAACACTTAAACATCTTGAATGGCTTACGAACACACTTTTTTTAATCTCTCTTACTTCTTTTTTAATCTTCATAATTTCCTTTATCTTTCTTGTTAGAAAATGGGAAAAGAGGTTCGAAAAATATGGAGGTTTGGGAAGTTATTAACTTCGTAGTCTATTTTTTTGTTGCAATTCTTTTTTCTTTAGTTACAACCTATGCTAGAAAATTCTTGAAAAATCTAGAAGAAAACGAAAAGCTTGCAGCTTCTCTAATTTTTCTTAATCCAAAAGTGCCAAAATGTTTCGGCATTTTAAGCATAATTCTTTTTGCTTTTTCGATAGCTTTTTTACTTTCGCCTTTTTATGAGTTTTACTTTCGCTCAAGCCTTTTTGTAATAATCATTTCGACTTATCTTTTACTTTTTGCTTTCGTTTACTTTTTTAAAACTCTTTGTGAGACAACAAAAAGTGAAGAATATGGAGGTTAGAACCGAACTAGAAAAGGTATTAAAAGAAATGAAGAAAATAGAAGGAGTAAGAGGAAGCTTAATAGCTAACAAAGAGGGATTGCTCGTGGCTTCCTACCTTCCTGCTGAGCTTGACGCTAGACTCTTAGCTGCTTTGGCTGCAACTTTAGTGAAAGTTTCAAACATGACAACTGAAAGATTGGGAATGGGTACTTTTACTCATACTGTGGTTAAAGCCTCTCAAGGTTATTATGTTTGCTTCCCGATTGATACTGAAATGATTTTAGCATGCTTACTAGAAAAGGATGTTAATCTTGGTTTAGTTTTGGTTAGAATGGAAGAGAGTATAAAAGAAATAGGAAAAGTTTTAAGAAGTTTTTAGTGGACTGGCCGGGATTTGAACCCGGAACTTCCGCCTTGCGAAGGCGGCGATCTACCGTTGATCTACCAGCCCTTGATAAAATGAATTTTATTTTTGATTTAAATAATTTAATTTATGGAAAGGCTTCTTTTTGATGCGATAAGTTTTGCGAAAAGAGCAGGGCTTTTGCTCTTGAAAGATTTTAGAAAAGTTAAAGAATACTCAAAAAGAGGCCATAGCAAAGCAATAAAAACTATTTATGATAAAGCTTCTGAAAATTTGATAAAAAAGCTTATTTCAGCAAAGTATCCTGAGCATAGCATTTTGTCAGAAGAAACAGGTTATGTTGAAAAGGATTCTAAGTATTTGTGGGTTGTTGATCCTCTAGATGGAACAGGAAATTTTGTTAACGGTAATCCTTTGTTTTCTGTTTCCATAGCCTTTTTAGAAAATAACAAACTGAAATACGGAGCAATATACTTTCCAGTTTCTAACGAAACCTTTTTCGCAGAAAGAGGAAAAGGAGCTTTTCTAAACGGAAAAAGAATTTTTGTCTCAAAAATAGATAAGCTAGAAAAAAGCTATTTTGTAACTTGTGAAGGCGTAGAAAAAAGTAAGAAAAGAAAGGCAAAGCTTTACTCTACAATAATATCAAAAGCAGTTGATATAAGGAAGCTTGGTTCAGGAAGCTTAGAGTGTGCTTGGGTTGCTTCAGGAAGGGCAGAGGCTTACTTAACTTTTAAAGTTCCACCTTGGGATGTTGCTGCAGGAGTTTTATTAGTAGAAGAGGCAGGAGGAAGAGTTACTGATTTTAAAGGAAGGGAATGGAGTTTAAGGCAATGTGATTTTTTGGCTTCAAATTCTTTGGTTCATGAAAAAGTTTTAAAATTGTTAAAAGGCATTTAACATTTTTTTAAATTCTTTTATTTGCTCTTTTGCTACAGGTTGAAGCTTAACTTTTATTTTATTCAAATTAAACCATTTAATATCACAAACATCACTTCCTGCTTTTAATTTGCCCCCAACAATCTTTGTTTTAAAACAAAAAACCAAGTGATGATGATTATCATGAAACTCTTGAGTTAAGTGAAAAAGTTCTAAAGGTTTTATTTTAAGACTAGTTTCTTCTTTAGTTTCTCTTATTAAAGCTTCTTCCAAGGTTTCTCCTGCTTTTACCTTTCCTGTAGGAAGACCCCAAAATCCTGGAAAAGCTTTTTTTGATCTCTTTCTCTTGACTAATAAAATTTTTCTATCTTTTTCAATCAAAGCACTAACAACTGCTGAAATCTTTCTTGGAGTTTTAATGTTTCTTTTAACTGTACAAATTTTCATAAGATTTTATTGTTTTTATTAAAACTTATTATTTGGTACAAGACTTTTCAGTCTTTTTAAAGCCTCTACTTTTTCTTTTTTCTCTATTTCAGCTTGCTTTAGAATTTCATCTAAAAATCTTATTGATTCGTCCATAGCTTTTCTTTCTATTGGCTTAGGAACACCATCCTTGCCACCGTAAGCATAAGAGTATTTTACTGGGTCTTTCCAGCTTGGCTCTGAGCCATAAATTATTTCAGAAACTAAGGCTAAACCTCTTACAGTAGAAGGGCCTATACCTTTTATCCCTAAGAGCTCTTCGTAATTTTTTGGCTGAAACTCATAAGCTTCTTTCAAAGCATCCCAGTTAACATTTCTCGGCATCTTTAAAACATGAACAAAAAACTCTTTTCTTTTAAAAGGTAGAAATTGAGTTAAACTTTTTTGATAAATTGGCTTTATTGATAAGAAGTCATTTCTAATTTTTTGTGGTCCTTCTTTTACTAAATCGACTGAAATTTTTCTTGCTTCTTCGCTTTGCTTAGCTGTCATATCTAAAACATTTTCTTTTCTTATATCGCAGCAAATTGCAGAATGAGGCTCTTCAACAAAACTTTTAACGTTTTCAGAAATCCAATGGTACCTGCGAGCAGTTTTATCTTGAATATTCATTCCCTGTTGAACAACAACCCAAGATTTTTCTGTAAAGAAAAATGTGTGATGGTATAAAGGATACTCGCATTGGATAGCAGTGTTATCTACTTTTGCGCTCATTCTACTTGCGTATTTTAATTCTTCAATTTTTTTTGATGAAAAAGAAAGAATTTCGCTAATTTTTTCTATTTCTTCTGGAGTTTTTCTTGAAAACTTTCCTTTTCCACCTGCTATTCCCAAGCCAAATTTTTCTGGTCGAATAACAGATTTAAGAATAGCGCATACAGTAGTAGTAACTCCTGAAGAATGCCAATCGTGCCCTATAACACAACCAAAAGCTTGAAACCAGAAAGGGTTTGAAACTCTCCTTAGCAATTCCTCCTTTCCATATTCTTCTATGATTAGAGTAGCAATTTGTTCTCCTAATTTTTTCATCCTTACCAAAAGCCAGAAAGGTACATGCCCGTAATGTAAAGGAAGTTCTGCAATCCCGGTTTTTTTCATGAGTTTCACTTGGCCTATCAAAATTTATTTTAAAATAAAGTTAATTAGATTTTTGGAAGTAAATTTCCACTGATTCCGATTCATTAAAAATAAAAGTTATTAGGTTAATTAAATTTTATAGCTGGACAGGTGGCGCAGCCTGGTTAGCGCAATCGGCTGATAACCGATAGGTCGAGGGTTCAAATCCCTCCCTGTCCATTGAATTTCAAGCATTTTATTGTCTTATCTTTTTATTGTGAAAAAGTAAAGATTTTAAATTCTTTGTTTACTCACAAACATTTAGGATTAAAGCTTAAAAATAGCAATTTACAAGTTTGATTTGATGAAAGGTTTGTTCATAGTATTTGAAGGAATTACCGGCTCTGGAAAAAAAACTCACATAAAGCTTTTAGCAGAAAAACTGAAAGAAAAGGGTAAAGAAGTTACTGTAATTTCATTTCCAAATTATGAAAGTGAGATAGCAAGATTTACGAAGAGAGCTGATTTGGACGCTTATACACAATCTTTACTTTTTGCTGCTGATAGAAGCCTTCATCAAGAGAGAATAAAAGGTTTGCTTGAAAAAGGAAACATAATACTCTGCGACAGATATTGTTACAGTAACTTTGCTTATCAGGCAGCAAAGGGTTTGTCCTTAGATTGGCTTAAGGAAATAGAAAAGCATAACATTAAACCTGATATCGTTTTTTTGATTGATGTGCCTGTTGAAATCAGCATGAATAGGGTTAAACAACTAAGCATAGAAGATTTCACCAAAAAAGAAATACTAGAGAGGTTGGAAAGAGAAAAGGACTTCTTGGAAAAAATAAGGGAGGTTTATTTGAATTTGGCTGTAACTGATAAAGAAACTAAATGGTTTGTTATTAATGGTTCAGAGGATATTTCTGTGAATCATGAAAAGATTTGGAAAAAGGTAAAGGAAGAGCTTAAAATTGAGTAGAATTTTAAAATATCTAAATTAGATTATTGCTTTTTTGTTAGATACTAACATTAAAAAAACTTAATTGTCTGGTAGGGTTAATGTTTGTTTTGTTAGACGTCTAACATAAAAAAATTTAAGAATTAAAACTTTTAAAAGAAATTTATCTTTAGAATGCCCCCTTCGTCTAGTCCGGCTAAGGATACGAGCCTTTCGAGCTCGGGACACGGGTTCAAATCCCGTAGGGGGCATTACGGCACAACCACAAATCCCTAACCTATAAGTGAATGAGGGGAAAAGTGGTTGTGTGAAAGAGGAAGTTTATAGGTTTGATAGAAGAATTGAAAGTTCATTAAAGCACATAGAAAACTCAGATATTCTCGAAGAGAACAAGCAAAAGATTTTCGACTTTTACCACGAATGCATAGTAAGAGGTTATAGTAAAGCTAGAATTTTAAAATACCTTTCAACTCTTTTATCTCTTGCTAAACTTTTGGGTAAACCTTTTGTTGATGCTAGGAAAGAGGACATTATAGAAGTTATTGCCAAAATAGAACAAAGTAACTATTCAGATTGGACTAAGCACGACTTTAAATCCATTTTAAAGGTATTTTTCAAATGGTTAAGAAAAACAGAAGATTATCCAGAAGAAGTTAGATGGATAAAGGTTACCTCTAAGTCAAGAGTAAAACTTCCAGAGGAACTTCTAACGGTGGAAGAAGTCCTTAAAATGGTAAATGTTGCGGAGCATATAAGGGATAAAGCCTTTGTTCTCACGCTATATGAATCTGGATGCAGAATAGGAGAATTGTTAACTCTTCAAATAAAACATGTACATTTTGACAAATTTGGAGCTACGCTTATAGTAAACGGAAAGACTGGCCAAAGAAGGGTAAGAGTAATCTTATCAACCCCAAAACTCAACCAATGGATAGAGAACCATCCGTTAAAAGATAATCCAAACGCACCACTTTGGATCACTCTAGGAAAGAACAAAAGAGTTTGGCGTTATAGTACAGCCAAAGACCTTATCAAAAAATTAGCAGAAAAAGCTGGAATCAAAAAGAGAGTTTATCCACACTTGTTTAGACACTCAAGAGCTACATACCTTGCAAATTACCTCACTGAAGCTCAAATGAAACAGTATTTTGGATGGGTTCAAGGGAGCGAGATGGCAAGCATTTACGTGCATTTGAGTGGAAGAGATCTCGATAAAGCTTTACTGAGACTTAATGGGTTAGAGGAAGGAAGAGAACAGAAAGAAGAGGAATTAAAACCATTAATATGCCCGAGATGTAAAAATAACAATTCACCAGACGCAAAGTTCTGTTCATTTTGTGGGATGTGCTTGGACGCTAAAACAAGCATAGAAATAGAGGAATTAAGGAACAGAGTTGATCAATTATTAACAGAACTTATTAAAAACCCAGAAGTGCTTGAAGTGTTAGTGAGAGGACTCGAGAGAGTGAATTCTGGAAGTAACTTATCGTTTAGCAACCAAATAATAAACAATGGTAGCGATAAAAGGGATAAGGGAATACAGAAAGGGAAAGATGGAAGTTCTCTTAAAGATAATAGATGATCTTTCAAAAGATTACGGAGAAAACATTCCAGAAACGCTTGTGATAGATTTAGCTAGAAAGAATGATGTTGAAAACCCGGAAGAAAAGCTTAGGTTTCTTGCCAAACATTTTGTTATAATTTACACTTCACTAACGACTTTCAAGAAAACTTTTCCAAGCGTTTAATAGACTTATACTTATCTCTTAATATCCTAAACCATTCGGGCATCTTTTCAAGGATTTCTTCGTCTAAATCTTCCAACAAAATTCGCTTAATTTCCTTTTTCATAATCGACCTCTTCCAACCTATAAAACCTAAATTTTATTCTGTTGCTTTCAAGAGTCTTTATTAAACCTTTAAGGAGCGAAAGAGATTCGACAAAGAAACTTGCATAAATTTTCTTTTTGTAAAGCCAAACGTTAAGCCTTTTAACATAAACAAAAAGAAGTTCCGCTAACTTTTCTACGCTTATCCTTTCGCATTCAATTTTTACAAAAAGCACCTTTATCCTCCTCAATTATTTCGTAGATCCTTCCTCTTTTTTCTCCGATAGCTCTAACAAAACCTTTTAAACAAAGATTTTGCATGTAATTTCTAAAAGCTCTCTCGCTTTTTGGATATTTTGTGTTTTGCAAGTAGAAATCGTAAAGCCTACTTGCGGGCAAACTTTTCCATTCTTGGAGTATTTTTAAGAGAACTTTTTCATCGAAACTGAGTTTTACAGGGCAATCCTCTATTTCTGGTAAGTCAGACTCTTCTATGCTTTTCTTTCCTTTGCTTTGAGCGTTTAACGCAGAAATTTTTAAAGTATTTATTCCCAAAGTTATGTTCCCTTTCACTTTTTCCGCGATTCTTTTTAAAATAGCATCGTTAAAACTCCATTTCGCGAGAGATTTTTCCGCCCTATCCTTTAAAATTTCAAGGGTTTGCTCAGGGGAGTAAGCCTGGATCCTTATAATACTCATGTTTGACCTAATGTTCTCTGTTAGCAGCGCTAAATTTTCTTCATCGTCTGAAATAAGTATTAAGCAAATTCCCATGCTCAAAAGTTGAGTTATAAGCGAGTAATCTTTCATACATTCAAAGTTGTCTAGACAAACAACAAATTTTCTTTCTTTTGTTTGCTTCATTAATTCTTTGATAAGTTCGTAGTTGCTCCTGTAGAAAATAAATTCGCTTTTTGGAACGATTTCTTTTAAAATACTATAGGTGGTCTGGTAAATGGCACAATCGACATAGCAAGGTAAAACTTTCTTGAATTCGTCTGAATAAAGAACCTTTTTAACAAGGGTTGATTTACCTGAACCACATGGTCCAACAATTATTGTGCTTACAAAGTTTTGTAGATTTGATTTTAATTGTGATATTTCTTTTTCTCTGAAAAGCAGTTTTTGTGGTAGGTGGTTTGTTGAAAGAAATTCTGCGTTGACTAGAATTCCATTCATGCGTAGAAATTTTTCTAAAAAAGTAAAATCTGTTACGAGTGCATGGTTTTCCGTTATTCCGTTACTCGAAAACATAAGCTTTAGTTTTAAGTTCAGATTCATAGAATCTAAGGATCTTTTGTTCTACTTCTCCCTTTAAATAAGGACCTAATTTTTTGTTACTATGATTGTGAAACAACACAACACAATAATCCCAGTCCCCACTCAGAACGTTTAACGCAGCTTTTACTAAGGCTATTTTGTACCTTGATCCGGCGTTCTTGTTTGCATGATCCAATTCGATAGCTAATTTCCACGGCTTTTCTATTCTAATATCTGGAAACTGACCATAAGAACCAAAGATTTGCCTAGGTCTTCTGAGTATTCCTTTTCCCTCAACAGACACGCATTCTTTCACATTAAGAGTAGGAAAATACTCCTGAAATAGTTCCTCTACAAGGGAACCAGCAAGTCTTCTAGAGGCAACATCCCATTTCAAATTTTCATCTCTCATTTTTTCCAAAACTTTGTTAAATAAATCTCTAGTTTTGATGTGATCAACAAGTTTATCTATGAACTCTTGAACCTCCATGAAAATAACTTGCAAGCTTAAGTATTTTGAATTAACGGTATTTTACGCATAAGTTAGCATCTTCTATTAGTTCTTGCACTTTTAACTTGGTGGTTTGGTGAGAGGTTTTTGTCCAAAATGCAAAGAGTATAGGAGCGACAACGGACAAGATGCTTGGAAAATTGTATGGCATAATAACCTGGCAATTTGTGAGAGATGTGGTTCAGTAATCGATTTGTGGATAAATGAAGATGAAAACGAGGACTAATAAATGAAAAAATTGCCAAGATTTTTACTTCTCTCACACGAAAGCTCAAGTTTTCGGAAGGGTACAACCTAAAGATTTGGTGAGAGAATGAAAAATAACCATTTGAATGATTACCATAAGTGGTATAAACAGGCATATGAACAAAGGTATGGGAAAGGAAGTTGGGAAAGAGATAGAGGAATAAGCATAAAAAGAGGAGGAGAAACTCCTTCCGGTTTCTGCCTGTATGAACCTGACTTTAAAAGGTATTGGAATGAAGAGAAGGCTATTGGGGTAATAGAAAGAAATGGGAAATTTATCGGGATAGCATGTTTGGTTGCAAAGGAAGTTACGGATAAGGAAAGTTTTGTTAGAAAATTTGGCTTAAGTTTCGAGAAAGATGTCCAGTGGCATGCGATTTCTGGTCTGCTTGATCATTTGTCAAGAAGTCCTATGTTTAAAGCTGTTTTGATAACTTTAAGTGATGTTCCATTTAAACTTGAACCAGACGTACCTGATGATTTACAAGGTAGAATAAATTGGACCAGAAGGAATTATGAGTATCATAAGGAAAAAGCTGAAAATCTTAAAAGATTAGTGGAGAAAAGATCTGGAGATTTTGGCGGAGTTATTCCTACTTATTTGCCAAAGCAAATGAAGGAAGAACAAGATCATGCAAGATATTTCCTCGAGCAAGTTAAGAGTTTGGAAAGTCAGATGCAAGAACATTTAAAGCAATACTTTATAATTAAAGAAAACCTATTTGCGTCAGCTTTATTCTTTTACGTTTACACTAGCCCAAAAGAAAATTTTGAAGATGCGGTAAGGGAAATTGAGAATAGAAAATACAGCGCGAAAATGGAGATAGTAAAAACTTATTTTGTTAAGTGTAGCGATGTAAAAGATCCTTTAATTGTTTTTAATCCAGAATTTTTTCCTCAATTTGAGGAAGTGAAAAAGTACTATTGTCTAACTTTAGCCCAAGATTGCGCAGGTTTTTCTTCGGATAAAGACGTTGCAATAGCTTTGAAGTATATGTTTACTAGCGTGCTTGAATTGCCTAAGGAAGAAGAAATAGAAGAACAAATTCACGTCCCAAGCGAAGAGGTAAGCATTCCGAGAGAAAGAACAGCTTTTATCGGTTACGTTGTTGAGTCTGTAGTTAAAAGGAAAATTAAGAAGAGAAGAGTTTACTTTCCTCTCAATATCTTAACTTCCCATGCGATAATTTATGGGAAAACAAGAGTTGGAAAAAGCTTCCTTTCTTTAATTTTAATCAACGAAGCTTTAGCAAATGGTATCAGGGTAATAGTATTCGATCCTCACGGCACTTTAGCAAGTAGACTCAAACCTAATCCCTTATTGGAAATCAACTTTACAAAGGGTAAAGTTGACATTTCAAATAATTTAGAGAGAATTTATGAAGAGGCATCGAACTGGCCTGAAACTAACGAATTAAGGCTTTTAATTGTTTTAGACGAGACAAGACTTTTGAAAGCAAAAAATCTTGTTTATTGCGTAAACGAATTAGGAAAGCGTGGAGTTGGTTTCCTTTTAATAACTCAATACTCTACAAGCATTCCTCCTGAAATAAGGAATGTAGGAACTTATTTCATAATGTCAGCTATGAGCGAAACAGAGATCCAAAGGTTTAAGGAAATAACGCTTCACCCTTCGAGCAAATTAATAACAAGAATGCCAAGGGCGGTAAGCTTTATTTTCAGTCCTTATTGGTATCCTGAACCTTTCTTCATTAGGCACGTAAAAATTAGTAATTAAGAAGTTTCCTTAATACCGGGTCTTAAGATTATAAGTTAAACCAGTTAAATTTTAAAAAAGGGGGAAACGCTTCAATTTTCATAATACGAACTATTTTATTTATTATCTTTAAAGGCAAAAATGGAATTTTCCCCGCTAGCAACATTCATCATATTTATGCATTAATACATAGTCTATGCCTTACAGAATTGAAATCTTCATAGG
>JAWBTW010000011.1:0-24153 GCA_039000165.1 Candidatus Aenigmatarchaeota archaeon
TAAATTAACTGCAATAGAGAAAAAATGGCAAAAAGTTTGGGAAAAAGAAAAAATTTTTGAAGCTAATGTAGATAAACAAAAACCAAAGTTTTTTGTAACTTTTCCTTATCCCTACGTGAACGGAGCACCTCACGTTGGGGCAGCTTTTACTGCTTTTAGGGTAGATTCTTACGCTAGATTCAAAAGAATGCAAGGTTTTAACGTTTTGTATCCTCAAGGTTTTCATGCTACTGGTGAACCCATACTTGGAGCAATAGAAAGATTAAAACAAAAAGATAAAACACAGGAAGAGACTTTCAAGCTTTACGGAGCAACAAAAAAGGATATAGAAAATTTTATCAAGAAAGGGGCTGAATTTACTGCAAGATTCTGGATGAAAAGATGGATAGAAGATTTAAAACTTGCTGGCTTTTCCATCGATTGGAGAAGAAGTTTTATAACTGCTGTAACTCCAACTTATTCTCGCTTTATCGAATGGCAGTACAACACTTTAAGAAAAAAGGGTTATGTAGTTCAAGGCACGCATCCTGTGATTTATTGCCCTAATTGTCAAAGTCCAACAGGAGATCATGATAGGTTAGAAGGTGAAGGTGAAAGCCCAATAGAGTTTGTTTTGATAAAGTTTAAGCTTGATTCTGGGGAAATATTGCCTTGTGGTACTTTAAGACCAGAAACAGTTTTTGGAGTAACGAACATTTGGGTTAACCCAAGTATAGAATACGTAAGAGCAAAAGTTGATTCTGAAGTTTGGATAATAAGTAAAGAAGCAAACGAAAAATTAAAGGATCAACTTAAAAAAGTTGAAATTTTAGGAAAGGTAAAAGGCGAAGAATTAATAGGAAAATATGTTGAGAACCCAAAAACAAAAGAGAAAATAATAATTCTGCCAGCAGAATTTGTTGACCCTGATGCTGCTTCAGGAGTAGTTATGTCTGTTCCTTCTCATGCTCCATATGACTGGATTGCTTTGTTTGAGCTACAAAAAAACCCTGAAAAAATCAAAAAGTATGGGATAGAGGAAGAGGTAAAGAAAATAAAGCCAGTTTCTATAATAAAAACTCCTGGCTTTGGCGAGCATCCAGCAATAGAAGTTTGTAACAATTTGAAAATAGAAAGTCAGAAAGAAAAAGAAAAGCTTGATGAAGCAACAAGCATAGTTTACAAAAAAGAATTTCACCAAGGAGTTTTGAAAGAAAACTGTCAAGAATATTCTGGCTTAAAAGTTTCTGATTGCAAAGAAAGACTTTCAAAAGAGTTTATAGAAAAAGGAATCGCAGATATAATGTGGGAATCTACAGGAAAAGTTGTTTGTAGGTGTGGAACAAAGAATTATGTAAAAATTTTAGAAAACCAATGGTTCCTTAAATATTCAGATTTAGAGTGGAAGAAAAAAGCCTTAGAGTGTATAAGAAAAATGAAGTTTTATCCAGAAGAAGTTAGAACGCAATTTGAAAAAACTGTTGAATGGCTTAAGGATAAAGCATGCACAAGAAAAGCAGGTTTAGGAACAAACTTACCTTGGGATAAAGAATGGAAGGTTGAAACCCTTTCAGACAGCACAATCTACATGGCCTATTATACTATAGCAAGAATAATAAACGAAAAAAATATTCCTGCTGAAAAGCTTACTGATGAAGTTTTTGACTATGTTTTCTTGGGAAAAGGAAGTTTAGAAGAAATAAGCAAAAAATCAAAGCTTGATAAAAAAATCATACAAGAAATGAGGGAAGAGTTTGAGTATTTTTACCCAGTTGACTTAAGAAATTCAGGAAAAGACTTGGTTCCAAACCATTTAACATTTTACATTTTCCATCATGTTGCAATTTTTGAAGAAAAGCATTGGCCAAAAGCTATAGGAGTTAATGGGTACGTAAACGTTTTCGGGACAAAGATGAGCAAGTCAAAAGGAAACATAATTCCTTTAAGAAACTTGGTTGAAAAAATTGGTTCAGACTTGGTGAGAATAAACCTCATTGCTTCAAACGAAGGCCTTAACGATGCTGAATGGAGAGATGAACCCTTAGAAAGCTATAAGGTAAGAATAAAATTCTTAGAAGAAATTGTAAAAAATGTAAAGAAGGCAAAAAGAAAAGAAAGGAAAAAAGTGGATCTTTTCTTGAGAAGCAAAGTTCAAGAGCACATAAAAAATTCCACTCAAGCTTATGAGGAAATGAGGTTTAGGAGTGCGGTACAGCATGCTTTCTTCGATTTTATTAACGATTTAAAATGGTACTTGGAAAGAAACGGAAAAATAGAAAATTGTAACAGAGAAATTTTGATGGAAGCTTTAGAGAGTATTGTTAAGCTCCTGGCTCCTGTTTTACCTCATTTGTGCGAGGAATTCTGGCACAAGCTTGGTAAAAAAACCCTAATCGTAAAAGAGAAATGGCCAAGTTATGAAGAGAATAAAGTAGACAAAAAAGCCTTAGAGTTAGAGGAAATCTTGAAGAAAACAATAGAAGATTTAAAAGAAGTTATAAAACTTGCAGGAAAAAAAGAGAATTGCTATTTATACTTAGCTTCTCCCCAGGAATATGAATACTTTAAGGAAGCTGAAGAATTTATCACAAGGCACTTTGGTTTTAAGAAAACATTTGTTTTTAGAGCTTCTGACGAGAAAAGGTTTGATCCAGAAAACAAAGCAAGCAGAGCAAAGTACGGAAAACCAGGAATTTACCTTGCTTAAGTTATAAAGCTAAAGAAATTGTTTCTATAAAAGCTGCGATTCCAAGGATTACGATAGAAATTAAAAGAAGTTTTAAGCTGTCAAAAACTATTAACCAAAAGTTTTTAGATTTTCTTCTTGTGATTGCGACAGAAATTAGTCCGCCAGCTATCGCTCCTATGAAAAAGGCTAAAAATTCTAAGCTACCGTGAGGAAGAAACGGCAAAGCAGCTACTGGCAAAGCTTTTACTCCACCAATACTTTTTGCTAAAGAGCCAATGGCTGCAGCTAAAACAGAAGCATTCCAGGAAATTATGAATATAGCACCTGCACCAAAAAGGAAAGAAAGCAAGAAAGATAAAAACATTACTCCTACATTATTGAAAAATATTGCTTGGAAGGTGTCAGCAAAGGTTGCTTTTCCTCTTATCGCGTTTATTGTGTCTATTTGATCTTTAAAAAGTTTGTAGCTTGTTTCTTCTGGAAGGAGAACATAAGTTAAAGATAAAGCAATGACTACGCCTGCACAAAAAGCTGCATAAACTTTTAGTATGTCAGCATGTCTTTTTAGAAGAGAAGTATCTTTTTCTATTACTTCTTCCTCTTTAGCTTCATGGTATCTTATTAAGTTAAGCATGAAAGGAAGGGAAGCTATAGTAATCAAAAGGTTTGTCATTAAGCCAATTGAAGATTCAAAAATTATGGAAGCGATAAAGAGACATGCTAACGAAATTATTGCCCCATAGATTATCATTACCAAAGGGTTTCTCAAGGCAAGTTTTAAGGGTACAAGCTTTTCAAGAACCATAATCTCTAAATTTAAATAGGTTAGAAGAAAATAAATTTCTTGACTTATCTTTTTAAATGTTAGATTTATATAACAATTGTTATATAAATAATACATATGTTAGAAAAATATGACACTTGGAAAGTATTAGAATTGTTCTTCAAAAAACCTACCTATCCCTTTCACCTAAGAGAAATTTGTAGAATACTTAAGTGGAGTCCTACAAAAGTCAGAGACAACTTAAATTTTCTTAAAAAAAGAAATTTGATAGTAGAACAAAAAGAGAAAAATCTTTCTATTTTCAAATCTAACAGAGAAAACAAAGAATTCAAAATCTATAAGATTATTTACAACCTAATTAAAGCAGAAGAAATAGGTGAAATGATAGAAAATAGCTTAGAAGATTTTGAAGCCATCGTGTTTTTTGGTTCAGCTCTAAGAGGAGAGGATATAGAAAATAGTGATTTGGACTTTTGTGTAATAGGATCCAAAGAAGTTGAAATCCGACTAGAAAAAATGGAAGAAGCATTAAACAGGAAGATTTCTTTAATCTTCCTAGAGAATTTAGAAAAATTGAAAAAAGAAAACAAAGAATTGTTAAATAATTTAATTAACGGTTTTGTCGTTAAGGGTTACTTGAAGGTTTTTTGATGAAATGGGAAGAGTGTGTAAAGTTGAAAATGGTCGAAAAGAGAACAAAAGATATAGAACTAGCAAAATCACTTTTGAAAATAGCAAAGGAAAGGTTTAACTTTTTTTCTTCAAAACCATTTTCAATATTTGTTTTAGAGGGAATTTACGAGTCTATAATGGAGTTATGTCATGCTATTTTAGCTTTAGAAGGATTTAAAACACTTTCACACGAATGTGCGATTGAATTTTTAAGAGGTAAATACATAGACGATTATGAAGCAGAAATTCTACATAAATTAAGAAAGAAAAGGCATGGGATTAAATACTATGGCAAAATCATTAGCGAAGAAACAATAAAAGCAAACTTAGAAAAAGGTAAGAGTTTATTCTTAAAATTGAAATTAAGAGTAGAAAAAGCAATCAAAAAGCAAGAGCAGATTTAAATAGGTTAGAAGAAAATAAATTTCTTGTGAAGATAAAAATAAACACAGCAACCATGATTAGCCTAGTACTCATTTTCTTAATGCTAGGCTCAAGCATAATAGTAGGAATCGAAAGGTTTTTAAGCCCAACTGCTTCTACAATAAAACTTCCTGAAAAGAATATAATAGATTATGAGCTTGGAATAAACGAAGAAAAATATCTTCTGGAAAGAGGAGTAACGATAGTTAAAGCTTATTTTCCAAGAAATTGTTTAGATTGTTTGGAAATAAAAAATTACTTGGAAAGTTTTGTTAATCAAAATTCGAATCAGATTATAATGCAAGAGCTAGACTCCAACTCAACAAAAATAATAATTAGAAGCTATAGAGGGCAAAATGTTTTAGAGAATACTACTCAAGAAGAAATTTTTGAATCTTTTTGCGAGCTAATGCTTCAGCCTCCTGCTAACTGTGTTTTGAAAGGTTTAACATGAAAGTTGTTGGAATAGATTTAGCAGGAAGTGAAAAAAGGGAAACAGGTTTTTGCATTCTAGACGAAAGCCTTAAAGCAGAAACTTCGATTCTTTTCACGGATAAGGAAATAATAGAAGAAATTGAAAAGGTTAAGCCAAGAGTAGTAAGCATAGATGCTCCTCTTGCTTTACCAAAAGGGAGACCAAGCCTTTCAAAAAAGTATAAGAATTATCCTCATTTAAGAGAGTGCGATAAGGAATTGCTAAAAATGGGAATAAAATTTTTCCCTATAACTCTTGGGCCTATGAGAAAGCTAACAGAAAGAGGAATTAGATTGAAAAAAATTCTTGAAAAAAAAGGTTTTGAAGTTATAGAAACTTTCCCTGGAGCAGCTCAAGACTTGCTAAAAATTCCAAGAAGAAAGGAAAAAGAAAAATTGAGAAAAGGTTTGATAAAACTTGGAATAAAAGGAATAAAGAAAAATGTAAGTGAGCATGAATTAGATGCTATAACTTGTGCTTTGGTAGGAAAACTTTACCTTGAAGGAAATTATTTAGCTATAGGTGATAAGGAAGAAGTTTTGATGATTCTTCCAAAAGTTTAAATTTATTCCAGAATCGCTTTTATCCTTCTTATCCCAGCAGCAACCCCTTCTTCCTTTATTATCTTAAACTTTCCTAACTCTTTTGTGTTTTTTACATGCGGCCCTCCACAAATTTCAACCGAAAAATCACCTATAAAATAGACAGAAACCTTTTCCCCATACTTATGCTCAAAAACTGCTTGCGCACCTCTTTTCTTTGCTTCTTCTACAGTCATCTCTTCCCTCCAAACAGGCAGACCTTTTCTTATTTGTTCATTAACCAAATCTTCAATCTTTTTAATTTCTTCTTCAGTTAATTTCCTTTCAAAGTTGAAGTCAAACCTTAATCTTTCAGGAGTGATGTTTGAACCTTTTTGAACTATATCCTTTCTTTTCAAGACTCTTCTTAAAGCTTCGTTTAGCAAATGAGTTGCTGTATGAAGCTTGATAGTTTGTTCAGAAGCATCTATTAGTCCGCCTTTAAACTTTTTCTCAGCTCCTTTCCTTGAAATTTCTTTATGTTTTTCGTATTCTTTCCAAAATCCTTCCTCGTCAACCTCTATTCCTTTTTCTTTTGCGAGCTCTTTTGTCATCTCGAAAGGAAATCCAAAGCTTTGGAATAAGAGAAAAGCATCTTTTCCACTTATCATTTTTTCCTTTGCCATTTCCTCAAATTTTTTCAAACCTTTTGAAAGAGTATTCCTAAATTTATTTTCTTCCTTTCCAAGTTCTTCAAGAATAAAGCCTTCTTTTTCTTGTAAAAGAGGATACCTTTTCTTGTAAATTTCTATAACAACCTTTGCAATCTCACCCAAAAACCCTTTCTCTATTCCTAGAATCTTTCCATACCTTATAGCTCTTCTTATAAGTCTTCTCAAAATATAGCCTCTGTCAACATTGCTAGGCAGAACAGGGTTTTCGTCACCAAGGATAAAAGTCGAAGCTCTTAGATGGTCTGTAACAATTCTTATAGAGATTTCCTGCTTTTCGTCTGATTTTTCTATCCCAGCAATTTCCTTTATCTTTTCGTATATCGGCCTTAAAGTTTCTATTTCATAAACGCTTTTTCTCCCTTGCAAAATAGCAACAGTTCTTTCAACTCCCATTCCTGTATCAACATTCTTTTGTTTCAAAGCTTCAAATTTTCCTTCTTTTGTTTTGTTGTATTCCATAAAGACATTGTTCCAAAGCTCGAAGTATTTTCCGCAATTGCATCCAGGCCTACAATTTTTACCGCAAGCCTCTTTTCCACTATCGTAAAAAATTTCTGTACATGGACCACAAGGTCCTGTTGAACCAACAGGTCCCCAGAAATTCTCTTCTCTGGAAAGGAAAAAAATCCTTTCCCTAGGAATTCCCAAGCTTTGCCATATCCTTGCGCTTTCTTCATCTCTTGGCAAATCTTTATCACCAGCAAAAACTGTAACATAGATTCTTTCTTTATCTAAACCGAGCCATTTCTTGCTAGTTAAAAACTCTAAGCTCCATTTTATAGATTCCTCCTTGAAATAGTCTCCTAAGGACCAGTTTCCAAGCATCTCGAAAAATGTTAGATGAAAAGCGTCACCAACCTTTTCTATATCATCAGTTCTCAAGCATCTTTGAACGTTAACAAGCCTTTTCCCTAAGGGATGGGGCTGACCTAGAAGATAAGGAATTAAAGGATGCATGCCTGCAGGAGTAAACAAAACAGTGGGGTCATGCTCAGGAACTAGCGAAACGTTAGGAATAACTTTATGACCTTTTTCTTCAAAAAATTTTATGTAGAGTTGGATAAGCTTTTCTGAATCTATCATAATATCACTTTTAAATTTTTACCTTAAAGAATTTATTTAAATTCCAAGAAAGGATAAAACTGTATGATTTAAACCTGAAAAATAAAGAATTGAAGGAATAAGCAAACAGCCCATGCAATGTGAGCGTTTAATTTCTAAAAGAGCACAAAGTAAGCCTATACTAGTTGAAACAAAAGCTATAAGTAGACCAAAAATTCCAGTCATCAAAAAAATTATTGTTGAAATAAAGATTAAAATAAAAATGCAAAGTTTTCTGTAGTTCAGCTTTTCTAAAAATTTTGGAATTTTTTTGCCTAAAAATAAAGTTAAAGCTGATGCTATTCCTGCTGAAAAACAAACCGAACCAATAAGGTAAACTATATCATAAAAATTTAGCTCACTTAAAACTCTTTGAACTGCAACGCTGCTCCCGCTTCTCGGGTTTCCTACTAAAAACAAATTGACCAAGGAAAAAATTTCATTTCCAACGTTTATTCCAGAAACAGTAATCAAAAAGCTTCTTGCGTCGCTTGCTTTGCCCAAATACTGAACTAGAGTAGCAGCCTGAGAAACTCCTATTGCTGGAAGTAAGCCTACAATAATTCCAGCGAAACAACCTAAAATTACTGATTTAATTATTTGAAAATTTCCAATTTTCAATTTAGAATCTTCTTCTTGCTTCGGGATAAAAGCCCTTTCTGTTAAGCTTAAAATGAGAGTGCTTAAACCAAAAAGTCCTGTTAGAATCGGAAAAAGAACGTTCTGTTGTGAGACTAAAGAAGAATTAAGAGTTATTATCCCTAAAAAACCTGAAAGGAAGATTATTAGAATTGCATAAAAAATTTTCTTTAATTTTTTCTCGGAAGCTACCATAAGAATTACAACAAAAGCTATTAAATAATGGACATAAGGCCTAGAAATTTCATAAAGATAAACAAAAGCATTTCCAAAAGCTAAAATAAAAGCTAGGCTTAAAATTAAAGATAAAATTCCTCCCAAAACGGTAAGTTTAATTGCTTCATACCCTCTTCCTTCTAACAAAAGTCTGTGACCAGGTAAAACAGAAAGGCTTGTGTCTTCGTCTGGTGCGCCAAGAAATATCGAAGGAATAAAATTCATGAAAATTTCTGATATGCTTGTTGAAACTATTAACACTGCGAGAAAGTAAGGATTATGAACAAGAAATGAAAAAGAAAGTATAATCGGAAGTATAAGGTTGACGTGAAAGCCTGGCACCAAACCACAAACTATTCCAAAAGCAATTCCAATCAAACAAAAAATTAGAGTCTCAAAAATCATGAAAATCAACTTTTATATCCTCAACTTTCCTTGGAATTATTTGTAGTTCTCCTTTGTATTCGCCAACAATTCCTGTAAGACTTATAATTTTCCCTTCCTTAAGCTCTTCTTCGCCAATTCTTTCTTTCAACTTTTCCATAAAACTTGAGAAAAGTGGAATTTGCAACTTTTTCTTTCCGTCGGTAACCGTTAGGAACAAATGGCCTGAAGGATGAGAGTTTGCGTAAATTATTTTTCCGCTCGTTCTCACACTTTTCCCAACAAACTCAAAGGTAATTTCGCTTATCTTTACTTCCTGAGGTTGAATGCTTAAAGCAGAAAAGTAGATTAAAATTAAGCCTAAGATAGAGCAAAAAAAGCAGAGTAAAGTAAAAAAGTTTTCCATAATCTAAGGGAAACAGCAAAAAATTTTTATAAAATTTTAACTTACTTTGGTGGTAGTTTTTGAAAAGCTATTTTTATTTCTTTATCTTCAAACTTTAAGACATCTTGAAATTCGCCTTTAAGCTTTCCTAAGGAAACCTTGCTTGCTCCCACTTCTTTCTTAAGTTTTTTAGAATAACTTTTAATCACTTCCAAAGTTTTTTCATCACTTTCTAAGGTTAGAGCAATTCTTTCCTCAACTTTAAAGCCATGTTTCTTCCTCATCTCCTGTATTTTTCTTATTAACTCTTTCAGCAAAGCTTCTTCCATAAGCTTTTCATCAAGCTTAGGGTTAACAAAAACTTTTCCAAAATCAAAGCTTGCTTCACAATAACCTTTTGGTTCTTCCTCTGCTATTTTAACAGTCTTTGAGTTGCAAATAAAAGCTAGAATTTTTTCCAACCTTTTAACCGCAGATAAAACTTTTTCTTCTTTTGAGAAAACTAAAACTTCAGAAACAGGCCATCTCAACTTAATCCTTGCTTTTTGCCTTGCAGCACTACAAGCCTCAAAGATTTTTTTCGCAACTTCCATTTCTTCTTCAAGTTTTTTATCTATAAGTTTTTTGTTTGCTTTTGGCCAAAGGCAAAGATGAACAGATTCTTCCCCTCCTTTTAAAGGTTTAACTATTTCTTGATAAACTTCTTCTGCGAAGAAAGGAACAAAAGGAGCAAGAAGCTTGGCAAGATTTTCTGTTATTGTTAGCAAAGTGAAGAAAGCTGCCTTCTTATCTTTTCCCCTATACTCAGGCCAGACCCTATCTCTTATCAACTTAATGTACCACCTTGAAAAGTCATTTATTATAAAATCAACTATTTCTTGCGCTGCTTTGAAAGAGTGATAATTCCAAAAGTTTTTCTCACAACTTTCTATCAGAGAATTAAGTCTTGAGATTATCCATTTATCTTCTTCCTCAAGTTTTCTCACTTTTTCATAATTTTTCACGTAAGTCTTAACAAAGTTGAAAGCGTTTTTTACTATTATAAAAGATTTTGCTACTTCCTCAACATCTTGCCATTTGAAATAATAATCTTCCCAAGGTGGAGAAAGCAAGTAATATAGCCTTAAAACATCCCTTCCGTACTTTTCTATAACTTCTTCAGTTGTTACTATGTTTCCTATACTTTTAGACATTTTTTGGCCATGAGCATCTAAAACAAAACCATGGAACAAAACACTCTTGAAAGAAGCTTTGCCAAAAGTCATTAAGCTTGTTATCATCAAAGAATTCCACCAGCCTCTAATCTGATCAGGCCCTTCAAGGATAAAATCAGCTGGAAACATTTTCTCAAAAGGTTCTTTTTTCTCTGGATAACCTAAGGAAGCCCAAGGAGCTACCCCAGAATCGAACCAAACATCCAGCACGTCAGAAACTCTTCTCATCTTTTTCCCACATTTTTCACAATCCAAAAGAATTTCATCTATATAAGGCTTGTGCAAATCCTCTGGAACATAAGGCAATTCTTTCCTTGAGCCTACAACCCTAATGTTTCCACAATTCTCGCAAACCCATATTGGTAGAGGAATTCCCCAGTATCTTTGCCTTGAGATTGGCCAATCTCCCAGACTTTCTAACCAATTTCTAAACCTTTGTTTTGCCCATTCAGGAACCCATTTTATTTTCTCATTTTCTTTCAAAAGCTTTTCTCTTATAGCTGTGACTTTAAAGAACCACTGAGAAGCCAGCATTAAGATTAAAGGAGAGTCGCACCTCCAGCACAAAGGATAATCGTGAGTAATTTTTTCTTCATGTAAAAGCAATCCTCTTTCCTTCAGCTCTTCGATTATTTTTTTATCAGCATCTTTAACAAAAATTCCTGCATATTCTCCGCAACTTTCGTCATAAGTTCCATCCATTTTTACCGGAGAAACTGCAGGTAAACCTGTTTCTAAACCAACTTTATAATCTTCTTGACCATGGCCAGGAGCTGTGTGAACTAAACCAGTACCTTCTTCTAAAGTAACAAATTGGTCCGAAAGCACTACCCTAAAACCATTTTCTATTTTCTCGATAAAAGGAAACAAACCTTTCAAGGGAGGTTCGTACCTTAAACCTTCTAAATCTTTTCCTTTCACAACTTCTAAAATTTCAAACTCTTTTATCCCAACTTTATTCAAAACATTTTCAACAAGCTGCTTAGCAATTATCAAAACCTCTTCTCCAACTTTAACTTTTGCATATTCTGCGTCAGGTTTTACCATAACTCCAGTATTAGAAGGTAAAGTCCAAGGAGTTGTTGTCCAGATAAGCAAAAACTCCTTCTCCTTATCTTTAACTTTAAATTTAACATAAATTGAAGGGTCGCTTACTTTTGCGTACTCTATTTCATTGTAAGCAACTACTGTTTCACACTTTGGACAAACATGAACAGGATAGCTTCCTTTATAAAGTAAACCTTTTTCAAAAGCTTTCTTAAAAGTAAACCATGCCCCTTCCATGTAATCGTTAGTCAAAGTTAGGTAAGGGTTTTTCCAGTCCATCCAAACTCCTAAATTTTTGAACTGGTTGCTCATCGTATCTATAAATTGTGTAGCAAATTTCCTGCATTCTTTTATGAAATTCTCAACGCCAAACTTTTCTATATCCTTTTTTGATTTAAAACCAAGTTGCTTTTCAACTTTGTTCTCTATTGGCACACCATGACAATCGTAGCCTGGCTGGTCCCAAGTATTAAAACCTTGCATCCTGAAAAACCTTAAAAAGCAATCTTTTATAACTTTGTTAAAAGCAGTGCCAACATGAATTGAGCCAGTAGCATAAGGCGGGCCATCCAAGAAAAAGAATTTTTTACCTTCTTTTCTCATTTCTTTAAGCTTTTCATAAATTTTTTTCTCTTCCCAAAATTTAAGCATTTGCTCCTCTTTTTCTGAATCTTTCATAAATTCACCTTAGAAATAGGAATAAATAAAAATTTAGAATCAGATCCGCTTATCACTCACTTGCCTCACCTTAAAAAATTATAAAAGCAAGTATAAAAAACTTACAGCTTCCTTATCTGATTGCAAAAATCTGTAGCAAGCTTTGCTTTATCTTGTGTTTTTTCTGAAGAAAGAATAAACCAGCACATAAGATAATCTATTTCCTTCCTTTTTTCTTCATCAAGCTTTTTTGAAATTTTTATTTCATACTCTATCTTTGCCCTTCTTTCGTGAAAATTGTAAGCTGGAGGAGAGTAAGAACTTACTATTTCTTTAACTTTATCGTAAGGAATTTCTTTAACTTTCTCTAGAGTAATCTCTTCCCTCACTTCTTTGACTTCCTTTTTCTCGATTTTCTTTTTGCATGTTTTTGCTTTAACTTTTTCTCTTTTTTCCTCTGCAATTATAGGAACAGTTTCCTTAATTTCAGGCTTAGCTTGTAAGGGTTGAGGTTGTGAAGGTATAACTGAAACAACTTTTGGGAAAATTTCTGGATAATATTCCTTAACAAGATTGTTTATTTCATCCTCAGAAAGCCTCTTTCCAAAAGAAATGTGATATAGTTTAGCCAAATCCTCTTCCAGCTTATCCAAAGAAGCCTCTCCTTCTTTTCCAACAAAATCACTTCCTAAGTAAATAATCAGGGAACCTTCACCTATATGTAAACCTAAAACAGTAGTAGTTTCTCCTTTAACTCCAGTATACCTTTTTTCAAAGATTGGGAAAAGTTTTCTTCCATAAACTACTTTCTCTATAAAATGTGTTTTTTTACCACGAAAAGAAGGAGGAAAATAAAAAATTAAATTTCCTTTCTCGCAAATTATCGGAACCCTGTGAAACTCGTAACCAACTTCTTCGAAAAGATTTTTAAGTAAAGTTTCAAAAGTATGATAGCTTTTTTCTCTTAAGCTATCAAAGTTTGTTATTCTGACTCTTTCCCACTTTCCCTCTTTTTTATACTTCACATACTTTTTATCGATTATTTTTAACTCTGTTATTTCGCTTGTATCAAAACATGGAAAAATTTTTTTAACACGCTCGAAAAGGTCTGTCATCAAATAAAAAATAAACTAAAAATTTTTAAGTTTTACTCGTACAACCTTCCTTCCCTTTTAATTCCTCTTTCAAAATCTTTTCTTGCCGAATCAGCAATTTCTTGAGCTTTTCTTGTAGGGTATTTTCCTGTAACGCAGCCAAAGCATAACTCGCTTTCTTTAAAACCTGTAGCCTTTACATAATTTTTAATAGATTGATAAAAAACTCCGTCTACTCCTATAATTTTTGCTATTTCTTCTGGTTCATACCTTGAACCAATAAGTTCGTCAAAAGTTGCCATGTCTATGCCATAAAAGCAAGGAGAAGTTATTCTTGGAAAAGTAACGAAAACATAAACTTTTTGTGCACCCATATCTCTTAACTTCTTGACAGTAACTTTTGTTGTATCGCCTCTAACAATACTATCATCTAAAACAGCTACTCTTTTTCCAAAAACTTTTTGTTTCAAAACGTTAATTTTTCTGAAAATCTTTTCTTGTCTTTCATTCTGCAAAAGAATAAAGGCTCTTTCAGTGACGTAGCGATGCCTTCTTGTTGCTCTTTCCCATCTTATACCACTTTCTTCCTGAAAACCATAAGCTGCATCGTCAGCAGTTTCTGGCATAGAAATTACTATATCTATCTTATCCAGCAAGTCAGAATATTCTCTTGCTAGGTTTCTTCCAAACTCTTCCCTTATCTCATAAACATATTTACTTCCGTAAATTGTGTCTGGTCTTGAGAAGTAAGCAAACTCAAAAGAGCAAAATGCTTTTTTGGAAGTTTTGAGCTTACATCTTTCGAAACCCTTTTTATCAAGAGTTATAAGCTCTCCAGGCTCTAATTCAAACATAAAATCTATCCCGTTAATGTCAAAACCAACGCTTTCAGAAGAAAAAGCATAAAGGTTTTTGGTTTTTCCGAAGCACAATGGCTTAATCCCATGAGGGTCTTTAAAAGCAAACATTTCTCCCTTTTTGTTCAACCCTACAACAGAAAACGCACCGTCTATTTCTTCCATGCAACTTTTAACTGCAGCACAAACATCTTTTTTCTCTTTTAACTCAAGAAAAAGTTTACCTGTAAGCAGTTCTAAATCACAGTTATAAGAAACCTTTCCTATTTCTTCTTTAATTTCTAAAGCATTCACAATGTTACCGTTAAAAACCGTCGCAAGAGCGAGCTCTTTATCCTTAACAACTATTGGTTGAGCTCCTCTAATCAAAGATTGTTTGTCAGTTTTCCCAGAAGTTGTATACCTTACATTACCTATTCCCAAATTTCCTCTTAATTTTTCTTCCCATTTTTTAGCATCTTCTTTGCTAATTTTTGGAACCAAGTCTAAAGCTTTGTAGATATTAAATTTTCCGTCGTAAGTTAAAATTCCATGGGATTGATGACCTCTGTGATTTAAAGCCCTCAAACCCCAGTAAACATAAGGAAAGGCTTGCTCGTCAAAACAATAAGCAGCAAAAACACCGCAAGCCTCTTTTACTTCCATTTTCTTCACTCGTATTCTATTGTAGCAGGTGGCTTGCTTGAAACGTCAAAGTAAACTGCAGCAACATTACATTCATCAACTATTTTCTTTCCTATCTTTTCCAAAACATCGAAAGGAACCTCAAAAATTTCAGCATAGATAGCATCTTTGCTTCTGACAGCTCTCAAAGAAACAACATAAGGCGAGGTTTCATTTCCTTCAGCTATTTTATAAAGGGTTCTGGAATAACCTGTAACATAAGGAGTCACTTTTCCTCCCCAGCACTTAAGTTCTTCCATGTTTGGGATTTTTTCTTCCACACAAAGCGGAAAACTATAAACTCTTTTTTCATTAACTATTCCTGTAGCTTTAGAGCAGAGAACCCTTGCCCTTACTTTCCTCCATGCTAATTTAATTCTTTCAGAAATTTCTTTAGGGACTTTTTCAAACTTGTTGTCAAAAGTTGCGGCAAAATATTGAAACGGAATTTGTTCCTCTGTTTCTGGATCGATAAACATAGTTGTACCGTAAAGTTCTTTTGTGTATTTCTCTATTCCTTGCTCAGCTATATCGTTTGCGTTTTTTTCTACTTCTAGCTTTTCTATGTTTATCTTACCCACAGTTCTAACAGCTAAGCCAGGACCAGGAAAAGGCTGCCTTTTATCGACGCCTTTCAAAAACTTATAACCATAATCTTCGAATAAAGCTTTTGCAAGTTTTCTAACGTCATTTTTATACAAGCTTGCTAAGGGCTCGACAACTTTTTTAACTTTTTTAAATGGAACATCAACATTATGCTGAGTTTTGATTACAGGTGTTTCTTTTATGTCAGGAAAAATTGTACCATGCGTCATAGCATTACAATCAAGAGAAGAAACAAGGTTATCTGTAGTCAACGCATAAGCTTCTTGGAACCCTTTCCTTTTCTCTTCTGCATCCTCCTTACCAAAAACTTTTTCATAAAAAACTTCTCTTGCACTTATTAAAGAAAAGTTTTCTAAAGAAGAAAACCTTTCCTTTACTATTTCCGGCTCTTCTCTTCCTCTTATTCTTCTCATAAAGCCTGTATCTATATGAACAGGATATAGCCTTTCACCGATTGCCAAATCAAAAAGAGCAGTGTTAACTGAAGAGTCAACACCACCAGAAACCAAAGTTAGAACTTTATCTTTAGGCTCTATCTTTTCTTTTATAAATTTCGTTGCTTCCTCGATAAACTTTCTTGGATTTTTTCTTATTTCATCTTCGGGAAAAAACCTATGGCATACAGCTAAACTCATGAGTAAAATAAAATCGTTAAAAAATAAATATTTTCGGTCCCACCTCAAACTATTTAAAAGCTTTGTTCTAATTTAATTTTTAGTGAGCAAGATGGGAGGTAAGCGCCTTCACGAAAAGTGATTTAGTTCACTTTGCTTAGTTCTGTTTCTAAAGTTGACTCGAAGGGAAGAGTTTCTATTCCCATTAAGTTAAGGGTAAAGTTAAAGATACTTGAAGGCTGTAGAGTGAAAATTCTAGCCAGAAAAGATAGACTGATTCTTATTCCTGAAAGATGGCCAGAATGGTGTAAGGGTAGCACAGGAGTCTGTGGAACTCCTGGAGCGGGTTCGAATCCCGCTTCTGGCCCAAAGGAGGTAATGCTATGGTATCGGAAGGGTCTATCGAAAAAATGAAAATGTTAGAAACGAAAATTTATAGCAATTTTTCAGAGTTTGTGAAAGATTTGAATTGCGCAAAGGTTTTCATAGAAAAAATTTTACCCGTAAAAGAGTTTAATCAGCGTACATTTCCTCCTGATAGTAAATATAGCAGAATAGAAGTAGAAGGCAAAAAATACCTAGTAAAACTCTCTTACTGCTTAACTAAAACAGTCTACATTCCATACCCTGTTTATAAGGATAGGGAACCAGAACCTCCTCGACACTAAAGCATAAACTAAAAATTATAAAACAAATATAATTAGAGGATTTTTATGGAACTCAAGCCTTTAAAAGGGACAAGAGATTTTTTGCCGGAAGAAATGATAATAAGACAGAAAATCTTGGAAAAAGTTAAGAATACTTTTGAATTGTTTGGCTTTCAGCCTCTAGAAACTCCTGCTCTCGAATCTTGGGAAATACTTTCAGCAAAAGGTGCTGGGGGAGAAGAGATTTTAAAAGAAACTTACAACTTCAAGGATTTAGGGAAAAGAAGAGTTGGATTAAGATATGATTTAACAGTTCCTCTGGCAAGAGTTGTTGCTTCAAACCCAAACTTGCCTTTACCTTTTAAAAGGTATCAAATTCAAAACGTTTGGCGCTACGGAGATGTTTCAAAAGGCAGGTTAAGGGAATTTTTGCAAGCAGACATTGATATAGTAGGCTCAGAAAGTATGCTCGCAGATGCTGAAGTAATTGCCTGTGCGGTTTCTTGTTTGAACTCCTTAGGATTCAAAAATTTTCTTGTAAGAATAAATAACAGGAAAATTTTGAGCGCTTTAGTTAAATTTGTTGGGATAGAAGAAGAAAAAGCTTTGGAAGTTTTTAGAAGTATAGACAAGCTTGAAAAGATTGGTGAAGAAAAAGTAAAGAAAGAACTGGAAGAAAAGGGAATTTCTCAAGACTCTATCAAAAAAGTTTTTGATTTTATAAAAATAGATGAAACTCCAGAAAAAGTTTTTGAAAAGATTAAAGATTTAAGCTTTGATGAAGGGAAAGAAGGAATAGAAGAACTGAAAGAAATCGTTTTTTATCTTAAGGAAATGGGAACTGATGCAAAAATTAAAATTGATTTAAGCTTGGCAAGAGGCTTGGATTATTATACTGGTCCTATTTTCGAGATTTCTGCTGAAAAAGAAATAGGAAGCATAGCCGGAGGAGGAAGGTACGATAAGCTAATAGGAATATTCGCAAAGAAGGAAATTCCAGCGACAGGAATCAGCTTAGGGATTGAAAGAATAATTGAGGTTATGAAAAAAAGGAAAATGATTGAGGAAAAAAAGTGTAAAACTAAAGTTTTTGTCGCAACAATCAACAAAGAAATTCTCAAAAAATCTTTACCTCTAATCCAAAAGTTGAGAGAAAATGGAATAAAAACTGACTTTGACTTGAGGGAAAGAAGTTTAACTAGACAATTAGAGTATGCAAACTCTTTGGGAATTCCTTTTGTCTTGATTTTAGGGGAAAAAGAGCTTAAAGAGAAAAAGTTCAGGCTAAGGCTTATGGAAAAAAAGATTGAAAAAGAGCTTAGCTTTGATGAAGTGATTAGAATTTTAAGAGAACCTCAAGAAAATTCTTGAAAAAAATGTAGCTTTTGAAAAATTTTCCTTTAAATTTTATAGCTTTTGAGAAATGAAATAGAGAAAAGTACAAAAATTTAAGGATTAGTTTTTTATTCAGTTGTGAATTCTAAAATAACCAAACCACATTTTTTACAAACAATCTCGCTCGATTTTTTCTCCAGCTTCTCGCTTCCGCACTCTGGGCATGACTTCATTCCTTACCCTTAATTAAAACATTAACCAAACTTTAAATTTTTTTCTGTTTAGTAAAAGTTATTTTTGTTACTAAAATCAAAAGTTTAAATAACCAGAAAATAATTTTAAAGAGATTAGCATGGTAAAAAAGTTTGTTTTAGATACAAGCATAATAATCGATAGAAAAGTTAAGGAATTGTTGGAAAAGGAGAAAGAAGTAGAAGTAATTATTCCTTTGGCTGTTCTTGACGAATTGCAAGCTCAAGCCTCAAAAGGAAGGGAGCCTGGGTTTATTGGTTTAGATGAACTTAAAAAGTTAAGAGAATTTTGTAAGGAGAAAAACATAAAAATAAGATTCACAGGAGAAAGACCAAGTTTAGAGGATATAAAACTTGCAAGAAGTGGAAGAATCGATGCTTTGATTAGAGATGTGGCAAAAACAGAGAAAGCAATTTTGGTAACAGCAGATTATGTACAAGCTTTGGTAGCTGAGGCTGAAGGTTTAGAAGTACTTTATATTGCTCCAGAAGTAAAAGTTACTGGTTTAAAGTTTGAAAAATTCTTCACTCCCGACACTTTAAGCGTTCATTTGAAAGAAAAAGTTCCTCCTTTAGCGAAAAGAGGAAAACCTGGAAGGTTTGAACTTGTAAAAATAAGGGAAGAGCCTTGCACTTCTGAAGAAATAGAGGAAATAATAAGAGAAATTTCTGAAGCAACAAGGATAAGCGAAGAAGGCTATGTAGAAGTTGCAAGAGCAGGAGCAACAGTTTTGCAACTAGGAAATTACAGAATTGCAATAGCTAGACCGCCTTTTTCTGACGGTTTAGAAGTTACTATTGTAAGACCAATAGTTAAGCTTAGATTAGAAGATTATAAGCTTTCAGAAAAACTAATGCAAAGATTAAAGGAAAAGGCAGCAGGAATCTTGATCGCAGGTCCTCCTGGTTCTGGAAAAACAACTTTGGCCTCAAGCTTAGCAGAATTCTATAAAAATCAGGGGAAAATAGTTAAAGCAGTTGAAAGTCCTCGCGACCTACAAGTTGGTCCTGAAATTACTCAGTATGGCCCTTTAGAGGGAGATTTTGAAAAAACTGCTGAGATTCTTTTGCTTGTTAGGCCTGATTATTCGATATTCGACGAAGTAAAAAAAACAAAAGATTTCGAAATTTTTGCAGATTTAAGGTTAGCGGGAATTGGAATGATCGGCACAGTACATGCTACTGACCCAATAGATGCTATTCAAAGGTTTATAACAAGAATTGAATTAGGAATGATTCCTCACATAATAGATACGATAATTTTTGTTAAAGATGGAGAAGTAAAAAAAGTCTACAAGCTTAGCATGGTAGTAAAAGTTCCTACTGGCATGACAGAAGCAGATTTGGCTAGGCCTGTTGTTGAAGTTAGAGATTTTGAAACTGATAAGTTAGAGTATGAAATTTACACTTATGGTGAAGAAAATGTGATAGTTCCTGTTAGCGAAAAAGAAAAAGTTTCTGCTTTAAGAAAGTTAGCAAGTGAAAGAATCTTGCAAGAAATAAGAAAGTTTGATTCTAATGCTGAAGTTGAGTTCGTTAGTGATGAAAAAGTTTTGGTAAGGGTTGATAATGAAGTTATTCCTCGTTTGATAGGAAGGAATGGTAGTATGATTTCAAAAATAGAAGAAAAGCTTGGAATAAGCATAGAGGTTGAACCAAAAATTCCTGCCTTAGGGAAGGAAGTATTTTTCCAAATAAATGAAACTGGAAATAGTTTAGAGTTTATTTTTGATCGTAACTTAACAGGAAAACCTGCAAACTTTTATGTTGATGAAGATTTCTTGTTTTCAGCAACCATAGGTAAAAAAGGAAGTATAAAAATAACTAAAGCTTCTGAAATAGGAAAAGAATTGATGAGAGCTATAGTTTCGAAGAAAAAGATAAAAGTACTGACTTATTAAATTTTAGTAGGGATTGATTATCAAAAAATTAGGAAACTTTGAGATTCTCTTGCTTTCAACTTCCATTGCTAGTTTCGCAAGTGGTTTGATAGGACCGTTTTATGTATTATACATCAACAAGCTGGGTGGGGCTATAGAAAACTTTGGAATCGCTTATGGTTTACTTATTTTAACTAACTCTTTAGCTTCTTACTTTAGTGGTAAATACTCGGATAGGCTGGGGAGAAAGATGTTTTTAATAGCAAGTAATATCGCCTCTGCAATCATAATTCTCTTTTATTTGTTTGTTTCAGCTTTATGGCATCTGTTTTTTCTCCAAATTTTAAATGGTTTAATTAACGCAATGTGGAATGTCGCAGAGACAACATTCCTTGCAGACATTACAAAAAAGAAAACGAGAGGTTTAATGGTAGGAAAATATCGCGGTGTAATTGGTTTACTTACAGGAATTGCGGTAATGGTAAGTGGAATGATAATCGGAAAGTTTGGATTTGAGCTAATGTTTTATATCTACTCCTTTATCGTTGGAATTTCTACCTTACCTTTATTTTTTATAGAAGAGAAGTAGTTAAACTTCGATTTCCAGCAATTTAGACTTTGTTAAAATTCTTACTCCTTTTCTAGTTAGTAAAGCATCGTTCTCTATCCTACAACCTGAAATTCCTTTAACATAAATCCCTGGCTCTATAGTAAAAACCATGCCTGGTTGAAAACTTATTTTTTTGATTTTTTCCCACTTCCTTTTTAACTTTTCTTTCTTTTTCTTGCTCATTTTTTTCCTAAAGTTTGGTTTCCCTATTGTTGGTAATTCATGAATTTTTTTACCAAGACCATGACCTAAGGAATGACCAAGCTTGAAACCTTTTTTTCTCAAAAAAGAGTTTACTTTTTCATGCAATTTCCAACAAGGCATTCCTACCTTTATCGATTTTATCGCAATTTCATAAGCCTTTAAAGTTGCTTCAACTATTTCTCTTTCTTTTTTACTTATTTTTCCTTTTATAAAAGGAACTGTCACATCAGATTTGTAACCTTTATAACAAGCTCCAAAATCAACATAACCTAAACCTTTTATTATTTTATTAGTTGCTCTCGGCTTAGGATGAATTTTTGCTGCTCTTTTACCACAAGCAACTATTGTTCTAAAAGAGAGAGTTGCCCCTTGCTTTCTTATGTTTCTTTCTATTTTTTTCCTCAACTCTTTTTCTGTAATTTTTTCTTTTAAAGATCTTTCTATGATTTTTAAACAAGAATTAGAGATTTCACAAGCTTTCTTTATAAGTTGAATTTCCTTACCTTTTTTAATTATGCCCATGAGTAGATACCGTTTATTCTCCTCAATTTTCTAATCTCCTTTATAGAAATTGGACGATTTTCTGGAAGTGCTACTTTATTCAAATAACTTTCCATACCAATTTTATTTCTTAATTAAAATTAAAAAACATTCCCATTTTTCATCACAAGTTTTTTATCAGCATATACAAAGCTATTCTTCATATCCTTAAAGAAATCCCAGTGAATAGTGGAATCATTTTTTCCGCCAAAGTGCCTATTTCTACCTATTGCTAAATGAACAGTCCCTCTAACTTTTTCGTCAACTATTATTAGTCCACCAGTAATTTTTGCTTTCGGGTTTGTTCCTATAGCAAATTCTGCTATTCTATCCTTATCACCAGAAGCATTTTCTAAAACCTCTTCAAAACTTTTCTTCCCTTTTTTTATATCATATTCCACAACCCTTCCATTTTCAAACCTGAACCAAACTCCTTCTACCTGCTTACCATAATGCCACATACACGGCAAATCAAAATAAATTTCGCCGTTAGCTGAATTTTCAACAGGAGCACAAAAAACTTCTCCTTCTGGCAAGTTAATGTAGCCAAAATTCTCTTTCTCAATTATTCCACAAGAATTTATGAAATTTCTTCCCTTGATTGAAAATTTCAAGTCAGTTTGCTCGCCAACTATTCTAATTTCCTTTGCATTCTGCAATTTTTTGATTAGCATTCTATTATACTCATAAAGCTTGTAATAATTGATTTTCATAGAATCCCAGAAAATTTTTTCTAAAGTTTTAAACGGAATTTTTAAGGCTTTAGCTACTTCTTTGTTTGGAAAGCCTATCAAAGCAGTTCTAAGCTCTTTTTTCATTTCTCTTCTTTCTTTCCTCTCTCTTATAGGCTTAGTTACTTTCCTTCTTATCTCGATTTTCTTCTGAGGTAATTGTCCTGCAATAAAAGGGTTTGTATCCTCTATTATTATTTCAACATTAGCAATTCTTGATAAAACGTCAGCAAGCCTAGGAAAATTTTTCAAGTACTTTATTTTTATCGAGTTGTAAGTTTTAAGTGCTAATTCATCGCTCCCGTAAAAAATTGCTGGTTGAGCTCCAACCTTAGAAGCCTCTAAAGCCAAAGCTTCAGCAAACTTTAAAGATTTTGGACCAGCGTTTATTATTGTAATATCTTTCTCTTTTACACCAAGATTAATTCTAATTATTGTTCTTGCTATTCTTTGGAGTTCTTCTTCGCGCAGCATATTAATAATTTAAAACAGAGAATAATTTAATAGTTAAGCCCCTGTAGCTCAGTTTGGACAGAGCAGCGGCTTAAGTATAGTTTAATGAGCTGCCGAACCTAAGCCGATGGTCGAGGGTTCAAATCCCTCCAGGGGCATTAGTATTTTTTGAAGGTAGAAAAAACTATAACAAGCTCTCTTTCTAAAGGCAAACCAAAAAGTTTGAAGAGCTCGTTAGAAAGAAAATCAAGAGAAGCTTTGCAGCTACATCTTGCGTAGATATTAAAAGGCTTGCTATTTTTCACCACATAAACTTCTTTTAACCATTCCCTCTCGATAAGGGGAAGAGAAAAACTTGAAACGTTAGCTAAAAACCATATTTTTTCGTCTTCTAAAACTTCTTCTGACTTTATTGTTTTATAAATTTCCTTTATTCTGAACAAGCTTTTTCCCAACTTCTCCAATAGTCTTAAGTTTTCTTTCCCCTTTTCTGTTGCTTTCGAATAAGCTTCCATTTTTGCCATAAGTAAAGCTTTCGTTAACTTTTCTTCAGAAATCTTGCTGAATTTTCCTATCCCATCCCGCAAGTAACCACTAGTTGAGTCAAAGTAAACGCATTCCTCTATTTTTGCTAAATTTTCGATTAAAGGAAAGTCTGGTTCGCTGTAAGCTACTTCTACTATATAATCCTTAAGTTTGCTTCCCACAATTAACTGATTAAACCAAAAATATTAAACTTTTAAGTTCAAAAGTTCAAATGAAAATTATGCTGCCTTTAATAGTTGGAGTCCTTCTTTTACTAATAGCTGTATATATAGGAATAAAAATTCTAAAAAACATAATCCTAGGAATAATTCTTATTTTCTTGGTTCTTTTTGGCTCATTTCTTATCTTTGGTTCCATTCCAAACTTAAGAGAAATTCCTTTTATTGGGCAGTTTCTTCCTTCAATTTCAGGGCCTCAAGACGTTATTTTAGCGATAAAAAACATTCTTTATAGCATAGAAGTTGTTGATGTTAGCAGAGATTCTCAAAACAATTTACTTATCGCAATAGCTAATACAGGAAAGTTAGAAGTTTCCCAAATAAAAGTTTTTATTGACAATCAAAGCGTGAAAATACTTAACAGTCCAAAAGACCCTTTAAAATCTGGAGAAATTACTCTTATCCAAACAGATTGGAACCAAACTTTTTCTGAAATTTTAGTCCAAACAAAACAAGTGAACGCAACCTACAAAAGCTAACAATAATTTTATAAAAAACCAAATTATAAGAAGAGAAAATGAAAAAATTTTTAATTTTTTGCTTTGCAGCAATACTTTTTTTAATCTTGTTAGAAGTTAGTTTTTCTTCATTTAGCACAAGTGGAGAGTTTGATGTTAAAGCTTATGTTAGGCTAAGCCTTGATAATTACTTCACAGAAAACATTTCAGTAAACAATACTAAAGAGTATAATATTTCTGTAACTTTTGATAATTCTTCTGCTCTTGAGTTTCTCTACGGTCCTTTCAATCTTTTATTTTTACTTGTAGTCAATGACACAGGGGATTTTTCAAATGAAAATTACGTTACAAACAATTCATTAGTTAATTTTACTTTGATAGCATACTGTAATCAAACTTGCCTCCCTGGGAAATATAAAAGCAACTTCACAGTTTACAATTCAACAAATTCGACAGAAAACACAACGATAGAGGTAGAAGTTGATTGGCCCATTTTTGTTAACGAAAATGGAACAGGTTATTTCAT
>JAWBTW010000012.1:0-20602 GCA_039000165.1 Candidatus Aenigmatarchaeota archaeon
CTATCTTGAGAATAGCAAAAGCATATAGAGAAACAGGAAAAATGCTTATAGATAAGGATGAAACCTTTGCCTTTTCTAAAAATCTAGAGTCAGCATGGGTAACGAACCTTAAGCCTGAGGAAATTCTAAAAATTTTAGAAAATTGTGCAGAAAATTTTGATTTAGTTATTGGCTTAGATGTTGCAGCATCTCAACTTTGGGATGGAGAAAAGTATTTCTATTCAAAACTAAACTTAAGACTAACAAGAACAGAGCAAATAGCTTTTATAGAAAAGTTAGCAAGAGAATTTCCCATTCTTTACATAGAAGATCCTTTTCATGAAGATGATTTCATAGGTTTCAGCACTTTAACCCATAGGTTAAGAGGAAGGATTGTTTGTGGTGATGATTTGTACGCAAGCAATTTAAAAAGATTTAAGGAAGGAGTTTTACACAAAGCAACAAACGGAATTATAATTAAACCCAATCAAATAGGAACTATTAGCGATGTTATAAAACTTTGCGAGGAAGCAAAAAAGGAAAAGCATGTAAGAGTAATTTCTCATCGTTCAGGCGAGACAGAAGATACTTTGATTTGCCATTTGGCTGTTGGTTTAGGTTGCGAATACATAAAGCTTGGGATAAGCGGGGAAAGAACAGTAAAGATTAACGAATTGATAAGAATAGAAGAAAAAATATAAGGCAAAATATCTTTTCATTTATATTAAATCTTTATATTTAACATTAAAGTATAATTTATTTTACCGATTCTTATGAAGTACTCTTTCGAGAAAAGACAGAGAGAAAAGAAAATAGAAAGAATAGTTAAGGAATTGAAAAGAGTAAGATGGCAGTACAGAAACACAATCTTCTTTTTAATAAGCATTTCTATAGCATATCTAATCTTAAGAAACGAAAGTTTCGTAGAAATGCTTTATAACCTAGGAAGAATCGGTTATCTTGGTTCTTTTTTCTCTGGCTTATTCTATACTTTTAGCTTGAGCGTAGCCATTTCAACAGTAATATTCTATAAAATGGGGAAGTATTTTAACCCTTTTTTAATAGCTTTTATAGGCGCTTTTGGAAGTGTTATAAGTGATTATTTTATTTTTAGGTTTGTTAGAGATAATTTAGTTGACGAGATAAAGCTTTTAGTTAACAACACAAGCAAAAAAGTTGTTAAAACTTTCAAAAATTCGATATTCTACAAAATTTTTCCTTTCTCAAATTTAGCTTTATCTGAAACTTTTGAAAGAACTTGGCTTAAAGTTTCTCGCTCAAGAAAATGGAAAATTTTAATAAGTTTTCTTGGTTGCTGCATGATAGCTTCTCCTTTACCTGATGAGCTAGGAATAGCCCTTCTCGGCTCGATAAAACTTGAATCAAAGAAGTTCATAATCTTTTCTTACTTGTTAAACTTCATCGGAATTTTTCTTATAGCTTCGCTACGGTTTTAAACGTTAAAAAACAAATATAAAATATGAAGGAAAGAAAAATTGGAGAATGGGCTTTTATTCTTGGAGTTCTGATAGCTTTCTTTGCTGGAATAGTTATTGGCAAAGTTGAGGGAAATGTGGCAGTAGTTCTTATACTTTTAGGCTTGTTCGTCGGTTTAATTAACTTGAAAAAGGATGAGAAAAAATTAACAACATTCTTAGTTGCAGCAATAGCCTTGCTTTTATCAGGAACCGCAGGTTTAGAAAACCTTCCTCTAATAGGCTCTTTTATCGGACCAATTCTAATTAACATCACAAGCTTTGTAACACCAGCTGCTGTGATAATTGCTTTAAAAGTAGTTTATAACTTGGCAAAGAAAGGCTAAATTTAAACAAATGAAAAAAATATTATATGGAAATCTTTACTGAAACTTTGACCTTTTTTTCTTCTGTAGCCTTGCTTGCTTTAGCTTCTCAATTGGTTATAAAAAACGCTGCAAAGCTAGCAAGGATAACTGGTTTAGGTGAAGTGGTTATTGGCTTTATTCTCCTTTCTGTTTCAACAAGCATGCCAGAAATTAGCGTAGCTATATTTTCAGTTTTGACTAAAAACGTTGGTATAAGCATTGGCGATTTGTTTGGTGCAAATGTAATAAACATTTGCTTGATAATTGCTCTTGGTATATTAGTTTCAAAGAAACCTGTAAAAATAAAAAAAGAAGAAATAACAAACCTTTCTCTTCTTCTTTTCTTCGCTTCTTTGATTCCTTTGATACTCATTTTTATAGGCGAGGTTGGATTCTTAGTTGGAATTTTGCTATTAGCATTTTTCTTTGGTTTTTGTCTTTTCTCGATAAAGAGAAGAATTGGACTTAGAGAAAAAAATGAAAAGAAAGATGATATAGCTAAACCTTTGATTTGGCTCTTGTTTGGCTTGTTTTTCCTTGTTTATAGTGCAATGTTTGTGGTTAATTCTGCTTCAGTTATTTCTAAACTAACAGGAATTTCCCAGTCAGTAATAGGTGCAAGCATAGTCGCTTTAAGCACAACCCTTCCTGAACTTTCTGTTTGTTTGACCGCAATAAAAGAAGGGCATCCACATCTTACTTTAGGCGACACCATAGGTTCTTGTGTCACAAACATTACTTTAATTCTTGGTTTAGTTTTAATCCTAACAGAGTTTAGGGTTAGCGTCGCTGCCTTCTCGACAATAGCTTTATTCGCTTCTTTCTCTGCTCTTACTCTTTGGTATTTCATGAAAAATAGGTTATTAACCAGAAAAGAAGGTTTGTTTCTTCTTTTAATTTTCTTCGTTTATATGCTCTCTATTTATGGTGTTGTAACCTTAGAAAGAATGTTTTTCTTAGGCTAGATTTATATAGTTTATTAAGCCCAAAGAAATAGTTTATAGGTGAGAGCTTGATTTTAATAGATGGTTCGATAGGAGAAGCTGGCGGTCAAATTTTAAGAACAAGTATTGCTCTTTCTTCGCTTTTGCTTAAACCAATAAAAGTTTTTAACATAAGAAAAGGTAGAGCTAAACCAGGGTTAATGGCTCAGCATTTAGCTGGAGTAAAGTTTGCTGGTGAATTTTGTAATGCTGAGATAAAAGGGTTAAAAATTGGTTCAACTGAGCTCGAATTTATTCCAAAAAGCTTTAATATAGAAGATAAAAGAATAGAGATAGGCACAGCAGGTCAAATTTCTTTAATCCTACAAACTCTAACTCCTTTACTGATTTTTGGAGGAAGAAAAGTAAAGCTTGAAATTGTTGGAGGAACAGCAGGCTTGGGAGCCCCAACTATTCACTACGTAAAAAATGTTCTTTTTCCTTTAATTTCAAGGCAAGGAATAAAAGCCCCTGAAATAGAAGTTTTAAAGGAAGGTTTTTATCCAAAAGGTGGGGGAATAGTAAAAGTTGGGTTTTGTCCTGCTAAGAAATTAAACTCGATTAGGTTACTTGAAAGAGGTAAAGTAAGACGTATAAAGGGAATTTCAATAGCAGGCTCCTTATCGCAAGATGTTGCCGAGAGACAAGCGAACTCTGCTGCCAAGCTACTGAAAGAGTATGGTTTCGAAACAGAAATTATTGCAAAAAGTGTAGAAACATTTTCTCCTGGAACTTCTATAACCTTATGGGCCGAATGTGAAAATTCTGTAATAGGGGCAGACAACATAGGAAAAAAAGGAGTGAAAGCTGAAACAATAGGCGAAGAATGTGCGAAAGAGCTTATAAATTCAATAGAATCAAAAGCTGCCTTAGACAAGTACATGGCCGACCAAATACTTATATTTTTGGCTTTAGCAGAATCCGAATCTTCAGTCACTGTGGAAAAAATAACCCAGCACTGCCTAACAAATATTAAAATAATAGAACAAATGTTAAGCGTGAAGTTTAAGATAGAGGAAAACTTCCCAGCAAGAATAAGTGTTAAAGGTATTGGTTTTGAGGCGAGAGAATGAAAGTATTGGTTTTAGGTTGTGGAGCGATAGGATCATCGATAATAAGGCTACTTTTGAAAGAGAAATTTATAGATGAAGTTTTTTGTATAAGTAAAGAGAAAAAAACCGCAAAAGACTTTCTTCTGAAAGATTTTAGAAGCGTAGAATTTAAAGTTGGCGACGCTCTTAACTTTAAAACGATAAAACCTTTTCTAGAAAAATCAGATTTTGTAATAAACGCTTTGCCAAGCTACATAGAAATAAAAGGAAAAGAAATCTTGATCAACCTAAAGATTCTTGAATTTTGTCTGAAAACCGGAACTAATTATTTGGACTTTGCTTGCTATGGAGATTACAGGAAAAAAATGGCTGAGCAGCTTGTTTTAAGCGAAGAATTTGAGAAAGAAAGAATCTTTGGTTTAATTAATGCAGGTGTTGCTCCTGGCTTATCAAACCTTATAGCAAAAGAAAGCAGCGAAGAGTTCGACTATTTGGACAGCATAAAAATAAGAACCCTAGAAGATCAAAGGGGTTTAGAGTTTGTGCTACCTTGGTCAAGAGAAGGTCTGTTTGACGTTGCTTCTAAGGTTTTAGTCTACAGGAATTACAAGTTCTTCCTTAAAGAACCTTTTACAGAAAGGGAGATTTACGATTATTCTTCTTTCGGTAAAATTCCTTGTTATCTTTTAGCTCATGATGAAATCTACACTATACCACATTTCATAAAAGTTAGGAACGTTGATGTTAAAGGTGGAGGGAGCGATGTAGAAATTCTTCTTGCTTTGTATAAGCTCGGAATTTTTGAAGATGAAAAAATTAAAGTTGGGGAAGTTAGAATCTCGCCAAAAAAATTCATTTATTCTATTGTTAAAGGCACGCCAACTACCAAAGAATTCATAAAAATAATCAATGAGGGAATAATAGAAGATGCCTTCTTTGGTTTGTTTGTTGACTGTAAAGGATACTGGAAAAATAGCAGAATTGTGATGAAAACTTACCTTACATTTTCTCAGAAAATGATAAACAAAAAGCTTTTGGGGACAAATTACATTTCTTACCCTACAGCCTTATCTTCTGTTATATTTCTTAAGTCAATCTACAAGAAAAGGTTATATGGAGTTTTGCCTCCTGAAGCCCTTCCTAAAGCTGCAAGAAAAAAGTTCTTTAACGAATTAGAAAGAAAGGGAATAGTTCTAAACATCGAGTACAAAAAAGTTTAGTTATTTTCTTGTTAGATTTTCTATTTCCAACCAAACTCTTTTCAGAAAAATTCCGGCAATTCCCCACAAAATCGGTAGCCATAAAGGAATTAAGCCTAGAATTTCTGGTAAGGAATATTTCCACGCTCCAAAGAAAATCGCAAAAGCCTCAGCAGAAGCACCAAACACGCCCGAAAAAATAAAGAAATATATATCTTTCTTGTTTTTTTCAATTAAAATCATTAAAATGCTAACCAATATTAAGCAAACTAATAACAGAATGGGATTTTTCCAAAAAAATGCTGTCAAAAATATCGAAATCAACCTAGTAAAAAACTATAAACAAATCTTTTCGAGAGCTTTTTCATAATATTAATTTAAAAATTTTTATTTAAAAAAAGCGAAAAGTTTTTAAATTCTTGAAACAAAGAAATAATATCTTTCTACCTTAAGTTAATTTGCATAAAAATTTACTTAATTTAGTCAACTCTGGAGGTAAGTAAAAAATGTCGTGTGATAAGCATGAGAAAAGAATTGATAGTGGTAATGCTAGCCAGCATACTCTCTTCAATAGGAATGGGAATATTTGCTCCTGTTTACTTGTTATTCTACCAAAAAATTGGGAGTTATGGAGAAATAACCGCAGCTTTTGGAATTTTCTGGATAGCCGTAGCTTTGTTAGAGGCTCCTTTTGGCTATCTTTCTGATAAGTTTGGTAAAAAGCTTTTTATAGTTTTGGGAGGAATTCTAACTTCTCTCGTTTCTCTTTCTTATACACTCGTTAAAACTGCCAGCGAACTTTACCTTCTAGAATTTTTAAGCGGAACAGCAACCTCCATGCAAACTCCTGCCATTCAATCTTTAATTTCCGAAATAACTCCAAAGAAGAAAAAAGGTAAAATTTTTGGCATATTCAACTCTTCTGTTAATTTAACGTATGGAATAGCTTCTTTATTCTCAGGGATTTTTATAGGAATTTTTGGCCCGAACTCAGTTTTTATACTCTCTTCTTTCTTCCAGTTTGCCTCTGCTTTAATCGCTTCAAAGATTAGGAGCTAATCTTTCTTAGAAAATTTACAAATGAGTTCATGCTGAGCTAAACCTATGTAAATGGGTTTACCACAATACTTACAAATTCCTTCTGGTTCTGGCAAATCTTTTTCTGCCATAGGTGTCTAAACCAGGAATTGCTCCTCAAATTCTTTCAAGTATTGAACTGATTTTTTAACATCAGAGAAGAGTTTTTCCACATAGGCCACATGTTCTTTCTCAATCTTTTCTGATTTTTTCTCCTTTGCTACTTCATAAGCAGGGGCTATTAGCTGAATGGCATACCTTAAGCTTGTTTTTGCTCCTATTTCTGTTAGGTACTCTAGAGCCTCTTCGCTAATTTTTATCTTTTCTGATTTTGCTCTTATCTCTATAATCTTTTTAATTTCATCCCTTTGATAAGGTTTTGTGTTTATTATCAATAGTCTATCAAGCAAGTCCAAAGGCATTCCGTGGGCAGCTTTTACATCAGTCCCTCTTATAGTTGAAAACCCTCTATTAGTTGCAAAAATTATAATTGGAGCAAGCTCTTGTTCCAGAGCACGGTTGAGAAAGGCGAAAGTTTCTATATCAAGCATGCTACACTCATCTATAAAAACAACCCCAGGCAATAATTCGCATTTTCCTTCCTGAACTAAGTTTTTAATGTATTCGTCAACTTCCTTTCTTACTTCTGGTTCAATTTCTTTTGATTCCCTTCCCCCAAAGAATAGACTGAAAATGTCACTGCCAGACCTTGAGCTTGCTACATCTAAAGCATGTAAGGTTACAGGATAGACGAATTCTTTTTCTTTCAAAACCTTTCCTTTGGGTATTGGTACAGTTCTTTCTGTAGTTAAATCAACTTTCCTTTCTTTTGCCGCTTCTTCGCTTATTCCCAGCTTAACTATTCTTCCTCCTTCAACATCAATCTGGATAATATCGCCTGTTTCCACACCTTGCTGAATTAGCTGAATCGCAAAACTTTGATCCATAGTAAGCTTTTTACTTTCATCTTTTGTTGCGATTTTAATCGTTGCCCCAACTGGAATTTGCTGGTAAGGATTGTAAGGATGCTGAGCTTTTTCTATGCTTATTTCTTTCACTTCACCTTCATAAATTTTCCTCATCTCATGAATTCTTGCTCCTATAGCTTTTCTTAAAGTTTGGGTTAGAAACTCTGTTTTTTTCATTTCTGTAGAGAAAATCTCGCTTGCAGCTAAAGGAACAAAGGGAACGTCATGCCCTAATTCTTTTGCTATAGCCATCGCAATAGCAGTTTTTCCTGTGCCCGGAGGACCAGCTAACAAAACTGCCCTTCCTGCAAACTTTCCTTCTTTTATTAGTCTAACAACTAAGCCTGCAGCCTCTCTAGCTTCTGTTTGACCAACCATCCCTTGAGCTATAGGCTTAGCTTTTAAACCTTCTAGACCTAAGCCTTGAATGTGAGAATGTGCTGCTATCCTTTCCCACTCGCGAAGAGACTCAGGAATTTCGGCTATTTCAGCCAAAATTCCTCACCTCTCAACTTCTATATTAAGAATTCCGTTCTTAAATTCTTTTTTGGTAATGGAAGCGTCAGATGGTATAGGAATCAACTTAAAGTAAGCCTTATCTCCTGCAAAAGCTTTAACCTCGATGCTTTGCTCAAGCTTTTTAACTTCAATATCTTCTTCTTTCACATCAGGAAGCTTTATTTTTATTATTTGTTTGTTCCCTATTTTCTCTATTTTTGCTTCAGGCTCCTCTGTAACTTTTGGTACTCTAATTTTTTTCTTTTCAGGCTCTTCTCGAATTTCTTCTACTTCTTCTACAGCTGGTTTGATTCCGAGTCTTCTTTTAATCTCAGGCTCTATTTTTTTGTAATCTCCACTTGTTTTTACTTCAATTTTTGGTTCCCTTCCGCTTACTGAATGGATTGTGATGCTTATTCCTCCTCCTTTAATTCCTGGTCTAAACTTGATTCTTGGTAACTCAAACCCAAACATTTTGTCTATTCTTTCAAACTCTTTATCTATATCCTCGAATATATCAAAAATTCTGACTTCCCTTCCTTTTTCTTTAAGCCTTTCTCCACAGATTGGACAAAACTCCCATTCGTCCTTAACTTTTTCCCCGCAGCTTGGACATTTTTTTCTTTCAAACATTTTTTGACCTACTTAAAATTTTTCTGAATAATTTAAATTGTTTTACTCTACTTTTATTTCTTTTCCTTTTTTCTTTTCCTTCTTTGGCAATCTTATAGTTAAAACTCCTTTGTCCATCTCTGCCTTTGCTTTTTCGTAATCAACAGGAACTGGTAAGGTAATTACTCTTCTCAAAGCTCCGAACTTTCTTTCAGCTCTGTAGATTTTTTCTGTTTTTTCAATTTTTTTCTCTTTATGCTGGGCAGAAATTTCTAGAGTATTTTCTGTAGCTCTTACTGTTACATCGCTCTTGTCAAAACCTGGTAAGTCTGCTCTTACTATTATTTCCTCTTCAGTTTCTGAAATGTCTACAGGAAATGTTTCTGCAAAAAACTCTTCACTTGGAAGCCTTTCTAGTAATTGTCTCATTCTCCTTCTCATTCTTTCCAGTTCTTCAAAAGGATCCCAATAATCCCAAAAGACCATTTTTTTCACCTCAGTTAGTGTTTAAATAACCTAAAAAATATAGCATTTAGGGGTTTAAATATTTTTCGGTCCATTTTTTGCTAAAGCAAATTGCTAAAACAAACTTTTTATTTGAGTTTAATTAAAATTAAAGACATGGTAAGCATTTTATTCATGCTTTTTGGTGTAATAGATTTGTTAGGAGGCTTAGCTTTAACTTTTGGTTCAGTTTCATTTCTTCCTCAAATAGCAAAGTATGTGGGAATTATTCTTATAGCAAAAGGACTTTGGACGATAATAACAAGTATTATCCACTAACCTAAAACCTCAAGAATTTTACCTTTGACTAAAGCATCCCCACCTCTTGGTTCAGCCAAGATTTCTCCACAGTTTAAGCATTTAACAACAGTTGAAGCTTTACTAAAAATTACTTGCTTATTCTTGCATTTTTTACACATGACTTGAATGAACTTGCTTTTAGGGGTTTCTATTATTTCCATGGTATCACAACTTAACTATTTCAAATTTTTTCGCCCTGAAACCTTTTCCTCTTGTGTGTGTTTTTCCACAAGCTAAACATTTGAACCTTAAATCAACTTTTTTAGTTGGTTTTTCCCTTCCTTTCGGGTTTTCTTTCGGAAAACTTCCATAACCTTTCATCTTTCTCAAAAACCTTCTCTGCCCTTGAGCCAAAGTTCTTCTTTGCCTCTTTTTTGCTATCTCAACTTCATGCTCTGTATGTTTTCTGCAATATGGACAAAAAGTTCTTATCTTCTTTGGCATTTTCATTCACATCACTCTAAAATATTTGAGCTTAATAAAAATTTAAATCACTTTTCAACTTTAAATTCTTCAACTATACCTCTTTCCTTCAATATTTTCACGTTTTCTTCAGGTAATTTTGCTATATCCCCCTTTTTAAAAGGACCGTAAACTTTTTCATCACTTCCTACAAATTCAGGAACATCCTCCTTGAAAATCACCAAATTTTCTTCCTCTTTTTTCTCGGAAAAGATTTTTTCCAAAACTCTCTTTCTTCTTTCTCCTATGGTTTTTACTAAACTTTCAAAAAACTCTTTTTCCTCTTCCGTCAAGTTTTCTGGGGGAATTTGTGTTCTTACGGTTATTATAGCTTGGTTTATTATTTTTCTTTCCCTTCTGTTGAAAATATCCTCTACCAAACTCTTAACATTTTTCAACTCCAAGGCAACTTTTTTGTTCTCTTCAGATAATTTCCTTTTTTGCTCGAGATAAGAAGCAAGCTTTTCATAAAAACTTTCCGGTAACTTTGTAAGTTTAGGAGAAGCTTGTTCTTCCCTTTGAATTTTCCTTATAACTTCGAAAGTAATAGTTTCCTCTGCCATAGCATCCTTTTAAATTTTATTTGCGCAAGTTAAATATTCATGTTCTGGATTCTTACACCTGTAAAAAATTCTTTTTCTCGGTACTACAAAAACTTTTCCCTTCGAATCTTCTATTTTTGTTTCTACTTCCTCTTCCCAACTTTCAAAATAATTCCAAGGACAATTTTTACAGTTGAATCCTTGAACAAAAGCTTTTTTCCTTTCGTAAGGAAGGAAAGGCTTATAAATTCCTAGGCTTTTTTGAAAATCTTCAAAACTTTTTTCACATTTTTTCTCGATAGCAACCCTATTAAAAAATGAAAGGTAAAGAATTAATGCTTTTTCTTTTTCTTTTTTCTTATTTTTAGCTTTTTGAAGGGATAGTTAACTGGATTTTTTATGACTATTTTATCATCCTTCTTACAGATGTCATCTGGCACACAAACTTTAATGTCAGTGTAAAAATTTTGATTATCGCAATTTGGAGGAAGCAAATTTCTCTCTTGCCTCAAATGCCATCTCAGTTGAGTTCTCAAGTAATTAGCTCTCAAAGGAGGCAAATTTTTTGCGTTCCAATCTGTTAAAGTTTTTTCTATTTTCTCCCAGTCCCAACCCATGCTTCTTAAGAAATTTATCAAGATAAAAACACTTCTTTTTCTTCCGTCCGACAAACCTTTTAAAATAGTCTGGATACAAGGTGGAAAATATTGTTCTGGAATTGCTTTCATCTTTTTAAACTTAACCTTTGGTAGCTCTTCCTTAACTTCTATCTTATACTTGGCAGACCAGTCTAAAGCTTCTACTATTAAAGCTTCAGCATCATGAAGCTTAACTTTTTGAACTAAAAACTTCTCATTAACTTTAACTTTCTCTGGAAGTGCTTGTTCTTTCTCAAACTTTTCTAAATCTTCTGGTCTTATGGGCAAACTTACTAGTAAAGTTGACTCGTGTAAAGAATAAGGAAGTCTAAACAAATGTCTTGAACCAAAAACATCCATGCTAACAACTTTAAAAGGGTCTAAACCGTTTTCGTCAGTTATTTCTTCAATTTTTTTCCCAATCCTTTGAGAAATTTCTTGAAGAGAGGCAAGAGCGAGCATTTCTTCTTTTAATTGCTCTTTTACGTACCATTTCAAGTATTCTATAACTTTCTGAAGGAGCTCAGGATAAAGAATTTGAGAAGGTTGAAAATTAATTTTTTCCGGAAGGGATTCAAACGGAATTCCTATATGAAACCCTTTCCCACCAGAAAATTTTATAGTGTAATTTTGAACACCGTGATCCTTCAAAGCCTCTATTATTTGTTTGACAGTTATCTTTGCAATTTCAAAATCATTAACATCAGGGTCGATAAAAATATCCCAGCCAATTCTTAATTCATCAAGTTGTACTTTTGTCATACCAACATCTAGTTTCATCGGTTGTGACCATCTTTCTACAGAACCATGAAAAGCTACAGCTCCTTCAGCAACGGCTTGTAAGACATCTTGAGGGTATTGAATGACATCAGGTCTTTTACCAAAACTTCCATCTTTATAAACAGGTATAACTTCTCTGTTTTTTCCAGCCTCTATCAAAGCGTTAAAGACAGATTCTCGTGAGTACCAATTCCAAACTCTTTGAAAGTTTATCGCCATGGCCATCATGAGAAGTTTAAAACTTCTCAATTATAATAGTAAGTTTAAATATTGAAATCTTTTTCTAAAAAATTATGAAAGTAATAAACTTTTTTGATCCTTGGAAAAGCAAGCTATGTACTTGTCCAAAAAAATATTCTTTCAGCCCATATACAGGATGTTCTCATTCTTGCCTCTACTGCTATGCTTCCAGTTATATAAAAAAATTTTTTAATTGCAGACCAAAAAAAGATTTGCTCAAGAAGCTAGAAGAAGATTTAAAAAAAGTGGATAAAAGATTTCCCATTTCCGTTTCAAACTCGAGCGATCCTTATGTTCCTGAAGAAGAGAAGCTTAAACTCACAAGAGATTGTTTGAGATATTTTGCATTTCACGACTGCAAAATTCTTTTGATAACAAAATCCGACCTTGTTTTAAGGGATTTAGACATTCTTTCCAGGATGAGAAGTTGCGTTAGCATAACAATAACAACTTTAAACGAAGAAATAGCAAAAAAACTTGAACCAAAAGCTCCATCGCCTGAAAAAAGAATTAAGGCTGTTGAAAAGCTTGTTGAAAAGGAAATTCCAACCATAGTTAGAGTTGACCCGATAATTCCTTTCCTAAACGATAGAGAAATAGAAGAAATAGTGAAAATTTCTTCTTCTCTGGGAGTTAAACAAATAGTTTCAAGCACTTATAAAGTAAAGCCTGATAACTGGAAAAGGTTCTCCTTAGTTTTTCCAGAAATAGCTGAAAAATTGAAAGAACTCTACTTTAAGCAAGGTGAGAGAATTTCAAATTCCCTTTATCTACCAAGAGAAATAAGACTAAAGATAATGAAAAAAGTTAGAGAAGCTTGTGACAGGAATAAAATAAGTTTTTCATGCTGTAGAGAAGGTTTTCTTGAATTAAACAACTCAAGAAGTTGTGATGGAACGCATTTGATTAAATAAAATCTAAAAGAACTTTTTGACCTTTTCCTAAGAATTGAGCCTGAATCTTAAGTCTCTTTCTTATTTCGTAAGCTAAGTCTTTCGCATAACCATGAACACAAATCACTTTTTTTGGCTTAACTTCTTGGATGAAAAGCATTAGCTGCTCGAAATCACAATGGTCTGAGATTGGAAAAGTTTCTACACCATAATTTCTAAAGAGAGCCCATCCCGTAACTACACAGCATTTTGAATTTTTGTTTTGAAGATAAGGAACTGTGTGCATTGGCATAACAAAAACTTCTGAATCTTCCTCTTTTTCTAAAAATTTCAAGTTAACATCAAAGCTGTTATAAACTTGCGAGTACTTCCTTATGGAATCAGAGACTTGAGGAACTATTCCATTCTTATTCAAAAGTTTTATTATTTCTTGAGATTTTCCTATTGTATAACCACCAAGGTTAACCTTAAAGCCATTTTTTATTTGTCTGAGAACCCATTCTACAAGTGTTTTTCTTACCTCCTCGACAAAAGGGAACTTAAAAAATGGCTTGCCATAAGTTGCTTCTGTTATCAGAATATCAGCCTGGTAAATCTTTATTGCCTTATGAGTTAAGCCTTGCCAGAGTTTAAAATCTCCTGTGTAAAGGATTGAGGTGTTATTAGTTTCTATAAGAATTTGAGTTGAGCCTAAAATATGACCTGAGCTTATTAACCTTACAGAAAACCCGTCAAACTCGATTTTCTTGTTTTCTTTTACTATGTTTGCTTCGAAGAAAGGATTCCTAACTTTTATTAGCTCGTAAGTTTCTTGCGTGCAATAAGGCTTTCTTATAACTTCTTTTGGAGAATGGTCAACATGAGCATGAGAAACAAAAGAAATGAAATCAGAAACTTTTGGGTCAAGCAGAACAGTTTCATTTTTTATCTTAATAGCAATTCCATTACCGTAAGAAATCTTGAGTTCCATAAAAGAATATTGGTTTTTGTTCTATTTCTTCTTTGTTAATTTTTTAATTTCTTTTTTGAGTTTCAGAAGTTGAACAGAATAATTGCAATTGCTGCACTTTATGTTAAATTTTTGATTTAAGCCTTCGCCCGAAACAAAAGGTTCTTGCCACTTTTCCTTTCTTTTTTCAGAATTGTTACATTCGGGGCAAATAAGCTCTAACGTAGCTTCCTCTTCTCCAACTAGCTTGATTATTCTCACTCTTCCTTTTACTTCACCTTTTGAGTTCATCAGATCTCTTGTAGTTATGTATTCTATTTTCATACTAACTCATCGGCCTACGCTTTGGCCTTAAAGCTCTTGAACCGCATTTCCTACATTTAACCTTACCAGCCTTTACTTTTGCAGGGTCTGCCCTCATCTTGGTTTTACAAACTCTACAAACATAAACTCTAAAGAAAAGCCTTTGGAGTGCCTCTGGAAAGGATTTTTTGACCATATTCTCAACTCTTAAAATAAAGGTTTGTTAAATTTAAATTTTTAATTTTAGGCTATTTTATTTAAAGGTTTATCAAAGCTCTTCCAATAAAACTTATAGGTTAATTTTATATACTTGGAAAGCCAAACTTTTGTTTTGGATTTTATGATTAAACCTGAAGTAAGAATTCTTGGTTTTGACGACGGGGCTTTTAATTCTAAGACTAAAGGGAAAGTTCCTGTGATTGGAGTAATTTTTAGGGGTGGAAAATTTTTGGATGGAGCCTTAAAGACGGAAGTAACTATTGATGGAAACGACGCAACACAAAAAATAGTAAAGCTTATAAATTCTTCTAGACATAAACAACAGTTAAAAGTAATAATGTTCGATGGCATAACTTTAGGAGGTTTTAACATAGTAGACATAAAAAAGTTACATGAAAAAACTGGCTTGCCTGTTATTGTTATAAATAGAAAAATTCCAAACTTAAAAGAAGTTGAAAATGCCTTAAAAAATTTTAAAGATTTCAAGAGCAGGTGGAAAAAGATTCTTAACGCAGGAAAAATAAAAGAGTGCAAGATAAAAGAGAATAAAAAAGTCTATTATCAATGCGTTGGTCTTAGAGATGAGGATGCGGAAGAAATAATAAGGATAAGCACTACAAGAAGTTTTATTCCTGAACCTTTAAGGGTTGCCCACATCATAGCAACTGCAGTAGCAAAAGGTGAAAGTAGTGGTAGGGCGTAGAAGTAAGGAAGAGGTTATTGGAAGAAAAAAGTCTAGCCTTAAGAAAATAACTGAAGGTTGGTTTGGCTATATTTTTTACGCTGCTCTAGGAATAGTAATAGCTTTTCTTGTTAATTTAACTCTTGCTGTTGCTTTATCAACAGATTTACCAGTAGTTGCTGTAGTAAGTAGTTCAATGGTTCATGACGAAACAACAGAAGTAAACCATTACCAATGGCTTGAGAAAAAGTTTGGTTATAACAGAAGCTACATAGACTCTTGGCCTGTAAATAAAGGTTTTGGTGTAGGAGATTTACCGATAATTCAAGGTTCAAAAGATTATAAAGTTGGTGATGTAGTAGTATTTTCTGTACCTTGCGAAAGCTCGCCAATAATTCACAGAATAGTCTATATAAATGAAGATGGTACTTATCAAACAAAAGGTGATCATAATCCAGACCAAATAACAAAATGTTGTAGCATAGAAAGACAAGTCTGCTACACAGAAAAAAGCATTTCAAAAGACCAAATTCACGGGAAAGTAATTTTTGTAATTCCAAAGTTGGGTTATTTTAAGGTAATAGTCTCGGAAATTTTCGAGGGTATAAGAAGAGTTTTTGGAGGAATCTAGAATGGAGTTTTGCGAAAAATGTGGAAATTTGATGATGGTAGAAAAGAAGAAAAAGAAAAGCTTTTTAGTTTGTAGAAAGTGCGGTTTTAAGAAACCACTTAAAAAAGAAAAGATAATTTTAACTGAAGCTTCCCACGAACCTTCGCGTGGAATCGTTGTTATGGAAAAAGACGAAGGAATAGCTGAGTTACCAAAAACAAGGATAATGTGCCCAAAGTGCGAGAATCCAGAAGCATACTGGTGGATGCAACAAACTAGGGCAGCTGACGAGCCGCCAACCATATTTTACAAATGTACAAAATGCGGTTATTCTTGGAGAAGTTATGGTTAAGATTTGCTAAAAATTTTCTCATATCTTTCGCAAAAATTCTTGAACTTTTCCTTGTTTTTGTACCAAGGAATAAAGAAAGTGATGAAAGTACTCTCTCCGTTTAACACATAGCCCAAAAACCCAGCTTTTATGAACAAGGATGCAATTTCTTTCCCTTCCCATCTATGTGAAAGAATAACAGGTTCAAAACACCTTTCCAAATCTTCCCTTTCATCTAGAACCTTCTCTTTGTGTATTGTTCTTTTCTTATGCTCTCTCAACTTATAAACAACTATATCTCCTGTTTTGGGCCAGTAAGCTACTTGACCAACTTTTCCGACAACTTTTCGGACAAACTCCATTTCACCATAATGGAATTGTTGCGAGAAACTATAAAGCATCCATGTGTTTTCTGTGTTAGCTAAGTAGAAGTTAAAGGGAAAAACTTTAAATAAAGGAGTTGCTTTCGAAAATGAAGCTTCTTTAAAATCTAAAGGTCTTACCTTTAACTTTAGAAAAGTATCAGGAAGCAAACCAGAACCCAAAACCAAAAGCTCTGGTCTTTTGTAAAGTTCGGCTATAAGTAAATCTTGGTCTCCCATCAAACTTCTCACATTTCTTACGATTCTTTCCCTATCCTTAAGTTCAAAATTTCCTAAAGTGTTGGTTAGTAACGTAAAGAACTTTGGTCTTTCCTCACTTTTAATCAATCTTCTGAGTTTTTTCAAGCTTCTTATATCATCCCTGATAACTTCTGCATCAGGATACCTTTCTTTACATATTTCAAGCATAGAAGGCGAAATGTCAACACCAATCCTTCTCTCAATATTGTTGTTTTGAAAAACTTTAAAGTCTAAACCACTGCCAACACCAAGTGCAACATGAACTTTACTCTTGTTTGGAAGGTAGTAGGAAAACATTTCCTGCTCTAATTCCCTTTCCTTTGGTGTAACCATGGTAATTTTTTCTTCCTCTTCTGCGTATTGTTTGCAAAATTCCTTGTTAAACCAAATCTTCATAATTTACTCCAAAAACCTTAAAATATTTAAACCTAAAGAAAGAAGTATTTGGTGATGCCAGCTTTGCGTTACAAACCAAAAAAAATTGCTGAGATAAACTTTGAGAAGGATAATAGAATCGCTTTAATCGGGAAGGTTTTAGAACAACTGGAAAACAGTTTTTTCCTTGAAGATGAAACAGGAAATGTAGAAATATTTTTTGAAGGTGAATTGAAGAAAGGTCAGATAGTTAGAGCGTTTTGCTCTGTAATAGATGGCAAGCTCAAAGCTGATATTGTTCAAAGTTTAAGTGGCTTAGACCTGGAACTTTTAAGAAAAGTTGAAGAAATGTACGAAAAAGCAGGGTTAAGTATTTAAAGGAAAATTTAGGTTTAATATAATAGGGCAGACCATGTTTAAAGCAAAATTAAGCGATGTAAGCTTGCTTAGGGATTCAATTTCTACCATAGCTGAGTTAATAGATGAAGGTATTTTTAAAATAACAAAAGATGGGATAAGCTTGACTGCTGCTGATAGAGCCTTGGTAGCAGTAGTTGACTTTAAAATTTCTTCAAAAGCTTTTGACGAATATGAGGTTGAAAAAGAGCAGTCCATAGGAGTAAACATGGGTAATTTCTTGTCAGTACTAAAAAGAGCTGGAAGTGGAGATAAAGTAAGTTTGAGGCTTCAGGATTCTAAGCTTGAAGTAATTCTTGAGAATTCTTCAAGAAGAAGGTTTGTAGTTCCTTTAATAGACTTAAGCCAAGAAGAAGTTCCTCCTATCGAGCAACTTGAGTTTACCTCAAAAGCTGAGCTTAAGCCTGAGATTTTGGAAGCTGGAATCGAGGATGCAGAGGTTGTTTCTGATTCAGTTCTTTTCGAAGCTTCAAGGGAAAAGTTTTCGATGATAGCAGAAGGTGACATAAGCTCAGCTCAACTTGAGTTAGAAAAAGGGAATGAAGCCCTTCTTGAATTAAAGGCTGATGGAAACGTTAGGGCAAGGTATCCCTTAGATTACTTGAAAAAAATGGTAAAAGCAGCTAAGATTGCTGATTCAGTAACTCTAGAATGGGGTCAAGATTATCCTATGAAGTTAAGCTTTAAGCTTGAAGATAAGCTTAGCTTAAACTTTGTTCTAGCTCCAAGGGTAATGGAAGAGTAAGCTCATTTAATTATAGCAGTTAAATCTTTAAAAGAAGTTACCTTAATTTCATAAGTTCTTCCTTCCAAATCTTTTAAAGTAAAGTCATGAACCTTTTTATGAGAAATTCCTCTTACATAGCTAGTTGCTCCACAACAATCTGAAACTATTATTACCTTATAATTTCTTTGGTAAGCTCCTTCTGCAGTAGCCCTAACACAATTATTCGTTAAAACTCCGCAGAGAATAACAGTACCTATATTTAAACCTTCTAAAATTTCTTCTAAATTCGTTTTAAAAAATGCGTCGAACCTATCTTTTCTTATTATTATGTCCTTATCCTTAGGTTTTATTTCCTCTATTATCTCCCAGCCTTTTGTACCTTCTATACAAGCTCTAACATTTTCTGGTTCTCCTATTTCTGCATTACTCTTATCAGGCTTAATAGTATGCTGAGTGTAAATGATGGGAATCTTTTTACTTCTGCAAAATTCTATCAGATTTTTTACTTTTTTTATTAGCTTTTCATCAAGCATTTCGCAAGAATATTCTGACTTTCCTTTTTTAAAATCGTTTTGCATATCAATAACAAGCAAAGCTGGTTTCATTTCCACAAAAAGAAATTGATTCAAACGCTATAAATACCTTAACTCTTCCTCGCCTTTAATTCTTGCCACAACTTCTACTATATCCTCAAACCTTGCATGCTTTATTCTTTTAAGCATAGTCTCTTCTGTTTGAAAAATTCCTGCAGGATTTTCCATAGTTACTTCAATTCTTAAAGGCTTCTTTTCTCCTTCCAAAAATTTTACTTCTTCTATAGCTAAAGCGGAGAATTTGTGAATGTCAGTTTTTCCTACGCTAAAAGGAATTCTAGCTCGCCATTTCGTTATATCTGTAGAGTCAGCAACTTCTACTAATCTTGCTTCAAAACTTGTTGCGTCTTGATAACCCATATGGCAAACTATCGATTCAAGAACGAAGCAAGAAATTCTGTCAATTTTTTCTCTTTTATAGAATTTTCTGAGTATTCTTTGAACTATAGGATAAGCTATTACTGCTCCTATCAAGTCATGCCCTTCCCTACAAACAGAGCAGCCAATATCGTGCAAGTAAGCCCCTAATACTATGGCAACTTTTGCGTCTTCTTCGTTTCCAATCTTTTCTGTTACTATGTTAGGTTTAAAACCCTTTTTTGAAAGAATTTCAAAAATTTTTAAAGCGTTTAAAGCAGAAATTTCAGCATGAATTTTTCCATGGTCGTTATAGCCTAACCTTAACACTGCAAGATTGTTCGCCTGCTCTAGAAAAGCATCTATTTCCTTGTCCTTAAGCAAAAGATTGACTAATTTTTTTATTTTAGGAGTTTTTGCTATTTTTCTAAGCTCTTTTTCTACTTCCACTTTAATTATTTTGTTTTCCTGATAAAAATCTTTTATTCAAGAATTTTTCTTTCCATTTCCACAAATTCCTTATGTCTTTTTTCTATTTCTTCCAAAGTTTTTTGGATTGATTTATGTCTTTCTTCAAGCCTTTTGGGTATAGGCAAACCTTTTGTTTTGTGATAATTGTAAATTGCTTCATGTAAAGCGTCTAAGGCCAGAATCGAGCAGTGAATTTTTATCGGTGGGATTTTTTTCTCCCCACCAAGCTTTTTGATTAAATCTTCTTTATTTATCGTAAGCGCTTCTTCCAAGGTCTTTCCCTTAACCATTGTTGTAAGCATGCTAGTATTAGCTATAGCAACAACACAACCAAAAACTTCTCCTTTTACGTCAGAAATCCTTAGCTTGCCTTTTGAGTCTTTTTTAACCTTAAGATAAATTCTCATCACATCGCCACAAAGAATATTACCAGCTTCTCCTATTGCGTCAGGATTCTTCATTCTTCCTAGATTTTTTGGATTTTTAAAATGTCTGAGTATTTCTTTCGAATAAGGTAAACTAATTTTTCCCATTCAAATCTTCCTCTGTATAGATTTTTATTCCATTTTTGCTCAACAAGGCAGCAGTGACTCCGTTACCTTTTCTAATTTTCTTGTTAATCCAAGTCTTTCCAAAACCGCAAGAAGGACTTCCTGCTTTAAGAATCGCTTCCTTCACTCCCAATAGCTTTGCTATTCTAAGGACTTCTTTTGCACCTTTAACAAAATTTTTTGTTAAATCTTCCCCTTTTTCTGAAAAGACTTTTGCTTCATTTTTTAAAACATATTCTCCGCTTTTGGTTAAGTAGGCAGGCTCTCTTGGAGTAGTTAACCCTCCAAGTTGTTCAGGACAAACAGGAATGGCTTCTCCTTTTCTTGCCATATCTAAAACTTTTTTGCTTAAGTTATTTTTCCCGTCATACTTACAGTTTATCCCTACTAAGCAAGCGCTAACTATTTTCAAACTACCACTTCCCTTTGTAAGGAGAAACCTTTCTCAAATTCTCAATTGTTTGAGGCAAAACTTTAAGAACATATTCTATTTCTTCTTTTTTCGTCCATCTTCCTAAGCTAAGTCTTAAACTTCCATGAGCTTGGTGTGGCTTTAAGCCTATAGCAAGCAAAACATGGCTTGGTTCTAGACTTTCAGAAGAGCAAGCGCTCCCGGTTGAGGCTGCGATTCCTTTTATATCTAGGGCCATTACCAGACTTTCTCCTTCTATAAAATCAAACCAGAAACTTGAGATGTTTGGAAGCCTCTTATCAGGATGTCCGTTTAAATGAGAATTTTCTATCTTGAGAACTCCTTTTTCCAATTTTTTCCTTAAATTTTCTATTCTTTTGCTCTCTTTTTTCATTTCTTTTTTTGCAATTTC
>JAWBTW010000013.1:0-18841 GCA_039000165.1 Candidatus Aenigmatarchaeota archaeon
CAAGAATAATAGAAGAGGGCTTTTCAAAAATTGCTCCTGTTTATACAAAAGAAATTCCAGAAGTTAAAGAAGGAAAGCAATGGATTTCCTTTGTTAGAAGAAAAGTGGTTCAAGCTTACTATCCGTTTACTTATTCTGAAATAGTTTCTATGATGAAAGAAAAAGGTATAGGAAGACCTTCAACTTATGCTAAAATTTTGGAAATTTTGAAGAAAAGAGAATATGTTAAAGAAATTAATAAAAGGCTTGTTTCAACTTTGCTTGGTGCAAAGGTTTACTTTTTCTTGAAGGAAAAATACGGAAAATATCTGAACGAGGAATTGACAAAAGTTTTGGAAGAAAAGATGGATAAGGTTGAAATAGGCGAAGCCAAAGCTCAAGAAGTGATAAAAGAATTTTTTACAGAAGTTAAGGAAATAATGAGAAATGCTATGCAAAAAGGTGTAAAGTACAACCCAAGCTTAAGGTTGCTTATTTAGAAAACTCTCTGGAAAAATTCTCAAATTTTTAAAAAATTTTATTCCATATATAAGATCCTGAACAAACCCAAAGATAAGCCAGCTGCCGGCAATACCTTTCCACTATAAGTAATAGCTTTATAACTTCCGCCACCACCACATCCTACATTTTTAATGTAAACTTCATAAACCAATGAAGTGTAATACCTCAAGCCCCTAACTGTTCTGATATTAAATTCTAAGTTTTTATCTCGAATTGTTTCTCTTAATTTTCGGTAAAATCTAAACAATTTTTCGACGCCGCTTATACCCAGGAAATTTTCTTTTAAAAAAAGTAACTTTTTTTCGTTAGAATCTTTCATTTCTACCAGTTCAATTAATTCAGGGGATTTTTTCTTGACCACTTTTTTAAGTTCATTTATTCTTTCCTTGTCTAGAAAAAGCATTATCTTATCCATATATTTCCTTCCAATTTTTTTTGATATTATTTCATGAATAACCTCTCTTGAATTAAACCTAAATATAAAATCTTTTATGCCAACTTTTCTTAAGCATTCATTAACGATATCTAAACATGTGGCATCCATTTCTATTTCTTTACCCCCAACTATATCAACATCTGCTTGCCAAAATTCTCTCCAGCGGTTTGCTTCTATTTTTTTCTCGAATCTCCAAACCGGGCCAATCGCGTATCTCTTTAAAGGATATTTTAGATTTTTGTTGGTTCTAACAATTCTTAACAAGGAAATAGTATGGTCAAACCTTAAACATGTTCTTTTCCCTTCTATATCTTTGAAACAATAAAGCTCTTTAAAAACATTCGAACCAAGGAGATTTTTATCAAAAAGCATTTTTGGGTCCTCAAAAGCAGGAGTATAAAATGGTTTAAATCCTCTTTTTCGAGATACCTTAACAAATGTTGTAATTATTTTTTCCATTTTTTCGGCATTTTCCCCGATTATATCTTCAATACCAGGGTAAAACACATAAAAGTTTTAAGGTTTTTGATATTTATCTTTATCAGGTCAACCTATTAACTACTTCTTTTCTTCCTTTAGGATTTTTTCACAAAGTAAACGCCCAGGCTGGGATTTGAACCCAGAAGGGGCAAAGCCCCACCAGCTCTCCAGGCTGGCGCCCTACCAGATTAGGCGACCTGGGCATCAATTTTTATTTCCTAATTAGAAATAAATTTTTCTACCTTTAAAAGTATAACATGCAAGTAGAGGAAGAAATTCTTGTAAGATATGGTGAAATTTTTCTCAAGTCAGAAATTGTTAGAAGGATTTATGAAAAAAAGCTTATAGAAAACATTGAAGCTAGCTTAAGAAAAGCTGGAATAGAGTTTGAAATTTATAGGATAAGAGGAAGAATTTTTATAAAAACTGAAAAAATCAAAAAAACTTGCGATGTTCTAAAAAAAGTTTTTGGCATAGTCTCTTTTTCCCCCTGCTTCCATTTAAAAACAAGCAAGAAAGAAGAAATAATAGAGTTTTTTAGGAAGAACTACTCAAAACTTATCAAACCAGGTAAAACTTTTGCTTTAGAAGTGAAAAGAATAGGGAAGCATGATTATTCAAGTCAAGAATTGGCTAGAGAAGCTGGAAAAGTTATCAAAAGGAAAGTTAACTTATCAAAACCTCAAGTCAAAATTTTCATCGAAGTTAGAGATCAAGATACTTATGTTTACACTAAAAAGATTAAAGGCTTGGGAGGAATGCCTGTTTCTAGCTCAGGAAAAGTTTTATCTTTAATATCAGGAGGAATAGATTCTCCTGTCTCAAGCTGGCTAGCTATGAAGCGAGGATGTAAAGTTGTTTTTGTTCATTTTCACTCCTTTCCTCTAGTTTCTAAGGTAAGTATGGAAAAAACAAGAGAACTGGTAAAACTCTTAAGCGAATATCAAGGAAAGAGCAGAGTATACTTTATTCCCTTTTCAGAAGTTCAAATGAAAATTAAAACTCTTGCTCAAGCAAAGTACAGAATAGTGCTTTACAGAAGAGCTATGATAAAAATAGCCGAAGAAATAGCAAAAAAAGAAAATGCAAAAGCTTTAGTTACAGGAGAAAGCCTTGCTCAAGTTTCTTCCCAAACTTTGGATAATATGCTTGCAATAGAGGAAGCAACAAGCTTACCAATTCTAAGACCTTTGGTAGGAATGGACAAAAATGAAATAATCGAGCTTGCTAAAAAAATTAAAACTTACCAAATTTCCATCAAGCCACAAGAAGATTGTTGTACTTTATTTGTTCCTAAACATCCAACAACAAGGGCAAAGCTTGAAATTGTGAAAAAAATTGAAAAAAAGTTGAAACTTGAAAAAGAAATTAGAAAAGTTTTGAAAAAAACTGAGGTTGAAGAAATAGGTTAAGATTTACTTTTCACAAACAGGGCATCTTAAATATTCATAATATCCGTGAAGATAGTCTATGTAATAACCATGTTTTGAACAATAGCTGTAAAAGTATTCGATAATTCCATAACCATAATAATCTGTTCTAAAGGCTGGATATTTTCCGAGTAGACGAATTAAAATCCTTTTCCACAAAGGAATTTTTCCTTTTTTCACTATTCTACAAAGATGTGATATTTTTCTTCTTTTATCATCTTAAAATTAAAAATTTTTCGTTTAGAAAAAACATTTAAATTAAGTTTTTCCCTTATTTTAACTGATGGACGATAGAAAAATCCCTCCAGAGGATAAGGTTAAAGAAGCAATTCTGCAAGTTTTAAAGTCAAGACTTAAAGTAGAGTCCCAAGAAGAATTAGCAAGGCTAGTTTTAAGGTTGCTTAGGAAAGAGGAAAAAAATTATACGCTTTCTCCTACAAGAGTGAAAAGAATTGCTCTGCTTATTCCTGAAGTTGAGGTTAAGGCAAAAACTAAAAAAACTGTAAAGATGCAAAAAATTGAGAAGTGTCCAATTTGTGAGTCTGAAATAGAGGAAGTTAGAGTAAAAAATTTATTGAACAAAGAAATAGTTATTGGCTATAGATGTAAAAAATGTGCTTATCAAAGTGATTTGGAAGCTTTTATGCCGATGAAGTATATTTTTACTCTAAAACACAGATATTTAAAGTGACGAGAGAAGAGATTTCAGTTTGTTTTAATTTTATTTGTAAGTTAGAACATCAAAAATAAATTTGTGAAGGTAGTTTATTAAACTATGTCTTTTGAGTGGAAAATGCAGTATGTCGAGTGGGATTTAAATGAACATTTTAAAGATGGTATATTAGGGGCTCTTCGTAAGGCAGAAAGAAAAAAAGTACCTAAGAATTTAGAAATTTTGCCTTTGGCATTGGATAGGATGCTCCCTACTGAAACGTACACAATTCACCTAGGAGATTATGTAAAATTAGTGGAAAAAATGGGTGACTTAGATAGATTTGCTTCTAACCATGATTTACCTTTAGATAAAGCTAAGAAACTTTTCATTCATATGACTCAAAAAGGCTTTTTAAAACATGAAAGGAGAATGTTTTATGAGACTCTTATTTATGATGTTTTGATTCTATTTGCGCATGATGTATATCCATCTTCTATATTTGGAGGAGATGATGTAGTAGGAGCTTTAGCAATAGATTCTTTTGAACCAAAAGAAATAGAAAATTATAGATTTCTCGGAAAGTTGTATGATAAATTAGAGTTAGACACAACAATTTTCTACAATTTACCCATGGACGGAAATGTTTGGAGTTTTACCTTAAGAAAGGTAAATCCATACAGAGATGTAGGATTTTGCTATTCTTTTGAAAAATCTGGTAATCATCATTTTATTTCTCCAAATGAGCTTGAATTGGCGTTAAACAACATAGTAGAGATAAGAAACTTATGGATACAGCACATAAATAATTTCTATGTTAATGAAAGGGCATTTTTATCTTGGGCGAAAATTTAAATAGGCATAATATGGTAGAAGAAATTTATTGTCAGGTAATTTAATTAATCCTTAAAATAAAATTATTGGAAAGAGAGACCATCTTCTTGAAATTGTTCAATATGATGAGCTATAGCCGATGAAGTATATCTTTACTCTTAAATCTACTTAGAAAATTCAAAGTTAGAAACCCAATTTTTTAATTTATTCAAAGTAAATCATACAGCCTACAAATAGCAAAAGGTATTAACATTTCATCTTTACTTAATCCTCCATGATGACCTAAAAGGTCCATTTTCCATCCTTTGAAGTATTCATACCAAAATGTGTTATTCTTGTAAGGAAGAATCAACAAATTTCCTACCCGTTCATAAAATTCTTTCTTAGGTTTGCCGATACCCAACAAACCTTCTCTTATAGCTTCCTCTGTCTTAACCACTTTTGCCTTTTCTTTTAACTTTTCTGAAAGAAAGTTGTAAGTTTCTTCTAGCTTACTTTCTTCAATATGTAAAAAAACATCGCGTGGACTGCCTGTTGGTAGTATAGGCTTGCCATTTTTACATCTTTGAAAGGAATTTACTAGTTTAGAGTATTTGTTTAAATAAACTGTATCTTTTGGTGAAACGTTCAATTGGCCATGATCAGAAGTTATTAAAATCAATGTTTCTTTTGCAGTTTTTCTATCTATTTTTTCAAGCAATTCTTTTTTAAGTAAAAATGAAAGCATCGAAAGTTCTGCATGATACTCTTCTGTACGAGGGCCATACCTATGTTCTAACGCATCTATATCTCCAATATAAGCATAAAAATATGCAGGACCACTTTCTGCTTCCAACTGTTTTCTTAACCTAACCACAAGGTCTGAACAATTGATAAAAGGTATCCTCACGCTTCCTTTGTGAACTACTTGAGAGTATGCACTCCAAGCATATTGTTCATTAATAAAAGTAAACGATTTAATGCCAGCTTTTTTGAGAGTTTGATGAATGGTCTTTCCTCTGAATAAAATTCTTGGATCTATTCCAAATTCTAAAAGCCTGTCTTGACCTTTAATACCTAAAGGTGTAAATTGTAGTGTACTGATTATCATATCAATTTCTTTAAAATAAAGAAACCATTCGAACAAAGCATGTTCTTGAGATGTTAAACCTGTATTTATTGTGGTAAGAGCAGCAGCAGTTGTTGAAGGAAATATGGTTGTAAGAGGAAAAACTACACCTCTTTTGGTAACTCTATCAAAAAATTTATGTTCTTTAAAGTAGTTTGTCCAATGGTGATACCCAAAACCGTCTAACAGAAAAAATACAATTTTATTTACATTTGTTTCAACTTTATCTTTATACACTTGAAGAGGAAGAGCAGGTCTTTTAGACTTAATCCCATATAACTCTAAAATCGTTGAAGGAATGTTCGAAAAACAGTATTTTTCGTAAAACGGATAAACAAATTCTCCTTTTTTCTTTTCTTTTTTGATTATATCTTCTATTTCCCTCAATATCATGGTTTAAATTAAGAAAAGTAAAAAATAAAAGATTATTTATTGTCAAAAATATGGATAAAACATTTTCTTGTTAAGAAAAGTTTAAGTAATTTCCCACAATTCTTCTTAAATTTTAAACTCCATATTATAGTAAAATGGTCAACAATTACGTTACATTTCCAGACAGAAGGCCGCAAGCTTTTAAGGATAAAGGAGAAATAGATGAAATTCTCAGGAAATATGGCAAAAACCTGCCTTTTTCCCACACAGCAAACATATGCGGTGCAAAAATAAAGTTAATCACCAATTCAAAACATGTTTTTGATTTTTGGCAGTTAAACTGGTATGCCTCAAACTCTAATCATGCTGACGGTTTTGTCTATATTATAACAGGAGTTGAAGGTTTTGAACCATGCTTATTCTACAACCTTGACAAAAAAATTGCCCTAGGAGTTAACACAGAATACTACGGGCTTGCAAAATCAAAAAGTGCTTTAGGTCTAGCAACAGAAATTCTGAAAGAAAAAGAAAAATATCCTATGCATGCTGCTTCTGTTTCAATCAAAAGAAATAACGAAGAGTTTGGAGTAGCAATTATCGCTCCTACAGGCACAGGGAAAACTACTCAATTTCACGAGCTTCTTTATAATGTTAGAAACAGCAAAGTTGTCGGTGACGATTATCTATTCGTTTCTTTCGACGAAAAAGATAGAGTTAAAGCTGAGCAACCAGAAAATTGGCTTTACATGAGAACAGAGATAGCAGAAAATCATCCTACTTTTATCAAATCTTTTGAAGGTTTACCGTTAGAAAATGTTGTAACAAAAAAGGAAAATTGCAGGCAAAAAAGCGATGACATAAACAAGATGGGTTCTTGTTACAGAAGTGTTTTGGAAGGAAGGAAGAAATGCGTCTTTGATGAAGGTTTTGATTGTTGCTATTGGTCTTACGCAAACTCGCGAGTAATGTTTCCAAGAGAAAGGTTTACTATGCTAATAGCTGATGAGGAAGGAAATGTAAAAGAGGTTTTTAAAGGAAAAGAAAATGTAGCTAATGAAATGAACCTTAAGTATGTTTTACTTCTCACAAGAGACGAGAGTAGCCCGATAATAAGAAAGATAGAGTGCGAGGAAGCGATTAAGATTTTGAAAGAAGGAAAGTTCAAAATTATGCCTGGTGGCGGCCCTCCAGAAAAATGGGGTCAATACGGAAACGAACCTTTTTACGATCCTTATCAATTAGAAATGGATTTGGAAAGACAGGAAAAATTTTTCAGAAAACTTTTTGATTACGGTGTAACATTTTACCTTTTGAACACAGGTTCCTATAAAAATAGAAAAATAGAGATTCATCAAACTCATGCCTACATAAGGGCTGCATTGAGACTTAACTAAAATTTTAATCTGCTTGATTTTATCCGAATTCTTCTGGTTTATTCCTTTTTCTCATCGTTCTTTTCATCAAAACCCAAGCTAATAAGCCAATCAAGACTAGCAAAATTAAAACCAGCAAAATTAAAAGATTTTGATCGGCTAGAAAAGCTAAACCAGTAAAAGAAACCTTTTCTTCACCTAAGCTTTCTTTCGGCTCAGGTAAGCATTCCCCATTTTTACACCCATAAGAACAATAATTAACATATCCCCAGCCTACTGAGCAGTCAGAATATTGATAAAGTTGCATTCTCCAATTTCCATCGCACTTGAATTCTTCCAAAAATCTAGCAGTACATTTTGGTTCATCCCTTTTCTTGACTAAAAATGTCTCGGAATAAACAGTTTGAGTTTGGTTTAGCCAAGCATAAGAAACCTTAACCTTGTAACTTCCTTCTTCTCTTATGTTTGCATTACAGTTTAAAACATAAACACCCTTTCCCTGAACATAAACCCTAGGGTCAGTTGAATAATCGTTACAATTCATCAAATAACAATAATCTATATTGCAAACATAAGCGTCTAAATTAACATAGCATCCTTCATCCCCAGAATTTGTTAACCTGATTGTAGTTCTTACGGTTTCGTCAACAAAAACATTTTCAGGCTTGCTAACACTTACACTTATCTTACAAGGTTCTTTAGTTAAGCATCTTCCTTGCGAACAACCATAGCTACAATATTTCCAATTAATCCAATTGCTTGAACAATCAGAAAAAACATACTTTCTTTGAACCCAATTTCCATAGCATCTGTATTCGTTTGTATAACCTTCTTCACAAGTTTTGACACAATAACCTTCTTCACAAGTATATCCAGAAGCACAATTCTCTATAACTGTTTCAAATCCACTTCCATCGTTTTTACATCTTTCATAAGCAACTTGAGTTGGACATGCACAGTATCTATTTCTTATTTCTCCCGGAACACAAACTTGAGTTGGAGCTAACAAAATCTCTACTTTCTTTGTTTCATTACAAGAACAACTTACAATTTTGGCATCAGAATTATAACCAGACTTTTTTGCTAAAATCTTATGGGCTCCTACCGAAACTTCCTTTAAAAAATGAGAACCGTAACCTAAGTAATTTCCATCAACATAAACGTAAGCGTTAATAGGATTTCTTTTTAAATCTTTAACAGAAATATCAAGGTAGCAAGTTTGTGGTTGATAATACTCTATAACCTCAACTTCAGCTTCCCAACAAAAACAGGGGTCCTCCCTTTCAATTTCATAGCAATAGCTACTAACCCTTACCTCAACCTCGCCTGTATATCCATAAGGAGCATACTTCTCTAAATCATACTCAACATAGCCTGAATAACCTGAAACAATTCTGTAGCCGCAATCATAACAACTGGGAGCAGTTGATTTCCAAGCCTCTTGCCAATTCTCAGGCGAGTAAGGTAAACCATCTAAATTTATGTATTTCCCATCAGTTTTTATCCAGGCAGTGAAGCATCTAGCGTACAAATCGTTCATAGAATTGTAAACCGTTACCCTTATTTTCTTTGCATTCCTTACGTAGAAATAAGCCGATTTATACGTGTATGTTTGATAACTTAAATCACAAATTGCTAGAGTAATTTCTGGCAAAAATAGCAAAGGTACAAAAGCTATAATCAAAGCTTTAATTTTCATGATTAACCTAATAGAAAGAAAACTTTAAATCCTTAATTTCTTAAAGACAAAGATTTTTATTTAAAAATTGAAAATTAATATAAAGTGAGAAATTGGTAAGAACCATAGCTATTGCTTCAGGGAAAGGTGGAGTTGGAAAAACAACCTTTGCTACAAACCTTGCTATAGCTTTAAATCAAATAGGCTATAGAGTTATAGTTGTTGATGCAAACCTAACTACTCCTCATCTTTCCTATTACTTAGGTTTGCCAGAGTACTCTGTAACTATTAACGACATTCTAAGAGGAAGGGAAGATATAAGGTATGCAGTTGCAAGCTACAATGGAGTTATGTTTGTTCCAGCTTCGCTTAACCCTTCTGATATTATTGGAGTTGACATGAAAGATTTAAAATATTCTTTAAAAAGGCTTGATTTGCCCATGATAGATTTTATTTTTGTTGATTGTGCCCCAGGTTTAGGAAGAGAGGCAATTTGTGGAATGGAAGCTTGCGATGAAATAATTTTTGTTACTACCCCTACAATTCCGACCATGATGGATGTGAAAAGAACCATTGACATGATAGATTTAAGAGGAAAAAAACTTTGGCTCGTCTTAAACATGGTTGGTTTAGGAAAGTATGAGTTTAAAAGAGAGCAAGTTGAGGAACTCTTAGGCTTACCAATTTTAGGAGAAATTCCTTTTGATAAAAATGTTATCGATAGTGTGTCTTTTGGTGTTCCATTGATGAAATTCAACGCAAAATCTCCTGCAGCCCTGAGATTTTTACAAATTGCTCATCATCTTGTGGGTAAAGAATTTGAAATATATCCTTCTCTTTTTCATAAGATTGTTGCTAGTTTGAAGGAAAAAATTTTGAGGAGAAGTTAGAAGAAATTTTTATATTTAGTGGTATATAGATTTAAATACAGAAATAGATATTTTAAAGTTAGCAACATTTGATTTTTGAAAAACTTAAAGGAAGAGAAGATGAGCGAAACGAGCGAAATAAAAATTTCTAAAATAAGAAAAAGGGACGGAAGAATTGTCGATTTTGACAAGAATAAGATAACAGAAGCTATATGGAAGGCTGCAAAAAGTGTTGGTGGAAAAGATAGGGCATTATCCGAAAAACTTGCAGATCAAGTTGTTGAACTTCTACAAAAACAACTTAAGCCAGGAGAAATCCCAAGCGTGGAGCAAGTTCAAGATTTGGTTGAAAAGGTTTTGATAGAAAACGGACATGCAAAAACAGCAAAAGCTTTCATTCTTTACAGGCAAAAAAGGGCAGAAATAAGAAGAGCAAAAGCTTTGCTAGGCGTGCAAGATGATTTAAAACTTCCTTTAAACTCGATAATAGTCTTAGAGAAAAGATATTTGAGAAAAGATGAAAATGGAAGAGTTATAGAAACTCCAAGGCAAATGTTTCAAAGAGTAGCGCATGCTATAGCTGAAGTTGAAAAGAATTACGGAAAAAGTGAGCAAGAAATTCAAGAATTGGAAAATCAGTTTTTCGATATGATGTCAAAACTTGAATTTTTACCTAATTCTCCAACTCTTATGAATGCAGGAACAGGAACAAAACTCAACTTAAGCGCATGCTTCGTTATTCCGATAGAGGATTCTATAGAAAGTATTTTTGAAGCTGTAAAAATAATGGCTATAGTTCAGAAGTCAGGTGGAGGCACAGGTTTTAGTTTTTCAAAGCTTAGACCAGCAGGTGATATAGTTCAATCAACTAGCGGGGTAGCTTCTGGTCCAATAAGTTTTATGCAAGTTTTTGACGCAGCAACTGAAGTAATAAAGCAGGGAGGGAAAAGAAGAGGAGCTAACATGGGGATTTTAAGAGTTGACCATCCTGACATTCTTGATTTCATAGTTTGTAAAGAAAGAGAAGGCATACTACGAAACTTTAACATTTCTGTTGCAATAACTGACAAGTTTATGGAAGCGGTAGAAAAAGATAAAGATTTTGAACTAATTAATCCAAGAACAAAAAAACCTGTCAAAAGAATTAAAGCAAGAGCAATCTGGAATTTAATAGTTACCATGGCATGGAAAAATGGCGAGCCTGGAGTAATTTTTATCGATACAATTAATAGGCATAATCCCACTCCTCACATAGGAGAAATAGAATCAACCAATCCCTGTGGAGAGCAGCCTCTATTGCCTTTTGAGTCTTGCAATTTAGGTTCAATTAACTTATCAAAATTTGTTGAAGATGGAAAAATTGACTGGGAAAGATTAAGAAAAATTGTTAGATTAGCAGTTCGTTTTCTCGATAATGTCATAGATGCAAACTATTATCCAGTTCCTCAAATAGAACAAATGACAAAAGCGAACAGAAAAATTGGTTTGGGTGTTATGGGATTTGCAGATATGCTTATCCAACTTGGCATACCTTACAACTCTGAAGAAGCCTTAAAAGTTGCAGAAGAAGTAATGAAATTCATTTCGGAAGAGGCAAGAAAAATGTCTGTTGAGCTAGGAGAAGAAAAAGGTTCTTTCCCTAACTTTAAGGGAAGTGTCTGGGAGAAAAAAGGTTATAAAGCTATGAGAAACGCGACAGTAACAACTATTGCGCCAACAGGAACCATAGGTGTAATAGCAGGTTGTTCTTCCGGTATAGAGCCTTTGTTTGCTATAGCTTACGTAAGAGAAGTTTCAGAAAGTTTGGGAGCAAGCTTGGTTGAAATCAATCCTTTGTTTGAAACCATAGCTATAAAAGAAGGATTTTACACAGAGGAATTGATGAAGAAAATTTCCGGAAAAACTTCAATTCAAGACATTGAAGAAATTCCAGAGCATATAAGAAGAATTTTTGTCACTGCTCATGATATTAGTCCAGAATGGCATGTTAGAATGCAGGCAGCTTTTCAGAAATATACTGATAATGCCGTAAGCAAAACAATAAACTTTCCATATCATGCAACTCCTCATGACGTGGAAAAAGCCTATTTATTAGCTTACAAGCTTGGTTGCAAAGGGTTAACAATCTACAGGCATGGGAGTAGGGAAGTTCAAGTTTTAAAACCTTTAAGTGAAGCTTCTTCAGTTTGTCCAACTTGCACTTTATACTCTTGAGGTGGTGATAAAATGGTAATTCCAGTAGTAGATGAAGATAAATGTTTGGGTTGTGGCCTGTGTGCAAGCATCTGCCCAACTGTTTTTAAGTTGGGAGATGATGGGAAATCTCATGTGGTTAATCCAAAAGGATGTGATGAGTGCGATTGTAAAACAGTAGCAGATTCTTGCCCAGCAGGAGCGATAAAATTGGTTAAAAAATAAATTTTTTCATTTTTTACATCATATTTAATGCCTTTGCTTGTCACACCAAGCCTAAATCCAAAAGATAAAGAAATTATAGTGAATTATTTTAAGGCAAAGCCTCTATCCGAAGCTAACTTTTGGCCATCCAACTTTAAAAGTTATGATGATGTTCCGTTAATAGCGAACAACTCATTTAAAGCTAAAGTTAGTGGTTATGAGTTGTTTATTTTAAATGTTGGTTATGGTGAGCAAGGAATAGAGTATGCTATAGACGAGTATGAAAGAATTTTAAGAGAGAAAGATAAGCTTGTAGAAATCTACTTTATAGGTTCTTGTTATGCAACAAAACAATCTAAGCTAAAAGTTGGAGATTTGATAGTTCCCTATAAATCAGAAGTTGGTGGCGAGCATACAAAATTCTACGCTCAAAAATTATTGGAAAGAAATGTGAAAGAACCTACGAAATTTGATGAGGGACTGATAGAGAGAGTGAAAAGAATTGCAGAAAAACTAAAGCTAGAAATTCATCTTGGTAAAATTTTTTCAGCGCCTATAGATAAAGGTTATCCGTGGGATGAATTTCATGAGTTTGGACACGAAAAGGGTTATTTGGCGGCAGAGCTTGAATCAGCTTGCGTGGCTGTTTTGGCAAATTATTTTAAAATTCCAGCAGTTGCTATTCTCAGAGTTAAAGATACAGGAAAGCCTGACAAGAGTTGGTCAAAAGACAAAAGGTATGAAGGTTCTACTGAGTATAAAGTCCTTTCAGAAGAAGAAAAGAGAAAAGTTCTCATAAACCAGTTGAGATTGGTTGAGCTTTCAATTAAGGAAGCAAATAATCATTTTCCAATTTTTTTGCACAAAGGTCCTTCAGGAGTATCTTCGATAGAGTAACCTAATTCTTTTATTTTTTCTCTTAGTTCGTCAGCAAGCTTCCAATCTTTTCTTTTTCTTGCCTCTTCTCTTTCCTTTAGAAGCTTTTGAACTTCTTCTGGTAGCTTTTCTTCTTTTATCGCTTCTTCTAAGTTTAACCCAAGAACTTTGTCAAAACTTAAAATCAAATCTATAATTTCTTCAGAGTTCTTCTTTCCGATTTTGTTTTGTGAAATTAACTTGTTAACCTGGTTTACAAACTTAAACATAACAGCCAACGCATCATTTATCCTTAAGTTGTCATCCATTGCTTCTTCAAACTTTTTTCTAGTTTCTTTTATCATTTTTTTTACTTGCTTGTTTTCTTTCTCTCCTTTTATTTCTTTTAGCTTCCAAAGAAAGTTGATGAGTTTTTCTACTGTATTTTTTGCTGCCTCTAGCCCTTCAAAAGTGAAGTTGAGTTGTTGTTTATAATGAGTTGAAAGAAGCAAATATCTTATTGCTCTTGGGTCATAACCTTTAGCGAGCAAGTCTCGTAAAGTGTAAAAATTTCCTAGCGATTTGGACATTTTTCTTCCTTCAACTATTAAATGTTCAGCATGTAACCAATAATTCACAAATTTTTTTCCTGTGGCTGCCTCGCTTTGAGCTATTTCATTCTCATGATGTGGAAAGATTAAGTCTACGCCGCCTGTGTGAATGTCAAAAGTTTCACCCAAATATTTCATAGACATGGCTGAACATTCTATATGCCATCCTGGCCTTCCTTTACCTATTTCAGTTTCAAAGAACACTTCTCCATCCTCAGGATCCCAGGCTTTCCATAAAGCAAAATCATAGGCTTCTTCTTTCGTATAGCTGTCTGATTTGACTCTTGCACCAGGTTTTAGCTCTTTTATTTTAAGCTTAGAAAGTTTACCATAATCCTTAAACTTAGAAATGTCATAGTAAATTGAGCCATCCTCGCCTCTATAAGCGTAGCCTTTTTCTATAAGAATTTTTATAAGTTCAACAATCTCCTTTATATGTTCAGTTGCCCTTGGATAAACATCTGCAGGTAATAAGTTCAAAGTTTTTGAATCTTCAAAAAATGCTTTTATGTATTTTTCCGTAAATTCCCTTAAAGAGATTCCCTGTTCTCTTGCTCCTTTAATCGTTTTATCATCAATATCGGTTAAGTTCATCACATGCCTTACTTTGAAACCTTTAAAAAGAAGCCATCTTTTCAGAAGGTCTTGCCAAACATAAGTTCTAAAGTTTCCTATATGGGCAAAATCATAAACTGTTGGACCACAAGTATACATTCTTACCTCATTCTTTCTTATAGGTTTAAAAACTTCCTTTTTTCTTGTCAAAGTGTTAAAAAGTTTGAGCACCATTTTCTTCAACTTCCAATTTTAAAAGAGCTCGGGGCGGGATTTGAACCCGCATGCGTCGGTCTCAACTTTTCATCTTTTTTCAAAAGACCAACTGCAGCCGACTGCCTAACCGGGTTCGGCCACCCGAGCTTTTTTACTTCTTCTTTATTTAATAAAAACATTTTTCTTCTTAAATCTCTAAGCATAAACATTTCTTTAACTAGTTTTTGTTTCTTAAGTTTGGATAAATTATACCTTAAAGTTCTTTCAGGGAGTTTTGTAATTTTTAAAAGTTGCTCTATAGTTTTTGGACTATTAGAAAGAGCTTTTTTAATGAGTTGAACAGCAAAGGCTATCGCCCATTCTTAGCACCAAATTAATTTATATAATTCAACTTAAAAAAGTTTTTGATAGAGGCAAATTTATGAGTATCGTTTTTGTTTATATAACAAACCCGAGCAAGAAACATGCAGAAAAGTTAGCTTTACACTTACTCAAAAAGAGATTAATAGCTTGCGCAAACATTTTTCCAATTAAAAGCTTTTATTGGTGGCAAGGAAAAATAGAGAAATCGAAAGAATATGTTTTGATAGCAAAAACTATAAAAGAAAATTTTGAGAAAATTAAAGAAGAAGTTAAAAAGATTCATGAGTATAAACTACCTTTAATAGCAAAGATAGAAGTTGAATCGAACAAGGAATATGAAGATTGGCTAAGAAAAGAAGTGGTATAATGGGTTATATTTACCTTTATACTGGAACAGGGGCAGGAAAAACAACTAACGCTCTAGGATTAGCTTTGCGTTCTGTAGGGCACAAGCATAAAGTTGTTATAATTCAGTTTTTGAAATGGTGGAAAAATACAGGAGAATACAAAATAAGAGATAAGCTTAAGCCTTACTATGAGATTTACCAGTTCGGAAGGCCTGGCTGGTTTAAGCTTGATGGTTCGCCAAAAGTTTACCGTTTTGGAAAGAAGAAGTTTGTTGTTAGGAATTTGACAGATGCAGACAAGCTTTTTGCGAAAAAAGGGTTAGAATTTGCCAAAAAAATTGTTAAAGAGAAAAAGCCTCACTTGCTTGTTCTAGACGAAATAAATTTAGCCTTGCACTGGAAACTTTTGGATAAAAAAGAAGTTATAAAGTTTTTAAAGTCTTTGCCGAAAAGAACTGATGTGGTTTTAACAGGAAGGTTTGCCCCAAGAGAACTTTATAAGATTGCGCATTTTGTTAATGTTATAAAAGATGTGAAGTTTCCAAAGAAAATACCAACAACAAAAGGAATTCAATATTAACTTCTCTTATACCTTCTAAACTTTCATTAGTTTACAAACTACTCACAAAATTGATTCAATTCCTTTAAAAAGAAATACATAGACTAGAATGTCCTTAAGTTGTTTAAATAAAAAACTCAGAAATCTCCTTTACTTCTATACCATTAGCAACTTTTTTCAAATGAACATAACAAAGAGGACAAGCTGTAATGAGAATTTTAGCTTTAGTTTTATTCACTTGTTTTATTCTTTCTTTTGCTATTTCTTCTGCTAACTCAGGATAATTTCCAACAACTCCTCCCCCACCTCCGCAACAAAAAGAATTTTCTCTAGAAAATTCCATTTCAACAATTTCAAAACCTAAGAATTTAAGAATTTCTCTTGGCTCTTCATAAATTTTTGAATATCTTCCTAAGTGACAAGGGTCATGATAAGTTATTGTATTGTTAAATTTTTTGTTTAATTTAAGCTTGCCTTCTTTTATAGCCTTAGCTATCGTTTGGGTAGTATGTTCAACTTCTATATCCCATTTATCCAAAAGTTTTGGATAATCTTGAGAAAAAACTTTAAAACAAGCAGGACAAGAAGTTATTATTTTTCTTACAGAATGCTCCTTAAAAGTTTCTAAATTTTTTTGAGCAAGATTTTTTGCATCATTTCTATAACCTGCGTTTAGAGCAGGTGAACCACAACAGACTTCCAAATCTTTAAGCTCGATAAAATCTATTCCTATTTTTCTTAAGATTTTCCTGTAATTTTCCCCCAAATCTTTAGCAACAAATTTTGTTAAGCAGCCAGGATAGTATAAAATATTTCCTCCTTTTAACTTTTCAAAAAATTTCATCATATCCATCCCACAAAGAAAGCAATTCCAAAAGCAATTAAAATTATACCTGCAGTTAACCTCATATATTTTCTTAATTCAATTCTTTTCTTTTCTGCCTCTTCTACTTTCAGGAAACCAAAATAGAATATCAAAGTTAAAAGCAACAAAGGAACAACGAAGAAAATGTTGTACCAGACTAAGTAAAAAATAGCTTCTGTCCAGGATAAAGTTCCAGCAAAGATAGAATTGCTAAGAAAAGAAGTATAAAACAATGGAAAAGCTCCTGCACATGGAATTTCAACTAAACTAACTAAAAAGCCTAAAAGAATCGCAGAAGGTAAAGTTGCAGATTTAATTAATTTCTCTATTTTTGGTTTTGCAAACTTTGGAATTTCTAGAGAGAAACCTTTACCAGGGAAGAAAAAGTCTTTAGCTTCTATTACTCCAAATACGGTAATTATTCCTCCCAAAACATATCTCATTATTTGAGTGTAGCCTACGTAATAATTTGTTAGAGAAATAGCGTTAAGTAGTAAGTACATAAATGAAAAGTAAACTAGGAAAATTACAATTGAATAGGAAATTCCTATTATGAGTAGCTTTCTTCTTGAGCCTAAGGCTAGCATATAAGCTACCATGAAAAAAAGAACAGATAAAGCACACGGATTAAAAATTCCGTCAACTAGACCAGCAAGAACTCCTATCAAGATTACAGGAAGTTTGCTCATATCTCCCAAAATTGGATGATAAAACTCTTGAGCATGTGCTATTGGAATTAATAGTAAAGGAAGTAACAAAAGAATTTTTTTCATAACTTCACCTTTATTTTACACTTTTTCATAAATATGAGAATTATGGCTAAACCAAAGACACCGGCAAAAGTTAAAACTAAAATTGGAGTGGAAGGAAGAACAGAGTAAGATGTTGGTAATGACGAAGAATTGTAAAAGCCTCTGTTCATAAACCCTATGAAAACTTTTTCTCCTATAAAAGTCATTGGTACGCCAGAAGGTTGAGTATTACATTTTTCACAAACCTCCTTCCAAAATTTTGCATTTTCGGGATGGTAATAAACTTCAAAATCGTATACTTCTAAGTTAGGATACTTTTTCTTCAACTCATCAAGAAAAGGTTTTTCCTCAGCACAATGCGGGCAGCCTTGACCCCAAAAGAAGTATACACATATTTTTCCTGGAGATATAACTTTTCCGTCAGGACAAACATTACAAATAGTACAATTTATTATTGCTTCTTCTATCTTGTCACTATAACCGATTTCTTGAGTATAATTCCTTTGAATTAAAGGTTTACTTACGGTAATTAAAATTCCAACGAAAGCAATTAAACCAATGATAGTCCCGACAATTATAAGGTTTTCTCTCATTTTTTCACCTAACAGCAATACAATTCTTTTGGAATTTTTCCTTCCTCTATTTTTCCGAAAGGGTTACCATACTTTCTTATATTTTCAACCATCTTTTTATTTCCTTCTGTTTCAATTTTTTCACTTACTGAAATTTCTCTTAATTTTCTAATGATTTCTGCGACATCAATTTCTAAAGGACAATTGACCTTGCAAGATTCGCAAGTAGTGCAATAATAGAGCCCTTTATCAAAAGCTTTCTTTAAATCATTAATAAAAGCTGTTTTTGCTACCCCTATACCACCAAAATAATTATACCCGTAACTATCAAAAATTTGCTTGTAAACTGGGCAGAAATAAAGACAAGAGCCGCAATTTATGCAGTAAAGAATTTCGGCTAAACCATTTTTTATCATCTTACTCCTACCGTTATCGATTAAAACCAAAAAAACTTCTTTTGGGCCATGCGCACCATAAACAATTTCTTCCTTAATATCAGCAGTCTTGCTAGGCGAGCTAATAACATTTATGTAAGAAGGTAAAGAAGTTCCGGTTCCCCAAATAGCTAAAGCTTGGCAAATTGTTATAGCATCTTGAATAGAAGGTACTATTTTATCAATTCCAGCAACTATTATATGCTTTTCAACAAGTTTTGAAACTAATGAAATGTTACCTTCATTTTCTAGAATAAAAATTCCTCCGTCCGAGGAAATGGTATTTGCTCCTGTTAAACCGATTTTTGAACTTAAAATTTCTTTTCTCAGATATTCTCTTATCCAGGCTACTATTTTTTCAGGAGATTTTTCAAGGTTTACCTTAAACTTTTCCTCTATTTTCTTCACTATTTTTTCTATTGGAATGTGTAAAGCAGGGGTTACAGGATGTATAGAACTTTCTTCACAAATTTCAATTAAAAAATCACCACAATCAGTTTCTATTACTTCATTTCTTTTTTCCAAGTATTTTTTTAATTCTATTTCGCTGATTACATTCGATTTTGACTTAACCACTTTCCC
>JAWBTW010000014.1:0-17944 GCA_039000165.1 Candidatus Aenigmatarchaeota archaeon
GAAGAAAAAAATAAATTGTGCTTAAGCGAGAATGAAACTTTATACTCGAGATATGAAGGACCAGAAAAGGATAACGAATGCACAAAAGATGAAGATTGCAAGATAAGCGGTTGTAGTTCGGAAATATGCCATTCTGAACGTTTATTTTCAGCCTGTGAATTAATTACTACTCCTATAGATTTAGGTTGTACTGCTTGCAAGTGTGTTAAAGGAAAATGTAAATGGGTAAGATAATTTTTGCAATCAGCAGAAGTTAACTTCTGTAAATTTATATAGAAGTTTAATACGTATGATATTTCCAAGGCGAATTAAAAATGAATTTTATTTTAACTTTCGACGTACCAAGAAAGAATTCAGCGCTAGAAAAGGCAGCAACAACTTTAAAAATTTATTTTCAGTTAATGAAATTGTGAAAGAATTAAAAAAACTAGTAGAACACTTAGAAAGAAGATTTGAAAAAAACGGTAAAAATTTTTTAAGTGAAATCTACGAAACCTGTAAAATTGTAAAAAAAGTTAAAAATGAAATCTCTTGTGCTGTTAGTAATTTTTTAAAATGTGACACGGAGGCTGACTTAATCTTCAGTATATCTCCTTTTAGAGATGATGACGACTTGATTTCTTTAGCAAGCATTACTGCACGTTCCCGTTCTAACTTAACTCCAGAGAATTTCGAATATGCTGAACCTTATTACTGTATTTGTGTAAATCCACTCGCATTAACTACTTACGCAGAAGAAGCTTTTCCGATTCCAAAAGAAAAATGCATAAAAGCTGTTTTAGCCGAGGAGTTTGCACATATTGGCATCGAGAAAAAATACAAAATGGAAAAGCTAAAGCTTGAAATTTTCGTAAACAAAAGATTCAAAGGTAAAAAAGTCCCTCTTTGGTATGTAATCGACTATCTCTACATATTAGGTGGAAAAGAAGAAGCTTGTGCTATGTATGTAGCTAATCAAATAGTTGGTTTTAAATTTTACACTCCTGATAATATCTTGGAAAATATTTCACAAATTGAAATAAGAGAAGAGGATTATTTCAAGATTGGTGGCAAATTAACTACATGTTTTGAAAAAGCTTTTGCAGCTTATCTTTTGAGAAGAATAAAGAACCAAAAAGATTTTGAAAATTTTTTACTTGGAATAGATAATGTTACCAAAGAAGAGATTAAACTACTAGAAAAATCTTTACTTCTAGCTGATTACTTTAGACTAAAAGAATAAAAAATGAAGAAAAAAGACTTCATCCAAATTTATTCAGTCTCTTCTTCGGTTTCTTCTTCTGGGATTTCTTCCGGCTCTTCCTCTGGCTCCTCGGTCTCTTCTTCCGGAACTTCTTCAGGCTCTTCTGTTTCTTCTTCAGTCTTAGCTTTTGAAATTTTTTCTCCTATTCCAAACCTGTTTCTCACTTCTTTTATTCTTATGTGAGCCTTTTCTCCTTTCTTTGTGTTTCCCACAAAGACTACAAAGTTCTTTATTCTTGCTATTCCGTCGCCTTTTGAGCCGACTTCATTTATTTCCACATCATATTCTTCCCCAACCTTTATCGGTTTGGGAAGGTTTGCATTTTGACCAAACCTTTTAAAACCCCTTCTTTCAAACCTTGGCATTTTAAAACCTCCTTTCCTTATCTACTCAGAACTAGAAATCTGAGTAGATTTAGTTAAGAAAAAGCATTATCCTTACTTCTCAACCTCCACTTTATTTCTTCTTGTTTGATATATTTAAGCTTATCGCTACTTAAAAGTGAGTAGATTTAAAAACAAGTTAGTAAAGTTTAAAGCTTTTACTTCCTAAGTTTTTTTGATGCCCGAAAGCAATAAAGTAGAGGAAGTTTACATAGATGCTGTGAAAAAGCTAAGGGCAAGCTTTCCAAAGTTTGTTATCTTCTTGGGCTTAGCTTACATAGTATGGCTTCTTTATTCCCATTTCTTCTTCCAGCTAAGTAAAGAAAGCACTTTGGGAAATATAGAAGTTGCAAGGCTGGATAGCTTAATAATAATCTCAGCAACTTTAATTTTAATTATTGCCTCTTTTATCGAGATAAAAAACGTTGCAGATGCTTGCGCAGGTTTAGTAACTTCTTACATTTCTTCAGAAGGAAAAATAGAAGAAATAAGAGTAGAAAAAGTAAGAAGAGCTTTCAGGACAACTTTTTACATTTTACCTTTCACTATAGCTTACTTAATTTTTTCTAAACTTTTTGAACAAGTTTTTCCTTTGTTAACAACCATAATTCCTTTGATTATAGTAATCTGGGTTGTTATAGCATCTATTATGCTAGCTATGGTTTTAGGTTTGGAATTGGAGGAAGCTGCAAAGAATTTTGTTGAAAGGTTAAGAAAAATTAAACCAAAAAAGTGACGAATAGAAAAACTTATTAGCTTATTTTTTCATAATTTATTTGATTAAAAATGAATAGAATGCCCCATCTCAGGAAGTCATGTTATACTTTTTCTGGAAAAATTGACTTAGAGTTGGGGCTTTAAGGGATGATCCTTCTAAAAATTCTCTACTAAACGGGGACCATGCAACTATAGACTTTTGTGAGATTTGCGAGCTTGAAACAGACGAGCTAATAAACGCAAATTCATTTGTAATCTGTAAAGACTGCGCAGAAGATTTCGATTTGAAAGAAGTTGAATACGATTCTTCTGAAAAATGTATAGTTTGCAACTGGCCTATAAACAGAAAGTTAAGCAAGGAAAACATAAAAAAATTCTTGGAAGGGATAAAGTCTTGGTTAAAAGAAAATTCCTCTCAAGAATTAAGAGAAAAAATTGAAAAAAAGCTAAAATTTCTAGAGAACAAAGAAATTAGTATTTGCAGGTATGACTTCTTCTTGACAGTAAAAGAAATTGTAGAGAGCGAAAGTGAAGAATTAAGCAAAAAATTCGAAAAAATTTTGAAAGCTTTTGATTTTGGAGGAAGCTTAATAAGCTAAAAGCTAAAATAAAAAAATATGACAAAAAAGCTTTTTTGGGAAGACTCTTACCTTAAAGAGTTTGAAGCAAGGGTCTTGAGAATAGAAGGAAATAAAGTAATTCTTGACCAAACATGCTTTTATCCTAGAGGTGGAGGCCAGCCTTGCGATACAGGAGAAATAGAAGGGATAAAAGTTTTGGAAACTTTAAAACAAGAAGAAGAGATAATTCATGTTCTAGAAAAAGAGCCTTCTTTTAAAATTAACGATTTGGTAAAAGGAAGAATTGACTGGGAAAGAAGATATAAGCTAATGAGAATGCATACCGCAGCCCACATCATAAGCGCAATAATCAATAAAGAAACTCAAGCTTTGATAACAGGGAATCAACTTGACTTGCAAAAGTCAAGAATCGATTACAGCCTAGAAACTTTTGATAGAACTTTAATAGAGGATTGTATAAGAAAAGCTAACGAAATAGCAGCTCAAGGCTTAGAGGTTAAAACTTACTTTTTAAAAAAGGAAGAAGCAGAAAAAATTCCAAGCATTACTAAACTCGCAAAAGGTTTGCCAAATTTACAGGAATTCAGGATTGTTGAAATCGTTGGTTTAGATTTACAGGCTGATGGAGGAACTCATGTTAAAAATACAAAAGAAATAGGAAGGATAAAAATTGAAGGAATGGAAAACAAAGGGAAGGACAATAGAAGAATCTACTTTTCTCTTGAACCTTAAGGATTTAAGCTTTTTCTTTCGATTTTTAATCATGAGTGAAGTTCCTTACTGGATGGAAAAGTCCGAGTTTAAAGAAATAGTCAAAAGACTTAGACAGCTGGAAAATTCTGAAGCTTATGAGAAAGCTGAAATTTACTGTAATAAAATTTGCAAAAAGTGGAGAATTAATCCTATGAGTTGCGCTTATAAGTGCGAAGTTTGGCTCTTGAAAAATGAAATCCTAAACAAAAAGAAATGCGCTCAAGTTTCCTCTTCAAAATAACTTTCTTTAATTTCTGGTCTTACATAACCACACTTTTTACACTCGTATATTTCTATATTTCTTCCAGAATAGGTTTTTCTCATTTTTATGAAACATCTTGGACAGATAACTTCTTTTTCCTCCAGGCTAATACTCTTTTTAGGTTTGAAAAGTTTTCTAAGGTATAAAACAAGAAGAACTATTGGAACAAAAGCAAGTAAAGCCAAGCCAATATAAAGCAAGTTTAAGCCTTCTTCCTCCTTTTTTTCTTCCTCGCATTCTTGCTCTTCAACGTATTGTAAACATGTAAAGTTTGTTTCTTCGCCACAATAATAAGATGTTCTATTCCTTCTTCCTTCTTTGCATTCGCTCCATCCACTTGATTCAGGACAAACAGGACATTCAGGTAAAGGTAAAGCTACTTTTTCCTCTCCTCCTATAGCAAAAAGAGAAAATCCTGGAAGTTCTGATTCAAAGTAAAGGTATAAAGAGTCTTCATCTATTTTATAAGTTTCTAACTTTTCCCATGAAGTTGTTAGTCTGTAGAAGTTTATCGTACTTCCATTAATGTTTTTAGAATAGACCCAAGATTTTTCTACTTTAAACCCTGCGATTATTTTTTCAAGATTTTTCTCGTTCAAGTTTTCCTTAGAGAATTCAAGATAGTAATAAACTTTCTTATCTAGCCTTAAAGTTGGGTCTATAAGAGATTCTGGTATTCTCTGAATTCTGATTATGAAATTGTAAGTTGAAACGTTTGCTTTTAAAGTCAGGTTGTACAAAAGAAAGTTAGAAAAAGTGAAATTTCTTGTTTGATTCTTATCTATACATTTAACAACTAGAGTTGCATTTTTTTCTTCACTTAAAGTTATAAAGTCTTGGGAGCATGTTGGTGGAGAAGGAATAGGAGAAGGTTGAGAAGGTTTTACACAATTATTATTTACACAAACATATCCTTCTGGACAGCCGCACCTGCTACCACAACATCCTGGTGAACCTGGACAAGAGCAATCATCTAGGCAATTAAAACATGTTTCCCCTGAATCACATTTTCGATTTCCACAATAAACTTCTGGAAATGTTGTGAAAGAATAGATTAAAGAGGAATTCCAGTAGTTGTTTGAGTTGTTAGCATGGAAACGAAAAGCAATTTTTGCTCCTACTGTTGAGTTAATCACTTTTGTTACGTTAGACCAACACTCTTTATAAGGGTTTGAGCACACATCAGAAGTGAAAGGAACCCAGCTGTCAATTATCCAAGCACTTTCTTCTTCACCAAAGCTTATTGTTGGTTCTGGATAAGAGTACTTCCTTATTCTCACAAAATCCCAGTAAGCATCGTAAGAAATTATTCCATCACAACTCCACCAACAAGCTCCAGCGTTACTTACTAGTTGGAGCTTAAAAGGTAACTCAAAAATTCCTACAGGATTTCTGGTTGCAAAGTAATTACCTATCATCATTAGAGTAATGTTTTCTCCAAATTTTGTATAAGTAAAATTCTCTATAGCATTAGTGTAATCTGAAGGATTAGAAGACCCTGAAGCTCCATCTTCCCACCAATTAATCGCAACATAGTTGTCTCCTTGCAAGTTTATTCCAATCCCCCAGTAATGGCTTTGATTATCTACAAGAATAGGAGCAATTACTGAACCAAATCCTCTACAATAATCTAAATTTGAATAATTTGCTAAAACTTCTACTATAAAGTTTGAGGCTTCTATATAATTTGTGGTAAAAGTATAGCCGCACGACCCTGGACATGATTGATCTAGAACAGGGTCTTGAGACCAAGAATAAACATGCAATTTCCCGTCTCTAACCTCATAATATTTACTGCAATTTTGCGTGGAATATTCAGTAACATTCCACTTGCTTAGATTCAAACTTGTACCAGCAAAATCTTCAAAAAAATCAAAAGTTTCTTCTGGGTTTGAGGCAGAGCTCATTTCAGAATTTCCGTAGTATAGATAAATTGTCTTTTTACTTGAAGCAGGAATAGAAGGAACTTTTACCCAGATTATTGTTTGTGAAGTATTGCAACCAGACTCTATCCAATAACTCAAGAATTTATCATCATCCTTAAACCTTATATCCTCGCAATCGCTTCGCATTTTACCTTGCGAAATTAAAGCTTGAGTATCTAAAACTATTCTTACCTGATAATCTGTTAAACCATTAGAGTTTGCAGTATTGTCTATTACTAAAGCTTTCCTGTATAAAAAATTTGGGTCAAAGCTTAAACAATGACTTCCGTTCCATGTGCCGTTGCAAAATTGAAAAACAAAACCTGATAAACCAGAATCGTCAAACCATTTAAGACTAAACAAGGTAGGTTTTCCCGCTACTGTTGAGTTTGTTGAATTACAACAATATTGAGGATAAGACTCGGGAGAAGCATAAGACTCGATAAAGAAAAATAAGATAAGAGTTAAAGTAACGAGCAGCATCAATACTTTCATGAATATTAATTGTTGTTTTATTTGATTATTATTTTAAGCTCAAAATATCCAAGAATACAAACTTCTTTGCTTTTCTGTTGCATACTCAAAAAATATTTCTGAGAAATCGTAGCTTGATTTTAAGTAATTTTTATTTTGTGAGTACTCCTTAAGCAAACTTTCCAGTTTTACCTTTAAATCATTTAATTCCTTGTATCTAAAAAATTTTTTTATAGCAGGGTTTCCTATTATTGTAACGCTTACATTAGCATCTTCTTTTGCTAAAGCTATTACGTCAATATCGTATTCGTCACAAATTCTTAGTTCTGCACCAACACCAAAAGAAGGGTTTGTTAGTTCTGCTATAACCAAATCACAACTTTTAACCTTTTCTAAATCAAAGTTGTAAAGGTTCTTTACTATTTCTTCTGCTTCTAGAAAAATTTTTTTCATCTCTTTTCTTGTGTCTCTGTGAGGAAGCCAAACCTCAAAACCTAAAGATTCACAAACTTCTGCAATAATTTCATAAATTTTTTGATTTTCTGGTTTACTTTGGTCAAGTCTTCCTGCAACAAAAACTTTAACTCTTTCCATAAAAAAGTGATTCGAGACTAAAGTTTAAATTTATATTTCTTCTTTCTTTAGAAGCGCCGGGGCTGGGATTTGAACCCAGAAGGGGCAAAGCCCCAGTAGGTTTCTCAGAATTCAAGTATCATCATTATTCAGATACCTCAGGCTTCTTCATTCACTCGAGCCTACCGCGTTACCTTGTTCCGCCACCCCGGCTCTAATTAAAATTACTTTGCTTAACTTAAAAATTGTATTCTACTAATTCTCTTAAATCTTTTTCTCCAAAGTAAACCAAATGACTTTTACAATTGCAATCAGAAGAGCCAAATCTTTTCACTAAAATTTTTGCTCCAGGCAAGCTTAAAACTATTTTGTTTAGCCTGCACTCAATTCTTTTTTTGCTTTGAAACCCAACCAAATGAACAATTTTAGCACTTTTTCTAGCTAGCAAGTAATCTATATGCCAAAACTTTTTCTTTTTCTTCCTTTTATGTCTTTCCACTCTAGCTTCCAGATTTTTAAGAGCAGAACCAGAATAAACATAAAAACCTTTTTTGAAATCAAAACTTCCAAGCTTCCCAACTTTAATTCTTTCATCTTTTTCAAGTTTAATGAAAAGCAAATAAGCGCCTTTCATAAAAGGAATTATTTATTTAACACTTAAAACTATTTATGAAAGTTTTCCAAGAAGAGTTTGAGGTTAAAAGTTCAAGAAAAAGGGAAGTAATTGACATTACAGAAGAAATTGAAAGAATAGTTGAAAAAAGCAAAATAAAAAATGGTTTATGTCTAATTTTTCTTCCTCATGCAACTTCTGCCATAATTTTTGAAGAAAATGAAGGTGGTTTAATAGAAGATATAGAAAAATTTTTAGAAAAAAATTTCCCGAGAGGAGCAGGCTATAAGCATGATTTAATAGATGATAATGCTGATGCTCATTTGGCTAGCGGTTTTATAGGACAATCGAGAATTTATCCTATAGAAAACAGAAGAATAGTAAGAGGAACTTGGCAGCATGCTCTTTTAATTGAATTAGATGGACCAAGAAGAAGAAGCGTGCATATAACAATAATTGGAGATTAATTTTTGAACAAATTAGCAATCAAATCAGCTAGAGAAATCTTGCTGAACTTTGTTTCTACGCTATCAGTAGAAATTATTTCTTTTATTCCGGCTTTTAAAATATGTTTTTCGCTTTTTCTGTCTATTAAAGCATGAGTAACTACAGCATAAATCTCATCTATGCAATTTCTCAATTCTTTAGCTACTGGTATTAAAGTGCTTCCTCCTGAAGCTAAATCATCAACTATAACAGCACGTTTTTCTCTTTTAATATTCTTTAGATTTTTCAAAGAAGTTTCGTCGAAAAACACTCTTCCATTTTTGTCTCTTCTTTTCTCTAAATTAACATAACTAGAATCTAAAACTTTTGCTATAGTTATTGCTTTTCTTTCAGCATTTTTGTCTGGTGCTACTATTAAAGAATTGCTTAAACCTCTTTTCTTCAAATAGTTTGCTATAACATTGCTTGGGTCTAAACTACCTTTGTAGAAGGAATACTTTTGTAAAACAATTTCAGAATGAGGGTCTACAGTATACAACTCTTTTATTCCAGAACTAGATAAAATTTCTAGAGCAACTTCCGCGTTCCTGCTTTCATTTTTTAGTGGTTTATCCTGCCTTTGGAAAGCAAGATAAGGGATAACAGCTTTAATACAAGAAACCTCATTATTTAACAAAAGATTTGTTACAAAGCAAGTACGAACTATTGAACCAAATTGGTCTGGATAAAAGCTTTGAATGTAAACTATTTCTTCGTTCCTTAAATTTTTGTTCAATACATATTTCCCTTCACCATCTTTAAAAGGAATGTAAGGAATGGTAACACATTCTATTCCTAACTTTTGAGCAACTTTTGGGGCCAACTTTCTTGAAGTTAAAGTAACTACTTTCATCAATTTTTCTTATAAAAATTAATTTTAAATATTCTAAACTAAAATTGAAACTTGTGGAATTAAGCCTTTTGAGAAAAGATTTGATAGAGCCAAGAGAATATCAGCTTAAAATAGCTGAAACTGCAAGCAGAAGAAATACCTTAGTGGTTTTGCCAACAGGCACAGGAAAAACTTTAATCTCTCTTTTAGTTGGTTTACATAGATTGGAAAAATTTCCTCAAAGCAAAATCCTAATAACAAGCCCTACTAGACCATTAAACGCTCAACACAAAAAAACTTTTGAAAATTTCACGAACATAGAGCCTGAAAAAATTGTTTTAGTAACCGGAAAAATCAAGCCAGAAGAAAGAAAAAAGTTGTATGAAGTTGGAAAGGTAATAACAGGCACACCACAATGTTTTCAGAATGATTTGGAAAATGGGAGGCTTAACCTAGAAAACTTCAGTTTCATAACTTTTGACGAAGCACATAGAGCAGTAAAAGACTATTCTTATACTTTTATAGCAAAAAAGTATATCGAGCAAGCAAAAAATCCTTTAATCCTTGCTTTAACCGCTTCTCCTGGAGGAAGTTTTGAAAGAATAGAAGAAGTAAAGAAAAATCTTTTTATAGAAGCTGTTGAAATAAGAAGCGAAACTGATGAAGATTTAAAAAAGTATGTCCATCCCATTAAAAAAGATTGGGTTTATGTCGAGTTACCAGAAGATTTCGAAAAAATAAAGGTTTTGCTGCAAGAAAAATTAAAAGAAACTCTTGTTTGGTTAAGAGACCATAATTTTCTTCAAACTCTTAGGCCAAGCAAAAAATCTTTGCTCATGCTCCAAGAAAAGTTTAGCTTAAGAGTAATGGAAGGTGCAAAAAACTATATAGCAGCAATAATGAAGGTTGCAGAAGCGATAAAGCTTGAGCATGCTTTGGAACTTTTGGAAACGCAAGGAATTTCTCCTTTGCTAGATTTCTTTAGCAAGATAGAAGCAAGTAAGAAAAGGAGTGATAAGCTGCTAGCAAAAGATTTGAGAATAAAAGAAGCCATAAAAATTGCTCAAAAACTTTATTCAAAAGGAATAGAACATCCTAAGTTAGAAAAACTTTTGTTTATAGTTAAAGATTTGCTGAAAGAAAATTCTTCTAACAGAATAATTGTTTTTGCAAATTACAGAAGCACTATTGACAAGATAAATGAGACAATGAGAAAAAATGGAATTAAATCTGAAATTTTGATTGGTCAAGCGATTAAAAAAGGTAAAGGATTAAGCCAAAAACAGCAACTTGAAATATTAAAAAGATTTTTAGACTGTGAATTTAATGTTTTATGCTGCTCAAGCATAGGCGAAGAGGGGATAGACTACTTTGCCGATATAGCAATATTTTACGACGCAGTCCCAAGTGAGATAAGAGAACTGCAAAGAAGAGGAAGAGTTGGAAGAAAAAAGGCAGGAAAAGTTATTTTCTTACTAACAAAAGGGACAAGAGACGAGGCTTACTATTGGGCTGCTTTTCACAGAGAAAAGAAAATGAAAGGGATTTTGTATGATATGAAGGAAAAAAGTAAGAAAAAAACTTTACTAGACTGGATGAAAAAATGATTGAAAAGTTAAAAGAAATAAGCCGATATACAAGAAAAATTCCTGAAAACTCAAATATAGAGGAAATTATAATGTTTGGAATAAAAATTTTAAGCAAGGAAGAAAATAGCAATCCTATTTGTCTAACTTCTGAGCTTAGGATGGAAAAACAAGGAAACTTTTTTGTTATTGGTTTATATCAAGAGTTTTCAAACTATTCAAAACTTGAAAGGATATGGGTTTTAGACGAGAAAAAGATAAATGAAATTTGCTACAATAAAAAAAGTTAGTTTATTCTGTTCTTATCCGTGATTAAACCTTTAATTATAAATACAAAACCACCTAATAGAAGCACTATTGGAATTATTAAAGATAGAAGAAGTATGAGCGGCGCATATACTGTTTCTAGAGAAATTATATTACCAACAAAAGACGAATTTCCTAAAAATAAAAAAATAAAAGCTGGTATAGAAAGAGATATTAAGATAATCCCGTAAATAATAAGTTTTACCTCTATGTTATCCACTTTTATTTGACTAGTAGGTCTAACTATTAACCTATCGCCCAAAACACTCCTTATAATGTTAACATATTTGTTAAGAAGCTCTCTACTTATCCCTGTAGATAAGAATCTGTTCACTAATTTATATTCATAGTACCTTTTTTCGTCTACAAAAATTCTTATAAGAGTAGACCTCCAAAAACTACCAGCTATTATTTCGATTTTTGTTATATTTTCATAAGCTATAAAAAAGTTTGAGCTACTTGAAGCAAGTAATTCCTGTGGGCTAGAGTTTTTCATATTTTCTGCTGCTTCTTCTACAAGTTTACGTATCTCTTCTCTAATGCCTCCTGCCCTAATTTTTATTAAAAAAGTACTTCCTACCATTGCGCCTGGGATAATGGCTTCTAAACTTTTGCCAATCATTTTAAGAAAACTAACAACTTCCACTATTATAATTCGATTAGTTGTAAAAACTATGTTGTAAATAGGAGTGTTAGCTCTATTCTCAATCGCGTTATCTATAACTCCAACTACTGATTCCATCTTTTTATAATCTGGATTTTGAATTTAAAATTATTGAAGACTTGTGTTGCTCATAGTGAAAAATCTTTATATTCTTGCAAAAAATCAAGAAATTAAGGTGAAATTTTGGACACACAAAAAATCCTTAAACCAAAAGAAAAAATTCTTATAGTTTGCGATTATAGAGAAAAAGAGGTTATAGAAGAATTGAAAAAACTTGGAGCCTTAGTTAATGTTCAAAGTCTAGAAATTGGGGATTTTATCCTTTCTGAAAAAGTTTGTGTTGAGAAAAAAACTCATTCAGATTTTATTTCTTCGATAATCGATGGAAGAATATTCGAGCAAGCCTCTTTGTTGAGAAAAAATTTTGAAAAACCGATAATTGTAATAGAAGGTTATTCAAACAGAGAAATTAACGATAATGCCTTAAAAGCTGCTTTGGCATGCTTGCTAATAGATTTTGGAATTTCTTTAATAAGCACAAAAAATTCTTGCGATACTGCCAAGCTTATCTATTGGATCGCCAAAAAAGAACAGAGCGAAACAAAAAGTGAAGTAGCGATAAAAGTTGGAAAAAAACCTAAGGATATAAGAAAAATTCAAGAATTTATTGTTTGCTCTTTACCAGGAGTTTCGACAAAAACTGCTATAAAGCTATTAAAAAATTTTGGAAGCGTTGAAAAAGTTTTTAGCGCAAGTGAAGATGAATTAAAAAAAGTTTTAGGCAAAAAGGCTGAAAAGATTAAAAAGATTCTAAGCGAGAAATATTAATTGGTGTTTATCTGACGAAAGGAATTATTGTTGGAATTGATATTGGCTTAACAGTTGGTATAGCAATTCTTGACACGAAAGGAAATGTTGTTGAATTAACAAGCAAAAAGGAAGCTAAAAAAAGTGAAATAATAAGGCATATTTTGAAATTTGGTAAGCCTTTGGTAATAGCTTCTGACGTTAATCCTGTGCCAAAAACGATAGAAAAAATTGCAAGCTCTCTAGGAAGCAGGCTTTATTATCCAGAAGTTTCCTTGTCAAACGTAGAAAAAGTAAAGATAATTCAAAAGTATGAAAAAATTATAAAAGATTCCCATCAAAAAGATGCTTTGGCCGCTTGCCTAAAAGCTTTCAAGCATTACCATGAGCTTTTTTTAAGAATAGAAGAGTTTTTGAAGAAAATAAATAAAAAAGAAATTTACGAGAAAGTTGTGGAAGAGGTTATGAAAAGTGAGAGCGAAAATATAGTTAATGCTACTAAAAAAATTTTGGAGAGAAAGGATGAAAAAAATAAATGAAAGGCTTTTGAAAGTTCTTTTATTTTTCATAAAATTGAACATCTTGGTTATTCCTCTTTATGTCATAATTTATCTTGATGTTTCCTTTCCCCAGCTTCAAAACTTTTTAGCATCAAGCTTGCATTTTATTCTCTCGAAGTTTAATCCAAGTGTTTCTTTTAAAGATTATTATCTCTATGTTCCCTTTAAAACAGAAAAGGGTTTACAAGTAGAAACTTTCATTATTTCTTTTGACTGCACTGGATGGAAAACTATGTACTTGTTTTTTGCCTTGGTTTTGGCAACTCCTTCTGAGCTGAAAAAAAAGTTCAAAGTTTTAGTTATTGGTTTGCCTTTTCTTTTTTTCTTGAATTTCATAAGAATTCTCACCACTATTCTTTTTTGCATGAGCTTTGGCTTACAATACCTAGAAGTCATCCATACTTTTCTCTGGAGAGAAGGTTTAATTCTAGTAGTAATAGCTATATGGTATATATGGTTAAAAAAGGAAAATATAATTAGATAAAAATGGATTTTGAAGCTTACCCTGAAAAACAAACCGAAGGTTTTAACCAACCTGAAACTTTTGAAAAAAGTCAAGATGTTGAAAGTAGAATTTTATTTCTTGAAAGAAGGGTAGAAAGAATCCTTGCTGAACTAGAAAAAATAAGAGAGAAGCCTAATGTTGAGCAAATAATAGTAGATTTTCTTGAAGACTTAGAAAAAATCAAAAAAGAGTGGAAAAAAGAAGAAGAAAAAATCAACTTCATAAAAGGTTTTATCGAAGAATTTGATAGAAAAATTGAAGAAATAAGAAAAATTGATATAAAAGGTTTTGAAGAAAAAGTTGAAATGCTAAATCAAGCTTTAAAAAAGCTGGAAGAGCAAAAAAAGATGATAGAAGGGGTATACGATACTATTTTTTCAACAACAAAACCTTTAAACGAAAGGATAACTGTAATAGAAAATGAAATTAAAAATCTAGAAGCAAAATCATTGGAAATAAAAGAATTTGATCCTTACAAAATAAATGAGTTGGAAAACAGAATGAATTCTTTAGAAGAAGATGTAAGGAAACTAGGGTCAACTCTTTCCTTGGCATCATCAATAGAAAGCAAAGAATTAGAAAAAAGGGTGGAGGTTTTAGAGAAGAAGGTTTCAGGAATAGAATTAGGCTTGAGTAGTTTCACTTCAGAAGAAACTAAAAGTGGCGCCCCGCCAGAAGAAATTGTCAAGAATTTTTCAACTTTAAACTCAAGGATGGACGAGATTGAAAAGAAAATCAAACTTTTAGAAGAAAGTTTTGAAAAAAGTTTGAACGAAATCAAGTCTTCCTTCCAAGCGGTGAAAGAAGCAAAAAAAGCTGAGCTATTTTCCTTAGTTGAGGAAATGTCAAAAAAGATTTCTAACCTAGAGGAAAAAATAGAAGCGAAAAAGAAAGCTGTACCTATAGTAATAGAGTAAGGTTTAAAAGCTTATTCTGCTATAATTATCATAATTATCATAATGATTGAGGTGAAAAAAGATGGAGAAAAAATTTGAAAGTAACTGGGAAAATTATGAAATATCCCCCCTGGGTGGATAATCTTTCCACAATCTGGGCAGTTTGTGTGGGGATAGTAAAAGATAGCTTAGGGATAAGGAAGTTGAGAATCGCTAAAGGTAAGATTAGAGGGAAAGTTTTCAGGGACGAAAATGGTAAAATTAATTTTGAACTAACTGACAAGAAAAATCCAATAACTCAGGTTAATAGGTTAAACATCAAAAGCTACGAAGAATGGGAAAAAATTAAAAGTCTCGTCGAGAAATGGATTAAAAAACTCAAGTGAAACTTATGGGATATACTCTAATAATAGCTGAAAAACCTGATGCAGCCAGAAGAATAGCTGAGGCTCTAGCTGATAAAAAACCAAAAGTTGTTAGAAAGAGGGAAGTAGAATATTACGAGTTCACTGTTAACGGAAAAAAGCATGTTTGCGTTCCTGCTGTTGGCCATCTATTTACTCTTTCTCCTTTATCCAAAAGTAAAAAATGGAACTACCCAATTTTTTCTTACGAATGGACTCCCACTTATACAAAAAAAGGAACTGAATGGACAAAGAAGTACTTTGAGAATATTGTGGATTTAGCAAAAGGTGCTGACGAGTTTATAGATGCTGCAGATGTTGACACAGAAGGAGAAGTTTTGCTTTACAATATTTTAAGGTTTATTTGTAAGGTGAAAGATGCTAAAAGAATGCAATTTTCAACCCTCACCAAGGATGAGCTTGTTGAGGCATACAGAAATATGTCAAACCATATTCTTTTTCCAATGCTTGAAAGCGGTTTAACAAGGCATGAGCTTGATTGGCTCTGGGGAATTAACTTAACTCGAGCTCTAACTCTTGCTCTAAAAAATCATAGCAATAAAGCTTTTGCTATTCTATCAGCAGGAAGAGTTCAAAGCCCAACTTTGAACCTTCTTTTGGAAAGAGAAATTGAAATAAGAAATTTTAAACCAAAACCTTTCTGGCAACTCGAGTTAAGGGCAAAAGTTGACAATCAAGAAATAATCGCGATCCATGAAAAGGATAAATTTTGGAAGAAAGAAGAAGTTGATAAAGTTTTGAATGAGTGTAAAGGAAAGGATGCTTTGGTAAAGGATGTGAAAAAAAGAGAGTATAAGCAAAAACCTCCTTTTCCTTTTAATACTACTGATTTGCAAGCAGAAGCTTATGCTTGCTTTAAGTTCTCTCCCACTCAAACCCTACAAATTGCTGAATCACTTTACCAGCAAGGTTTTATTTCTTACCCAAGATCTTCAAGCCAAAAATTGCCTCCAGTAATAAATTATGAAAAGATTTTGAAAGCTTTAGCAAGTTTAAAACCTTATGAAAAGTTTGCTAAGGAATTACTAGAAAAAGAAAAACTCATTCCTAATGAAGGTCCAAAAGAAGATCCTGCACACCCAGCAATTTATGCTACTCATGAAGTTCCAGATTTAAGTAAGCTTACTCCTCAACAAAGGAAGCTTTATGATTTGATTGTGAGAAGAACCTTAGCAACATTTGCCGAAGAAGCTTTAAGGGAAAGTATAAACGCAATTTTGGCAATTGGAGAAAACAAGTTTATTGCAACTGGAAAAAGAACAATAAAGCCTGGATGGACAGAAATCTACTCTCCTTATTTGACTTTTGAAGAACAAATCCTTCCTGAGCTTAAAGTTGGGCAAACTGTTAAAGTTATTAAAATCAACTTGCTTTCAAAACAAACTCAACCCCCTCCGAGATATACTCAAGGAAGTATAATAAAAGAACTTGAAAAAAGGAATCTCGGGACAAAAGCAACTAGAGCAGAAATTTTGCAAACTCTTTACGATAGAAGATATATTGTTGGGAAGAGCATTCAAGTAACAAAGTTAGGAGAAGTTGTAGCCAAAACTTTGAAGGAATTTGTTCCAAGTATAGTTAGCGAAGAACTCACAAGACACTTTGAAGAAGAAATGGAACAGGTTTTTAACGGAAAGAAGAAAAGAGAAGAAGTTGTAGAAGAAGCAAGAAAAGTCTTAACCAAAATTCTTGAAGAATTTAAGAGCAAGGAAGAAAGAATTGGAAAAAAATTGCTAGAAGGTTTGATGATTTCCAGAAAAGAAGAAAGGAAGCTTGGGGTTTGTCCAAATTGTAACGGCGAACTAAGAATTGTTTTTTCTAGAAGCACTGGTAAACGCTTTGTAGGCTGTTCTAACTACCCAAAATGCAAGACAGGCTATCCCTTACCCTTAGATGGACAAATAACTTCGTTGAACAAAAATTGTGAAATTTGTGGTTTGCCCATGATTCAAGTTTGGAGGAAAGGTAAAAGACCTTTTAGAATGTGTATCAATCCTAACTGCAAAACAAAGGAAAGTTGGGATAAAAACAAAAGCTAAAGTTCAATCATCTCTCTTCTTCTCAAATCGTAAAGCATTCCTTGAAGAATTTTAGCAATATCTTCCGAAGAAAGTTTTACCGTTAGTTTTCGCTTAACTAATTTTCCAACTTTTTGTTTTGTTTTGTAAATTCCGTTGTATCCTCTATAACCTCTGTGAGTTACTGGCACCATTCTTTTGACCAAGCTTTTAATTTCTCTTGTCGGACTCTTAAAAGAAAGAGCTGCTTTCATCACATAAAAAGCGATTTGGTTGCAAACATAAACTTTTTCCGGTTTATAATCGTGACTTTTGTTAAGAATTAATTCAAGGGTTTCTTTTCCTAGCAAGCTCCAATAACCATTTCCATTCTTAAATTTATTGTTTCCGTTAGGCTGATAATAAGCTATTCCTCGCCAGTCAAGTAGCTCAACGTTATCAGTTTTTATTCCAACTCCAGCTCCTATAATGGTAATTTTTCTTTTTTGCTTGTCTTGTAAATTTAAAGTTTTAACGCTTTCGTCAACGTAAAAATTTCCGTCCCAACTCATCCAGATTAAAATTTGGAAGACCAATTAAAATCGAATTTCGTGAAAGAAAAAATATTTTTAAAAACAAAAAAATTTATTTTTTTCTTGCTAAAAAAATTAAATGTATCGACTTTAGAGCTTATTTCAACGTCTTTCCTTCCATCTTTCTTAGCTTTGAACAATTTTAATTTGTTTCGGTTCGCAAAGTTATTTCTTCCTTTCTACCTTTATCGTTAACAATACCAATATTATAACCAGAAAAATCAAGAAAATTAAAAAGGCAGTTATTGGATTAAAAAATAGAGCTACTAACATACCAGTTATCCCTAAAGGCACTTCTTCTGGCTTAACTTCTTCCTCACATTCTTCAATTTCTATAGGTTTATTAAGAGTCGTGTTACAGTTGTTCAAGTCAAAACAAAATCTTGTTCTTGTTTTGTTTGTACATTCGCTCCAATCTGTACAGAACCAACTCTCTTCACAAGTTACAGGCTTGAAATAAACGCAAGACTGAACTTCTTTTGGTTTCGTTTCATTTTTCCCGCAATTGTTTTTATCGTAGCAAACTCTTGTTTGAATTCCATTTATACATTCGCTCCACTCTGAGCAAACCCACTCAGGAACACAAACCTCAATATAATATACAAGAGCTTCAGGTTTTTTCGCTAAAGGTTTTGGTTCAGTAGTCACATTTATTACCGAAGAGTTTGCTGAATTTCCTGAAGTATCAAAAACAGAAACAAAGTAATGATAAGTTTTGCTGTATTGCAAGCCAGAATCTACAAAGCTTGTTTGGTTTGGGCTC
>JAWBTW010000015.1:0-17691 GCA_039000165.1 Candidatus Aenigmatarchaeota archaeon
TAAAGGACAATTTAAACATAACAATAATTTTACCTTTACCTAACTCAATTTATCATGTTAGTGAAACAATTCTTTTGAACTCGACTATAAACGATTCTTGTGGTCTAGCTACTTATAACTATAGCGTGATTTGGTTTGGGGATGGTAAAACAGATCCAGGTTTAAGCACTTGCAGTATGAGCGTTGAAGGAGAAAATTCATCCTATAACGTGGCAAGCAACTGCATGCCAGGCATATTTTTAATAAAAGCAAACGCCTCTGGTGAACTTTACAACTCAGACCAAAAAAACGTTAGCGTGTGGATTTATGGTTGGAGTCAGGTTAACTTTACCTTTCCTTTAAATGAAACTAGGGTAAACAAGGCAGAAAGAGAAATGCTAGACTTAGTTTGTCAAGTAAAAGACCCAAGCTCGCCTGTTCAAGAGCTTGAGAATTATCCTGTTTACTTCTGGGACTTAACATCAGGAGAAGAGTTTTTAGCTCAAGTTAAAACAAACCTCACAGGCTATGCAAAATATTCTTGGAACATAACTAACATAACCGATTTAGCTCAAGTTAAATGTAACATAAGTAATACAAACATAACCTTTTATAGGTATTATAATGCTTCTGTAAAAGAAAGTTACATAACTTTCAATATAATAGAAAACGATACAAAAGCTCCGACAATAGAAAATTTAAAAGCAGAACCTGCAATTCTTGGTGAAAGCGTTAAAATAGAAGCTAATGTTTCAGATAAGTATGGGGTAGATAAGGTTTGGGTAAACGTTAGCTTTCCAAATTCTTCTTTTGTAGTTTATTACTTGCAAAACAAAACTTCTCAAATTACCAACACAACATGGGAAGTTGTAATTCCAGGATTAAACTTAGGAGATTACGATTTTGTACTTTTTGCTAACGATACTTCTAATAATATTGCTAACACAACAAGCTGGTTTGAAATTTATCAACCAATTCAAATGTATTTGAACGCAAGCTTTCCAATAGACTTTACTTTCTTCAGACCAGGAAAAGAAATAATAATCCATAGGTTTTCTTATCCTCCAGGAAATTACAATTTTACTCTGCATAAAAGAACTTATGATTGGTTGATAAAAATTGGTGAAAACTGGATAAAAATTTTCAATTTCAACACAACAAGAACTTCTGAGCTTCAGTTTAATAGTAGCGATGCAAACTTAACAAATCCGATAAACATTTCCTTGATTAGCGTAAGCCTAATCGACTTGCCAAAGCCTGAGAAGTATAAGATATCTGCTTTCGAAATAAAAACAAACGCTTCCTACTTAAACTTACTAATAACTTTCAACTATTCAAAAGATTTGAACGAAGGAAGAATTTGGTTTGAGCCAGGGATTAAAATTTTCAAGTGTGCTAACTGGAGCTACCCAAATTGCTATTCAGGTTGGGTTGAAGTAAGTAGTAATTTAGACCTAACAAATCATCTCATCTCTACACTTCAAACTTCACCCTCAGTTTATACTGCCGCAGAAATTGAGGTATGTGGAAACGGAAAATGTGGATACGGAGAATCTTGTGTTAATTGTCCAGAAGACTGTGGTTCTTGCGGCCCAACATATACTCCTCCTGCAGGAGGAGGGGGAGGAGCCGGTGCTCCTTCGTTACCACCTGAAACTATTCCAACAGAAGAAATTAAGTTTAGCATAAGAACAAACCTATCCGAAGCTCAAATAAACATAAACGAAACAAAGTATTTTGCTCTGTGGATTTTGAACGAGATGAGCTCAAGAATGAACTTTACAGTTTCGATTTCTGGTTCTATCACTGATTTGGTTAAAATAGAAAGAGATTTCATCTCAGTTAATCCAAAAACTGAAGGTATGTTACTAATAGAAGCTTACGCTCCTCCAAGAACTGAGTTAGGAACTTATACAGGCACAATATACGTTACAACAGCAAGAAAAACTCAAAACTTACCAGTAACTTTAACTGTTTCTCTTAAAGGTTTGGTTGAATTAGACATAATGGCAGAAGCTTTAACAAAACAAGTCAATCCTGATAGGGTAGCAAGGTTCAGGATCGTTCTGTATAATTTAGGAGTAAAGAAAAACTTTGACGCAAACTTTACCTTTATAATTCAAGACCCAGAAACAAAAGAAATAATCTTTTCAACTAGCAAGATTAAATCTCTTCAATCATCTTACGAATCTTTTATTGAGGAATTTTATATTCCTCAAAACATTTCCTTAGGCCAATACCTTTTTGTTGTAGAAGCTGAATACGATGGAAAAAAGAAAAGTTCTTCTGATTTGTTCGAAGTAGTTCAACCTTTCTGGACGCCTGCAAGAATTCAACTAGCAACGATTCTTTTAGTTGCTTTGTTCTCAGTTTTTTCATTCTTCTACGCAAGAAGCTACTATAAAAAATGGAAGCTAAAAACAGCACGCTACATAGCTCCTGTTAAACCAGGAAAATTGCCAAAGGGCGAACTTTGGCTTGGAAAAGTTGCTGAAATCAGGGCAAAGGCAACTTTTGCTATGGACGATTTAACAACTCACGTTTTAGTTGCAGGAGCTACAGGTTCTGGAAAATCTGTTACTGCAAGCCTGTTTGTTGAAGAATTGCTTGAGAAAAAGATTCCTGTAGTAGTTTTTGACCCCACAGCTCAGTGGACCGGATTTGTTAGGCCATGCAAAGACCCAAAAGTTCTTAAGTATTACAGAGCTTTTGGTCTTTCTCCTGAAGAGGCAAAACCTTACAAAGGTTTGATATTTGAAGTTACAAGCCCAAAAGTGGATATAGATTTCAAAAAGCTAATGAACCCAGGAGAAATTACAATATTCACTTTAGATAAACTTAAGCCTGGACAATATGATGAAGCAGTAACTCATATAATAGATACGATATTTGCTCAAGGATGGGAAGAGTCATCAAGCTTAAGGTTGGTAATAGTTTTCGACGAAGTTCACAGGTTGCTTGAAAAGTACGGGGGAAAAGGAGGTTACATAGCTTTGGAAAGAGCTTGCAGAGAGTTTAGAAAATGGGGAATAGGTTTAATAATGGTTTCCCAGGTTTTAAGCGATTTTAAGGAAGCTATAAAGGGTAATGTTTTGACAGAGATTCAAATGCACACTAAAAGTTTAGCAGATTTGGCAAGAATAGAAAAGAAGTATGGTTTAGAGTATGCTAAAAGGGTTGCAAGACTTGAGGTAGGAGTAGGCTTAATACAAAATCCAAAGTATAACGAGGGAATTCCTTGGTTCATTTCTTTTAGGCCGCCGTTACACATGCCTCACAAGATTCCAGAAAAAGAGCTTAAGATGTACAAAGACTTTAGCAAAGCGATAGAGGAAATAGAAAAAGAGCTTGAAATAATAGAAAAGGCAGGGATGGATATATTTGAATTCAAAACAGAATTAAAATTAGCTAAGGATAAGCTAAAGCAGGGCAGCTTTAGAATGGCTGAAATTTACATAACTTCCTTGAGAAAGAAGCTTGTTGACTTTTGGATAGGTAAGTATGGAGAGGGTAAGTATAGAAGAAAATGAAAAGCTGAAAGAACTGAAGGAAAAATATGGAGTAACAGAGGAAATTCCTGAAAGGAAGTTAGAGGAAGAAGTTAAGAAGAAAAAAGGTTCAAAAACAGAAATCGAAGAAATAACTTTACCAGAGCTTCTTTTAAGAGTTGAAAAGATTGAGGGTAAAATCGAAATTTTGACAGATTTTAAAAGAAGCATAGACGAGAGAGTTGAGGCAATATCAGAAGGTCTTGGTGAACTTAGATCTACGCTTCTGGAAAAAGAAAAACTATTAACAAGAATGGAAAAAGATGTGCAAACAGTTTTAGATTCTGTTTCTGAACTTGATTTGGAGAAGATAAAGAAAATGGTTTCAAAAAGAGATGTTGAAATAGAAGAAATAAAGGCTAATTTGGAAAAGCTTGATGCGATGATAAAGGATGTTCAAAAGCAACTGAAAGACTTCTTTGACGCTATGGAAAAGATAAAAAACATTGAAAGCTTGATTCTTGCGTCCGAAAAACTTGACAAGAAAATAGATAAGATAGAAGAAGCAAAAATCTACATAACAAAAACTGCTTCAAAGGTAGAATCTATATTTACTGAGCTAAGCGAAAAAGCGAGCTTGATAGAAAGACAGAAAAACGATATAGAAAAAATAAAAGATTTAAGTATGGAAATTGTCAGAACCTTAGATGAGCTAAGCCTAAAGCTTACTAAGTTTGTTAAAAAAGAAGAATTGGATGAGTTAAGAAAAGAAATAGAGAGAAGACTGGGAGGGAAGATTGAGATTAAGAAAGAAGCAAAACCAAAAGAAGAAGAAACTAAACTAAAAGAGGAGAAAAAACCGGAAGAAAGGGAAGAAGATGTCTGGGCTAGCTTAAGAGAAAAGTGGAAGAGGCTTGCCTCTTATTAGAAAAAAGATTAAAGATAAGAAAACAAATTAATAATCATGACAAGGATTATAGGTATAATTTCTGGTAAGGGTGGGGTTGGTAAAACAACACTAACTACAAACTTATCCTATGCCATAGCTCAACTTGGCCAGGAAGTTATTGCCATAGATGCTAACATAACTACTCCTCACTTAGGCTTATCCTTAGGTTATCAGTTTGTCCCAAAAGGTTTACAAAATGTTTTGAGAGAAGGAATAAGTTTGGAGGATGTAATTTATTCTCATCCTTTTGGGTTTAAAGTTGTTCCATCAGTTTTAAACGTCCATGAACTTAAAGATGTTGACATAGGGAAGCTACCAGAAATAACTTTAAACCTGATAGGAAAAGCTGACTTTGTTTTTCTTGATTGCGCTCCTGGCTTGGGAAGAGAAGCCACTTCAGCAATTCTCTCTGCTTCTGAGTTTTTACTCGTGGTGAACCCAGAAATGCCAAGCGTGATCGATGCTTTAAGAACTGCTTCCGTAGTAAAAAGTTCTAATAAGGAAATTTTAGGAGTTGTAGTCAACAGAGTAAGAAAAAAACCTTATGAGCTTAAGAAAGAGGAAATAGAAGAAATTCTTGGACTTCCTGTGTTGGTAGAGATTCCTGAGGATAAAAACGTGCAAAAAAGTCTTTCGCTCAAAGTTCCTGTTTTAAGCCTTTACCCGGATTCACCAGCAGCTATTGAAATAAAAAAACTTGCCTACTCGCTTTGCGGTTTTCCTTTCAAAGCTAAAAAACCAAGGCTTAACTTAATCCAAAGACTTGTTAATTGGATGATAAAAGAATAGTCATTTCAAAATTTCAACCTCTAACTCAAAAGCAGCTACAGGCATCTCTAAATTCCAGTTTTCAAGAACTAAAGGATGAAACTCACCAACAAGCCCTACTTGCTTATCTTTAATAAAAACGCCCGCAACTCTCCCTTGGATAAAACTTTCATGCTTTATTGGCTTAAGTTTATATGGAATTTCAAAGCTAGATAGCAAAGAATCTAGAACAGAAGAAATGTCTTCGTAGGTTGCTTTTGTGTCAGAAATAGCACAAGCAAGCTTTCTTATTTCTCTAGTTTTTGTTTCCTTTTCTTCATCTACAACAACGCAAACTCCGATTTCAAAAATTTTTTGTGGGTATTCTATATGCTTGTTGTTAGAAAGGAAGTCGAGCAAGCTTGGTAAAAGCCAATTCCTAAAAACACTCCAACTTGAAGAAACTGGATTTTCTATTTCAACTACATTTTCTTCTTTCAAATTCATTTTTTTGAAAAGATTTTCTTTACTTGTTAAGTTGTAGGATAAAATCTCTTGAAAGCCTAGACCTATCATGATTTCAGCTACTTTGTTTGAGAATTCTTCCATTTCGTCAATTTTTCCTATAGTATGAATTCTTGGATATTTTGGTTTTATTTTTTCATAGCCGTAAGATATTAGTATATCTTCAACTATATCTCTAGCGTGCATTATATCTTGTCTGTAGGCAGGATAAACTACTTCAATTTTATTTCCCTTTATTTTTGCGTCATATCTTGCTTCTTCCAAAAGCTCACAAGCTTCCTTTTCTTTCAAGCTTAAACCAGAAACTTTGTTTATGTACCCTAGACTAACTTCAAATTTTTTTGGTTCTAAGTTAGGAGTTACCATAATCTTTTCAGGGTAAATTATTTTCACGCTTTCTATTTTTCCTCTTCTTTCAGCTAAAGCGGTTACCACCGCGTTCAAAGCAGGGATTAAAAAGTTAAAGTTAAAACCGCTACATTCGATAAAAACATTTTTTGTTTTTGTTGTAACCTTTCCACTATAATTTGAGTTTATTATTGGTGGAAGCGAAAGAACTTCGTTACTTGAATCAATAAAAATAGGATATTCGCTAAAACCTTGAAGTAAATATCCATACTCTTTTCCCTTAGGATGCTTTTCCAGAATTTCTTTTGGGGTTAGTTCCTCTTCAAAATCAAGAGGGACAAATTTTATTTCTTCCGGCTTAACAGTAGTGTATCTTATAGGAGGTTTAATCCTGTCTAGCTCATAAATTCCAAGAGCAACTTCTTTTCTATTTCTTCCAAAAGTTGTACAAATTTTTTCCTGAAGCTGAATGATTTGTGACAAAACATTCTCGTCTATTTTCAAATCTCTTACAACTGCGCACACAGTTAAAGGCCTAACTTTTGAAACTTTTTTATCAACCATTACTTCTACTCTTGATCTTTCAACCTTATACCTAGGACAGCCTTTTTCCTTTCCTATTCTTCCTTTAATTTCTCTTGCAATCCCTTCTACTGACCAAAGTTCTGGCCTGTTAGTGTCTTTAACTTCAATTTTAAGCAAATCTCCCTCTACACTTTCAACTTCACTTTTTGCATATCTTACCAATTCCTTAACCTCTTCTAAGGATAGTTTCTTTCCTACCAAGCTGCACAAATCCTTGAATGAAACTTCTATAGTAGGCATGACCTTACCTCTTTATGCTAATTTCCCTCAACCATTTCAAATTTCTCGAAAATAACTCTCTTATATCATTTATCCCAATTTTTACCATAGCTAGCCTATCAACCCCAAAACCCCAGGCAAGCACAGGAAGTCTTATTCCTAGGGCTTCTGTTAGCTCTTCCCTAAAGATTCCTGCTCCGCAAACCTCACTCCAACCTAAGGTCGGATGTTTAACTAGAACTTCACAAGAAGGTTCTGTGAAAGGGAAATAAGCTTCTACAAACTTTACCTCATAATTTCCAACTATTTCCTCAACAAATTTTTTGAGTAGCCCAAGTAAATCACTAAAGCTAAGGTTCTCGTCTATAACTATTCCTCCCATTTGTGTGAATTCTATGCTATGCTTTGCATCAGGGACTTCAGGCCTATAAACCCTTACTATCTGAAAGTATTTACCAGGAATTTCCAATTCTTTTGAAGCAAGAATCATTGGTGATAAAGCCGTGTCATGAGCAACAGGCATAAGCTGAGAAGCTTTTTTTTCATCCCACTTATATTTCCAGTATTTCTCATGCACTTCCTTAACTTTTTTTGCTATCTCAGGAAGCTTTCCATACTTTGGGTTCTTTAAGCTAAAGGTCTGGCTCCAGTCCCTTGCAGGATGGTTTTGCGGTTGAAACAAAGCGTCAAAATTCCAGAATTCTGTTGTTACTACAATGCTTCTTACTTCTTTAAAACCAAGCTCTGCCAGTTTTCTTCTCATTTCATTTAAAAACTTAACATAAGGATGTCTTTTCCCAGGGTAAATTTTTTTTCCAACAATTTCAACGTTGTAAGGCTTGAAATTAACTTCTCTCCAAAATCCAGTTTTAATAAGCTCTGGCGTAAGGTAGGTTATTTCTTTTCCTTTTAATTTCTTTACCTCTTCCTCTTCCTTAACAACTTTTCTAACTAACTTTCTAGAAAGTAAAACTTTTATTACTTCTTCACTTACTTCTTCACTTTTTTCTATCTTTTCTAGAGCTTCTTGAAGCTCAATTCTTTGAGGAGCTTTAACTAAAATTATTTTATTCCCTTTTTTCTCAACCCACTTATTTTCCATAGCCCATTTCAAAGCTATGGAAAAATTTTTTATTTTGTTGCTTGCCTCTTTAATTTCTAGAGTTTTTTCTTTTTTTGAAATTAAAAGCTCAACAAGCCTTTTTTCTGGCAAACCTTCTTTTAAATACTCCTTTCCTTCTTCTGTAAGCTCATACTTTGCCATAATTTTAAAATATCGTTTTAAACAGTTAAAAATTAGTTATCTTATTGGTTTGTACTTGCGAAAACCAAGAGCCTTACCCCTTAAGAAATAATTTAAATAAGAGGAAATGTAAATCCTTGCCGCTTTAGTTCTTCCCCACTTTTCTAATCTTCTTGGCGAAGTTAAAACTAAAGCGTCATCAATAAAAACTATTTTACCATGTTTTCCAATTCTTAAAGATAGGTCCAAATCTTCTTCAGGAATAATATCCTCTTTGAATCCACCAACTTTCTCAAAAACTTCTTTTCTATAGCCAAAAACTATACTGATTTGTGGTTTTCCTAGTTTAATCGATGACTTAGAAAATTGGTTAAAGAACCAGTAAATTAAAAAGTCCTTCATTTTAGCGTTTAGTGGCGCAACAGGACAAGTAGCACCTACAACTTTCTTACTTCTAAAAGCTTTTGCAAAAACCGTTAAGGTATTTGGTAAAAGAACACAATCTGCATCTACAAAAAAAAGTATTTCACCCCTAGCGTGTTTTGCACCTTCATTCAAACCTGCTGGTCTTCCTTTTCTGTTAACTATAATAACTTTATCTGTGTATTTCCTAGCTATTTCTACAGTTTTGTCCTTACTTTTTCCGTCTGCTACTATTATTTCATACTTCCCTTTATAGTCCTGATTTTTTATCGACTTTAAACAATTTTCTATCAATTTCTCTTCGTTTAAAGTAGGAACTATTACTGAAATGAAAGGTAGTTTCATGCTCTTAAATTTTCAATTAAACATTAAAAATTTTTCTTCTCGTTATTTAAATGAAATCACTTAAGGGTAGTGCTTAATCTCTAAGCATAAATTCTTCTATTTTATCCTTCGCTTCTTCTCTTCTTTTTTGGTGCTCTTTTAAAAACTTGTTTATTACTTCTATAGTAATCTCTTTTAGTTCGCCTGTAAGCATTTTTCCAGATTTATAATCTTCGTAAATTTGCTTAAGTCTTTTTGAATCTTCAAGGTAAAAAGTCAAGTATTGGTAAGAAACGTCTATTTCTGGAATTCCACCTTTTTTCCTATGCTCTTCTACAGTTGCTCTTCCTCCTGAGAAAGCGTACTTAATAATTTTTGTTCTAACTTTTTCTGGTGTGTCAGTAGTAAAAATTGCTGTGTTTTCTACCGAGGTTGACATTTTCCCTCCTTCTGTCAGGCTTGGTAAGAATTTACAAAGTATTGTTGAAGGTTTTGGAAACCCAAGTTTTGGTGCTATGTCACGAGTAAGTCTAAAGTGAACATCTTGGTCAACAGCACAAGGAATTAAACAAGGAGTTGGCTTATTTTCCCATATAGTTGGCAAAAAAGCAGGAACAGATTGCATGCAAGTATAAAAAATTTCCCCCAAATTATTTGACTCTTTAAAGCCAAACAAAGCTTTAACAGTAGAAAAAGTTACTTTTTTTGCTACTAAGCACGCATACTTGTATAAATGTCCTGCATATTCTGTATCTAAAAATATTTTTGTCTTCTTAGGGTCGAAACCTATTGCTATTATATCTAGAATATTATCATAAGCCCATTTTTTTGTTTCTTCTAAGGTTAGATTATCTTTGAAGAAAAATTTTTCCTCGTCAGGAATTTGGAAGATAAGAGTTGCATCAAACTTGTCTTGTAACCATTTTGCAAAAATCCAAGGAATTAAATGACCAAGATGAACAGGACCAGAAGGTGCCCTTCCTGTGTAAAGGTAGAATTTATTCCCCTTTTCGTATTCTTTGAGAATCAAATCAAAGTATTTATGAGCAAAGAAAATCTTTCTTTCAAGAAAGTAGTGAAGCTCATGAGTATGCTGTTTAATTTGGGCCAATATTTTTTCGTCTAAAAGCTCGACACCAAAATTTTTCACAAGTTTTTGGTAATCTATTTTTCCTTTAACTTCCCATGGAGTTACTACAAAACCCTTCATAATAATAAATTTGAAAGCTTTTTAAGAATAAATATACATTTATTTTCAATTAAGTGAGATTATGGCAACGTTTAAGTTTGTTGTTGCTGATCCGGAAACAAGAAAAACTTATCAAGTAGAAGTGGAAAAAAGCAAGGCCATAGGTTTAATAGGAAAGAAAATTGGTGATGAATTTAACGGCGAAATTTTAGGTTTAATAGGTTACACTTTAAAAATCACAGGTGGAACAGATAAAGATGGTTTCCCCATGCATCCTAATGTTCAAGGTATGGGGAGAAAAAAGGTTTTACTCTCTTCACCACCTTGTTTTCATCCAAAGAAAAAAGGCGAAAGAAGGAGAAAAACTGTAAGAGGCAATACTATAAGCGAAGATATAGTTCAAATAAATTGTAAGATAGTTAAGAAAGGGGAAAAGCCTTTAGAAGAGCTTATTCCTGTTAAACAAAAGGAAAAGAAGGAAGGGGGTGGAGAAAGTAAAGGATGAAAAGCTAATACCAGAGGTTAACATTGGTTTGGTTGGGCATGTAGCTCATGGCAAAACAACTTTAACAGAAGCTTTAACTGGAAAGTTAACCTTAACTCATTCTGAAGAATTGAAAAGAGGAATAACAATTCGCTTAGGTTATGCTGATGCAACTTTTTATAGATGTACAAAATGCCTAAGGTATTGTACAAGCGAAAAATGTCCTTACTGCTTTTCTGATTGCGAGATTTTAAGAACTGTTAGTTTTATAGATGCTCCAGGTCATGAGACTTTAATGGCTACAGTTTTAACTGCCACTTCTCTTATGGACGGAGCCTTACTTGTTATAGCAGCTAACGAGAAATGCCCCCAGCCGCAAACAAGAGAGCATTTGGCTGCTTTGGAAGTTGCAGGAATTAAGAATGTTGTGATAGTTCAGAATAAAATAGATTTAGTTTCAAAAGAAAGGGCCTTAGAAAGCTATCAAGAAATTAAAAATTTTATTAGAGGTACAATTCTAGAAGATGCACCGATAATTCCTGCTTCTGCCCAGCAAAGAGCAAACATAGATTTGATAATTCAAGCTATAGAGGAAAGAATACCCACACCTAAGAGAGAAGAAGGGAAAAATTTAAAAATGCTCGTCGCAAGAAGTTTTGATGTCAATAAACCTGGAACCGAAGCAGAAAAATTGGTTGGAGGAGTTTTAGGTGGCTCGATAATTCAAGGCAAATTGAAGGTAGGAGAGGAAATAGAAATTAAACCAGGAATAAAAGTTGGAGGGAAATACAAGAGTTTAATTACAAAAGTTGAAGGTTTACAAAAAGCAAAAAGAAATCTTGAAGAGGCAGGACCAGGAGGTTTGGTAGGAGTATTAACGACTCTTGATCCTACCTTAACAAAATCCGATTCGCTTGTTGGGAATGTTGTTGGTTTGCCAGGAAAGCTTGAGGAATCAAGAGAAACTCTAGAAATTCAAGTAAAGCTTTTTGAAAGGTTAGTTGGGGCAAAAGAACTTAAAGAAATAGCTCCGATAAAACTTAAAGAAGACCTTTTGATTAACGTAGGAACTGCAAGAACCCTGGGAACAGTAACTCAAGTAAAAAAAGATACCATAGAACTTCAGCTTAAAATTCCTGTTTATGCAGAAAAAAATGAGAGAGTAGTAATTTCAAGGCAGTTTTCTGGAAGGTGGAGATTGATAGGTTACGGAAATGTGATTTAACCAACACAAGGAACTTGTATACCTGTTAAGGGATACCCTCCCATTTTTGGTAAAAAGTCATAAACACAATACCTTGATCCTGTACCGCCACAATCATCTTCGAATGTGTAGATTTCAAGAGGTTTTATCCTTATAGTTAGCTTATCCACTTTTACTGGAGGATTTTGTGAATAATCGGTAATTTTTTCGCCCGACGGAAGAGTTTGTTTAATTTCTACCTCTTGTTCTACACTACCAAAGTTTCTTATGTAAATTACTACTTTGTCTTCACCTCCTGTTCCTTGTCCATCCAAGCATTCGGGTTGTCCGATTATTTCTATTCCTTGACTTGCTCTTCCCCACCATCCAAATATAAAACCTGCCGCCATAGCTACTAAGGCTAAAGTTATCATTAACAAAAGAATTGTTGCAAGTACGGTGGATATTCCTTTCATACTCTCTTAATCATTTTTTGGAAATCTTTATTTAAATGCTTTACTTTTAAAAAAATGTGAAGAAAATAGTTTTTGATACGAATTTTTTGTTAGACTGCTTTAGGCTTAAAATAGATTTTTTAAGTGAAATAGAAGAGAAAATAGAGAAGCCCTACGAGCTCCTTATTCTTACTCCAAATTTGAAAGAAATTGAGAAGATTGCAAGAACAAGAAAAAAGGAAGCAAAATACGCAAAGGTTGCCCTAGAATTTATCAAAAATAATTGTAAGCTAATAACTACAGAAGAGAAAGATGCAGATAAAGCAATTTTAAAGTTTTCTGATGAAAATACTTTTGTTGCTACTAACGACAGAAAACTGAGAAAAAGTTTAAAAGCGTTAAAGGTAAAAAATATTTATTTGAAATCCATTAAAAAACTGGAGGTAAGCTAGAGAATGGAGCTAATAATTTCAGGAATAGCAGGTTTGCTTTCAATTCTCTTAGCAATCTTCCTTTATTTCTACATTAAAAAGCAAGATGAGGGAAACCCAAGAATGAGAGAAATAGCTTCAGCTATAAGAGAAGGAGCTAACGCTTACTTGAAAAGGCAAAACATGACGCTTGCTGCTTTTGTAGTTGTAATGGCTTTTATCCTAGGGGTTCTTTTAGGCTTGCACGTAAGTTTAGCTTATCTTTTTGGTTCTTTTTGTACAACTTTAGCAAGCTACTTTGGAATGAGTGCAGCAGTTAAAACTAACGTGAGAGTTGCTAATGCCGCAAGAAAAGGTTTGAAAAAAGCTTTTCCCATTGCTTTCTATGGCGGAGCAATAATGGGTTTCTGTATAGTTGGTATGGCTTTGCTTGGCATAACAGCTGTCTACTATTCCTTTAACAAGTTTTATTCTCATGAAACTGCTTTAGAAGCGGTTCTTGGTTTCAGCTTTGGAGCAAGTGCTCTAGCACTTTTTGCAAAGGCAGGAGGAGGAATTTACACAAAAACTGCAGACATAAGCGCTGATTTAGTGGGAAAAGTTGAATTAGGAATTCCAGAAGATGACCCAAGAAATCCAGCAGTTATTGCTGATAATGTTGGTGATAATGTTGGAGATGTGGCAGGAATGGGGGCAGATTTAATAGACTCCTATATAGCAAGTATTGTTGCTGCTATGGTAATAGGTGCAACTATAAGCCTAAAATTTGCTCTTCTACCTTTGCTAATAGCTGCGGTAGGAATTTTTGCCTCTCTTATAGGAATTCTTTTTGTAAGAGTGGGAGAAAAAGAAAGTCCTGGAAAAGGTTTGAACAGAGGAACACTTTCAACTTGTATAATGTTTGCAATTTTAACTTTTGCTATTCTCTACTTTCTTAACCTTGGAGAAAAAGCTTACGGAATTTTCTTTCCAACTTTAGCAGGCTTGCTAGCAGGAGCGATAATGGGAATAACAACTGACTATTACACTTCAATAGACAGAAACCCTGTAAAGAAAACTGCAGAATCAGCAAAAACAGGAGCTGCTACCACAATCCTTTCAGGCTTTTCTTACGGGATAATAAGCATAGTTCCTTCCATAGTTGGAATTGCTGTAGCAACAATAGCAGCTTGGTACCTTTCCTCTTACTACGGAGTTAACAGCTTTTACGGAATTTCTGTTGCAGCAGTAGGAATGCTTTCCATAGTAGGAATGATAATTTCTGCAGACGCTTATGGCCCAATAGTTGACAATTCTCGCGGTATAGTTGAGCAATCAAAGCTTGGAGAAAAAGTTTTGAAAATTACTGATAAATTAGATGCTGCAGGTAACACAGCAAAAGCGATAACAAAAGGTTTTGCCATAGGAGCTGCAGCCTTAACAGTCTTAGCTTTATTTGGAACTTATGCTGAGGTTGTGGGAATAGAAAAAGATGCTAATGGCATGTATGTAATAAACATAGTTAACCCAAAAGTCATAGCAGGCTTATTTATAGGAGCGATGATGCCTCCTTTGCTTTCTGCTCTTCTGATTCTTGCAGTAGGAAAAAATGCTTTTAGGATGATAGAGGAAGTGAGAAGACAGTTTAAAGAAATTCCTGGTTTAATTAAAGGAAAGGCTAAGCCAGATTATGCTAGATGCGTTGACATAGCAACAAAAGGCGCGCTAAAAGAGCTCATGTTTCCTTGCTCGCTAGCAATAATAGTTCCTTTAATAGTTGGTTTTGTTCTTGGAAAAGAAGCTTTAGCAGGCTTTTTAGCAGGAAGCATAGTTACAGGAATAATATTTGCTCTTTTCATGGCAAACTCAGGAGGGGCTTGGGATAATGCTAAGAAATTTATAGAAGAAGGAAACTTTGGAGGAAAAGGTTCAGAAGCTCATAAGGCTGCAGTTGTTGGTGATACCGTAGGAGATCCTTTCAAGGATACTGCTGGTCCTTCGCTAAACACTATGATAACTGTAATGTCACTAGTTTCTTCTGTCTTTGCTCCTCTTATAGTTTCTTATGCTTTGGTTTTCTGAAACTTTTTCTTGTAAAAGTTATTAGCGTAAATAACAATCTCTTTTGCTTCTTTTGAATTTTTCCATTCTTTAAACCTAGAGAATTTATGAGGCTCCAGCCTTTTATAAGTCTCAAAAAACTCCTGAATTTCCTTTAGCTTGTGAGGATGAACATCTTTTATATCTTTTATTCCATCAAACCTTGCATCGTTTAAAGGAACACAAAGAATTTTTGGGTCTTCACCTTTTTCATCTTCTATTATCAAAGCTCCTATAACTCTTGCTTTTACTATGCAACCAACTTCTAAAGGCTCATAGCTTAAGACTAAAGCGTCTAAAGGATCTTCATCGTTAAACCAAGTTTGGGGAATAAAACCATACTCTACAGGAAAAACAACAGAAGAAGGAATTATTCTATCAAGAACAAGCTCATCCCACTCTATATTATATTCATACTTGTCTCTCGAACCGCTTATACACTCTATAACGACATTAACTATTTCTGGCGGTTTTTCACCTAAGGGAATTTTATGTAAAATGCTCATAGCTAATTAATTTCTTCTGATACCTTTAAATTTTTTTTGTTTTTTTAAGTAAACATTAAATTTTTTATACTATTTGAGTAAGAATATAGTTTATTGAGTGGTTGAATGGAAGAAGAGAAGTGGCATGCTTTAGAGCCAAAAGAAGCGATGGAAAAATTGAAATCAAGTGAAAAAGGTTTAAGCGAGGAAGAAGCTAAAAAAAGGTTGCAAGAGTATGGCTATAATGAGTTAAAGGAAAGGAAAAAAGTTTCAGCTTTGGAAATTTTTCTCAATCAATTTAAAGATATATTTGTAATAATGCTTTTGGTTGCAATAGCTATTTCTGTTTTGATAGGATGGTACGAAATAAAAGAAAATCCAGAAAAAAGCTTTTTTGAAGCTTATGCTGATGCTGTAGCGATAGGGGCAATAGTTGTATTAAACGCAATTGTTGGCTTTACTCAAGAATACAGAGCTGAAAAAGCTTTGGAAGCTATGAAAAAGCTTACTGCTCCTAAGGCTAGGGTTATAAGGGAAGGAAAAGAGGTTTTGATAGATGCAAGGGAAGTTGTTCCTGGTGATATTCTTCTAATAGAAGCAGGGGATAGAATTGCTGCAGATGGTTTACTTTTGGAAAGCGTTGAGCTTGAGGTTAACGAGGCAGTTTTAACTGGAGAATCAGCTCCTGTGAGAAAAAAAGTTGGAAAGTTAAAGCCTGATATACCAATAGCTGAAAGAAAGAATTATGTTTTTATGGCAACTTATGCTACTTACGGAAGAGGAAAAGTTTTAGTAACAGCTACAGGAATGAAAACAGAATTTGGAAAAATTGCAGAAAAAGTTCAGGAAATAGAGGAGGAAGAAACTCCTTTGAAAAGAAAGCTAAACGATTTTGCAAAAAAGCTTGCGAAGTTTGTTGTTGTTATTTGCATAATAATTTTTGCTTTAGAACTTTACGAGATTTTAGGAATTTTTAAGATAAGAGAATTCGGAGAAATTATAAAAGAGTCTTTAGATGCTTTCATGACTTCTGTTGCCTTAGCAGTTAGTGCAGTTCCTGAAGGTTTACCTGCAGTTGTTACAATAACTTTAGCCTTAGGTGCAAGAGAACTAGCAAGGAGGAATGCTATAATAAGAAAACTTTCCTCTGCTGAAACTTTGGGAGCAGTTACTGTTATTTGTTCCGATAAAACTGGAACCTTAACAAAAGGAGAAATGACTGTTAAGAAAGTTTATGCTAACGATAAGATTATAGAAGTTACAGGCGTTGGTTATGAAGCAAAAGGAGAATTTTTGCTCGAGGGAAAAAGTTTTAACCCTAAGGAAATAGAGCTTTTGCTTAGAATTGCTTGCTTATGCAACAATGCAAGTTATGATGGACAAACAATAAAAGGAGACCCAACAGAAGGAGCTTTGATAGTTGCAGCAGCAAAGGCAGGAATGAAAAAAGAAGATTTGGAAAATGAGTATCAAAGAATTCATGAAATTCCTTTCAGCTCTGAAAGAAAGAGAATGACTACAATTCACTCATTTGAAAACAAAAAGTTTGCTTATATGAAAGGTGCTCCTGAAGTTGTTCTTGAGAGATGCGATTTTATTTTAAAAGATGGAAAAATAGAAAAGTTGGATGAAAAAGAAAAGAAGAAGATTCTAAAGGTTAACGAAGATTTTGCTTCTCAAGCCTTAAGAGTTTTGGGTTTTGCTTTTAAAGAGCTGAAAGAAAAGTTTGACGATGAAAGCGCTGAAAAAGGTTTGGTTTTTGTTGGCCTAATGGGAATGATAGACCCAGCAAGAGAAGAAGCAAAAGAAGCTAATAAAAAATGTCAGGAAGCAGGAATAAAAACTGTGATGATTACTGGCGACCATAAGCTTACCGCAATAGCAATAGCAAAAGAGATTGGTATGCTTGAGAATAATGAAGAAGCTAAAGTTTTAACTGGCGAGGAGCTTGACAAGCTTAGCGACGAAGAATTTGAAAAGATTGTTGAAGAAGTTAGAATTTATGCAAGAGTTTCTCCTGAACATAAGTTAAGAATTGTTAAAGCGTTAAAGAAAAAGGGTCATATAGTTGCCATGACAGGCGATGGAGTAAACGATGCTCCAGCTTTAAAGCAAGCAGATATTGGAATAGCAATGGGTATCACTGGTACAGAAGTAACAAAAGAAGCTTCCGACATGATCTTAGCTGATGATAACTTTGCAACGATAGTTAAAGCAGTTGAAGGGGGAAGAGGAATTTATGAAAACATAAGAAAGTTTGTTTTCTTTTTATTAAGATGCAATTTTGATGAGTTGGGAATAATAGGTATTTTTGCCTTATTAGGTTTGCCTTTGCCTTTAAATGCTGCCATGATTTTATGGATTAATTTAGTTACTGATGGTGGACCAGCAATAGCTTTGAGCATGGACCCACCAGAAGAAGATTTGATGAAAAGAAAGCCTCGAGACCCAAAACAAGGAATTTTGCACGGAAGGTTTGCTCAAATTTTAGCATCTTTCATAACTCAGTTTTTTGGTACTGCTTTTGTTTTCTGTATAGTTTATTATACAAAGTT
>JAWBTW010000016.1:0-17350 GCA_039000165.1 Candidatus Aenigmatarchaeota archaeon
AGCTTCTGGAAGGAATTGAGTAATTATCTCTGGATTTTCTATTTTGTTTCTCAATTCTCTAACTTGAGTATAGTCTCCTGAAGTATCGTTAAAGTGAAGAATTGCTATTGTTGAAATAGAGCTTCCTGGAGGAATTAAGGTTGAATTTAACTCTATTCCAATTCTATCCTTTGAACTACTGTTTTGAATAAAGAAATTTTCTGTGCTTCTGTTAGCATGAATTATTCCTGTGTGGAAGCTACTCCAAAAATCAGAAGCATACCACCATCCAGGAAAACTTGTATTCCCAAAAGCAGATTGCCAGCTTGAGCCAAAAGCTCTTGTTACATCTAAGCCTAAGGCTCCTGCAAAAGTTGAGTTTCTTTCTATTTCGTAAGATGCTAAATTTTTGAAAATAGTTTCAATCTTTATCCATTTTTCTTCCTCTAGACCAAAATCATAAAAGTAATACCTTTTTATCATAAAACCCTCGTTCGTTCTTTCTTCAGAATTCCAAAAAGTTTCATAACCTTTCTGCTCAAAAACTAGCCTAACTGGACCTGAAAATTTTAGGCTCATGTTGTATTTGAAATCAAAGCTAAGGTTATTGCTTCCATTTGAGTATTGAGAATACTCTATTGTTCTTTCTGTTTCGCCTGGAATAGACCAAATATCTTGCTGAGAAGCGATCCCCCTTACTCTATATAAACCAGAAGTATTTTCTCCCCTCAAAGTATCTATCCAGTAGGAAAGACCAGAAGCGTTAACGTTAAGCTCTTCACCATCCCAAGAGTAGCTTATGCTTGAAGGGTATTCTCTTTTTTCTTTTGGTCCGTTTTCCAAACTATCATAATAAACAAAGAATATTCTTTTTGTGTTTGCTGGATTGCTACCGTTCAAGAAAAAGACTAAAGTACCCAAAGCGTTATTTTCTGAGTTAAAATCATCATCTTTTTCAAACTGGCTTGGTATTTCGCCTAAAAGCTCTCCTTCCTGGCTGTATTCTATAACTCTTGTGGAATTCTCGTCAAAACTTCCGTAAGGAAGCAAGTCAGTAAAGTTTATTTTATACTCTATCGGCCAGTTTTTTCTTTCAAAAGAAGAAGTGTTAACTTCTAGCCTTACCCTATAATGCCAAGAAATGTTCCACCATTTGAATTCACTTGCAGGCTGACCAAAACCAACAAAAAAACCTGTCAATTTAAGAAAACCAGAAAAATAAAGGATAGAAAAAATTAAGGGTAAAGCTAATAGAAGAGCGTAAAAAATCCTTTTTTCCATAATTAATTATTGGAAAACGAATTATTTTTAGTTAAGGATTAAAAATAAACACAGAAAATTCTTAAACTTATATTAGAGAGGATGGTTGAAAAAGAGTTTTTAAATGAAATGTGTAATCTGCTTAACGAGGCTGTAGTCTTTGTTGATTTAGAAGGAAAAATAATTCATCACAACAAAAAGTTTTTAGAGATGTTTAGGATTGAGGAAGAGGTGCTTAAATCTGGAAATCTTAAAGATTTTCTCAAGGTTGCTTCTAAAAAAGTAAAAAATCCTGAGAAGTTTGAAGATTTAATTAAAAAAGTTTTAACTTCAAAAGAAAGGGTGGAAGGTTCAATAGAAACTAAGGATGGAAGGTTTTTTGAAGGTTATTCTGTGCCTTATTTTTCTGAAGGAAAGCTCATCGGAAAATTAGTTGTGATAAGTGATTTGACTGAGAAAAAAGAGATGGAAGAAGAAATTAAGAAATCTGAGGAAAAGTACAGAAATCTTTTTGAACTTGCTGTTGACCCTATTGTTATTCTTGACAGAAAAGGAAGGTTTATAGAAATAAATAAAAAAGTTGAAGAGCTTTTGGGTTATAAAAAAGAGGACTTGATAGGAAAAAAGTTTACTGAAGCAGGAGTTTTAACCAAAAAAAGTATCTTGATAACTTACAAGAACTTTCTCAAGAGAATGGCTGGGTTTGAGATTAAACCTTACGAGATTGAAGTGATAAAGAAAAACGGAGAAATACTCATAGGTGAAATTAACGCAGCTCCCATAAAAGAGAAAGGAAAAATAGTAGGCGATATGGTAATAATTCGAGACATAACTTTTAGAAAGAAAGTAGAAGAAGAAATTAGGAAATCTAAAGAACTCTTAGAAAAAATTTTCTTAAGCTTGGATTGTGCCGTATTCATTCTTGACAGTAAAAAACCACCAACTATTATTGATTGCAATCCAGCTGCTAGTAAAATCTTTGGTTATAAAAAGGAAGAGATGATAGGTAAGACAACAGAGTTTTTACATGTAAGCAAAGAAACCTTGGTAGAATTCCAAAAAGTTTTGTACCCGACAATAGAAAAGAAAGGAAGTTTAACAAACTTCGAGTTTAGGATGAAAAGGAAAAATGGAGAAATTTTTCCGACCGAGCATTCAGTTTTCCCGTTGAAAGATGAAAAGGGAAATAGAATTGGATGGGTAAGTGTTGTAAGAGATATAACGGAAAGAAAAAGGAATGAGGAAAAGCTGGAAGAGCTGAACAAAAATCTTCAGGAAAAAATAAAAGAGCTTGAGAAATTCAAAAAGTTTGCAGTTGGGAGAGAGTTGAAAATGGTTGAACTGAAAAAAAGAATAAAAGAGCTGGAGGAAAAACTTAGAGTGAAAGAATGAAGAAGTTAGGACTAGCATTAGTTTTAATAGTTGTAACAATCGTTTTACTTGCATTTTTTACTTTTAGGCACGAGGAAAGAGTTGAGGAAAAAAGAACAGAAGAGAAAATTCTTTTCATAGGTTCTGCTGTTGACTTGTACACCATAGACCCTGCTGTTGGGTTTGATGAAGCAATAAGTAGTACATTAAAAAATCTTTACGATAATCTATACAGGCATGTTGACAACCCACCAAGAGTTATTCCTTGGCTTGCAGAAAGTCATGAAGTTTTAGACAACGGGACAACTTGGATTTTTCACTTAAGAAAAGATGCCTATTTTCATGATGGTTCGCCAGTAACCTCTTATGCTGTAAAGTATTCTTTGGAAAGGCTTTTAAAAATAGGCAAAGGTCCTGCTTACATGTTTAAAGGAATAGTGAACGAAAGTGGTATAGAAACTCCTGACAACTACACAGTTAGGATTAAGCTTCTTAAGCCTTTTGCACCTTTTCTTGATATTATACCTTGGTTGTTTATAGTTAATCCAAAAATTGTTGAGGAGCATAAGGGCGAAGATTTTGGTCAGAGTTGGCTTGCTTCCCATGAAGCAGGTTCTGGCCCGTTTACCCTTAAAAATTTCATTCCTGGTCAAATCTATGAGTTTGAGGCTTTTGAAAACTACTGGAAAGGATGGCCTGGAAAAAGACTAAAAGGATTTACAAGAAAAGTTATAAAAGAGTCTTCTGAAAGAATTAACGCTTTGGTTAAGGAAGAGGTCCACATAATTGATTGGGTTTCTCCTGAAGATCAAGTTCTTTTGAGAGATGCTTATGGATTCTTAGTAGTGGAAGAACCAGCAATCCATACTTTTGAAATAAAAATGAACAATCAGTATGGACCAACTTCTAACAAGCATGTAAGAAAAGCAATATCTTATGCTTTTGATTACGATGCTCTGGAAAAATTGTGGGTTGGAAGAGCAAAATTACTTAAAGGGCCTTTGCCACCAAGCGAGTGGGTAAACGAAAATCTAAACGTTTACAGGTTAAACATGACTAAGGCAAGGGAAGAATTAGCAAAATCTCCTTGGCCGAATGGCGGTTTTTCTTTGGATTATGTTTATGTTGCTGGTTTGGAAGAAGAAAAAGCAGTTGGTTTGCTGCTAAAAAAACAACTTGCTGAGTTAAACATAACTGTAAACATAATTCCTATGAGTTGGGCCGATGCTGTGAATTCATTTAAAGACCCAAAAACCTCGCCAGATATGTTTCCACTTTATTCTAGTTCAGCTTATCCAGACCCAAACAACTATTTGTGGTCAGCTTATCACTCTTCAACTGCTGGTGAGTGGACAAACCCAGGGCATTATAAAAATTCTGAAGTAGATAAAATACTGGAAGAAGCTTTAGGAACTTTGGACAAAGAAAAAAGAAGAGAATTATACTTTAAAGCACAGGAAATAATAGTTGAAGATGCTCCAAACATCTTTGGAGTTTCTCCCCTAGACTTTCATGTTATGAGCAAAAAAGTTAAAGGGTTTAATTATTGCCCTGTTCAGGGTTCTGACGAGGAGTTCTATGGAGTATGGTTAGAATAAAACCATACTTAACCATAAGAAGGAAGTTAATTTTATTCTCACTAATTTTTATCCTGTCGGTTTTAGTTTTAACTTCTGTAAATAATTTTTTAGTTCAAAAAGCTCATCAAACTACAAACCTAGTAATTCATGAATATGAGTTTCTTTTAAGTTCGATAGATTACTTGAAAATTTTATCCCTAACTTACAGGTTAAATTTGGACGAGTATCTTTTCACAAACAGTGAAGTTTATCTTCAATCTATGAAAAATTTAATGAATAAAACTGAAAACCAGATTTTTCTTCTCGAAAGTAAGTTTACGGAAAAAAATGAAATGTTAGAAGAGCTGAAAAGTTCTTTCAGCTCTTATTTTCTGCTGACAGACAATCTAATAAATTACTACAAAAGCAACCCAGAAGATATCGAAAGCATAAACATTAAGAAGAATAGAATAGATTCTTTACTAGAAAATGCAATCTTATCAAAACTGGATTTGCTCTCGAAAGAAGTAGAAAAGAAAACTCTAGAAGCATCAGAAGAATTAGAAAACTTTCACTTTCTAAATATTTTGATATCAATTATGATAATCGCTCTTTTAACAACTTCAAGTTTGGTTTATTCTTTCTTGGTGGCTAAAAGCATTTTAGACCCAATAAGTAAGTTTGAGGAAGCTACAACTAGAATAGCTGAAGGTGAGTTTGGGTTAAGGATAGAAGTAAAAAGTAGAGATGAACTTGGAAAGTTAGCTTTACATTTTAACGAGATGTCAAAGAAACTTCTAGAGTTTAAAAGAAAGATCGAATCTCACCAAAAAGAATTAGAAAAGACTGTAAGAGAAAGAACGAAAGAACTGAACGAGAAGGTAAAAGAATTGACAGAAACTAAGATTGCTCTAATGAATATGATGGAAGACTTGAGCGAAACGAACAAAAAGCTTCTCGAAGCTCAGAAAAAATTGAAAAAAAGTTATATGGAACTCAAGAAGCTAGATGTGGAAAAAGACAGGTTTATTTCAATAGCTGCTCACGAGCTCAAAACCCCCATGACTGCAATTTCAGGGTTTGCTCAACTCTTGAAGGACGAAGAGATAATCAAAGATAAAGAGAAGCGTTTAAGATACCTTAAAATCATTGAAGATGAAATTAAAAGGTTAAGCGCTCTTGTTACAGATATTTTAGATTTATCAAGAATAGATTTAGGAACGATAAAAGTTTTTGTTGAAGAAGTAAACATAAATGAGATTTTGAATGACGTGAAAAATGAAATGATTGAACTTGCTAAAGAAAAGAGCCTATACCTAAATGTTGAAGTTGAAAAAGGAATACCAAATATACTCACTGACAAGGAAAAGCTGAAAAGAATATTGTTGAACCTAGTTAGTAATTCAATAAAATACACAGAAAAAGGTGGAATAACGATTAAAGCTGAGAAAGAAGGCGATGAAATAAAGTTTAGTGTTTCGGATACTGGTATAGGTATACCAAAAGAACATTTCAATAAAATTTTCACAAGATTCTTTCAGGTTTCTTCACCTTACACAAGAAAAGCTAAAGGAAGTGGCTTAGGTCTTTCTATATGTAAAGAGCTTGTAGAGCTTTTAGGAGGTAGAATATGGTTTGATAGTGAGGTAGGAAAAGGAACTACTTTTTACTTTACGCTACCTTTAAAATATAAGGAAAAGAAGACAAATAAATAGTATGGGAAAAGTTTACTTAGTTTTTGGTTTGTTATTCTTGTTCATTCTCTTTCTCTATGTTTATCAGCCTTTAGGAGAAAACTTCTTTATAATTTCTGATATTATACCAATTTTTCTCTCGTTTTTAGCTTTTGTTTTTGGACTTTATTCTTACAAGTTTTACGGTAGTACTAGCCTTCAAGGCAAGGCATTCTTGTTTTTAACCCTTGGGACATTCTTTTGGTTTTTAGGTGAAACTACTTGGGGAATTTATGAAATAATTTTTGGAATCAAGTCGCCTGTCGGTACAATAGCTGATGTTTTTTGGCTAGTTGGTTATCCCCTTTTCTTATTAGGTTTATGGTATGTTCGAAAAATTTCTTCAACAAAAATTAGAAAACCTGAGCTACTTTTTCTGCTTTTCTTTTCGATTCTTGTACTTGTTTTTACTTTTTATTTGATCAAGGAAGATGTTTTTAACCCAGAGGTTCTACTATCAGAGAAAATTTTCAGTGTTGGCTATGTTGTTTGTGATATAGTACTGATAATTTCTTCAACATTTGCAGTGGTAAATCTCTTCGAAACAAAAATTTTTAGAGCATATTTCTTAATAATTTTGGGAATAATTTCTATGAGCATAGCGGATATCTACTACATGAAGTTTCTAGAAACTTATGCAAGCAGTAATTTAATAGATTTGTGGTGGGATTTGAGCTACATTCTATTAGCAGTGGGATTTTTCCACCACAGAAAAATAATGAAAGACCTTTTGAAGAAGTAGATTCTTTTGCAATTTTCTTAATCTTTCTAGTTTTTCCATACTTTTCGTAAAGGGGTTTGACATATTCTTCTGCAGCTTCTTTGCCTATGGCTTTTTCTAAAAAATACTTAAGCTCTTCCAAGAATTCCATCGGATACTTTTTTGGATCCTCAAAGCTATCTAGAACATTTAGAAACTTTGGACCAAAAAGGTCAAGAATTATTCTCTTAGCATCTTCGTACAAGCTCATAATTTAAGTTTAACTTCCTTAAATAAATACCAAGCATCAACCAGCTTTTTTAATTTTTTCTTTAAGTTTAGCTAGCTCTAACTCTCTCTTTATTGCAATTTTATAAAACTTTTCTAAGTCTTCTATCTTGCCTTTTAAGATTTTTCTTTCTACAGTTTCAGAAACACACCATTTTCTTCCCTTCTTATAGATTAACATCATATGAGATTGAATTATATCTATCAGGTCAGGAGTCGAAAGGCTTCTTACTGGATACGCACATACGAACAAAACCTTAGAATCTGAAAATTTTTCTGTTATTTCGTTTTCAAAATTCACAACTTTTTTAAAAAGGTTAGTATTAATCACCCATGACATCTCAGAAGCTCCTCTCACGAGCTTTAGACCTTTAACAATAATTTCATCCAATGCATTTTTAATCAAAATGTATGCATTTTTTTTGTTGAAGCGATTACCTTTAAAGTAGAAATTTTTGTAGTAAATGAAATGCATTCTTTTCTCTTTTAAAGATTTTTCTAAGCCAATTTTTTCTTCTATCTTTTTAGCTAATTCCTCTCTAGGATAGAGAAAAATACAGAATTCATTATTTTTTAATCCTGTGACGAAAAATTTTGATAAGCGTCTAAAAGTTCTCCTTCTTCTTCGTAGAGCATAACCATATGACTTCCTATACCAACTTCTACAGGGCAAAAACCCAAATTAACTTTTTCGCTCACCATTCAAATAAATATTAATCAGAGAAAAAAAATAAATATTTAAGGAGGTTTGAAGTGAAGAAGAAGATAATGATAGTTGATGACGAGGAAAATTTGGTCGAGCTTGTGAAAGCGATTTTTGAAAGAGAAGGATATGAGGTAATTCCTGCTTATAGTGGAAAAGAATGCCTAGAAAAACTGGAAAAAGTTAAGCCAGACTTGATTCTTATGGATATGATGATGCCAGGAATGACCGGGAAAGAAACGACAAAAAAAATAAGGGAAAACCCAAAAACAAAAAACTTAAAAATAGCTTTTCTTACAGTTGTTAGACTTTCTGAAGTTGGGATGGAAGAAATGAAAAAATTGAATGTTTTGGATTTTATAACAAAACCTTTTGACAACGAGGATTTGGTGAGAAGGGTAAAAAAAATTTTGGGAGATTAGAAATGGTAAGATGACAAAGAAAATATCTCTCCCAAAAATCGAATCAAAACTTTTGAAAAAGATGTGGCTATCCTGTTCAGAGGTTACGGCAAAAGCTTTAAAGGAAATGATAAACAAGGAAGTTAAAGTTTCTTCCTCCTTTTTAAAGGTTTTACTTTTGAACGAAGTTCCAAAACTTTTAAACCCAGAAAAAATTTCAACTACAATATTCTTCATCAAGCTTAAGAACGCTGTAAATGGGGTGATTTTGCTTTCCTCTTCCCTTAAGGATATATTAAGAATGGCCGACATTTTCCTTAAAAAAGAGAAAGGTTATTTCAAGGATTTGAGCGACGAAAACTTGCCTGTTTTAAAAGAGCTTGCAAACATCCTTTCAGGATATTTTATAAACATTCTCCAAAAATTGTTCAACACAAAGTATGTTTTATCAGAACCTTTTCTTTCTGTTAACCCTTTTAGAGCAATAGAGGAATTCGAGCTTGGTCAAGTTTATAAAGAAGAAATCTATACTCTAGTTTTTTTATCAGAGTTTGAAATTCCAGAAGAAAGAATTAAACAAAAAATTGTTTTGCTTTTCAAAAGCGATGATATAAGAAAAATTTTGGATTTGATTAGCGAGAAAATAAAGCTAGAAATTGCCTAGGATTTTTTCTTAACTTTTTCCTTTCTTAACTTTTTGGTTACCTCTTCCTTTGCTTTAACTTCCTTTTCCTCAACTTTTGTTTCAGTTTTTTCCTCAACTTTGCTTTCTTTCTCAACTTCTTCTTTTGGAGTTTCCTTAGGAGTTTCCTCTCCAGCTTCTTCGCTTCTTTTCTCTTCAGACTTTACTTCTGGTTTTTCTTTTTCAGCAACCCTAATGATTTTTTCCACTCTTTTCCACTCTTTTTTCAAAAGCTCTTCTATTTCTTTCAACTTTTTTTCATTTATTCTCTTCACGCTTTCATACTCTTCTTTGCTTATCTTCCCTTCTCTCATCTTTTCTTCCAAAGAGCTCAAAAGCAAAAGAATATCTTCTCTATTTCTTCTCAGTTCAATTATACTTTCAGGAAGCTTAACCTGAACTATTGGCAAGACTTTGTTAATTTCTTCTATCTGCTTTTTCATAACAAGAATGTCTTCCTTAATTTCCTCCAAATCCCTTTTGCTAACATAACCTTCAAACTTAACGTTCAAAGCATCTAAAGATTTGATTATTTCCTTCAAGCTTTCCTCAACATCTTCTTGCTTAACCTTGTAAAGAGTTAAATCTTCTAAGCCTTTACTCAAATCAACAAATATCTTCTCAGTCTTTACTCCAATTCTTTCTATATACTTGACTGCTTCGTTTATATCTTCAACTTTTTTCTGGATTTCCTTGTTAATTCTTCCTATGTTTTCTAGACTTCCAATTCCTTTCAGCATTTCATAAACTGCGTTTATCTTTGTTCCTAAATCTTCTGTTTTTCTCTCAAGTTTTTCCAGAGCAAGCTGGTGTTTATCTATTACGCCTAAAACTTCCCTAAACTTCTTAGAAATTTCTTGTGGCTTAACCTCAGAAACTTCATCCTCTATTTTCTCAAGTTTTATTGCAGTCTCTCTTATGCTTGTGTCAGCAGTTAAAATCATGCTTCTCAGCTCGCCTATACTTTCAGATATCGTTCTTATGCTTTCATCAGTAACTCTCAAACTTTCTCTCATAGTTTCTATCATAACTTTCAACTTCTCTATTTCAACCATAAACTGCTCTGCTTCAATTTTCTTTAAAATTTTTTCACTTGTTTCTTCCCTAACCTCCTTTATTGGAGTTTCAACAGCTTTAGGTTCTTCTGCAGGAGGAGAAACTGGAGGGGACATCGCTACTTCAAGCTTAGCTTCTTCAGCTTTAGTTTCTTCTTCACTTTTAGCTACTTTTTGTTCTTTCTTTCTCCCAAAAATTTTGCTTAAAAACCCAAGCCTTGCCTTAGGTTCTATTGTTTCAAAAGTTTTAACTTCAATTTTCTCCTCTTTCTTTTCTTCTTTTGGAACTTCAACTTCTTTTTCAACTTCTTCAGCTTCAACCTTTTCTTCCCTTGGCTTAACTTCAGCTTTAGCTCCCATCCTCTCTAAAAATTTGTTTATCTTCTCAAGTTTTTCAAGGTATTTTAGCTTTGTTTCCAAGTAACTTTTTTCGCTTATTTCTGCCTTTCTGTACTGATCTTCCAGAAAGCCTAGCATGCTTTCAAGCTCAGCTTTTTCTTCCTGAATCTTCTCAATTTTTTCTCTTTCAAATTTTTCCTTTCTTTCAACTTTCTTTTCAGTTTTCTCCAATTTCTTACGTTTCTCTCTTTTTACCTTTTTGATTTTTTTCTTTGCCATTTATCCACCCATTTTTTCTATTCTCTTTTCAACAGACTCAAGATAAGTTTCGGCCATCTTGAAAGCTGCAGTCTTAACTTTATCCTTAGCTATGTTCAGCTCAATTTCAACATCGTAAGTATCAACCTTCTTCGCCTTTAGCTTCTCAATTCTCTTCTCCAATTCTTCGATCTTCTTCGTAAGCTTCATGTAAAGGTTAAGCTCCTCATCGGTCAAAGCAAAAGGCGAATGCAACAAAGGCCTAAAGCTAACGAACCATGGCTTACCATAATTGTACTCAGGGTTCTGTACCATTCCTGTACCAACTGTTAGCTTCGTTACTCTAGAAGCATAATCCATACCATACTTTGACCTTACTCTTCCTATATCTCCTTCGTACTTTGTTCTTAGCTGAATCTCGTTTGCTATGTTAGCTCTTATGGCTCCCTTGAAATCTTGTAATACTTGCGAGATTAAGAAAACTCCAATTCCCCACTTTCTAAACTCTCTGCAAGCTCTTTCTATAGCTACATATCCTCCCTTTCCTCCATACTTTGGCAACAATCTATGAACCTCGTCATAAACAAGTAACAATTTAATTTGCTTCGATTCTGGTGGTCTCATGTCAAATATTGCCTGAATGCTTCTTCTAACAAACTTGTCTAACTGCTCAGGAGGCAGCCTATTCATAACAAAAACAGTAATCTCTCCTGGGTTCATGTACTTCTTTATGTCTATGGGCATTTCTGGGTCTTCTACAACTATTATGTTAGTTTTGAAGCTTCTTGCATCTGTTGGCTTAAGACCGAACTTTGGATAGAGGTCAAGCATTTCTTTGAACCTGCAAGGTTTCATGAATCCTGTCCATTGAGCAGTAGGATCAAAAACTATTACAGGAACTTTTCTTTTCAGTAATTCTTCAGCACAAACCATTGCAGAGACACTTTTACCTGAGCCGGTACCACCAGCTGCTATCGAATGCATTAACAACTGAGAAATATCTAAGTATGCTTTAACATCAGTTTCGGCAATTTTTCCAACTTCTATTGAGTTTGGTCCTGGTTGAGGCAGTTTCTTGAATTCTACTGGTGCAATATACCTTGCTTTTGCTGCTTTCGCTGCTCTGTAAGCGCCGTACCACTTAATTCCTATTATCAACAGAGGAACCACAACAAAAAGAATAACATAAGTTAGCCAATGCATGAATACACTTCTGAGTATAAAGATTGGTAGAGGAAGAACTGTTACTTCAAAGCTATCTGTTGAAATAGCATACTTTATACCGTACCAATAGCTTGCGTTAACCTCTAAGACATACCTTCCTTCTGGTGTGTCAGAAGGAATTTCCAAACTTCTCACATAAGTTTTTTCTGTCTCTACTGCAAGAGTTTCTTTTGAAGTTGTTATTATTCTATCTTCGTTTAGTGGCTTAACAGTGTAAGTTACTGTTATATCTTCAACCTTAGCAGTTGGACCCATGTTTATAAGCTTAACCTCAAAAGTAAGGTTTGTCCCTGGGTTGATTGCTTTTGAAAGTATTTTTACGCTTACATCAAGCAAAGGTTCAGGAACTTGTTGCACAACTATGGTTACAGGAGTCCTATGAACAATATTTCCTGCAGTAACAACTAGATCTCCAGTATAAATTCCTGGTGCAATTCTTGGAGGAGCATAAGCTCTTACAGCAGTAACTTCAGTAGATTTAGGAGCGACAGTAAACGTAGGCTTCTGAACTGTTAAAAGTTGAAAGACAGGGCCTTCTACAGTAATTCTTACATTTGTAGCTGTGTCTAAGTTGTTAGTCACGTCAATAGAAAATACTTTTTCTTCACCAGGAGTAAGAGTTGTTTCTATCAAAGTAGTTTTTACTTCCAAGGGAACTAAGGCTACAGGAGGAGCAGCAGGACCTGCTCCAGGTCCTCCTGGTCCACCAGGTCCTCCTACTATTGGTGGAATTGTAGGTGGAATGTAAATCGGGACTTGAGGAGCAGGAGGTATTGCTGGGCAATCTATTGGGCAATTACTAGTGCTTTCTCCTGCTTCAGATTCGCATTCTCCATTCCCACAAATAAATTCTGCAAGAATATAAACTCCTCTTATATCACTTAAGTTTACTGTAACAGTGTAATCAGTTAAGTTCACTGACTTATCTGAGTTGTCCATTTCTCTGTTAGTAATTCTCACCCAATTAGTGTTTTGGGCAGTAGAAACTTTTGGTGTCCAGTTTCCACTATACTTATAAATTCCAAGCTTGTTTGGGTCATGAATAGGAACGTTACATAAACCTAAAACACAATCAGAAAAGTTGATTTTAAGTATAAAGTAAGCTGGTCTTAAGATAGTGTTAAGATAAACTCCTTTTACTGCTGAGCTTGTTGTCCTCACGTTAGGAACATTACCAAAAACTATTGGGTTGAAATAATCTGTAGCTATGGTCAAGTTGTACAAAAGAATTTGATGGCTGAAAGTAGGTTCAAGCAAGCTTATTTTCAAATCATAAGTTTTCATATCTATAGTTTCGTTGTAATAGCCATCGCTTGCGTTTGAGTTAAAGTCGAACCTTATTGTTTCACTTCCTTGATCGTAAAACTTGAAGTTAACTCTTAAGGCAGGTTCAGAAATTTGCTCCAAATCCTTAGCATAGCCTGAAAATATTGCAACAGGATAGATTTCAAAAGATTTTGAAGCAGAGTTGCAATTTTTGCTTAAGTCGCAAACAAAAGCTGATATTGTGTAATTTCCTAGGCTTGAAGTGTTTGTCAAGTTATACTCAAACAGGTAATTATCCTTAATTCTTGAGATTAAAGTAAAGCTTATGTTTTGGGTTGTGTTGTCAGGGTAAGTTATTTCTCCGCTTATATTCTTGATTCCTCCGCTTTCTGTAACGTTAACCAAAACTCTAACTGTAGAGTTTGCAGGTATTCTTACAGGAGTAATTAGCTCTATTAAAGGAGCTTGAGTGTCGCGATAAACTATTGAATCATTTTCTATATCACTTCTTACCAAATACCTTGTTCCATTGTAGCTTGCGGTTATGTTTAAGTTATAAACTCTTGCTTCCTCTAACTCAGGAGCTATAAACCTAACAAACCATAGCTTTTCAGTTGAGTTGTAATAAGCAGAGCTAACAAAAGCTTCTGCCTTTCTTTCATAATCAAAGATAGAAACGTTAAAGCTTACGTTTTGAGTAACAAAGCTCGAGTTTGCAGTAATGTTAACTTTTGCTAGAATTTCGCTTCCACTAACAACTCCAGTTATAGGATTAAAGCTTGTTGGACTTATTATCTTAACCTTGTAAACAGAAACAAACATGCTTACAAAAGTTTCTCTTGTCTTTTCTGTTGCGTTTTCTCTCAAACTTCCTGTTATGTTGCTTATTATCTTTCCTGTGTAGTTTTTGTCAAATTGAATGTCAGGCGAAGAATAGGTTATGTGAATTGTTTTTATTTCGTTGTAAGGCAAAACTATCCTTGTTTCGCTCAAGTTAAGATAAGGAGCTATTTCACCTGTTTTTATAAGCTCAAGCTCTATTTCTGAGTTTCCTGTGTTTATTATATCTATGCTTCCAAAGTATCCTTTATCATCTTGTAAAACATAAGAGCTTAAAACTTTTGGGTTATGCTCCCAAGTTATGTTTACAGGAACTGTTATGAAAACAGGAAGCTCTAAGTAAAACTCAGAATCCCATCTTATTTCTATTGTTCCGTTATGAGTTCCTGCTAAGTAGTTTGGAGGAACTTCAAAGCTTACGTTAACTTGCCTTGTTTCACCAATCGGTATTGAAGTGAAGTTTTTGGGTTTAAAGGAAACGTTAAAGTCTTGACAAACTATTCCCCTTGTGCAGTTTATTTCAACGTTTGTAACGTTTTTATTTCCTATAGATTTTAAAGTAATGTTTACACTATCCTTTGCTCCTGGAGGAATTATTTTTGTTATGTTTTCTTCTATAACTTTAAGCTTTGGGTTTGGAGTAACGTTTACAAGAATTTGAGCAGAGCTTGAGTTATAAGTTTCGTTCAAGTTCTTCCATTCTGCTGTCAAGTTTATGTAATAGATTCCTGCTTCAGTCCCGTTTGGTATGCTTATTAAAGTTATGTTTGACTTTGATTTCCATTTCAAGATAGTTCCAAAATCAAAGAAGCTTGGTTCGCTTGAAATAAAACCAGAATCTATGGTTAAATTAGAATCAAAAGCTCTTGAGCCGCCAGTGTTATTCAAAGTTATGTTAACAGCAAAGCTTTGTCCATACTCTATTGTTATATCGTTTGCTAAAATGTGAGTAATGTTTGGAATTATTTCTAGTCTTGTAGTTGCCGAACCCTCAACTTCTATTGGCGAAGTGCATCCTTCTAAAGAACGAGTATCGTTTGCGCATATTCTAATTAAATGAATTCCTTCTTGTAAGCTTGAATAAGTTGTGTTATAGATTGAACCAGCAAAGGAACCCATAAACTGAACAAAGCTTGAGCCGTTCGGTAAAGTAATGTTAACCCATGCTTTATCAACAGCAAAATTATCAGTAATCTTTGCTTGTATAGTAACGTTTTCAAAACCTATTTCAAAAACTCTTGGCTCAACTATTATGTCAGTTATTGTTGGCGGAACATCAGTAACGTTAAGTATTATTGTTGTTATCCTTTCAGGTGGGTTTGCAAAAGTAACGTTTCTTATAACTATGTTTACAGTGTAAATTGCTTGATAAGCATTCCAAGGAACTGAATAGTCAACACTAACGTTTCTTGAAACTTGTTTTTCTAAGTCAAAGGCGGTTGTTCCTTTTGCTCCTGAAGGATAAGCAGTAACAAAAATACTTCCATTTCCAGACTTAAGAATCTCGAAAGGTATTTTTACGTTTCCTATGTTTGTTACGGTTATATTCCCTATGGTTCCGCTTGTGTTTAAGGGAAGTAAAACATAACCGAAGCTTTCTGGGCTTCTTATCCAAGAAGTATTTATTGGTATTGTTAAGTTGAGAAGCATTTCATCATATCCTGCATTGCTTGAGCTTGCTCTAACTTTTGTCCAGTAAATTCCTGGTGCTTGACCTGCAGGTACTGTTATCGTTATGTCTGAGACAAAACTTTCGCCTGCTGGAAGCAAGCCATAAGAGTTTGGAATTATAGATAAAACACAAAGCGGACAATCAAAAGCGAGGTTTCCTCCAACTGTGCTTATTGAAACATCTCTTACTTCATCATTTCCAGAAGCATAAGTTGTTATATTGCCAATATAAGTTGTCAAGTCGTGAGGAGTTGTTTTGTTTATGCTCTTCGGAATAACCTCTATTACAGGGTTTGAAGAAACTGTTATTGATGTTTCATTCAGTTTTTGCTCAACAGTTTTATCAGGGTTTTGCCATGTAGCTATAGTATAAGCTCTTATTAGCTGCGGAGAAGTTTTTTCTGGAACTGTTATTTTGAAAACCCAAGAGCAGGTTTGTCCTGCATAAACTGTCCCGCACTCTTTTCTGCTTTCATTATAAGTTAGCGAACCTAAAGGATCTTCTGCATGAGTTAAGTTGACAGAATAAGCGGTTGCTGGTCCTAAGTTAGTAAAGTTAACAGAAACTTCAAAAGTAAAGCCTTGAGTTTGAGTTATGTTATAAGCTACTACGTAAGCAGGAAGTTGCTCAACCAAGCCAGAAATCTTCCCCCAAACGCTTATGTTACCAACAAAAGTACTATTAACGTTAGATTCTGGTGGATAATCTCTTGCATAAACGCTTATGTTATACTCTCCTCCTATGGGTGGAAGGTAGCTTGCGGAATAAGTTGCTCTGAAAAATCCAAAACCTGTTTCCGGCACACTTATATTGCTCATAGGAACTATTACTATGCTTCCATTCGGCAAAGTAATGTTTGCCCAGACAGATTCTATACCGTAATTATCAATTATTGTTGCGTTTATGTAAGTAAGATTAAGGTTTGCTTCTATGCTTGAGTTTGGAATTACAGAAAAGTTAAAGATTTTTGGCAAGCTTATATCTTTTACCCAAATCGTTTCTATAGCTTCTTTTATGTTTGGTGAATAGTACTGAGTAGCGTTTTCTCCTATAGAACAATTAAAAGTAATGTTTCCTTTTTGTGTTGGAATAAAAACATAACTTGCATAGCCAGAAGAATTAGTTGTATAACTTCCGTTAAATATAAATTCAGAGGAAGGTTCCCACTTGTAAGAAAAGTTGACCTCATAATCAGAAATTCCTGCTCCAGATTCATGATCTTTTACCAAACAAGTTGGATAGAATTCTTCTGGATAGGGAGTTATTCCTATTGGCGAAACCCAAACAACATCTGCTAAACCAGTTATTATTATACTAACGTTTGATTTTCCATCTTCATAATAACTTTTGCTTGCAATTGCCATAAGCTGATGAGGTCCTGTTCTTTGCTGAGCAACTATTGGCTGAGGCAGAGTTACTTCCAAGCCTACGGCAAGCAATGCAGTTTCGTTGTACCATTTAACTGTCGGGTTAAGAACAGAAGAGTTTTCTCCATTTTCACTTATTACAGTTGCGCTTAAATCTATAGCTTCTGATTTTGGATGAAGACTTTCGTTTAGTGGTGAAGTAATGTTAACAAATAAAATTCCTTTAACTGTTATTGAAGTTGAATTGGTTAGAGAATCTTCATTTCCTGGCCTTGTTGCGTTTATGTATATTACATAAGGTGAAGGAGTGTAATCGTCTGGCGGGTTAAAGTCAATTAGCTCGCACCATCCTGTTGAGTTTGTTAAGCAACTGAATAAGAAATGAGTTGAGTTGTAAAAGCTAACGTTTGCGTTGCTAGCATGCCCTATTTGAGCATCCCTAACATGAACGCTTATGTTTGTTTGGTATGGAGTGAAAGAATCGTTTCTATAAACCCAAGGATATTGAGGAATTATTTGATCAATTTGTAAAGGTCTGCTGAGCCTTATCCAAGTTTCCATTTGTGCTAAAGTAGCGTTATAGTATAAAGTTGAGTTGCTTTCAATAAAACAAGTTAAGTTGTACCATCCTGCCCCTTCCAAGTTAGTGTACC
>JAWBTW010000017.1:0-15801 GCA_039000165.1 Candidatus Aenigmatarchaeota archaeon
AAGTTTAGTAGGGTTGCTCCTAGGTATAGCTATAGGGTTTTTGCTTTCACCAACGATTTCCAGACACTCTTTTGAGAAACTTATTCTACTACTTATGGTCGTAATTCTTTGTAGGGGTCTTTTTATGTATGAAATGAGAGATCCGACTATAGGATGGTATAAGCCTGTTTTAAAAATAGCTGATAACATTTCATTACCGTTTTCCTATTTCTTATTAGGAATACTTTCCTCCTTGTTTTATATGAATAGAAAAAAGTATTTTTAGTACGCCTAATGCTTCTTATACGAACTTTTAAGCCTGAAAAGGCAATTTTGGCTTTATTTTTGAGGAAAATGCGCCAACTATTAGGCTAGATTTTGCCTTTTTTGATATTGTTTCAATTTTTGGAATCCAAGGAAAATTGATACAATACCGATTAAAAATATAAGTATCTTTACCTATCCAAGGTTCAAAATTATTTTTATGCCGTTGATATTGCAGTTGCGCAGAAATTAATGGAAACGATGTTTTATTTTTAAATGCGCCACATATTTTAAATAGACTGTGCAATTTGTGAATTTTATGAAAAATAGAGAGAATTTATGCCATTTTCTTTAGTTAAAAAGCAAATTTAAACTTTTTAAAATCAAATAAAGAGATTTAAAATCAAATTTGATTAAAGAAAGTGGAAATTACTTGTTTTTTGAAAAAAATAAAATGCGCCAATAAACTAAAAATAATTGAGCTTTTTTAAGATAGAGAAAAAGTGAGACTTAAAGTATATACTAAAAAATATTTGTTTAAGAAAATATTATTTAGTATATGTAATAAATTCAATGTTTTTATTTAAATATTTTATAAAAAATATAATTTTTTATATTTTTTGTAATTATTATTTTAACTCTATGATAGAAAGTGAGAATTCATAGAAAAAAGGAGGCGCACCCTCCTTCAAAATAAAAAGTGAAGTTACTAGCCCTTATTTAAAAAGTGAAAGTTTATAAGGAAGTAAATCATAATATTAATAGTGAGTTTAATTGATCGTATATTGCAGTTTTTTAGAAAAAAGCGCAGTCCTGAAGCGCTTCAAAGCGCTTCAAACGATTTAAAAGCGCTTCAAAGCGATGAAAAAGCGCTTCAAGAGCGCTTCAAAGCGCTTCAAATCGCTACTCCAGAGACTAAAATTCAAACAGAAACACCCCAACCAGAAACCCTGGAGCTTGAAAAAGAATCTCTTCAATTGGGTATAGCTGCCGGATATACTGGAAGAGCTCTAAAAGAAATCGAGGCTTCATTGAATAGAATAGAGACCCAAATGGTTTCAAAGGACTGGTTGTTATCCAAGTTCGAAATCCCTGTATTAACTATTAATGAGATAAAAGAAATTTTAAAACAGCATGATGAAAATATGTCCAGAAAATTTGAAATAATTCAAAATTCTATAGAATCTCTTAAAAAAACAGCGGAAATTTCACCAGAACCTATTAAAACTGAAATAATGACTCAAATAGAAAAAATAGAATCTCAATTACCTTTAACACCAAAAATGGAAGAAGTTTTAGCTATTATAAGGGAGCATAAAGAAATAAGCTATAAGGATCTTGCGCAAAAACTAGGATGGAAAGATACCTCAGGGCTAAGGGGTTTACTTTCAAATATGGTTAAGAGAACTGATAAGATAGAAAGGTTTGAAAAAGATGGCCAAGGATGGGTAAGATATCGCTTTGAAGCGCTTCAAAGCGGTTCTAATCCTTTTCCATCAAATTTAAAGGTTCAGTAAAATCAATAAATGAAAAAATCATGGACGATTTGAGGTTATAACTGAATAGTAATTATTTTTTGTCCGAGTTCAATTTATCCATTACAGTAAGGAATCTAAATATTCCATTTATGTCAGTTCCAGGTTTAAGTCTTACCATCTGAACATTAAAAGGTTCAAATTTCTGAATCTCTACGAACATCGTTAAATGAGTATTTATAAGTCTAGAAACAGTCTTGTGGTGTAGCTTTGTTCTTCTGGCTATTTCTCTTATCCAAAGCCACCCTTCTTCTGAGTGTTTTAAACATTTAACTATCTTTATAAGATTTTGAATCTTGTCTTTTCTCATTTTTCCAGCCTAAGTGCGCCAACTGGAGTAATGGCTTTTAAATATTATTTAACTCTTAAAAAGATATAAATTTCTTTTTCTTTAAATCAAGAAAAGAAAATTTTCGTTTTTATTTTTGGTTATAAAAAAATTTTCGTCTTTGTTTTTTTCTTTCCATCTTTAATGTCTTTTTTCTTATCTAAATTTTCACTTAGGGTGTTAGCTTTTTTTAGTATAAAAACCATAAAAATATTATGGCTAAGAGTAAGAATAGAGATAGTTCTTTAGGTCCTGCTATTTTAGAGGTTTTAAACGAGTCACCCGTACCTTTAAAAATACTTCCGATAAACTTTAAGGTTAACGAAAAGGTTAAAAGGATTGTTTCTCTAAATTCAATTAAAAATCAACTTAAAATTTTAGTCGAAGAGAAAAAAGTAGTACAAAAAAATAAGGCAGGATCTGTATATTATTGGACGAGAAGGATAAGATAATATGCGTTCGCTCAAATGTCCTAAATGCGGAAAAAAAATTGTTAAAAAAGAATTAAGAAAAAATAAGGGGAAATGTGGCAATTGTGGCTTTCTACTTTCTGCTTTGATAGCAAAATTTTCTTCTGCAAGATCTCGAGTAAAAAGTAAGTATGCGAAGTAAAATTACTCAACTAAAACTGTTTCTTCAGATTGTGCAACTAGACCGTTAGTTTCTTCTTTAAGTATCGGGTATTCTATCAAAGCATCTACTTCTACAAGCTGTCTAAGAGCTAGGTCAATTTTCAATGGGCTTATTATACCCCTAAGCCATCTCCTGGCAAAGGGTAACTTTTCAAACTTGGTTTTTGCAAGCTCTAAGATCCTCCTTCCTTCCAAAAGTCTAGTTGGTTTGTCTTGTTTGTACTTATAAATTAAGGTAGGGAAAGATTCTTTGACCCATCCAGACCCGTTTGTTACAAACACTTCCATTGCTATGGCTTGTCCTTCTTTTATTTCTTCTTTAATAGAATTTTTACCGTTTGGTATGGTTGGATGTGCATGTTGGTTAAACCTCTCTAAGCCATGACCACAAAGATTTCTTACAGGGTTAAAACCATTTTCAGTTATTACAGTTTCGACAACTTCAGAAATTTCACAAACCTTTGTGCCAGGTTTAATAAGTTTAAGAGCTTCTCTCAAAGCTTTTTCTGAAACTTCTATTAAAGGGTGAGTTTTCTCGTTTACACATACAGTGAAAGCGCTATCCCATATATAGCCATCGATATGTATACCTATATCTATCTTAACCAAATCATTGTTTTTAATTACTGTAATGTCATTAGAATCAGGAGAATAATGAGCACTTATTTCGTTTATGGAAATGTTAACAGGAAAGGCCGGTTTTCCACCCAATTCTTCTATCTTTCTCTCAATTTTTTCAGCAACTTCTAAAACTTTCTCACCTTCTTTAATCAAGCTTTTCGCATATTCTCTGACTTCTTGAGAAATCGAACAAGCCTTTTTGTACTTTTCTTTAATTTCCTTTTCCATAAAAGATTATAGCAGGTAAATATTAATCAAGTTTTTTATTTCCGTTGTTTGCAAACCTTAGAATAGAAGAAGCAATTATATAGCCACAATGATTGCATCTCCCCTCAGTTAATTTTAAAGTTTTGTATGGAATTGGTTTTTTGCATTTTGGACATTTAAGATTTTTTATGACTTTCATAGAATTCATTTTATTTTTTGTGCAACTTTTTAAAGTAGTTTTCTATTCTTCTTTACATATTTTTTGAAATAACTAATGTTTTTTTATTTTCAAGAAGCTATAATTTTAATTAAAAATGAGAAAAAAATTTTTAGCTCATCCAACCGAGCCCATAGAAGTTTGGCCTGAGAAAAAGATAAGTGAACTGACTAAAGAAATGCTTGCTATAGGTTTTCAAGGTAGAAAGTTAGCCGAAATAATAGAGATTTGGTCAAGAATGCTCAAAAGAAAGAACTTAGTTATATGGTTTGGTTTGGCTGGAGCAATGGTTCCGGCAGGAATGAGGAAGATAATTTCTTATTTCATTAAAAGAAGGATGATAGATGTTTTAGTTACAACTGGAGCAAACATGTATCATGATTTTTGCGAAGCTATGGGGATGAAGCATTTCATCGGGACTCATCTAATAGATGATGAAAAACTAAGGAAGGTAAGAGTTGATAGAATATATGATGTTTTTGCTGATGAAAAAAAATTTTACAAACTTGACAATATTATTTCAGGACCTTTTAGTATGATGTTGAAAGATAATTATCCTTATTCCTCGAGGGAAATTTTTGAACTTCTTGGTAAGTTTTTACTTAAGTATGGAAAAGAAAAGGACTCTATCATAATTTCAGCTTATAAAAATGGTGTACCAATTTTTTGCCCAGCGTTTGGTGATAGTTGCATTGGTTTTTCCTTAATGTTAGCAAACAGGAGAAAAAAGGAAAAGACAATAAATTTTTGTGGTGAACTCATAACACTTCAAAAGAAAAAAATAATAGTTGATGCTCTTAAGGATGTGCATGAGACTGCAAGAATAAGGGAAAAAACAAAATATAGTGGGGTTATTTATATTGGTGGCGGCACACCAAAAAATTTCATTCAACAAACAGCAGTAATAGCAAGTTATCAAACTAGACACGAGAAACATCACAACTTTGCGATACAAATAACTACAGATTCACCTCAGTGGGGAGGTTTATCTGGGTGTACTTTTGAAGAAGCAATAAGCTGGGGTAAAGAATCAAGAAGTTCAAAAACAGCAACCTGCTACGTTGATGCTACTATAGCTTTACCTATAGTTTCTCACTCATTAAGCGAAAGATTTAAGAAATTAAGAAGAAATGTTCCTATATTTTCATGGGAAGAAAAAGATTTAAAGATAAAATTCGAAAGGATGACATTATGAAAAAGAAAAAAAGAAGAATAACTTCTCAGGAAAAATTGAGAAGATGGGCCTTGAAGGAATTAGAAAAATATATGAAACTTCATAAAGAGCACGAAAAAGATTTAAGATACATAGCTTAAACTTTTATGTTTTTAAGCTGAGCTTTAATTTTTTTTGGAAGAAGTTCTATAGTACTTACTGGATAGGTGAGCTTTTTAATTCTTGGATTTTTCCTGTCAAACTTAAACCTAACTAATCCTTTCTCCTTAAGTCTGGAAAGAAAATACCTTACTCTTCCTCCACTCATCATCATTTTTTTTGAAATTTCATAAGTGCACAACCCAGGATTTTGACAAATAAACGTGTAAATTTTATATTCTGCTTCAGATTTCTTGGGCATTTTTCACCTTTCTTGATTTTTCAATTAATAGTTGGAGGAAGAATTTAAATATTTAACTAGTCTTCTGAACCGAAAACTTTATTTACTCCTATACAACATATGTTGGATATGCTGACAGAATTTGAAAAGACAATATTATTATCATTATTTGTGCTAGCAAAAGGTTCCACAAAAAAGTACGTCTCCTTAGAGGAATTGCTATCAAAATTTCCGATAAGACAAAGAAAAATTGTTAAAGAATATCTGCTAAAACTTGATAAAGAAAAGTATTTGACAAGAGTTGACAATAAGTTAAGAATTGATAAGAAAGCATTACCCATCATTTCTCAATTTCTAGTTAAAGGACCAAAGTTAAGAGTTTAGCATACTGTATACTTTCCTTTTGCTAAATCCATACAAAACTTATCTATGTTGTCCAATCGCTCGTTTATAGTTTCCTCTATTTCCTTATAGACATTTTTTAAATGGGTTTTTTCCTTTAAAATTACTTGAGTGGCTATCATTGTTGGCTGATCTATAGGCGCGCCTATTTTACTTACAAGCCATATGTAAACTTCTTTTAAGTCAGGAACCTTTTCATAAATTTCTTCAGCAAGTTTGTAAGCTAATACATTATAAATTTTTCCTACATGTGAAACAGGGTTTTTTCCGGCTGCTGCTTCTGAACTAGTAGGTCTTTTAAGAGGGATAACTCCGTTGACTCTATTGCCTCTTCCAACTTGGCCTGAATCAGCTCCATCTGCGCAAGTTCCTGTAACTGTTAAGAAAAGGCCGGATTCACCTTTTCCTCTTTTGTCAAGAGAATTTAGATTTATGTTTATCTTCTCAAAGGCATAATTAGAATTCATGTATTCTCTAAGGTTTTCTTCCACTTCTTTCTTCCTTCTAAAATAAGTTTCTTCACAATCTATAAATTTGTCAACAAAAGCTAGGGCTATTGTTAAATCAAGGGTGTTGTCTTTTCTTATTCCCATAACCTTTACATCTTCTCCAGTTTCTGGAAATTCTCTCTTAAACTCTCTAGAATTAAGGTATCGTTCGGTGTTAAAGACTATCTCTTCTGTTTTACTTAGGGGAGCATAACCAACAGTAGCAGAAGTATCGTTTGCTCCTAATATCTTTTTCTTTCTTTCGAAAATGCTTGCTAGGGCTGATGAAACTTGTTTCAATTCTACCTGATACTTTACATGTTCCTCGGGGTCTACAAACCTTAAATTTCTTTTGAACCATTCCTTTGCTGTTGATATTGCAATCTCGCTTACAGGAACCTCTTCTTTATCAACAAAGTAAGTTGCTCTATCACCAATAACAAGAAGCATTGGTTTTTTAATCTTTCCACCACCAAATTTATTTTCAACTTCTCCAGCAGCCAACAAAGCCTTGTCTATATTGTGATGAAGGATCGAACCAAAATTTTTAAGGTAGTATTTACTCAGGTTTATAGAGATTTGATTCATTATAGAATCACAAATATAGTCTGGATGCCCCAAACCTTTCCTCTCTACTATTTCGATTTTTTGTTCATTCATTGGAGGCTGTTTCAATTCTTCTATTACTATGTTTCTCATTTTTATGAGTAGGACATTCTTTTATTAATATTTTTATGAAAAAAATATTCTTATAGGAATATGTTGCCAGAAATAGAAGAAATAGAAAGAAGAAGGAAAAATTTGGGTTTAACACAAAAAAGTTTAGCAGCTTTTTGTGGTTTAAGTCAATCCTTAATAGCGAAAATTGAATCAAAAAAGGTTAATCCAAGTTATTCTTCAGTTAAGAAAATTTTTGACTGTCTTGAATCTTTAGAAAAAAAGAGTCAAATAACTGCAGATCAACTTTTAACACCTAGGGTGATTTGGATAAAGAAGAAGGAAAAAGTTTCCAAAGCTATAAAGCTTATGAGGAAGTATGGCTACTCTCAACTTCCTGTTTTCGACGGAAAAAGCTTTGTTGGAAGCATTTCCGAAAGAACTATTCTTGAAGAAATTTCAAAAGGTAAAAAACCGTCAGATTTCTTGAACAAAAAAGTCGAAGAAATAATGGAAGAGGCTTTTCCAGTAGTTACAGAAAAAGAACCTTTAACTTCAATATTAGCTTTGCTTCAAAACAACCATGCAATTTTGGTAAGCAGGAACGGAAAAGTTATAGGAATAATAACAAAAGCGGATTTGCTCAAAGTTACAAATGTCAGGACTTCTTGATAAATCTTTCCAAGCCTTTTTGTTCTTTTCCGCTTAAAATTTCTTTTTCGGTATAGCCTAAGGCTTTAAAAACTCTCATACTTGCAGGCAAAATCTGATGATGTATATAATATTCTGGGTCGTACTCGTTTGGCCTTACATCTTCTACAGGTTCAGCTCTCTCAGCAATACTTCCTTTCCCTTTTACTATAACAAAACCTATAACCATACCTTCACCTATGACCCTTCCTCTTAATTTTGCTTTTTGTGCAGCTCTTACATGAGGGCCAATCTGTTCGTATTGACTTAACGGTCTGGTAATTTGTTCATAAATCACTAAATCTTCTATGGAAACTTTCCCCTCCCTAATTCTTTTAATGGTTTCCCTAACTAACTCAATAGCTTTTAAGGGATCTTTGTTCCTAAGAATAATAGTTAAAACTTCACGTTGAATTTTTTTTGAAAGGTTGCACCAATCTCTTCTGACAGTTTCGAAACCACGAACTTCTAAATTTCCTTCATAATCAATCAAAGCATATCTTTTTTTAGCTCCGATTTCTCCACTTCTCCTTACTGTGAATATTCCTCCTTCATACAAATCTCTAAACTCGAGCTCGATTATTCCAGGCAAATCTTTATTTACTTTCTCTTCAAATTCCTCACCAATTTTTCTCAGTTTGTCTGGGTTCAAATCTTGTGGTAATTTTACCATAAGAGAATCTGTATCCCCATAAATTATCTCAAAACCTTCTTCTTTTGCTTTCTCTATAACTTTACTGATGTAATATCTTCCAAAAGCTGCTGCCGAAGCTCCACATTCCCTTTTGTACCATCTTGCACTGAAAAAACCTAAATAACCGTAGGTTGCATTAGCAATTATTTTTAAAGCGTATTGTATGTTGTTAAGTTTTTTCCATTCTTCAGAATCTTTTTTAACTTTTTTCATTTCTTCCTTGAGTTTTTGTCTAGATTTGATAAGGTCTTCTAAGTTCTTAGGAATAAATCCTTTTGAGTTTATACAAAAGTGCCATTTTGTTTCTGGAACTCTGTTTTTTTCTCTACATTCTAAATGTTTGCAGTTAAACGTTTCCGGAGAAATGTTGTGAGTGACTATTATCGTAGGGTAGAGCGAACGAAAATCGAAAACTAAAATATTTGAATGGATACCTTTTTTTGGTTCTATTACTATAGCTCCTTTATATACAGGAGCCATTTTTCTTCTTTCTATTTCTTCAGTTTTTGGTCTATTGGGTATTAAGATGTTATCAAGAAAAGCTCTTCTCATAAAAAATGCTTCAACCAATTGGGAATAAGTATAACGAGAAACATCAAAAGGTAGCAAGCCTGTAAGCCTAGACAAAGCAAATATTTGAGGAAGAAGCAATTCAGCTAACCTTAGAGTTAATTCAGAATCCCAAAGAGAATATTCTGTCAATCTTTCCAACTGCTCTTTCTTACTCCATATTTCCACCATTTCTTTATATTCCATTTTCTTTTTTCCTATCCCCAACAACTCTTGGGCAACCTCATCCAAGGTAAGAACTTCACTTTTCATGGAAGCTGATAAAATATGGCTAACGAAGTTGAACAAATCTATATGAATCCTGCCTTTTGCTTTTGCTGAGCTAATTCTTCCTCTTCTTACTACATGGATTGAGGTAGATTCCCTACCAAGATTTAGCTTAACTTTAAGCTCATTTGCTTTGTCTTTAAGTTTTGGTATGTCAAAACCATCAGAATTATAACCAACCAAAAAATCAGGATCTTCTTCTTTCACTATTTCCAAAAATTTCTTTATCATCTCTTCTTCATTATTTACTACTTTCACGTAACTCGGTTTTCTTTCCCATTCGTGACATGTTAAGACTTTTTTAACACCATCACTGCATACTAAACTAATCATTATAAGTTTAGTTTTATTCTCCTCTTCAACCCATTCTGTGTCGAAAGCCATAATCTTGAATTTAACGTCTTTTTTAAACTCAACAGGCTTAACGGATTTTGCTTTGATTGCTTTGTCAACTTGATATTCTTCCGATTTTTCCATTTCATCTCCTTCTACAATTACCCAACCCATCGGTTCAAGTTGTTTGTCTATTATATAACGTTTGTAGAAAGGGATGTCATACTCATAAGTTTCTTCAACCTCTTCCCAATCCTTGATAGCATCTCTTACGTCTGGAATTCTTCTTGGATTATCGATAACAATTTTAATTAGCTTTACTTTTTCTCCATTCCAAATTTTTTCAACAACTTCTGTTCTTAAAACCTTTACTCCTATTTTTTCCTTTTGTAATTCTTCAATTTTTTTCTTTAGTTCTTCTAGTTTCTCTTTTTTTGGCATGGCATAGAAATATGGTTCAAAATTTTCATCTAACACTAATATTGTTTTTCCTTCTTCACTTTTACAGAAAAGTCTTACAATTCCTTTGTTTTCTTTTAAAACATAATCAGCATCTATCAAGAGCAATTTCTCTGTGTAACTCATACTAATAAACATTTCTCTTTAAATATTTTTACTATTCTTCCACAACCTTCTTTTTTGATTCGTATTTCATTTCTGGATATTTTTTATATAACTCTTTCCTTTTTGCTTCTAACATTTCTACAGGTTTGCCCAAAAATTCAGCTGCACATTGAACCTTAACTTTTTTTCTTTCTGCGAATTCAAAAACTTTTGAAATTCTTTCCTTCCAGTTTAAATCTCTAAGGAAGTGATGCTCAACCACCAGACTTTCTAAAGGACAAGCTTCAATTATTTTCGTCATATTTTGGACCGAGACTTCCAAATTTTCTAAACCAAATCTATAAATCATGTAAGATAAAGGTCCGTCAAGAAAAATTAGGTTCGGTTTATTTTTTATGATAAAATCTACCTGTTCCTTTTGACTTGGTCCTTCAACATCAGAAGTATGAAGAAATTTATATTCCTTGTCTTCTATAAAAACTTCTACAACATAACCTAAATTTGGGTTTGTTCCATGAAAAACCGGTTGGGAAAATTTTATTCTTGTTTCTCCAAACTTAAACTCCCTCCCGTCGCAAAACTCAAGTTTTTTTGGTAAGTTTTTTATTTGTTCCAAAAAATACTTTGCTCTACCTTTTTGAGAAAAGTTTATCTTTTCGGTAGGATGTTTAATAAAAACTGTTTTGCTCTTGTAAATTCCCAAATTTTCCCAAGGGTTGTGGTGGTCATAATGGTAATGAGTTATTATTAGAATATCTGAATCTTCCGCTAATCTAACTATTCTTTCCCAATGTTCGTCCAACCTTTTTAGCTCCAAAGCATGAGGAGGTAAACCATACCTTACAGGAGCTAGAGAAACACCAGGATCTATCAAAATTTTTACGTCTTTGGTTTCAACAAAAGTTGCCATGCTTCTTGTTCCTAAAGAATCAAAAGCTATGGGGACTATTTCCATATTCTATATTTTGCGTTTTTAAATTAAATCAAACCTTTGGATTTCATAAAATCTAAAATCTTATTTACTGTTTCCTCCAAAGTTAGGTTTGAAGTGTCTAGAACAAGGTCAGCATCTTTTTCCTGGTCAAAATAATCAAAACCATAAATTTCTTTCCATCTTTTTCTTTCCATCCTTTCCCTTTCGCTTATTTGTCTCAAGGCTTCCTCAAAAGGAATGTTATCTCTTTGTGAAGTTCTACTTGCTCTTACTTCTACAGGGGCTTTCAACCAAACTTTTAAGTCTGCTAAATTCTTAAGAAAATAGATTGAAAGTTTGCCACAAATTACTATATTGCCTTTTTTTGCTTCTTCAATTTGGGTTTTGTCTAGCGCTTTATGTAATTTTTTACTTCTTCCAAATTCCGTCTTCCAAAATTCCAAAGCAGCCTTAGCTTCCTTTTCGTTCAAAAAGCTTTTATAAGTTTTTCCTGGTGAAAGATATCTTAGCTTTAATTTTTTTGCTATTTCCTTTGCTACACTTGAGGTTCCAACCCCAGGAGGACCAGAAATGACTATTACCAATTTTTTTCTCATAAGAAGAAGTTATTCTTTAAAAAATAAATTAACCCAAGAGTTTTATTTCAATGTGAACGTTAGTAGGGATATTAATCCTCATTATTTGTCTCAAAGCCCTTTCATCAGCTTTAACATCTATTAGACGCTTATGAATTCTCATCTCCCATCTATCAAAAGTAGCATTTCCATGGCCTGTGCCGTCACCACAAGGAGTCTTCATAGTAACTACTTTCAATTTTTTTGTCGGTAAAGGAATCGGTCCTCTGTAGTCCACACCTAATTTTTTTGCTATTTCCTTTATCTCATTACAAATATTGTCTAATTCCTTTGGGTCTCTTCCCAAAAGCTTTATTCTTGCTATTTGCATGTAAACCACTTCTCTTGTGTTATTGAATTAAATTATTTAAGCTTTTTAGATTTTTAATTTAAAAAGCTTATTTAAATATTTTGCGGGAATCAAAATTGATAATATGATTGGTTTAATTGTTGTTTCTTCAAAAGTTGGGAAACAAGAGGAAATAGGGAAAAAATTGATAAAGAAAGTTTCAGTTCTTGAAAGGAAAAATAAAAATTTAAAGTTGCTTGGCTTAATTAACGATACAAAGCTTGCAAAAAAATTTTCATGTAAAGTTAAGGATAAAGTTTCTGGTTGTATAATTGTAGTTGCAACAGGTGGTACAGAAAAAATTATAAGGGCAATTTCTTCGCGCTTAAAAAAGCCAACGCTTCTATGGGCCAATCCTTTCAACAACTCGCTCCCTTCTGCTCTTGAAGCTTTTTCAAAGTTAAAAGATAAATTTCCTGTAAAAATTCTCTATTCTACGATAAATGATAAAGCTTTTAGCAAAATAGAATCTTTTATTAAAGTTTGTGAAGCTATAGAGAAACTTAAAAAGTATAGTATTGGTTGTTTAGGTAAGCCAACAAAGTGGCCGCTCACAACTAAAAATAAAAGATTGATAAAAAAACTAGGGCCAAGTATAACTTTATTAAAACTAGAAGAACTAATTGAAGAATCAAAAAAAGTTGAAAATAAAGAAGTAGAAAAATTCTGTACTTTACTTAGGAAAAAATTTAAAAGGAGAGAAGTTAGAGAAAAAGATTTTATTTCGGCTGTAAAAATTTACTTGGCGACAAAAAAATTATCCTTGAAACATAAGACAAACGTGTTAGCTGTAAAATGTTTTGATTTGTTAAGTTATGGTTGTACCTTATGTCTAGCTAATAGTTTATGCAATGATGAAGGTTTAATAGTAGGGTGTGAGGCAGATCTTCAGGCAACTCTTACTATGATAATAGTTTATTTGCTCACACAAAAACCATGCTGGATGGCAAATTTATGCAGAATTGATATGGAAAAAAACACAATCACTTTAGCGCATTGTACTGTACCAACTGGATTAATTTCAAATTTAAATAAGGCAAGTTTAACCTCGCATATGGAATCTGGAAAGTATGTTGCCATAAGAGGTCCTCTACAAAAAAAGGAAGTTACTTTGGTTAGATTGGGTGGTGATTTAAATAAGATGTTAATAGGAAGAGGGAAGATAGTCAAAAGCAATATGAAGGACCCAAACCTTTGCAGAACACAAGTTGAAATTAAACTTAAAGGTGAAGTAGAGGAATTAATCGATACTTCTTTGGGGAATCATATTATCTTAACCTACGGTAATTTGAAACAAGAATTGATAGATTTCTGCAGGTTTAAGAACATAGAACCGATTGTGGTAAGTTGAATTCTTTTATTTTGTTGGGTCAAGCAAGCTTAAAAAATACAAAAATAAATCAGCCAAGATGATAAGAAAAATATAATCATTGATGTAAGGTTTGGCTAACAATATTTTCATTCAAGCACCGAGTATAAGATATATTCATGCGTTTGTCGCATAGCCATTACAAAAGTGGATAATACCCTAGAGAAATATGGAAATTGTTGGATTAAAAAGCTGTGACGAAAATGAGAATTAATATTTAATGAGCTTGCTTCTTAAAGAGAACTGAAAAAGTCTTGAATTTTGGTATTGATACGATTCTCGATAGAATAAAAGAGAACTAATTTAAGTAAACTTACTTCTATAGAGTTTAACTGCATTTAAAAAACCTTAGCTTAATAATTAAAAAACCAGGGAAATAATACTAAATAACTACTTGGCTTTTACTACATCCAAGCAAACTCCAGCAGCTACTGTAATTCCCATGTCACGAATAGCAAACCTTGCTAACTCAGGAAAGTCTGACTGCTTTTCAATAACCATAGGCTTGGTAGGAACAACTCTAATCTTTGCTGCATCCCCAGTTTTTATAAAATCAGGTTTTTCTTGAATTACTACACCAGTTCTTGGGTCAATCTTTGCAATTATTTCAGCGATAGTACAAGCAACGCTTGCTGTGTGACAATGAAATACAGGAGTATAACCTGCACTAATTACTGTTGGATGTTGCAAAACAACGATTTGTGCGATAAATTCCTTTGCTACAGTTGGAGGATTGTCAGGATGGCCTGCTACATCTCCTCTTTTTATATCAGTTTTACTCACTCCTCTTACATTAAACCCAACATTATCTCCTGGCTTAGCCTCTTGAATTGGTTGATGGTGAATTTCTATAGATTTAACTTCACCTTTTACTCCTGGCGGTTCAAAAACTAAGGTATCACCAACTCTTAAAACTCCTGTTTCAACTCTTCCTACAGGAACAGTACCAACTCCTGTTATACTGTAAACATCTTGAATCGGAATTCTTAAGGGTTTTCCAACAGGTTTTTCAGGTTCTTTTATGTAAATGTCTAAAGCCTCAACTAGGGTAGGACCTTTATACCAAGGCATTTTGTCAGATTTCTTAGTAACATTATCTCCGTGGTAGGCTGAGATTGGAATGAAAGGAATTTCTTCAACTTTATAACCAATAGTTTTAAGCAACTTTATAGCTTCCTCTTTTACTTCGTTAAACCTTTTTTCGTCATAGTTTACAGTATCCATTTTATTCAAAACAACAATTACTTGTTTAACTCCAAGAACTTTCATAAGCCAAGCATGCTCTTTTGTTTGTTCTTGCACACCTTCTCCTTCTTTTGCTGAAATAACAAAAATGGCAGCATCTGCTTGGCTTGCTCCAGTTATCATGTTTTTAACAAAATCTCTATGCCCAGGACAATCGATTATAGTGAAAAACCATTTTTGTGTTTCAAAGGGGCGATGCATTATATCTATTGTTAAACCTCTTTCTCTTTCCTCTTTAAGTTTGTCCATAACAAAAGCATACTCAAAAGTTTCTTTCTTAAGTTGAGTGGCTAATTCCTTTAACTTTCTTAATTCTTCATCTCTTATAGCTCCTGTTTCATATAGCAATCTTCCTATAAGAGTTGATTTGCCAGCATCAACATGTCCTGCAGTCATTATGTTTATGTGTGGTTTTGCAGGCATCAATTCACCCCCACTAACTTAAATTTAAATTGAGTATTTAAATATATTTAAACTTTTTCACTTTAAGCTATGAAATTAACAAAATATTACACCTCAGGTTTGGGAATTTCTTCTGGTAGGCCTTTCCTCTTTCTTATTCCTTTTATTACTTCATCTCTTAACTCATTTGGTAATTTCTCAAAAACTGTTTCTATCAAGCTATAGAATCCTCTTCCAGAAGTTGCAGATTTTAGGCTAGCATCAAACCCAAACATGTCAGAAACAGGAATTTTTGCTATTACAACGCTTGCTCCCCTCTCTTCTTTCATATCCAAGATTTGCCCTCTTCTGTTTTCAACTTCTCTTGTAGCTTCACCCATTAGCTCAGTAGGAACATCAATCCTTATTATCTGTTTAGGTTCAAGCAAGGTAGCGTTAGCTTTAAGCATTGCTTGCCTTATAGCATACCTTACAGCAGGCATTATCTGTCCTGGGCCTCTATGCACAGGGTCTTCGTGAAGCTCAGCATCTATTAGCTTGACCTTTACTTTAGTACAAGGCTCTCTTGCTAATGGTCCGTCATCCATAACTTCTTTAAAAGCATCTTTAACCATTTCTATAACTTCGTTCATAAATTGTACTCCTTTTGTTAAATCGATAAACATGTTTTTATTATAAATAACAACCACTCTTTTTGCTTCGTCATAGTCCATTCCTAAACCTGAAAGTTTTTTGAACAAGTCTAACATTTTAGTTTTAACCTCTATCGTGCTTGGGATTTCACCTTCCTTCATAGCCTGGTATATTTTTTCTTCTAAAGGTTCAACCATTATGTAGAACTTATTGTGTTTGTTTGGACTCTTCCCTTCAATAACAGGTGACTTCTC
>JAWBTW010000018.1:0-13495 GCA_039000165.1 Candidatus Aenigmatarchaeota archaeon
CTACCAGCTTCTTCCTTTGCTTCTTCCTTTTCCGTTACTCCAAGCTCTGGAGATGCAGGTACAACTCTTAGACTTAATTTTTCCTTCACACCAGATACCAAGGTCCAATCAATAAAAATTTATGTCCCTCCATGTAATCCAAGCGGTTGCCCAAGCGCTCCATATTACGATATTGATGAAAATTCGATTGGTTCTTCTTCTTCGACACAGATAACTACCGAGTCTTACGAAGGAAAAATCTCAGCTATAAATTTGTCATGGACTACCTCTTTTCCTCAATTTACAGTTCTTCTCTTCTTCAACGCAACTTTAGATACACCACCCCAAGACAGAAAAGATGAATGGCTATGTTATTATGCAGAACGTCAAGGAATAGAAGGAAGTGCCTCTACTTATTTTTCTGTTCTAGCCCCAAATCTCAACATAGTCGAGCTAAAAATTCAACCTAAGGAGGTAATCCTCAATTCAACTAACCCAAAAGCAATTATTTACGTAAGCGCAACGATTAAAAATATCAAAGATTCGACTCACTCAGGAACTTCTTACGATTTAAGCCCTTTAATGTCAGTCTTTCCAGACTGGTTACCTTCCCCGCTTCCTTCCCCTTCTTGGGTAAACTCTACCCTTTCAAAATTGCTTCCTGACGAAGCTCTTTTAGCTAGTTGGGATTTAACCGCAAACTATGATGAAACAGAAAGTAATTCTTATACGATAGAAATCAAGGTTTCTGATAGGAATGGCTATTCTTCTTTCTTAGAAGATTATGTTAAGGTTACCAAAACTGAAACAATTGGAACAATTCAGCCTACTTGCACAAAATGTTATGTTAAGATAAAAGAATGTCCTCTTCAAGTAATAGCTGGTTCAAACTTTCAAATAACTTATCAAATAAACGCTTCTAGCAGCTATGACGTTCAAGCAATTTTTATAAACGGAACAAGAGAAGCGTGCTATTTTAACGAAGATTTTAACCAATGCTCGCTTCAAACTATAACAAGGACGATTTCCGCACCTTTAACCCCTGGAAAATATAAAATTAAAGTAAGCTGCTACGCTTCTTCTTTACCCGAAAGGTCTTCTTGCGATTTGGAGGATAGCTCTGATTTTTGCGAGATAGAAGTTAAGCAAGCCTCAGGACTTACAGTTTTTCTACAAACAGACAAGAAAGAATACACAAAAGGTGAAAAAATTTTGATAAGCGGGAATGCTTTAACTCAAGAAAGACTTCCTGTTCAAAATGCTGAAGTTTACATAACACTAGAATTGGGCAAGTGGAAGTTAAACTTTAAAACCTATACAGACAGCTACGGAAGGTTTTATTATGAATATCCGATAAGCTTTGGCGACCCTGAAGGAAGCTGGAAAATTTCAGTGGAAGTTATCGATGCCTCTGGCAATGTAGGAAAAGCCCAAACTTTCGTTTTAGTAAAAGCTCCGGCAGAAGTTTACTATTCCTTAAACTTTTTATCTCCGCAAGAAGATTCAATTTTCAAAAGAGGAGATACTCTTAAGATAGAGGTTGAAGTGAAAAGAGGAAATACCTCAGAAACCAATGCTATAGTGAGTTGTAATCTTCCTAATGGTATAACAATCAAACTAAATCAAACTTCTGGCAACTATTCTGGAGAATATAAAATAAAGTTTAGCGACCCCCTAGGAAGCTGGAATATCGTTTGTGAAGCTGTAAAGGAAGAAAAAGGTAAAATCTACAGAGGAGGATCTTTCGCTACAATAAATGTTGAGCCAGCAAATATCATACTTGAACTTCTTTCCCCAAGAGAAACTGAACTAATTTCAGGCGAAACTGTAAGTTTTCTTGTTAGAGCTTTCTATTCTGATAACAAGCCAGTAGAAGGAGCTACAGTATTTTTAACTTTTCAAGGCCAGCAGGTTTCCTTGAGCGAAACAGAAGAAGGGAATTATACTTGCAAATTTCTAGTTAAGGAAGAAGGTCAGTTTATTGCAAGAATCTCAGCAAAAGATTCTAACAATAATCAAGGAGAGCTAGAAAAAATGTTTACGATAAAAGCTAAGCTAAACATGTTCTCAAGCTATTGGTGGAGCTTTCTTTTTCCTATTCCAATCTTGCTTTACTTTGCCTACAAACTTTTGAGAGCAAAAGTTTCAGAAGAAGAAAAAATTAAAAAAGAAATAGAGAATTACAAGAAAGAGCTTGAGCACATAGAAGAAATGCAAAAAGTAACTCAAAAAGAATACTTCCAAAGAAAAATTCCAGAAGAAGCTTTTAAGAGAATGATGGAAGATTTTGAGAAAAAAACTATAGAGATTCAGGTAAAAATAAAAGACCTTGAAGAAAGACTTGAAAAAATGAGAAAAAAATAGTTACTTTAGAAGCTTCTTCACTACTTTCATAACTTCCTTTGCTTCTATTTTTCCTCTAACTTTGCTCATCACCAAGCCCAAAGCCTTTTCAAAAGGCATGTCTTTTGTAACAATGCTTTTGGCTATTTCTTTTAGCTCACTAACTTTTATTGGTTTTAAGTCAAGCTCTTTTACCGCAAAGCTCACGCTTTTATCAGGGTTTTTTGCTAAGTAAGCTAGAACTTGAGGAAGCGCTTCTTTTATCAGTTGTTTTCTAGCCAAAGCATCAAAAACTTCAAGGAAATGCTTCTCAGTTAAATTCTCAACGTTTACCTTTTCCCTTTTCTCCAAATCTTTAAGAGTGGAAACGAAAGTGTTTGCTACTATGCTAGGCTCGACTCTTTTCTTTTCAACAATTTTTTCAAAAATTTCTAGATAATCAGACCTTATTATTTGTTTTGCCAAATCATCAGAAAGCTTAAGCTTTGTTTTAAATCTTGCTAATTTTTTTGTCCAAGGTTCAGGCAGACTTTTCTTTATTCTTTCTATTAACTCTTTCGAAACTATTATCGGAGCAATGTCAGTTTCAGGGTATAAGCGAGCAGCTCCTGGTAAAGGTCTTAAGAATTTTGTTGTAGCATCTGGCAAAGCAGCTCTTGTTTCTTCTTCAATTTTTTGCCCTTTTTCTATTAGTTCTAGCTGCCTTTTTACTTCTAGCTCGATAACCTTTGCTATTAAACCAAGCTCCTGCACCCCTTTAATTTCAACCCTTTTTCCTTTTTTTATGCTAACGTTCAAATCCTGCCTTATGGTTCCTATTCCACGCTTAACTTTTCCTGTTGACTTGCAAGTTAACCCAATAAAATAAGCAATCTCCTGGATTTCTTCAGGAGAAAAACCTTCTAATAAGCCTGTACTTATCTCAACCAAAGGAATACCAAGCCTGCTTAGCCTATAGGTTACATTACCATCTTCTTCCTTAACTATCGCTGCTGCATCTTCTTCCAAACAAACATGCTTTATCTCAATTTTCTTTCCCTTATACTTGAGAAAACCATCTTTTCCAATTATTGCAGTTCTTTGAAAACCCATTGGGGTTGAGCCGTCTATAACAGTTTTCCTCATGACATGAATTTCTTCTGGAATAGAGCAGTTTAAAAGCAAAGCAATTTGTAAAGCAATTTCTAAGGCTTCTTGGTTTAAAGGTAAAGGCGGTTCTTCATCCAAATCGATTAAGCAAACTTCATTCCTAAAAACCTGGTAATAGAAAGTTCTGTTTCTCAAGTATTCATACTGAGCAGCTACATCAACTTCTCCTAACTCACTTTGAACAGGATGCTGCTTTCTTTTAATTATTGCTACAGGCTCTTTTTCTTTCATCTCAGTCGAGCAATTGCAAAAAAGCTTATGCTTAGTGTTAAGCTGAACATGAATTTCCAAACCAGCCTTCAAACCAATTTTTTTATAATTTATTCCTTCACTCATACTCAATTCTCTCCGAGATTTCGCCAGCTAAATTAGAAAGCATGAGCTCTTTTATTTTTTCCATTTTCTTTTCATGCCCCAAAACAAACATCAGCTTAACATAAGCAACTTCAGGAAGCATGTCACTTGCAAAAATTACCCCTCTTTTCAAAAGCTCCCTTAAATTATGGTAAATTGTTGGATGAGTTCTTCCGTACAAGCATTGCGAAGCTATAACAACAGGAATTCCTAGGCTTACAGCTTTTTCAATTTTTGGTAATAAAGAATTTTCTCCTAAAGTAGGAACATGTCCCAAGCCTGTTGCTTCTACAACAAAACCCTTATAGCCTTTTTCTAAGTAGAAATCAAAAATTTCAGGGTTAAGACCAGGATAACATTTGATTAAAGCAACTTTTCTCTCAATCTTTTCATCAACCTTTACTTTTCTCTCACTTCTTTTCCTGTAATTTTGGTTCAAAATTTCAATTTTTCTGTTTTCCCAGTAAATTTTTGCTATTGGCAATTCATTAATTGCCTTAAAAGCATCTCTTCTACTAGCATGCATCTTTCTTGCTCTTGTTCCCCTTATGGCAAAGCAATAATCATCATTTATACTCCCATGCATTACTATGCAAACCTCAGCTACATCAGAATTTGCTACAAAGTTTGCTGCACAGCTTACATTCATTACAGCATCACTACTTGGCCTATCGCTAGACCTTTGCGACCCAACTAAAGCTACAGGGCAAGGCAAATCTTTCAGCATAAAGCTTAGAGCAGCAGAAGTATAATGCAAAGTATCTGTGCCGTGAGTGACTATTACTCCTTTTGAGCCAGAGTTAATTTCTTTTGCTACTGCTTTTGCTATTTCTACCCATTTTTCTGGAGTAATATCTTCGCTCATTATATTCATAACTTGCTCGACTTTTATGTTTGCAATTTCTTTTAACTCAGGAATTTGTGCTACTATGTCGCGAGGAGAAAAAGAAGCATACACTCCTCCGCTTCTATAATCTACTCTGCTTGCAATAGTCCCTCCTGTTCCAAGAATAGAAATCAAAGGAAGCTTTTTGTCAAATATTAAAACTTTTTCTTTTTCTACTTTGGGCTCCTCAAGCCTCCACTCTTTTTTTACTTTTTCTATCTTTACTCCTTTCTCAAGCTTGATTCCAATATTGTATCCGTTATCCAACTTGAGAATTAAGCAAGAAGTATTGCCAAGCTCTATTCTTGGCATTAAAATTCCTTCATACTTTTTTCCTTTTTTGGAAACAACTATTCTATCTCCAACTTCAATTTTTTTACTTTTAAGTAGTGACTCTATTTCCTTAGAATACAAGCGTTCACCTTTCCTAATAAATATTGCAAACTCTTTTATTAATTTTTGCCTTTTAAAGAGCTAGGTATTTCTCCAATTCCCAAGGATGAACTTGTTTTCTGTAACTATCCCACTGAGCTTTAAGTATTTCATATACCTTCTCTTTCACAAACCTACCTAAAGCTTTTTCTACTATTTTGCTTTTCCTCGTTAGCTCCATAGCCTCTCCTAAGGATTGAGGCAAAGTTTCTATATAAAATTTCTTGAGTTTAGAATCGTCAAAATGATAGACATCTTCTTCTACTGGCTGAGGAGGTTCGAGCTTTTTTTCTATTCCATACAAACCAGCTTCAAGCATTACCGCATAACCAAGAAAAGGGTTCATCGAAGGGTCAGGCCACCTTGCTTCTAGTCTAGTTTCTTTCTCCTTTCCAGGAAAATATTCTGGCTTTCTTATTAAAGCTGACCTGTTTCTGCTTCCCCAGCAAATATAAACAGGAGCCTCATAACCAACCACTAGTCTTTTATAAGAATTAACAGTAGGGTTAGTTATTCCAACTATTTCTTTTACACATTTAAGCTGTCCGGCAAGAAAGTGTCTTGCTAAATCAGAAAGATGATAACTATCTTTTTCATCAAAGAAAAGGTTTTCTCCATTCCTCATTATGCTTTGATGAGTATGGGCTCCTGAGCCGTTCACTCCGTAAATTGGTTTTGGCATAAAACTTGCAAACAACTCATTTTCATAACTTGCAACCTTAACGCAAAGCTTGTAATTTATAAAATCTATAGCCGCTTCTAAAGCAGGTTTATGCTTGTAGTTTATTTCATATTGACCTTGGGAAACTTCATGATGCTCTTTGACAACATTTACGCCTAGTTTTTCCATGTAGTCTATGGCTTTATTTAACGCTAAGGTTGTTTTGTGAAGAGGGGCATAATCAAAATAGCCATACCTGTCAGTTTTTAGGGGAGTGGCTGCAATATCATCTTTCATTTCAAAAAGAAAAAACTCTATCTCTGAAGCAAAGTTAGGAGTTGTTCCTTTTCCAAGTTTTTCTTCAAGCCTTTTCTCACAATTTTTTAAAACATAAATCGGGTCGCCCTCAAAAGGAAATCCTCCAGGCCTCAAAACTTCGCACAAAAATCTTGCTTCTTTAATTTCGTTGATTCTCCAAGGAAAAATTCTGAAAGTTGAGATATGTGGCTTTAAAACTAAATCGCTTTCTGCAATTCTTACAAAACCCTCAACAGAAGAGCCATCAAAGCCTAAACCATTCTCTACATATTCCTTAAAATTTTCCAGGTTTTCTTTCGTTTTTGTTGGCACGCTCACGCTTTTCAAATTACCAACTATATCAACAAATTGAAAATGAACTCTTTCGATCTTTTCTCTTTTAACCTCACTAACTATATCTTCTTCTGTTACAATTTTTTCGTTCACGTTACTTTTTTTCTCACTACAAATATATAAGTTTTAGCTTAAAAATTTGAACAAAAATCCAAAAATTTTTATATTTGATTAACAAATATTCAAAAAGGTGAATAAAAAAATGGAGCTAGACAAAACAGACGTTAAAATAATTAAGCTTTTGCTTTCAAACTCAAGACTTTCCTTTAGAGAAATAGCAAGGCATTTAGGTTTATCCGTAGGGACAATTATAAATCGAGTAAAAATTCTAGAAAGCGAGAAGATAATTAAAGGCTATTCAGTTCTTTTGGATCATGAAAAAATTGGTTATGAGCTTACAGCAATTATAGAAATAACAGTTTCAAAAGGCAAGCTTTTGGAAGTTGAAAAAGAAATAGCAAAATTTTCTAATGTATGCGCAGTATATGACATTACTGGTTTGACAGATGCCTTGATAATAGCCAAGTTTAAGAAAAGGCAAGAGCTTAGCGACTTTGTTAAAAGCTTGCTAGCAATGCCAAACGTGGAAAGAACAAACACTCATGTAGTTTTGACAACTATTAAAGAAGATTTTAGGGTTGTTTAATTTTTTATTTATAAAAAACAAAAATAAATTGTGGAAAAAGTAGTCTTAGCTTTTTTAGTAGTTTTGGCTGTTGGTATATTAGCAGGCATAGTACTTTACTTCCTATATCCTTCTGTTAACACTTCTGATTTGCTAACCAAAATTTTTGAAAAAGCAGAAAAAGTTAATGAAATAGGAATTTCTTACTCCCTTTCGCTTAGTTATTACTCTGGAAGTTTAGAGAGAACAACTTCTGGAAGTTTAGATTTCATTTACGCTAACGGAAACCACAAAAGTTTAATAAAGATTGAAAGCTCACCATACCTTTATTTTTCTTCTTCAGAACTCGCTAATTATTATGGCAAATATGAACTAGAGATTTATTCTATACCAGAAGGTAGCATTGCTTGCACAAAAACTTCTATAATAAACCCAACCTATTCTTGTGAGGAGTTCAATCCAGTTAAGATGATAGCATATCCTTTGGACATTGGCCATCAAACCAAGAATTTGAAAGAATTGGTAGAGAAAAAGATTGCTTCCGTTTCTTATCTTGGGGAAAAAGAATTTATTAACAGAAAATGCGATTATTTCAAGTTTAAAATCGATTTGAAAAAGCTTTCCCAAGAATACCAGCCAGAATTTTTATCTAGCTATACCAATGCAAACTATACAGTTTATAGTTGTTATGATGAAGAAACAGGCTTTCCTTTATATTACTCTTTTGAAATGGTGAGCAATTCTTCTTACGGTAGTTATTCTTATGTCTCAGGTCTTAAGGGTGAATATGAAGCAAAAAGCTTAGCGTTTGATGTTGACGAAACGCAAATAAGGCTTCCTGTTCCCTTAGAAAAAGTAACCTGGCTTCCAAACTTCGAGATAATCGAATCCTACTGCGACTTAAATTCTAACGAAGTAAAAATTGCAATAGAAGCACTTAAAAACATGCTTGGTGGTGAAGCCAATTTAACGTTAAAATACTCAACTTACGGCACGAGTGGTGACATATACATCACTTCTTCCTATGCTTTTAACGGCTCTTATTCTGTTTTCGTTAATCCAGAGAACGATAATTGGGGTGGCGAAGAAAATTACATATACCAAACAATAGACTTTGGTAACAGAGGAAAAATAAAGTGGAGATGGATGGTAGACGAAGATGCTTGCTGCTACGGGTTTAGATACCTTTCTTATTGGTTAGACGGTACAAGAAGAAAAGTTTTGGATTTCCGTGAGGCTGAGAAAGGAAAATGGTACGAATATACGCTTGAACTTAATGGCACTCATAAGATAGGAATAGGAGTTTATTCTGCTTTGGACGGAAATAATGACTGGGATGCTGCTATTGATTATATTGAGGTAGAAAAAGACGGAAGCAAAACAATTTACAATTTTGAAGATGGAACTTTTCAAGGCTGGGAAAAGTACAATAGCTACGGATACAAAACATCAAGTGTTTCTGCAAGCTCTTCCTTTGAAGGAGCTAAGAAAGGGGAGGTTAAAATCCTTAACTTTACTTTATCCTCTCCTCTAAAGAGAAATGAATCTTACACAATCTATTTAGAAATAAACAAGGTTAAAAAAACTTCTTATTGTTACACTTCTGAACCACGCATTACAGTTACAGGTTTGTTTACAGAAATTTTGAAAAAAATAATGAACATAACTCAAGCTACTTAGCAAAGGCAATTTCTACTACATCTTTATTCTTAAGCTGATAATCAGCAGAAAGCTTTTTCTTCGTTCTTGCGTCTATACCACAAATAAACTTTTCCCCAATTTCTGTATGGATTTTGAAGGCAAACTCTTTAAGAGTTATTCCTTTTGGAACAAGAAAAACATCTGGTAAAATATTCCCTTCATTATCACTTAACTTTTTGCTGTCAGCAACAGGATAAACTGCTATGTAATTCAGTAATTCAAAAACAGCTTTGTTTAAACAATCTTGCACTCCAGTAGAACCATACTTTTCTATTATCTCTTTTTTTATCATCTCCAAAACTTTTATCTGTTTCTCATCAAGCTTACTTCTATCAACGATTTCAAAGCCATTTCCAGGCAAGTAATCTATCAAGTTTTTTTCTGCAGCTTTTTTTAAAGCAACTTCTGCCTCTGCGCTTGTTGGAATTATGTTAGGATATTTCTCTTTCAACCTTTCAAAATTTTCTTTCGCTTCTTTTAAATCTATCTTGTTTGCAGCTATCAATATTGGTTTAGAAATTTGTCTTAAAACTCTAGCAAAATTTTTTATGTCAGCTAGTGAAGCTTTTTCCAAGGCTTTTTCAACATGCTCTCTTGAAATTTCCAAACCACTAAGTTGTTGAGTTAAGATTTCGATCAAGTCTGCTTTTGTTTTTCCTATCAAGCTTCTTTCAAACTTTTTAATTGCTTTTTCTATAACACTTGCAAACCATAAGTCAATTTCCTCTTCCAAAAATTCTATGTCGCGAGAAGGATCATAACCAGAAGTTGGCCTTCCTTCTTCATCTCTTAAACCAGAAAAATCAACTATATGAATCAAAACCGAAGCCTGCCTTAAGTCATCTAAAAATTGATTTCCTAGGCCTCTACCTTCATGAGCCCCTGGAACTAAGCCTGCAACGTCTATTAGCTTAACAGGAACAAACCTTTTTCCATTCTTGCAAAAACCAGCTTTAGGCTTACACTTAACACCAAACTCTTTACAAACGCAATCAATAATAACATATCCTATTCCAACATTAGGCTTTATAGTGCAAAAGGGTATTCCTGTTATTTTCACATCTATCAAAGTTGCTGCTTTAAAAAAGGTTGATTTTCCGCTAGATGGCTTGCCAACTAAGCCTATCTGCATCAATTAACATTTGTGCTACTTATATTTCAAACTTTCTAATTTTTATTGATGAAGATACTCGAAATCTATAAAAAAAGTTTAGCAGATTCTCTCAAGTTTAAAAGAATTTTTCCTTTTTTTACGCTCTACTTCATTTCTTCTTTCGTTTCTCTTTTCTTTCTTTTGCCACTAATAAGCATTTTACCAAACTTTTTAACTTTAAAATTAACTCAAGAAAACCTTAATCTAATTCTTATAAACTCTTTAATACTTGTGGCAATTTCTTTTATTGTTTTTGTTTTCAACTGCTGGCTTTCAGGAGCTTTAGTTTATGATATCTGGAGAAAAGAAGGTTTAAACGCTGGATTAAAATTCTCAAAAAAACTTTTACCTCAAATCTTAGGTTTATTCTTTTTTCTAACTTTCATCAACCTTTTTCTCTATTTTTTTGGAAGTTTTGGCTTGCTCCTAAGATTTCTTGTAAGCTTTATTTTCCTTCTTTCCTTGCCATCAATAGTTATAAACAGAGAGGACTTCCTTGAAGCTATGAAAAGAAGTTATTCGCTAGTTATTAAAAACCTTTTGACATCTTTTCTATTTTGGCTTTTTCTCTATCTAATCTATTTTTCCATCCTTTTTTCTTCATTTTTCCTTGTAATTCTTTCACTTTCACCTCTTTTCTCTCAAATAGTTTTTGTTTATCAAATCTTCTCAACTTACGGCGAGCTTTCGCAGGCTGGTTTAATTCAAATTATCGGTTTAATAACGAACAACCCCGAAAGAATAACAGTAGCTTTAGCTGTTCTTTCCTTTTTCTTTTCTTATTCTTACATTTTCCTAACAACAGCAAAAACTCATTATTTCCTTTTCCTTACAAGAAAAAAACTTATCTCTTCTAAACAATCTTAATGTTATGGCAAAAAGGATAGCAGTAGTAGATAAGGAGCTATGCAAGCCGAAAAAATGCAATTATCAATGCATAAAAGTTTGTCCAAAGAATAGAAGTGGAGAAGAATGTATAGTAGTTGAAGAAGAAACTAACTTTCCAAGAATAGACGAAAACATTTGTATTGGCTGTGCTTTATGCGTTAAAGCTTGTGAAAGAGCAAGCTTTAAAGCCTTAAGCATAGTTAACTTACCAAAAGAGCTTGAGGAAGCACCAATTCACAGGTTTGGTCCTAATGAATTTGCACTTTTTAGGTTGCCTTTTCCTGTAAAAGGTAAGATTGTTGGTTTAGTTGGACCAAACGGTACAGGAAAAACTACTGCGCTAAGAATTCTAGCAGGAGAAATAAAGCCAAACCTTGGGAATTTTGGTAGCGAGGCAGATTTTTCAAGTTTGATTAAAATTTTTCGTGGAACAGAACTTCAAACTTATCTTGAAGAAATGAAAGAAGGGAAAATAAGGGTTTCTTATAAACCTCAAAGAGTTGACCAAATACCAAAATTTTACAAAGGGAAAGTTTCAAAACTCTTGGAAAAAATAGACGAAAGAAAAATTTTAAACGAGCTTCTCAAAAAAACAAACCTCGAAAGTATAGTAGAAAAAGAGATTAACCAGCTTTCAGGAGGCGAGCTTCAAAGAGTTGCAATAATCGCTTGCCTTTTGAAAGATGCAGACATTTTTTATTTCGATGAACCAACAAGCTTTCTTGATGTTTTTCAAAGACTAAGCATGGCAAAAATTATAAAAGAATATTCAAGCGAGAAATCAGTTTTAATAGTAGACCATGACTTAGCAACTTTAGACTTTTTAGCTGATAGAATTCACATTTTTTACGGTTATCCAGGGGCTTATGGAATAGTTTCTAAGCCTTATAGCACAAGAGTAGGAATAAACGTTTTTCTTGATGGTTACATAAAAGAAGATAACGTAAGGTTTAGGGAAGAGCCAATAACCTTTTTCTCAAGCATTTCTGAAAGAGGAATTTCACAGGAAATTTTAGTTTCTTTTGAAAAGATTTCAAAAAAACTTGATAGCTTTTCTCTTGAAATAGAAAAAGGCGATTTAAGAAAAAAAGAAGTTTTAGCAATTCTCGGAGCTAATGCTTTAGGAAAAACAACTTTTGCAAGAATTCTAGCAGGAGAATTAAAGCCTGATAAAGGAAAACTTAGCTCTTCGGTTAAAATTTCCTACAAGCCACAGTACATTGAAATAAATTTTGAAGGCACAGTCAAAGAATACTTAAGCTCTGTAGCAGATGTTGAAAAAGATGAATACAAAATAGAAATAGCTAAACCTTTAGCTCTGGAAAAGCTTTTGGAAAGAAAGATAAAAGAGCTTTCAGGAGGCGAGCTTCAAAGAGTTTCTATAGCTTATTGCCTTTCTAAGGATTCTGACCTTTACATTTTAGACGAACCTTCTGCTTTCTTGGATGTAGAGCAAAGGCTTAGCCTTGCCAAACTTTTGAACAAGCTAGTTGATTTAAAAGAAAAAAGTTGTATAGTTATAGACCATGATTTGCTTTTCCTAAGTCAAGTAGGAAGTAGAGCGATGGTTTTTTTAGGAGAACCAGGAATAAAAGGTTATGTAGAAGAAGTTAAAAGAATTAAAGATGCTTTAAACCTCTTTCTTTCCAAGGTTGGTGTAACTTTCAGAAAAGACCCTCAAACAGGAAGACCTAGAGCTAATAAACTTAACTCTCAGCTTGATTTAGAACAAAAGGAAAAAGGCGAGTACTGGAAGGTTTAAAGCAAATATTTAAACTTTATCAAATGAATTTGATATGATGCAAGAGCAAAAACTACCAAGAATAATCAAGATTAGGCCAGAGCAAGATATTTACGAGAATGTAGCCAAACTTTTTGATAGTATTGAGGTTCCAAAAGAAAGCATAGGAGTAATAAGTGGAAAAGAAAAAGGAGTAACCTATACTATTGCTCAAGACTTGTGTAAAAAAATTTCCGGCTATAAACTTGAAGGTCCTTTTGTTGTCGAATCTGCAACTAGCGAAGAAGGAAGCAGAATTGCCCAAATTATTCAAAGAAAAAAATACAACCTAGTTTTAAGCGTTGGTGGCGGAACTGTAGAAGATACAACAAAGTATGCAGTGCAACTTGCAAGCAAACCAGAAAAAAGAGTTTATTTCGTCCATTTCGCAACAACGGTTTCTCATGATGGTTTAATTTCACCTAGATGCTCAATTAAAAACAAAGAGTTTATATCCTTAGATGTTTCTCCACCAATAGGCTTGATAATCCCCTATAAAATACTTCAAGAAGCTCCTTATTCTTCTATAACAGCTGCCATAGGTGATGTTATAGGAAAGCTTACGGCTGTAAAAGATTGGAAGTATCAAGAGCCGAATTCTTTCAAGGAAGAAATTGCTTCATCTTTATTCTTGCAACCTGCAAAGAATCTCTTAAACTTGATAGACCAGATGCAAAATAAAAACATTCCTCCTGGAAGTGCATCACCTTTTTATAAAGAAAAAATCATACCAGAAGTTGTTGATGCTTGTATAAAGTGTGGAGAAGGGATGATAAGAAACAATTCAACATTGGGAGCTTCAGGTTCAGAGCACGATTTATCTCATGCTACTGATAGGCTTGCTCCTAAGCCTGCACGTCACGGTCATCAAGTTGCCTTGTGGACTTCTTTTG
>JAWBTW010000019.1:0-12326 GCA_039000165.1 Candidatus Aenigmatarchaeota archaeon
AATCCAGAAGCAGCAGAAACTTTACGACTTAGCGATAGTGCTAGGCCCAATAGATATATTGACAATGACATTTTCGGTTATATGCGAACTTTAGGAAGAGAAAGGGCGTTAAAGAGGCAAGCACCGATAGCCCTTTCCTATTTTAAAGCATTAAAAGATACTCCAATAAGGGCAGAGTTTGCAGCAAGATTTCCTAGGCCATGGGGCAAAGAGGAAAATCCAGCACCTTTTGAAATAGAGGTAGCAGAGTTTATTGGAAAAATAAATTGTATTATGTATGATTACGTTGGTAATTTTGCTGTAGATAGAAAAGTAGCTGAAAGCATTAAAGATAATGAAGAAGCGAAAAAATTCCTAGAAGAAGTGCCTGAAAAATTAACTGAGGAGGAAAGAAAGAAAAGAATAGAAGCTTTTTGTGATGTATTTCTTACACCCTTATATGTTCTTCCTCGTGCAACAAATTCATTAAACATTCCAGAATATATAGCAGGATTGGTTGTACTTTCAGAAAAAGGACCAGTTCCAGTTTTTCAGTATTTAAATTATGACTTTGAGAAAAATGAAATAAATATAGAGAACTTAAAAAGAATGATGGAAAGAAATGAAATAAGAAGAAATATACAAAAAATTTTCCTAATAGATTATAAAGGGGAGATAAACGAAGTACCAAACGAAATAGTAAAAGTAACTAGTGTAGCTCCAGTTATTAGCGAAATAGTTGAATTCCTTTAGGGTTAAAATAATGAAGGCAATTGTAGTGAGAATAACATTTTCTGAGGCTCTTTTTAAAGCACACCATACAAAAGGCTTTCGACAAACTTATCTTATTCCGCTACCAACAACTGTAGCAGGAATATTTGGAGCAATGTTAGGAATAGAAAGAGGAGCAGTAACTAAAGAGTTTAAAAACTGCTTATTTGGCGCCAAACTCTTAAAGTATAAAGGATCTTATCCAGAAAATACGACTTACATTCAACATAAAACTGGAAAACGTATAAGAGGCGTTACGGTTAGTGTAATTCTAAATCACCCAACCTATACGATGGCTTTGGTTGCTGATAACGAAAAGATTGATGAGTTTTATCTTAAAATAAAAGATAGAATAGCTTACTTTCCTTATGGTGGACAGAATGATTTTTTTGCTGAAGATATAGAGGTTCAAGGAAAGATGGATGTAGAAGAAAATTGTTTAATCGAAAATTATGCTCCCCAGGATCTTATAGAAAAAATAGAGTGGAATGAAGGTACGGAACTTCAAATTTTGCCAGTTAAGCATAAATTTTCAACCAACCCAAACTTTTGTTTTATTTTCAAAGGAAAATTAAAGCTTAAACACCCTGTTTTGGCTGTAGATGGTATAGGCGTTTTTCCCTTGGAAAAGTTTTATTATCTTTGAAAGTTAATAAAAATGTAAAATGAAAAGGTAAAAAATGAAGGAAATAAATGATGAGTGGGAAGATTTATTAAAAGAAAGTCATCCGAATAAGCCTCTTCAAGTTCATATAAATGAAGTAGAAAACATTTTTTCAACCTTTCTAAAATTTTACTTCTTTCCAAAAGAAATAAAGGAAGCTTTGAAATATATAGTGAAATATCATGACTTTGGCAAACGACATAAAACGTGGAATATAAGGAACGAAAAAAATCCAGATCATGCCCCTTTATCCTTAAAATATTTAAGGGAGTACAAAGTCCTGCCTGAAGATAAAAAAATTACATTCGTTTTATGGTATTTGATCTATAAGCATCATTCTCCTCTTACTAAAAATATTAAGGATGTTGCGCTGCAACATTTGGTAGAAGAAGTTAAGGAAATAATTAAAACCTTAGATTTTACTTATATAACGAATCTCATCGATGCCTTTGGGTTATTCAAGATTGCGGATGTGTGTTCAGCAGAGAACAAAAGTATAGAACTTAAAAAACCATCTATATGTGATGAAGATGTTAAAAATATTCTAAAAAATAATAAATCCAACTTTCAATTAGATATTGATAGATGGTTGGAACAACAGCAGCTATGTAATCTTCAGAGTCCTGGTTTATTAAGAGCTTATACAGGGTGGGGTAAAACCGACGTTTCTCTCTTGTTTTTCAAAAATAAAGATGTTAGCAAGATATTTTACCTATTTCCAACTATTACAGCTATTAATAAATTCTATCAAAAACTTCAAAACGTTTTTGACGGGGATGTAATAAAATACTTCTACTTCTACGATACTGAAGTGAAAGAAGAGTTAGAACTTTTACAAAACATGTTTTTCATAGAAACTTTCATGAAACCACTTGTAGTAACTACTGTAGATCAATTTCTTCTGTCATTTTTGCAGGTTGGAAAATATTATAGAAAGCGTGTAATGTTTAGAAATTCAGGTATAGTGTTAGATGAAGTACATTTATTAAATCCACTAATGTTAAGTCTTCTAATGTATTTTCTTAAGAAATTTCAAAATATATACAGTTTCAAAGTTTTATTTATGTCTGCAACCCTTTCGAAAGGTTTAGAAAAATACTTAACAAGTGAGTTAAATTTAACTCAGAATTCTTTTCTAGATTTCTCCTACGGATATAAAGCAAAAAGGAGAGTATTGTTTGAGTATTTGAATGAGGGCTTAGATCTACATATTGATGATATAATTGAGGAATTTAAAAATGGTAGGAAAGTAATTGTTGTTGTGAACACAGTTGAAAAATCTACTGAAATTGCAGAAAAATTAGCAAAAGAAGTTGGAAAAGAAAATGTTTTACTTTTGCATGCAAGGTTTATGTATAGAGATAGAAAAAGAAAAGAGCATGATATAGAAAATTTAAAGGAAAAGCCCCACATACTTATAACAACTCAAGTATGTGAAGTCTCATTAGATATTTCTTATGATTTTATGTTTACAGAATTAGCTCCTCTTCCTTCTTTAATTCAACGATTCGGAAGGGTAAATAGAGGAGGAGTAAAAACAGAGGAGGTAAATGTGAAAATTTTTAAGCCAAAAATTGAGAATGAGCGGTACTACCCATACACATCTGAAGAATTATGTATTGCTAAGAAAATAGTTGAAGAGTTAAATAATAACCTAAAAAGTGAGTTTGATCTCTTGAAAAACCTTGATGAAATATATACTTATGATAAACTGTTGGAAATTTTACAAAGAGAGGCTAAAAAAGTTAATTTAGAGCAATTTGAAGAACTCCTTCAGTTTTTCTTTTCACTTGATGTCTCAGAGGAAGAATTGGCGAAAATATTAAGTTACAGGGATAGCTTCACTACTTTGATCATACCTTCTCCCGAATGTATAGAGGATGAAGAAGTTAAAAAATGTGTAGAAAGGCTTCTACATCAAGACTTCAAAAATAAAAATTTTGATAAAAAAAGAAAACTATTAGCAGAATTTAAAGAGGTTAGTGTTCCAGTTCCAATATGGTGGGTTTGTAAATACTTAAGAGACGAAGAGAGAAAAGTTTTCCCGATAGTAGATTTAAAAAACAAAATTTATAATAGTTTTTATGGTTTTAGAGAGATGAGGAGCGAAATAATATGACAAACTATAAAAAACTCTTAGAAAATTTCTTAAAGGAGAAGAGTAATAGAAGTTATGCTTTACCAATAGTCGAAAGATTATTACAACAAAGATTAAGAAAAGGTCATTACATTATTAAAGGGAAAATGAAAGTTCATGAGAGCGAATTAGAAAATAATATGCTACATATTTTTGAATCACTTATAGAAAAGTGTGTAAGGGAAGATAAAAAATATGATGCGTCGCTCATACCAACAATAATATCTCCGGACCAAGCACCAAATTTTTACCTAGGAAGAGAAAATCCAACCGAAGACGAAATTTATAGATTTTTATATCTTATTATTTCCGGGATTTACAGGGGCGAATATATAGTAAATTTAGATAATGTAGATGAAAGAGTGAGAAGTAACTTTAGAAAGTATCTAATTAATGAAAAACTATTAATTTTTCCAAGTGATAAAGAAAAAGGAGGTATTGATTTAAAAAAATTAATGAATGCTATTGGTATAAAAGTTGTTCCTCCTCTTAACGAATTTATTTATTCCTTCATTCTTATCTCATCATTTGTTACATGGATAAAAAAAGAATCTCTTGAAATAGAGAATTGGAAAAAACAAGCTGAAGAACTGGGAATACCTTCCTTACTCGAAAAAATTGGCATAAGAGATGATGTTGCATTAGTAATTTGTTACCTTCCAAAACAGAAAAAAGAAATGTATTTTGTTCCAAAATTGAAAAGTTTTATTTCAAAATGGTATGGAGGTTATTTAACTGGAAGAGAAGATTACCCTTTCATTGTAAAATTCATTTTTTCTACATATATTCCAGATAAACAATACAGGGAACTCTCATCTTCTCTTTTGAATAAGTTTTTGTATTATTTTCTCAATGGATATGTAAACGGAGAGCTACTAGATAAACTTATAAATTTAAAAATATCATATGAGCTTAAGGAAAAAACAAGAAAAGTGTATGGATTTAGTAAAGCAAAAGAATTTTTCTCAAAACTCTCAGAAAATCTTTGAAGAAGAGGCTTTGTTTAGAGGAGTTCAGATAAGTTATTTTATTCATTGCAAAACACAACTTTGGTATTTTTCTCATTATGTTACGCAGGAACATGAATCGGAACTTGTAATTTTAGGTAAGATATTACATGAAATTGCATTTAAAGATATAAAGAAAGACATACTTATAGATCAGAAGATATCTATAGATTTTATCAAAAAGGGAGATAGACTTATTCTTCATGACATTAAAAAATCTGATAAATTTCAAGAGGCCCACTATTATCAAATGCTTTATTATCTTTACTATCTTAAGCATGAAAAGGGAGTCGAAAACGCAGAAGGAATAATCAATTATCCATCTAAAAGAAAAATTGTTGAAGTCAAGCTAACTCCTGAAAAAGAAAATGAATTACAAAAATTTTTTCAAGAAATTAAAAGAATAGTTTCTTTACCTAAACCACCAAAGCCAGAAAAGAAAAAGTATTGTAGAAAATGTAGCTACTTTGAATTATGCTGGATTAATAAATAGTTAACAAACTTATAAACAATTAAATGGGAAAGGTAAATTACTATATTACTAGCAATGGGATTTTAAAAAGAAAACAAAATACAGTTTATTTTATTAAAAAGAATGAAAACGGTGAGGTAGAAAAGAAAATTTTGCCGATAAACAAAATTTATGCAATTTTTGCTCACGGAAGAGTAACTTTCTCTTCTGGCGTAGTTTCTTATCTTTCAAAGTATGGTGTGCCGATTCACTTCTTTAATAAATATGGCTTTTATGAAGGTAGTCTATATCCAAGAGAAACTTTGGTCTCGGGATATTTGCTAGTAAAACAAGTTGAGCATTATTTAAACAAGAAGAAGAGGTTAGAGTTAGCAAAGAAATTTGTTGAGGGTTGCGGACAGAATATTGTGAAAAATTTACAATATTATGAAAGAACAAAAGGAGAGTTGCAAGATGAAATAGAAAAAATTAAATTTCTTTTAGATGAATTGGAAAAACAGAATGATATTCCAGCAATTATGGCAATAGAAGGAAATATTTGGGATACATATTACCAAAGCTTTAACAAAATTTTTCCTGAAAAGTTCCACTTTGATAAAAGAACAAAAAGGCCACCGGAAAATATGATAAATTGCTTAATTAGCTTTGGCAATTCTTTGGTTTACTCCACAGTATTAACAGAAATTTACAACACACAATTAAATCCAACTATAAGTTATTTACATGAACCATTCGAAAGGAGATTTTCTTTAGCTTTAGATTTAAGTGAAATTTTCAAACCTTTATTAGCGGATAGGGTTATTTTCAAGCTAATTAACAAACGAATAATTGAGGAAAAACATTTTATGAAAGAATTGAACTACACTCTTCTTAACAATAATGGAAAGAAGCTGTTTTTACAGCACTATGATGAAAAACTTAAAACTACCATAAAGCATAGGGATCTGGGAAGAAGTGTATCTTTTCAAAGATTAATTAGACTAGAATGCTATAACCTCATAAAACATTTACTTGGAGTTAAAAAATACGAGCCATTTGTGATTTGGTGGTAGAATGTATGTAATAATAGTTTATGATGTTTCTGTAGGCAGGGTTTTTAAAGTTTGTCAATTTTTAAGACAATATCTAAACTGGGTTCAGAACTCAGTCTTTGAAGGAGAACTGACAGAAAGTGAGTTAGAAAAAGTAAAAGTTGGAATAAAAAAGATTATTAATTTACATGAAGACTCTGTTATCATTTATCAACTTTTAACTCAGAAAGCCTTTAAAAAGGAACATATAGGTACAAAGAAAGCAGAACCTTCTCTTATCATTTAGTCGTGGATGTTTATAAGCAAATTAATTTTAAACGATTCACGAGAATAATTTATTAAATTAATTTTTATATGGAGAAATTTATTATAGTAGTTGCGGGGGTTAAAATCAGACTAATGTAGGATTGAAAGTATTTTAACTATTACATTTTCAACAGGTGCTTCTTCGGTTAAAATCAGACTAATGTAGGATTGAAAGTTTTGCTCGTGAAAGGAAATTTTGAATACCAATTCGGGTTAAAATCAGACTAATGTAGGATTGAAAGCAGAACCATCATAGTTGCTCTAATAGCTTCATTTATAGTTAAAATCAGACTAATGTAGGATTGAAAGAGAAGCTAAAACCTTTCACTTTTTATAAGCCAAGCTTTTATGCGAGTTAAAATCAGACTAATGTAGGATTGAAAGCCCTGTGAGGTTTTCCTCTAATATACACTTTCACGTGAGTTAAAATCAGACTAATGTAGGATTGAAAGTTTATTAAATTCATCCATAAATCAGGAATTTTTAATGTTAAAATCAGACTAATGTAGGATTGAAAGCCCAACCACCATTGTTTTGTTGCTTTGTTGTAAAACACGTTAAAATCAGACTAATGTAGGATTGAAAGTACACAATAAAAGTTAAGGTGATGGACAGCATAAACGTTAAAATCAGACTAATGTAGGATTGAAAGAAGAAGATCAATTAAGTAAATTTTGGCAGACAGAATATTGTTAAAATCAGACTAATGTAGGATTGAAAGTTTATTTCCTCAACTGCAAACACGGGAAAACTTTTTAGTTAAAATCAGACTAATGTAGGATTGAAAGATCATTTCACAGTATTCTGGCTTGATCTCAACCATTATGCAGGTTAAAATCAGACTAATGTAGGATTGAAAGTTAGTTTGAGTCATTCCCTCTTCTGCGTATCCTTCCAAGGTTAAAATCAGACTAATGTAGGATTGAAAGTCGGTTTGGAAGTATTGTGGCCTTTATCCTGGAAGTGAGTTAAAATCAGACTAATGTAGGATTGAAAGCTAAATAATTTTGTTTTATATTACTTTTTGTATTTATGGTTAAAATCAGACTAATGTAGGATTGAAAGTCTCTACCACAACCACAAACTCAAGCATCCGCAACTCCAGAAGATGTTGTAAAAGCTGTTGAGAGTTAAAATCAGACTAATGTAGGATTGAAAGGCATTCCACAATATGCTTAATTAATTCTTCACCAATAGTTAAAATCAGACTAATGTAGGATTGAAAGGCTATTCCATTAACCACAGCGTTAGCTAAGTCTTGTAAACAGTTAAAATCAGACTAATGTAGGATTGAAAGACAGGAATAGAAGCCTGTTGTGGGAGCGGTGATATAATAAACAGGTTAAAATCAGACTAATGTAGGATTGAAAGTTTTCTGTCCATGAAGGAAAAGAACTAGTGACTATAACTATAAAGTTAAAATCAGACTAATGTAGGATTGAAAGAGAATATTAACGGTTGTTTGTGTGACTTCGGATTTTTCTGTTAAAATCAGACTAATGTAGGATTGAAAGTTTTTTAGCCCTCCAAACTTTCTGGTTTATTTTTCCAGGGTTAAAATCAGACTAATGTAGGATTGAAAGAAATTATTTGGGTTTGTTCTTTCCATATTTCCAAATCTGTTAAAATCAGACTAATGTAGGATTGAAAGTACTTTAGCACCAAATAAGGCTTTGAGGCTATTATTTTAAGCTTTGTTAAAATCAGACTAATGTAGGATTGAAAGAAATTTGTTATGTTTTTGGTATTTAAATATTTTTTTATGTTAAAATCAGACTAATGTAGGATTGAAAGTAAGCTCGTAAACCAAGCTTTTTATCTTGTTTATTTGGGTTAAAATCAGACTAATGTAGGATTGAAAGGGATTGTATCTCAAAACTATTGTAAAGTTTTGATTTGAAGTGTTAAAATCAGACTAATGTAGGATTGAAAGTATGCAGTTGTTTGGGCTGGCTTGGATGATAAAAACGTTAAAATCAGACTAATGTAGGATTGAAAGAATCCACCCAATTGCTTTAAGTTTTTCTACAAGTTTTGTTAAAATCAGACTAATGTAGGATTGAAAGAAGAGAGTTAATAAAGCTTGAGGGAATTGGAATGCCAGAAGAAGGTTAAAATCAGACTAATATAGGAAAAATCTTTATCGAAACATAAAATAAAGATTATTGACATGCAACTTTCCGTTTAGTTCAAAGAAATTTATCCTTAAAAAAGACAATCCTCCAAATAATTAAGAAGGATTAAATCAAAATTAAGTTGAATTTTTCACTACACTTTATTAAACCTTTCTTTTTTAGCTTCTAACTCACTGACACGTTGCCAAAATTCACCGTCATTGTACCATTTTATAAGTTCTTTTTTTATCATTTGGCTAACTATTTTCTCCACAATTTCTTTGGCATCAAGGCTATACCATTTACATTTCTCAACGAACTCGTCTGGAACTTCTATCAAAATTTTATCTAAAGAAATTCTCATTTCATCACCACTTCAAATTTAGTTTTTAAAAATAAAAAATTTCTCATAAAATTCAACGTTTTACATCAAAGTTCTAACTTTCTTTTTTCATTAGTCTAGATTTTCATATTAACATATATAGAGTTAGCAAAAACTACTAACTCTAGATCCTAATAAAAATACATATAAAATAAAAAAAATACAAAATTGGGAAATGGGAAAATGGGAAAAGTAGGACTTATAAATAAAAATTTCTTTAAAATGTAATCGCTAATGAAATACTTTCTAATTTTAAAATAAAGAATCTTTAATCTCTTCACTAGGTTCAACAAGCATCAGCTTTCCTTCTTTCCTTAGTTTACTCAAAAAACTTACTTTTCTCATAAAATTCTTCTACTCCTTTAATTATCACATGATCTTTTTCAATTTCTTTGATTAAAGGATTAGAGCTATCATAAATTCCAATCTTAACACTTAGCCTAGAATCTAAGCTTTCTATTTCCTTTTTAAGCTTTTCATCATCAGTTTCGACAAAAATATCTACATCACTTCCCTTTTTTGCTTGAAACTTTGCATAAGAACCAAAAATTACAGCAAGCTTTACTTTATCGTTTTTTTGAATTAAAGCTACAACTCTTTTGAGCTGAGGATAAGATCTAATAAACTCAATTAGTTTGAAGAATTCCACGATAAAAACGTAAGTTTTAGCTTCTAAAGACTTTTTCACAAAAAACACTTTGTTTTTTCCTGCTTGCTCAAAATCTATTACATTAGCCTCAACCATTTTTTTAAGTTTTCTTAAAATTGTGGTATGATTTGTTTTAAGCCTTTTGGCTATTTCTCTTGCATGCAATTTTTCTTTAAGCAACAATTCTAAAATTTTTATGGTTAAAATTTGTTCCATATGGAACATTTTTGTTCCAAAATATTTAAGCTTTTCTAAACTCAAAAAATTCCATAATTTTTCCAAATGTCTGTCTTCTTTTCCTAAATTTTTAATGATCATAATAAAAAGCTCAGAAAAAAGAAAAAATTAAATTTTTAGAACTTTCAAGAGTGGTGAATTATGCTCAAAAATAAGGCTCTTAGCTATTTCTTAACATTAAGAAAATTTGTTTAAAAAAACTTTAAAATAATAAACATGAAGTTTATTCTTACTTGCGATCCAGGCTTTGAAGATATAGTAAAGCTAGAGCTAAAAGAAAAAATAAAAAGCGCAAAATTCTTGGGCAAGATAAAAAACTTACCAGGAAAAGTTTTAATCGAAACAAAATCCTCAAAAAAACTTTTTTCTTTCAGATCAATTCATCATATAGCAAAACTAATCTCTTCTTTCCAAATTTCAACTCTTGATAGAAATGCTCTAGAAGAAATAGCTCTAAAACTTGAAAAAATAAACCTTTCAAAAATTTTTAAAAATAAGAAAAGTTTTAGGGTTACTTCTCAAAGAATAGGCTTGCATTCCTTCACTTCTGTTGAAATCCAAAAGGTTGCTGGCCAAGTTATAAAAGAAAAATATAAGCTAAAAGTTGATCTTAAAAATTTTGATGTTAACTTGAGAGTTGATGTTTTTGGAAAAGATGTTTTGATTTCTTCCCAACTAACAAAAGAATCTTTATACAAAAGGTTTAAGCTCCCTTTTGTACATCCAGCAGCGATAAAGTCAACAATAGCTTATGGTTTAATAAGAATGGCAAATGTTAAGGAAAATGAAACAGTTCTTGACCCTATGTGCGGGGGTGGAACAATTCTTTTAGAGTTAGCAAGCTTGTTTAAAAACAGAATAAAAATTTTTGGAAGTGACATAAACAAAAAGTTTGTTGAAGGAGCGATGAAAAACGCTAAGGCTAATAAGCTAGAGAATTTCATAAATTTTAAGGTTTTGGACGCAACAAAGCTTGAAGAGGCTTTTTCCAAAAATTCAATAGACAAAATAATTACAGATTTGCCTTACGGAATAAGGATTAGAAGAAAAAACTTAAAATCTCTTTACGAGAAATTTTTGATTTCATCTTACGAAGTTTTAAAAGATTCTGGAAGGATTGTAGCTTTAACTTTAAGAGCAGACTCTTTTCGAACCTTTGTGATAAGGACAAAAAAGTTTAAAATTGTGGAAGAAAGAGTTATAGAATCTGGAGGTTTATATCCCCATGTTTTTGTGCTAGAGAAAATTTAGCTTGCGTTTTCAAGCAAAAGCTGAAAAATAAACCTTATTTAACTTAAACTTCTGCAATTTAAAATATGAAAGTTTATCTCAAAGCTTTTGGCTGCTCAGCAAGCTTTTCAGATTCAGAAATAATGGCAGGCTTGTTAAAAGAAAACGGTTTTGAAATAGTTGATAGAGAAGAAAAAAGCAATCTAAATATTTTAGTTACTTGTAACGTTAAGCTACCAACTGAAAAAAGAATGATAAACGAAATCAAAAAGTTTTCAAGCTTGAATAAGCCTTTGATAGTTGCTGGTTGCATGCCTTCTACGCAAAAAGAGCTAATAGAAAAAATTAACCCGAAAGCAAGCTTGCTTGGCCCAAATTCTATTTCAAAAATTGTTGAAGCTGTTAAAGAAACTATGGAAGGAAAAAAAGTAGTTTTTCTGGAAAACTTGAAGGAGCCTAAGGTTTGCTTGCCAAGGGTTCAAAGAAGTAAAGTAATCCACATAACCCAAATCTCTACAGGCTGCAACTTGGCTTGCAGCTATTGTATTGTAAGAATTAACAAGGGAAATTTGTTTTCCTTTCCTTTTGATTTGATAGTTAAAGATGTTGAAAATGCAATAAAAAAAGGGAAAAAGGAAGTTTGGATAACTTCTCAAGACAACTCTTCTTACAATTATGAAGGAAAAAATCTAGCTAACTTGCTAGAAAAAATTTGTGAAATAGAAGGAAAATTTTTTGTAAGGGTAGGAATGGTTAACCCTTTCTACACAAGAAAAATTTTAGAAGAATTGATTCAAGCTTATAAGAATGAAAAAGTTTTCAAGTTTTTACATTTACCGATACAATCCTTTAGCGAGAGTGTTCTAGAAAAAATGAGAAGAGGATATAAGCCAAAAGATGCCTTAGAAATTATAGAAAAGTTCTACGAAGCTTTCCCTCATTTAACTCTTTCTACTGATATTATAGTTGGCTTTCCCTCAGAAACAGAGCAAGACTTCCAAGAAACTTTAAAATTTATAGAAAAAGTTAAGCCAGACATAGTTAACATTTCAAAGTTTGGCCCAAGGCCAGGAACAGAAGCAGCAAAGATGAAGCAGCTTCCTCAAGCTACTATAAAGAAAAGGTCTAAAGAGGCTTTTGAGCTTGTTAGAAGGATTTCTTTCGAAAAAAATCAGAGATGGTTAAACTGGGAAGGCTTATGCTTAATAGATGAGAAAGGAGCGAAAAGCAAAACTTTCATAGCAAGAAACTTTGCTTACAAGCCAATAGTTGTGAAAAGCGAAAAAAATTTGCTTGGCCAATTCAAAAATGTTAGAATAACTGAAGCAAAGAGCAATTACTTAATCG
>JAWBTW010000020.1:0-11223 GCA_039000165.1 Candidatus Aenigmatarchaeota archaeon
CTTTCCAGTTCATGCTATTGAAATTCTAACAATTAAAAAAGTTTTTGGGAAGAATGCTGAAAAATATCTTCGCATAGCAAAATGGTGGGAAATTTCCCAAAAAAGTTTAAGAGCAAAAAATTACAAAAAGTCATGGGAAATTGTCGAGAAAGAAGGGCCAGAAAACGTAATAAAAAGCATAATCAAATTAAGTTAATTGCTTTCAACTCTTTCTAAAGTAATAAAGAAGCAAGAAAGAATAAACAAGGAAAATCAAGGCAGAGGAAATGAAGAGAAAAGGAAAACCGAGGAAAGAAATTAGAAAACCTGAAAAGATTAGGCTTATGGTTCTTCCTGCATGAAAAGTTGTCATTAGCAATCCTATATCAGTACCGTAAGCAAAATTGTTTGTAGTAACTCTTGAAAAAATTGCTTCTATTCCGCTTGTAATAATTCCGTTAGCTATGCCAAAAAGAATTAGAATTAAACCTGCCCAAAAATCTTTAAGGAAGCAAAGCAGCAAAAGAAAAGCAGGGTAAAGAAATGCCCCGAATATTATCGTTTTTCTGAAGCTAAGCTTTTTGGATAAATAATGGAGAGAAATTCCGGTAATAAAAACTTGAATTCCAAGAACAATTCCAATACTTTCTATTTCGTAGCTATTTTCTTTAAGGAAAAGAGGAAAAACATAATAAGCTGTTAGGCCAAGGGATAAACCAAGAACAAAAAATATTACCAAAGCTTTCTTGAAAATTTCAGTTTTTTTGGTTAAATTCAAAACCTCAAAAATTTCTTTTACATTAAGTTTTCTCTTCTTCTCTGGAATTTTTAGAGAAGTTGGAATCGAAAGAAAACTTACGAAAGCGCAGAAAATCAAAACATTAGAGTAAAAAAGAAAAACTATAAGAAAACCTGCTAGCAAAGTGCCTAAGGCTTCTGAAATAAAGTCAAAAACCCTCATTTCTACCAAGCTTCTCCATTTTTCCTTGCTTTGCTCAAGTATAAAAGCCCTGTTAACAGCCCAGAGAGAAGCGCTGCTTGCTCCTTCTGCAATCTTTCCGAACAAAAATTCTAAGGGAGAAAAAGCAAAGTAGTAAATCAAGCTGTAAAAAACTCTTAGAATCCCGTTTAAAAAGAAAAATATTTTTCTTCCTATAAAATCTGAAAGAATTGCAAAAGCAAACCTTGTTAGTTGGAAAATTATTGGCAAGGCTGAATAAACTAAACCGATAGAAATTATGTCTATTCCCCTTTCAAGCATTAGCAAAGGCAAAAGAACAGTAAGGATTCCGCTAACAAAAGAGTCTACTCCTTGAATGAAAAAGGCTTTTTTGTTCTCGCTCATTCCTTGCCCTTTGGTCTTTTCATGCTTTCTATTCTTCTGTTTATCTGCTCGTAAACAGCTTCTGGGTTTTTTATTCCTTTCATTATTATATCATCTTTAACTCCTTTCACTATTATATTGCCATAATTAAAAATTCTTCCAACTATTCCTTTAACAACTCTAACGTCAGCAACGCTTTGGTAAGGAATTGAAATTCTTTTTTTAGTCAAGATTCCTTCCACTTTTATAACTTCCGCGTTTGTTATAAAATATTCTCTTATAGCTCTTTCTGCTTCTGGCTCAAAAATTAAAGCTAGAATGAGCAAAAAGAGAAAATAGTAAACTAAAAAACCAAAGGAAAAATTGAGGTAAGGGATTAGCAAGAAAGTTAAGATTAAAACTAGAATTACAAGAAAATAATTAAAAAGGAAGGAAATCCTGGAAGTTTTGTACTTGAGTTTTTCCTCCATATTATTAATTTTAGTTCTTAATTTTAAAGAAAGTCTTTTCTAAATCAAGAACAACAAGCATATATAGAATATTCAGCTCCTGTAGCGTCTGGAACTGAACCAAAAGGATTGGGGAAAGGATCAGCATAATTGTGAGTGCGCCATTGACCAAAGCCTCCTCTTGGAATTGCTGTCAACATTCCACTAGTGTTAATCTTTATTGCTAAGAAATATTTTCCAGGTTGAAGCTGAGTGTCTGGAATGTCAAAAATGCACCACTCTCCAGCTTTACATTCTTGTTCACCACTTTGAATTATCAGATTGTTTGGGTTATGCTTAGTGAGATACTGGTTTGGATTATAAATTGCGTCATAAATTGCAACCTTTGCTTTTCCTGCAGTGAACACATAAAGATAGATAGAGGAAACTGTTAATGTTTGGTTAACATCGTAAGGTCCTGCTGTGTAGATATATGGGTTATAAGCTGTACCTTGATTCCCAGCCTCAGGATTTCCGAACAAGGGAGCAAAACCTATAAGAAATCTGTCAGTAGCTAAGTAAATCTTTTGCTCGCTTGAGTTGTAAAACCATTTATTACTTTTAACTTCTTCCAAAGAATAAACCTTTTCCAAAGCAGTTCCATTTTTTGTTACTTGCTTAGGATTTCTTCCCATGAATAAAACCTCAACAAACTGAGGGTTAAAGTTTGATTTGTTAGTATTTATTCCAAGAATTATTCTGTTTTCCTCCTTTACTAGGTAACTTATTGGTTCAGACAAATCGTAACTTAAATCCATGTTTTTAAGTTTAATGGAAAGTTGAGTTAAGTTAAACTCTATGTCATAAATTCCCGAAGGAATGAAAAAATAGTAGTTTCCTTGAGAATCTGTTCGATTGAAAGAAATTAGGTTATCGGTTCCTTTTTCATAGATTTTGATTAAAGCTTCAACTGGCCTATCGTTCTTGTCTTTTAATTTTCCAGAAAAAATTGACTTTGGCTTAACATGAACATACTTAAATTCTAGATGAGTTTTCCATGGTTCGTTTCCAAAATCAGCTTTTGCAGCAATCATAAACCTATTGTCAACGTTATAATTTCTCAAGTTAGATTTAACTGTAAAACTTATTTTTTTGGTTTCAGAAGGAGCTAAGTTAATAATAGCATTAGGAGCTGAGATAAATTGCCAGCCAGGAGTGTTGTTTAATAAATAAACATTAACTGGTAATGAATTAGAACCAAGGTTTGTTACTGTTATATTCCCAGTAAAGGTATCTAGATAGTAAATTTCATCAGGAGTTTCTATGCTTAAATTAATAGGAATCCTTCCTGCTTTTACTCTTAAGTCAGAAGCTGCTGCTCCTCCTGCTATTGCGTATTCCACCCCTGAGTAAGGAGAAGTAAAACCACTTCGCCAAGTTACTCCCATTGCTCTCCAAATGTCGTGCCAAAAGATTCCAGGAATTGTACCATCTTTGTACATTTTTTCTCCACTATACATCATTCTATTATACATATCAACAGGTGCAGGGGGATTTCTATACCTTTGATAACTACAATTTTGATAAGCATAATCTTGAACTATTTGACCAGGAACAACATTTGGAAGTTTCTCGAATGTTAATTCTTTTCCCCAAGGATCTATTACAGCATTTTCGTACCAACATCTTTTATTTTGTGAAATTCCTGAAGGTGAATAGTAGGTCATAGGAGCTATTATATCAATGCCAGCATCATTAAATACGAAAGGGTCATGACCATTACTTCTTCCCAAGTAAGAAGACCAAGTAAACATGAAAAAAGATCCTGAAAAATTTGATTCATCAACAATTCTTTTAAGACTTCTTGCATAATTATAAGCCATCCATCTGTCCCATATTTCCTTAAGCGTGGAATTGTACTCACCACAACCAGAAGTTATTCTTTTACCAACCCACTTCATCTTTTCCTCTACTGAATAATTATCCCAATCAGAAGGAACATTTATATTCATTTTTCTTACAAACTCGTCATTCACAAGTCTTAAATCAACAGAACCTTCTGGTTCCCAGTCAAAACCTATTGTGCTAACTTTATCGTTAGTTTTAAGAATTTCTATTAGTTTTAAAGTACTTTCGATTGCTCTTTCGTCAGTCACACTAATTTCACCAGTAACATTTATTAATTGTCCATTACTACAATCGTACTTTAAACTCCAGTTGTATTCGATACCAAAATTTTGCTTAGCCAAATCAGCAGGAGCTACGTTATAAGGCCAAAGCCAAGGAGCACAAGTAAAACCTGAATTGTTTGCTTCCTGACAGTATTCTCTAAAGTGCCAATAGGTTAGAGAACACCATGGGAATGACATGTTTACTGGAGCGTAACGATTACAACCGCTCCAACCTGCTCTATATCCTACAGTAGGCCAGACAGAATCTGCGCCCATAAATTTAGCCCATCTATAAATGTTTAACCAACTTTTAGATTCGTTGTAAGGACCAGGAATTTGAAAAGAGGAATGAGTAGCAACATCTTCTACTTCTTCGGCCGTCATAGCTAAATAGCCAGGAGGTATAATTTCTTTTGGTTTTCTCATACTAATGTTAAAGATAGTTGAATTTGTGTAAATTGTTCCAGAAACATTGGCAGTAATGTTTAAAGTATATTCTCCCAACTCACGGTTCCAAGGAATTGGCCAATAGCCATACCAAAGGTTGTCTGAAGAATTGTAGTATAGATTTACGTTTTGTATGTTTCCTACTGTTGTTACTAAACCTCCTGTTGAATTATAAATTCTTGCTATAAGGGCAGTAGAAGAATTTGTAATTGGGTTACCGTTTTGGGTTAGATTGACTTTAAAAGAAACTATTTCATACCTCAAAAAAGAAGGTTTTTCTAGGATTATGGTAAAAGTAGAAGGTTGGGCACTAACAATCGGAAATATTAATAAAAAGAAAATGAGAATCAGAATTTTCTTCATAATTTAAATTTGAGTTTTTATTAGCTTAACTTTTTCATCATCCAAATGTCGTCAACATACTTTCCTTTGTAAATAAAGATTTTTGGGATTCTTGCTACTTGCTTAAAACCAAATTTTTTGTAAAGTTTTATAGCAACTTTATTGTTAGCCATAACCCCAAGTAAAAGGTATTTGAACCCCTAGCCTTTTCCCAAAATTTATCAGAAGGGAAAGCAACCTTTTTCCTATTCCTAAATTTCTGTAAGTTTTAAGGACTGCTAACCTTATTTCACCAACATGCGGGCTCCTTTCCCCATTCCCTACTTCAACGCTTCCATGAGCTACAATTTTGTTTTTGTACAAGCCTACAAGCCAGATTCCTTTTCCTTTTTTCATCAAGCTTAAAACGTTCTTTAAGTATTCTTTTTCTTCTTTTATAGTCTTTCTCTTTGCTATTAGAATAAAAGTATCTTCTTTCACTAAAGCGTTAATGAAGTTAAGCAATTGAAATAAATCAGAATTTTTTGGAGTGCGAAAAATTATTTTTTTGCCGTCTTTTGCTTTGAATTCTTCTATTAATTGACCTGGCTTGATTTTCATATAATTAATTTAAACAACAAAATAATTTATATGGCAACAGTTGAAATTTCTCACGCTATCCTGCCAGAAAAGCTTGAGATTCAGGAAGAAGTTAAAAAGTTTTTGGAAAAATTTGAAGAAAGATGGAAAATCTCTAGCTTCAAGCTTGATGTTAGAACTTACAGCCCAGGAGGAAGAAAGAAGTATTCATTTCATGCAAAAGTTGTTGCTAGCGACAAAATTTTTATAGCAAAGGCAAGCTCCTGGGATATCCCTTCAACATTAAGCATTCTTTTAAAAAAGTTGGAAAGGGAAATAGGAAAAAAATTGAAGAAAGAAAGGCTGAAGAAAATTTCCACTGCAAGGAAAATTTTGATGAAATCCCTAGAGGCTTAATTCCTTAATTCTTCCGAAGTTTAAAGCTCCTGTCTCTTTATCTAAAGCTATAGCTGAAAGGTTTTCAAAATCAACATCTTCTCTTAAAATTGGTGAAAGCAATTCCTCTTTTGAAATTGCGTTTATTTCAACCCCAGAAGCTAAGGGAGAAAAAGCAGGCAAGCAAATGAAATTTTTTCCCTTTTTTGTTTTTCCATAAAGCAAGCAAGGAACTTTTATTCTATCAAAACCTTTCCTCAAAATTAAAGCAGGCTGCTCATGACCAATAATCAAAACTTCCATTTCTTTAGGAAAATCTATTTTTTTATGCCCATGAGCAAACAAAATTCCTTGGGAAAAGTAAAAAGGTTGAAAAACTTTTAGCTCAAGCTTGCTCGCTATGGTAAGCAAATAGTTGTCATGATTTCCTCTTACCAAAACTATTTCCTCAACTTTTTTTCTCAAGAAATTTACCAAATCCTTTACTTCCCTCCATTCTTGTTGTGAAGCTTCTCCAAACTCATGCTTTAGATCGCCATTTATTATTACCTTTTTAGCTTTTGTTTCTCTTAGAATTTCTTTCAAATCAGCTTTCATTTCTTTTAGCTGGAATTGAGGAACAAAGATTCCCTGCTCAGCCAAATAAAGCTCTTCTCCTAGTTGTAAATCAGAAATAGCTATAGCTTTAAGCTTTTCTATATAAATTGCTCTAAACCCATTTACAGTGAAAATTCCTTCAAAAATTTCCATCTTATCTTTCCTCTAAATAAATCACAGCATCTTTATGAATGTACTTAATTTTTCCTTTAGTTTCTAGAGCTATCCACTTATCAACTTCTTTCAAAATTCCTTCTAGAGGAATTGTTGTGTCACCCATCGCTATTATTATTCTGACTTTTTTGCCAATTAGCTCTTTCATTCCACTCACTCTAAACTTTTAACCTTTTCCATAACTTTTTTGTGTAGCTCCAATAATAATTTTTTCCTGTCTTCCATTAAAACTACGTCGCTTTCACCAAGAGCTATTAGTGAATGAGAGAAAGGACTTGGAACATTACTTTCAGGTAAAAATTCATACTTTATTCTTCCTTTTTCCACTTGCTCCAAAACCCATTTTGCATGCTCTAAATCCATAAAATCTTGCATTACTTCACGATAAGTTTCTTCCACAACAGGAAAATTTTCAAATTTCTCGCAAACTCTTAGCAAGCGATCAGCATTCATTTGTTGCCTAGCAACTTTAATCTCATAACCTTTATAATTTCTCAGAATCATCAAGCTTCGAGTAGCACAATGCCTGAAACGCCTTTTTATCAGCTCTGTTTGTCTTAAAGCTTTTCTCAAAACTTCTTCAAGCTCAGAAGATTTTAACAGCTTAACTAACTCCTTAGGATTAACCCTTTCTTCCTCTCTTCTCTTTATTTTTGCTTTTAAAGTTATCAAATCGAGCCACTCGCTTCCTATGCTTTCTGAAGGAATAGAAATAACAAAACCGTTATCGCTAACCGTTAAGCCTACAGATTTTTTAATCTTTTTTGTTAGCAAATAGCCAAATGCTCGAGATAAAGCGTCGTTTATTCTTCTTCCGAACAAAGTGTGAAAAATTATGTTTTGGTTTCCTTTTTCATCGATATAATTTTCGATTAAAATTGTTTTTTCGTCAGGAAAATTCTTTGCTCCTAGCGATTTAAGGAATTTGTATTCCCAGAGAAAGTATTCATAAATTGAATTTGCACTCCACTCGTCAAGATAATAATTTTTTAATAGCCATTTTACTACTTCTTCCTTGCTTTTGTTTTTTACTAGCTTGAACATTTTTCCTCTAAACTCTTGAATTTTTAGAGCAAGCTCAAAGCTTAGAGGAAGCATTTCTGAAAACCAGGCAGGAACTGTAGGTCTTTTTTCTTTTACTGGTTTAACAAAAGCAGTCACTTGCTTTGCTTTAATAAATTCATAAGTTTTTCCTGCTAAAACAAAAATATCTCCTGGCAAAAGCCTTTGCAAGAATTCTTCCTCTATTGAACCAATATATCTTCCATCCAAACTTCTAACTTTTATTTTCACTTCATCTGGTATTGTTCCTATATTTAAAGAGTAAATTACCCTTGCATATTTTCCTCTTCTCCCGAACATCATATCTTTAGGATCAAACCAGATTTTTGCATAAACTTTTTTATCTTCTAGAGTATGGTAAGCTCCTGCTAAAAATTCTAAAACAGAAAGAAAATCCTCCCATTTCAAGTTTCTGTAGCAATAAGAGTTTCTTATAAGGTTAAAAGCTTCCTTTACATTCCATTTCTTTTCCAAACTCATTCCCATCAAGTGCTGAGCTAAAACGTCAAGACAATTTTCTGGGATTTGGATTTTGTCTAAGAAGTAGCGATAAGCTTGCTGAATCATTACTGCACATTCTACCAGATCATCCCTATCCATGCAAATTATTCTTCCTTTTGAAACTTCGTGCAAGCGATGGCCTGCCCTTCCTATTCTTTGAATGCATCTTGTAATGCTTTTTGGGCTTCCAAGCTGGCAAACTAAATCTATGTAACCTATATCTATCCCTAATTCAAGACTTGTGCTTGAAACCACAACTTTTAACTTTCCGTTCTTAAGTTTATCCTCTATTTCTAGCCTTATTTCACGAGAAACTGAGCTGTGATGGGCTCCTATTTGCTCGTCTGTATAGACTTCTGGAAACATTTGCTTTAAGTGATGCACGCATCTTTCAGTTCCGCTTCTTGTATTTGTGAAAACTAGGGTAGTGCGATGCTGTTGAATTAACTTATCTAAAAGCTTGTACATGCTATTCGTTATGGTTTCAGCTTGTGTGTAAACTAAGTCTTTTACTGGAGAAAGAAGTTTTATGTCTAAAGGTTTAACAAATCTTGCGTCTATTATTTTACAATTTCTCTCTTTTCCGTTTTCATAACCAACTAAAAACTTTGCAACTTCAATCAAAGGTTCGAGCGTAGCTCCCATACCTATTCTTACAAAGGGCTTTCCAACAAAATTTTGAAGTCTTTCTAAGCTTAAGCTTAAATGTACTCCACGCTTAGAATTAGCTAATTCATGAATCTCATCAACTATAACCCATCTTACTTTTTTAAATTTTTCTTTAAACTTTCTTGTCGACAAAACTATTGCTATGGTTTCAGGCGTAGTTACGAGAATGTGAGGCGGAAGCCTAAGCTGCTTTTGCTTTTCATGAGGCGAAACATCTCCCGTTCTTACTGCAATCCTAACTTCAGGTAATTCTATTCCCATTTCTTTTGCTATTTCTCTTATTTCTTTCAAAGGAATTATTAGGTTTTTGAGTATGTCGTTATCTAAAGCTCTGAGGGGAGAAATGTAAACACAATAAACAACATCTTCTAATTCCTTCTTTTCTCCAAGGATAAAAAGCTCATCAATTATCGCCAAAAAAGAGCTTAAAGTTTTGCCTATTCCTGTTGGGGCAGTAATCAAAACATTTTCTCCTTTTTTTATTAAAGGGATGGAAAACTTTTGTGGCAAGGTTAATTGCTTAAAATTTCTTTTAAACCATTCTCTAACATAAGGTCTAAGTAAAGCTAAAACTTTCTCATCTTTCGGCAATTTTTTCGTGTTAACAAAGCCTATCATGGAAACGCGCATATTATATGAGAAAAAGAAAAGATAAAGTTTACTGTTTTCTTATAGTAATCATGGGAGTTTGTAAAATTTGCAAGAAAGAGTCTGAACTAATTTCTTCTTTTTTAGGGCTTTGTAGAGAGTGCATTCTTGGAGAAAAGGAAAAGGCAATAGAAATTGCTAAAAAAGCGCATGAAATTTCCAGAAAAAAATTTGGCTTAACTCCTTTTGTTCCTAAAGGCCCTGGATTGCAATGCTTTGGTTGTGGGAATGAATGCAAAATTTCTGAAGGAAGCAAAGGGTATTGTGGCTTGGTTGAGAATAAGAACGGCAAGCTAATAAGGTATGCAGGCGATGCTGAAAAAGGTTTGTTAGAATGGTATTATGATGCTTTACCAACAAATTGCGTAAGCATAAACTTTTGTCCTGGAGGTACTGGAATAGGTTATCCAAAATATGCTAAGTGTAAAAGTGCGGAAATAGGTTATTATAATCTTGCGGTTTTTTATGGAGCTTGTAACTTTAATTGCTTGTTCTGCCAAAACTGGCATTTCAAGCATTTAACTCAGGAATTAAAGCCATTAGTTTCTGCAAAAGAGCTTGCAAGTAAGGTTAACGAAAAGGTTAATTGCATTTGTTACTTTGGAGGAACTCCTGAACCTCAGTTAATTCATGCAATAGAAACTTCTAAGCTTGCTTTAGAAAAAAAGAAAAACGATATTTTAAGAATTTGTTTGGAATCTAACGGAAACGCTAATTGGAAATTGCTAAAAAAATTTGCTAAGATTTCTTTTGAAACAGGAGGGAACATAAAGTTTGACTTAAAGTTCCCTAAAGAATCAGCTTTAAACTTTGCTCTTTGCGGCATAGACAATAAAAAAACTTACGAGAATTTTAAGAAATTGGCAAAATTTCACAAGAAGAGGGAAATTCCTTTTTTAACAGCAAGCACTTTGCTTGTTCCAGGATATGTTACAGAAAAAGAAATAAGGGAAATTGCAAGCTTTATTTCAAGCTTGGACAAAAGCATTCCTTATTCTTTGCTTGCCTTTTATCCTTATTTCATGCTAAAGGATTTACCCTTAACTTCAAGAAAATTAGCTGAGAATTGCTTAAAAGTTGCAAAGGAAGAAGGTTTGGAAAATGTAAGAATTGGGAACGAGCATTTGCTTGTGGATTAGTATGAGTATAAAAGAAGAAAAAGCAAAGTTAAGGGAAAAGATTTGGAGAATTATGGAAGAAAAAAATATAGCAAGATTTCCTCTTCCTGTTCGAGATAAAATACCGAACTTTGAAGGAAGCGAAAAGGCTGCAGAAAAAGTTAGAGAATTGGAGGTTTATAAAAGGGCAAAGATTATTTTTGCAAACCCTGATTATGCGCAGAAAAAGATAAGGGAGTTTGCTCTTAAAGATGGGAAATTGCTGATAATGGCAACTCCAAGGCTTAAGCAAGGTTATCTTTTGATAGAGCCAGAAAAGGTTAAAGGAAAGGAAGAGTTTGCTTCAACTATAAAAGGTGCTTTTTTGCTAGGAAAAAGAGCAAAAGAAATACCAAAACCTGATTTGTTAATTACTGGTTGTGTGGCTGTGGATAAAAAAGGGAATAGACTTGGTAAAGGTTATGGTTATGGAGATAGGGAAATAAAATTTTTTCTTGAAAAGTTTGGCAAGATTCCTGTTTTAACCACAGTTCATGATGCTCAAATAGTTGATTCTGTGCCTATAGAAAAAGGAGATGCAAAAGTTGATATCATAGTTACTCCTAGCAAAATAATTGAGGTGAAAAATGAGTAAGGTTGTGATTGCAGAAGGGAAGGATATAGTAAAAAGAACTTACCTTGCTTTAAAAGAGCTTAAGCCAAAAATGCCGAAAAAAGGAGAAAGAATTTTGATAAAGCCAAACTTAGTCGAGCCTATGCCAAACTATTCAGGAGCAATAACAAGGAAAGAAGTGATTGAAGGGATAATT
>JAWBTW010000021.1:0-10748 GCA_039000165.1 Candidatus Aenigmatarchaeota archaeon
TTTTACGTTTGTCCTGTTTGTAACGAAACAATAGAGGAAAACAAGTGTGAAGAGCATGGTGAAGTAGAAGCAGTTCCAGAGCTTGTGATTTCTTGCATTCTTGACGATGGTACTTCAACTATAAGAACAGTTTTTTTCAGGGATAATGCAGAAAAGCTTTTAGGTTTAAGCGCAAAAGAGCTTCAAAATTCAGAAGAAAGTTTTAGAACAGTTGAGGAAAAACTTTTAGGAAAGGAGCTTATAATAAGAGGAAGGATAAAGAAGAATAAAATTTTTGACAGGCTTGAGTTAATAGTTAACGATTTTGAAGAATTGAATGTTGAGCAAGAAATTAAAAGCTTGATTGAAAAAATAAATTTACCACTCGAGGAAGTAAGATAGGAGAATATATTTAAATATAAGAAGAAAAGAAATATGGGAAAAAGAATGAAGAAAGAAATCAAGCTTGAGGATATTCCTGGAGTTGGAGAGAAAATAGCTCAAAAGCTAAAAGAAGTAGGTTATGTTGACCCTATGGTTATTGCTGTAACTTCTCCTTCTGAGCTTGCAAGAATAGCAGAAATTGGTGAGGGTCAAGCTGCAAAAATAATAAACGCAGTAAGACAAATGCTCGATATTGGTTTTGAGTCTGCTGACAAAATTCTTGAAAGAAAGGAAAAGGCTTTAAGAATAACAACAGGAAGCAAGAATCTTGACAATTTATTAGGAGGAGGAATTCAAACTCAAGCCATAACAGAAACGTACGGGGCTTATGGATGTTTGGTAGGAAATACTAAAATAACTCTAGGTGATGGTAGAATTGTACCAATTTCCTCCATCGCTAAGAATCTTCCTGAAGGAGTATATCCTATAAGGCTGCCTATTTTAACTTTAAATGGGTCTGTCAAACCAACGATTGCTACAAAATTACATGTGTATTCTTGCGAGAAAGTTTTGAAAATTTTGTTTGAGAATGGCATTACTTTATCGGTAACTCCAAATCATCCTCTTTTAACTCCTTTTGGTTGGAAAAATGCAGAAGATATGCATGTTGGTGATGCTGTATTGATGGTTTCAGACTGTATATTTCCAAAAGAATACGTTAGGCTAAACACTCAAATTAAACTTGCTAAGAATACTCCAATAAGTAAGTTATCTAAACCAAAGTTGCCATCCTTTTTAACTCCAGAACTTGCAGAAATTTTAGGTTTTATAATCTCGGAAGGATGGAAAGAAACGCAAAGCAAAACCAATACAATTTCTAGAGTTTCTATTGTCAATAAAAACAAGGATATTATCGAAAGGTTTGAGTACTTGGTTAAGTCTGTTTTTGGTATAAATGCGAGTAGAAGAAAGGCTGAAGAAAAAGTAAAAATAGTTGATATAAACTCTGTTGTGGTGGGAGAGTTTCTAAGGCAATTTGAAGGAATTTTTAATCGTTCTTCAGAAAAACACGTGCCTGAGCAAATTTTTCAATCACCAAAAGATGTGATAGCAAGATTTTTATCAGCCTTGTTTGACGGTGAAGGTAGTGTAGTATTGGATATGAGAGAGAGAACAAGAAAACATATAAGATTTTGTAAAGAAGGTATAAAATCTTACATTTATACCTTACCAGCCTATTCAAGGGCAGTTAGTCTTAGAAGTTCTAGCTGTAGGTTGATAGAGGATGTGCAACTCCTTTTAGCTAAGTTCGGCATTTTTTCACGTATAAACAAAGAAAAAACTAAAAGGAACGGTAAAGAAGTAACTTATTTAAGACTATGTATTAGGGATAGAAACTCCATAATTCGTTTCTTGGAAGAGATCGGAAAGTTTTCGGTAAGGTTAAAGGATAGAATAATTGAAGTTGTAAAAAGCTATAAAAGAGAAAGAAATCTTCCATGTTCTAACTATCTTAAAGTGGTTAACATTTCTGAAATTTCTACTCCCGACGGAAAGGTCTATGATCTAGAAGTGCCAGGAACACACAATTTTATCGCAAACAGTTTAGTTTCTCATAACTCAGGAAAGACACAACTAGGTTTTCAGCTTGCGGTTAACGTTCAGCTTCCTGAAGAAAAAGGTGGACTTAAAAGAAGTTGTTTGTGGATAGACACAGAAAATACCTTTTCGCCTTCTAGAATTTTAAACATAGCAAAAGCAGTAAAGCTTGAACCACAAGAAACACTTAAAAACATTTTCGTTGCTAGAGCTTTTAATGCAGAACATCAAATGCTTTTAGTAGAAAAGGCTAACGAGATAATAGAAGAGAAAGACATTGGTTTAATAGTCCTAGATTCTCTTACCAGTCATTTTAGAGCAGAATTCATAGGAAGAGGAGAACTTGCTGAAAGACAGCAAAAGCTAAACAAACATTTACATCATTTACAAAAGCTTGCCGATGCTTACAATTTAGCAGTTTATATTACAAATCAGGTAATGGCAAGACCAGATGTTTTGTTTGGCGACCCAACAGCTCCTGTAGGAGGCAATGTGCTTGCGCATATGTCGACCTACAGAATTTACTTGAGAAGAGGAAAGGAAGGAACAAGGATTGCTAGATTAGTAGATGCTCCTGATTTACCAGAAGGAGAATGTGTTTTTAAAATTACAGAAAATGGTTTAAAAGACCCTTAAGCTGATTCTATGGAAATTATTTATAAAGGGGCAGAGGCAATTCTTTATCTTGATTTTTTGGAAGGAAAAAAGGTTATAGTTAAGGAAAGAATAGAGAAAAAGTACAGAATCGAAGAGATAGACAAAAAATTGAGAAAATTAAGGACAAGGAAAGAAGTCAGTCTTTTGAGAGAAGCAAGAAGTATAGGAGTAGCAACTCCACAAGTTCTTTTTGTTGACGAGGAAAATCACAAGATAATAATGGAATTTATAGAAGGAGTAAGGCTTAAAGAGTTTTTAAACTCAGCAAGAAAAGAGGAAATAGAAAAGGTTTGCTTTGAGGTCGGGAAAGCAATAGGCAAGCTGCATTCTTCTGGGATCGTTCACGGCGATTTAACAACAAGCAACATGATTTTAAAAGATGATAAAATTTATTTTTTAGACTTTAGCCTAGGGGATTTCTCTAAAAGAATAGAAGATTTTGGTGTTGACTTAAACTTGCTTTATGAAGCTATAAAATCAGCTCATTTTAAAGTTTTAAAGCTTTGCTGGGATAATATAGTTAAAGGTTATAAAAAAGAATATAAGGATGCAGAAAAAGTTTTAAAAAAGGTTGAGGAAATTGAAAGGCGTGCAAGATATATGGAAAGAAAAAATAAAGGGAAAGAGTAGAATCGAAACTGCAGAGAATGTTTCCATATTGTTAATATTTTTAGGGGCAATTTTCTTTAGCTTAGGTGTAGGCCTAACAATAGTTTCACCTCAAGGTTTGCCTGCAATTCTAGCTATGATAGGAGCATCTTTAAGCTTCCTTTCAACTGTAGTTTTAATTTTAATTTGGGTATTTAAGTGATTCTTATGGCTTCAAAACGATTGCCAGTAAGGTTCGTTCCGAAATGGGTAAAGCTAAAGAAGGATGAGGTTGAAGACTTAGTCGTAAAACTTGCAAAAGAAGGAAACACTTCGGCAAAAATAGGTTTGATTTTGAGAGATAGCTACGGGATTCCAGATGTTAAGGCAATAACCGGAAAAACTATAACCCAAATAATGAAAGAGCACAACGTTTATCCTTCATATCCAGAAGACTTGCTAAGTCTTTTTAAAAAAGCGGTAAGGCTTAGAGAGCATTTGGAAAAAAATAAAGCTGACAAGCATTCCTTAAGAGGTTTGCAACTTCTAGAATCAAAAATAAGAAAGTTGGCAAAATATTACATAAGAAAAGGAATTTTACCAAAAGATTGGAAGTATTCACCTGAAGAAGCAAAACTTTTAGTGCAAAAGTGATAGTTTGTTTTTAGAAAATGTTGAGAAGTTTTCTAGAGTCTTCAAAGGAATAATAAAAGAAAAAAACGTAGCGGTAATTTCTCATTTAGATTGTGACGGTATAACTTCTACTTCCATAATAACTAAAATGCTTTTAAGGGAAAAGAAAAACTTTCAGTTGAGAATAGTTAAACAACTTACAAGCAAGGAAATAGAAAAGATAGATTTCAACGAAAAGACTGTCTTAGTTTTTCTTGATTTAGGAAGCGGACAACTAGATTTGTTAAGGAAAATTTTAGATAAAACTCAAGTTTTTGTTTTAGATCATCATCAGCCAAAAGATTTTACTCATTTAAACCTTTTCCACCTCAACCCAATACTTTTTGGCGAAGAAGAAGTTTCAAGTTCGATAGTTTCATACTTTTTTGCAAAATTTTTCGACATAAGAAATTCTGAACTTATAGATTTAGCAATAGTTGGGGCGATTGGTGATATGATTGACGAGAAATGGGAACTAAAGGGCTTAGCAAAAAAAGTTTTGGAAGAAGCAGAACTTCTTGGGAAGATAAAGGTAACAAAAGGGTTAAGGCTTTACGGAAGAAACACTAGGCCAATTCATAAAGCTTTGGAGCTTTCTTTTGACCCTTATATCCCTGGGATAAGCGGTTCAGAGTCTAATGCTGTTCAACTTTTGTCTGAAATTGGTATTCCATTGAAAGAAAACGGGAAGTGGAGAAAACTTAAAGATTTAACCTTAGAAGAACAAAAGAAGCTTGCTTCTGCGATTCTCGCAGAAAGGCTGAAGTTAGAAAACACTGAAGACATTTTCGGCGAGATTTATACTTTAACGGAGAGACCAGAAGAAATTCAAGATGCAAGAGAATTTGCAACTCTAATAAACGCTTGTGGAAGGTTAGGAAAGGCAGATATTGCGATAAAAGTTTGTTTAAAAGATAAAAAAGCCTTGGGGGAAGCCTTAAAAATATTTGAAGAATACAGGAAAGAAGTAAGTAGAATTTTAAATTGGATAAAAGAGGAGAATCCAATAGTTAAAGGAAAGTATGCCAATTATTTGATAGCAAAAGATAAAGTTCCAGACACTCTTATAGGCACAATTACTTCAATTCTTTTAAATTCATCGCTCGTCGAAACCAAGCCTTTGTTTGGCTTGGCTTATTCGGAAGACCAAGTAAAGATTTCAGCAAGAGTACCCAAGCTTTTTAACTCGATAAACCTTAAAGAAATTATTAGAATCTCGACTTCACAGCTTGGTGGCGAGGGTGGAGGTCACCAGAAAGCCGCAGGTGGAATGATACCGAAAGGAAAAGAAGAAAAATTTATAGAAACAATAGAAAAGTTATTGGGTGAAAAGCTTGGTGAAAAAAGCTAAGGCGAAGCATTGGTTCACTATAATAGCACCAGACTACCTAGAAAATAAAGAAATAGGGAAAACTTTAGCAGAAGAGTCAAATTCTTTAATAGGAAGGAGAATAACGATTAACTTAGTGGAGCTAACTAACGATTTATCAAAATATTATATGAAGTTTACTTTCAAGATAAAGAGGGTTGAAGGGGATAAAGCTTTTGCAGATTTTGATGGTTCAGAATGTTTGCGCGATTACATTTCAAGAATGGTTTTGAGAAAGATAAGAAGGATAGACACTGTTCAAGATCTAGTTACCAAAGATGGAGTAAAAATAAGGGTAAAAGGTTTAGCCATAGTTTCAAGGAAAATAAACAGCAAAACGAAAAAGTTAATGAGAAAAAGAATAAGCGAGATAATAAAAGAGGAAGTGGAAAAATCGAAGATTTCCGAGTTCGTTAAGAAACTCATAGACAATTCAATAAAAAACAGGATTATGCAAGAAGCTAAGAAAATATACCCTATAAGGAATTTTGAGGTTAGAAAAACCGAAGTACTTTCATGATGTAAGGACCTATTATAGTAAATAAAACAAGTAGGGAAACTAATGTTGTGATCGAGATTACGATTTGGTCTGAATATTTTCTTGAAATTTTTTCGCTTAATGACTTAAGTATTAGGCCGCCGTCCAAAGGATAAATTGGTAGAATGTTGAAAACAGCAACGGCATAATTTAAAATCCACATCCAGGTAAAAAGATTAGAAACAAAGTAAAAGCTTGCTTCGTCAAGCTTTGAGTCAATTCTTGCGGTTATTCCTATATAAGGTCTTGTTGTGTTGTTTTCCTTTTTTTCCTCAACTTTAACCTGAAAAACTCTTTCTTTTGTAGTTATGTTTATCGTATCTCCAGGTTTAATTCCTTTAAAATATTTTGTAAAGTAGTCTGCTGTTAAAAAATCGTAATAGCTTATTCCTATTTTTTCGCTGTTGATTTCAGTTATCACCATTCCTGCTTCTAAACCCGCTATTCCAGCAGGGGCGCTTGAGTTTACTTCAACTATTTTCAAATAACCTGTGGTTATGCTAGGCCATATAACATTTGGAAGTAGTCCAATCCCTAAAAAAGGAGTAAAAATTATGGAAGCGACCAAAAGGTTTGCGAAACTACCAGCGCTAAATATTCTTAGCTTGGTTATAAGCTTCGATTTTTTTATTTCGTTTTCGTCAGGTTCTACAAAGGCTCCGGGCAAAACAAGAAGCAGTATTATTCCCATAGATTTTATCCTAATTTTTTCAAGTCTGCACATTATTCCATGAGCAATTTCATGGGGGAATAGAATTGTCGGTAAAATGATTATCCAGAAAAGAAAAGGCAAGCCTATAAAGCCAGGGCCAAAAACAGGGGTAGCACTTGGAACTGGCAAAACTAAACCTCCTAGGGATTCTTTTATTTGCCCGGAAATTATCATAAAAGATGCTAGGGCAATACCTCTTAAGCCATCAATCATCATTAAAAGACAAGAAACTATCGCAATCGTTCCTATTACTTTCCAGAATATTTTAAACCTAGAGATTTTGTCCAAAATTTTTAAACCTTTCTTGGTTTTTCTCAGAAGAATTATGTACTTAAATTCAATATTTTTTCTGTCAAAGTATACCCAAATTGCAAGTATGACAAAAAAGATTATCATAGAAGTTTGGTAAATGTCTAACATTATATCATATTAGTTTTAAAAAAATAAAAAAGAAAAAGCTGCCTATAACCTAGGCAGGAGGAGTTGTTTGCTCCTCAGGTTTTGGTTCTTCCTTCTTTTTCTTTGCCATCTTCTCGCCTCCTAAGTGTTTTTTCATCCTTTTAAACCAAAGGAATCATCTATTATTGACAGCATGAAAAATCGAGGATATAAAGTTAATCGATAAGTTTAAATAAAACTTCTATACGTTTTCTTCTTTTAAAGTTTTCGGTTAACTTTATATTAATGGAAATGAATAATTTTTTTCTTTTTGGTGTTAGACGTCTAACATTTTAAAATTTTAACAGACAGTATTTTTAACTAATAAATTAGAATGCAGGGGCTGGGATTTGAACCCAGGAAGGCACTAAGCCACAGGCTCCTGAAGCCTGCGCCTTTGACCAGACTTGGCTACCCCTGCCTTCCAAGTATAAATTCTCTTAAATCAATTTTATTTGCTTCTTCTATATCTGAATAATACTTTATCGGTATCCATGTATCAGTAACATAAACGCAAGCTTTCCCTTCTTCTATCAAATCTTGAACAACACTATCCTCAGGGTTTGAAGGTATTTTAACGTTTTCAAACTTTTCCAAAGCCCTTGGACTAAAAACAAAACTTCCTGTATGACTTGCATTTCCCTTATCCCAAAAATGAATTGGCTTTCTTTTCAAGCTTAAGGCTTTTCCTGTGTTTATATCATACTCAACTTTACTGGAAGGTATTACACATCTTTCAGCGCATACTATTGTTAACCCAAAACCTTCTTTCTCCTTTTTTCTATGGTAATCCAAAAGTTCGCTAACAACATTCTTTATTATATCAGAAGCATTTTGCATAAGAACAGTTTCTTTTTTGTCTAGGATTCCTTCTTCTATGCAATACTTTGTTGCTCCTGCACTTCCTAATTTTTCTTTTTCTCTATAAATTACTATTTCAAAATCCTTCCATTCTTCTCTCTTAAAATACTCTTCAATTTTCTCACTCAAGTAATTCGTTGTTATAACAAACTTTTTTATTCCATAGCTTATGGCAGGAAGCATGCTCCAGTAAATCAAAGGTTTTTTCTCTAGACCAATTTCTATCAAAGGTTTTGGTGTTGTTAAAGTTAAAGGTAAAAGTCTTTCTCCTTTTCCGCCTGCATGAATTACACAAACTACCATCAAACTACCTTAAAATCTATGCAAACTTTATACTTTTTTGGAGCATAAGGTAGGACTTTTCTTTTATTCAAAATTTCAACTTTTTTCCTTAGCTTTCTTGCGTTTTTTTCTATTAAGCTTAAAGCTCTTGAGTATAAATCATCCTCACTACCCCAATTATAAAAATGAATGGTTCCGCCTTGAGACTTTAAGCATTTAATAGCAATATCAAGAAAACTTTCAGCTCCTAAGGGCAAAGGCATAACTACACGATCAAATTTTCCGTAATATTTTGGACAAACTTCTTTTACGTCGCCTAAAACAGGGAAAATCTTTTTTTCAGCTTTATTCAATTTAACATTTTCTTCCGCATACTTATGCGCATCAGGGTTAATTTCAACAGCAACAATTTTATTCACTTGTGGTTGTTTTTTGAATATAGCCAAAGGATAAGGACAAACTCCGCTAAACATAACTAAAACATCTTCACCAGCTTTAACTTGTTCTGCAATTCTTTGCCTTTCTGTAGCCTCTCTTGGTGAGAAATAAACTTTTTGAGGGTCAAGCTTTAGCAAGTACCCATATTCTTTATGTAAAACTTCTGTATTAGTTTCGCCAGCTATTAATTCATATTCTCTTATCCTTAGCTTTCCTTTCCTTTCGGAAGCCTTTTTCAAAACAGTTTTCACGTTTTTATGAAGTTTCATTATAGCTTTTGCTATTATTTCTTGTTTGTCCTTAAGCTCTTCAGGAATTTCAACTATAGCTACAGCTTTTTCTCTTGAACCAATTATGTCAAAGCTAGAAGGTAAAAGCTTCATTTCCTCTTGCGTTAATTTCTCTTTAAAAATTTCTTTTAACTTTTCAATAAGCTGAATTACCATAATTATATTTAGCCAGCTATAACAAATTTTAATTTTTTATCCAATCTATAAACATGGAAATAGATGAAATTTTCGAAAAGGCTAGAAGAGCTTCTTTTCAAGAAATGATAGAAGTTATAGAAAAAGCTTCAGAAGTTTTGGAAGAGAAAAGCCTTTGCTACTTACCTTCAAAAGGTAGTTTGATAGCTATAGGTGATTTGCACGGCGACTTTGAAAGCCTTTGCTCTATACTTAAGAAAAGCAACTTAAAAAAAGATTTTCTTCTTTTCCTTGGGGATTATGGCGATAGAGGAGAAAATTCTCCAGAAGTTTTTTACACTCTTCTGAGCTTGAAAGCAAAATATCCAGAAAGGGTTTTTTTGTTAAGAGGAAATCATGAAGCCCCTCAATATGTTGATTTTTCTCCTCACGATTTGCCTTTTAGGTTGTGTGAAAAATATGGAAAAGAAGGTGAAAACATCTACAGAAAACTTTACAAACTTTTTGATAAGCTACAATTAGGAGCAATTCTTCCTGAAAAATATATTTTTCTTCATGCAGGCTTTCCAGTAAACCTTTCTTCTTTGCAGGACATAGAAAAAGCAAAGGAAAATTTCCCAGAAAAGTCTGACTTGATAGAAATTTTATGGAACGATCCTTACGAGATTCAAGGCTTTATTCCAAACTTTAACAGAGGAATTGGCTATCTTTTTGGGCAAGACATAACAGAAAAATGCTTAGAAATTTTAAGGGTTAAAACTTTGATAAGAAGCCACCAGCCTCCTTTTGAGGGAGCAAAAGTTAATCATAAGGGAAAAATTTTAACAATTTCCTCAACAAAAGTTTATGGCGGAAAGGCGGCTTTTTTAAAGATTAAACTTGAAGAAAAGGCAAAGAATGCTTATGAGCTAATTAAAAATTGTGTTGTGGTATAGATGCTAATACTAGCTGGTTTAGGTTTGTACGACGAAAAGGACTTAAGTTTAAGAGAAATAGAAGAAGCAAAAAGTGCAGACAAAATTTTTATCGAGCTTTATACTAGCAAATGGTACGGAAGCATAGAAAACTTGGAAAAGCTTGTTGGAAAGAAAATTGAAGTTCTAGGAAGAAAAGATTTGGAAGAAAATTCCGAAAGAATTCTCGAAATTGCAAAAAAACAAAAAGTGATTTTGTTTGTTCAAGGCGATGCTTTAGTTCAAACAACTCATTCTTCTCTAATTCTTGAAGCAAAAAAACTTGGAATAGAAACAAAAATCATCCATAACGCTTCCATAATTTCAGCCATAGGAGAAACTGGTTTGCACTTACAAAAGTTTGGACCTTATGTTACCATTCCTTTTCCTGAAAGAACAAAAGGAAAGCTTCCTGAATCAGTTTATGAAGTTATAAAGATGAATAAAGCTAGAGGTTTACATACTTTATGCTTGCTAGACGTTTTGGCAGAGGAAAAAAAGTATATGGAAGCAAGAGAAGGGCTAAAAATTCTCCTTGAAATCGAGAAAAAAAGGAAAGAAGGAGTGATTTCTGAAGAATCAGAAGTAGTTATTTTTTCAAAAGCAGGAAGCGAAAAGCCTTTAATTGTTTTTGGTAAAATAAAGAATTTGGTAAAAAAGAATATAGGAACGCCTGCAGTTATAATATTTCCAGGGATTTTGCACTTTACTGAAAAGGAGTTTTTACTATTATATAGTGAAGAATAGAAATCTTTAAATACTAGTTAGTGGTAACAATTAAATATGACACAAGAAATAGGAGAAAGTTATACTTTGCTGGACCTAGTGGAAGTTGGTGGACAACTTAAGCATT
>JAWBTW010000022.1:0-10394 GCA_039000165.1 Candidatus Aenigmatarchaeota archaeon
GTCATTAAACCCATAAACTAAAAACTTATAAATTGCTTTCTCGTTTGGCATTAGTGGAATAGATTTATCTTGTAAGATTGCTTTTATCTCAGAAGCAAAGACGAATTTTTTTCCATTAGCATAATAGTAAAGCGGTTTTATGCCAAATCTATCCCTAACTAAAATCAATGTCTTCCTTCTTTTATCCCAAATAGCAAAGGCAAACATTCCATTTAATTTTTCTAGGCAGTTTATACCCCATTCTTCATAAGCATGAACTATAACTTCTGTATCACTCTTTGTATAAAAATTGTGACCAAGTTTAATCAACTCTTCTCTTAATTCAAGAAAGTTATAAATCTCTCCGTTATGTACTACCCACACATTCTTTTTTTCATTGTAAATGGGTTGTTTACCAGACTTGATATCTATGATAGCAAGTCTTCTGCTCCCTAAAGCAACATTTTTATCAAAAAGTATTCCACTATCATCAGGACCACGATGCTTTAAAGTTTTAAGCATCTTTCTAAGCAAAGGTTTGTTTTCAGTCCCAAAATAACCAGCTATACCACACATAAAAAGTTAGACCCCTAATTTTTTCTCTAAAATATCAACTATTCTTTTGCTTGCCTTCCCGTCGCCTAAAGGATTTTTGGATTTTTTAACACCTTTATAAAAAGCACCTTTTCTTTTCACATCTTCTAAATAATAAAGAATTTTTTCGGGATTAAACCCTGTTAAAACAGTAGCTCCAGCCTTAACAGTTTCAACCCATTCTGTTACATTTCTCATTAATATACAAGGAATTTTAAGTATGCACGCTTCTTCTTGCAATCCACCACTGTCTGTCAATACTGCTTCAGCATTTTTCACTATGTTCAACCATTCCATGTAGGGAATGGGATCTGATAGATGAACATGACTCATTTCTTTCAGAGAAGACAATAGATGAAGTCTTTCTAGTTTTCTTTTTGTGTTTAAATTAAGAGGAAAAACAACATTGAATGGACACTTCTCTATTGTTTTTACAAGTAATTGCATTTTCTTTTTGTTGTTTATATTTTCGAATCTGTGAAGACTTATAGCAACATAATTTTTATATTTAACTTTGATTTTGAATTTTTTGAGAATATATTCAACCGTTTCCACCATCGGATCCCCAACATAATACATCTCTCCATGAACACCCTCTCTTTTTAAGTTTTTAACTGCGGTTGGAGTTGGACAAAAGTGAATATTCGTAAACCTATCAGCAATAACTCTATTAATCTCTTCCGGAATAGGCTCAAAAAAATTATGGGAACGCATTCCAGACTCTCTGTGGGCGAGTAATATTCCCCTTAAAGACAATCTTGCAGCTAGTGCGGTTAAAGGTACGAAAATAGTATCACCTTGGTAAATAACAATTTTTGGTTTTTCTTTTCTAAAAATCTGCAATAATTTAGGAAATTTTGTAGAGACCCAATAAGAAAAAACTTGAATTGACCCGAAAAAACCTTTTCTAGACCAAACTTCTCTTAAGCTTTCTCCTAAATTTATGTCAGGTTCTGGTAAATCAAGTTTTTTCATCCAATCTATTATTGTTTGTTGTCCGTGCTGCCCTGTATTTAAAATTTTAAATGGTAACCTTCTTTTTTGGCATTCCCTAATTATAGTAGAAAATTTTATTGCTTCGGATCTTGTACCTATTATAAAGATAATCATACATATATTTCTTCTAACTTTAAAAATAAGTATGCAAAAGATTAGAGTTTTTTTACTTTCTGGAAATTTGCCATTGTACATGGAAATGCTCAAGTTTCCACCAAAGCATGTAAAATATTTAGGAACACCTTCAAAAGGAGCAAGAAGTTATTATTCAAAAATTAATGAAATAAGAAGGAAAACAGTCTGGTGTATTACTCAAATTTTTAAGATACCTCGAATGGTTTTTGTTCTAACAAGTGCAGATATTATACATTCAAACAGGGGAATTTGTGTTTTAAACAGGAAGCCCTGGATTATTGATGTTGATCATCCTTCATCTTTTTTGAGTTTTTCTCCTATTTGGAATGAAGAAAAATATAGAAAAATTCCTGAAAAACTTCTTTCTTCAAAGTTTTGTAAAAAGATAATGCCTTGGTCTTGGGCTTGTTTTAAATCTATGATTAGCTCTTTCTCAAAAAACGAAAGAATAAAAGAAAAAATGGAAGTTTTATATCCAGCAACCTTTTTATATGAAGGAAAAAAGAAAGCCGAAAAAGAATTTATTACTTTGCTTTATGTTTCAAGTTTATTTAAAGAAAAAGGAGGAATGGAAGTTTTAAAAGCTTTTGAAATTTTAAGAAGAAAATTTGATGTTAAGCTAATCTTTAAGTGTGATGTACCAGATGAAATAAAGGAAAAATTCAAATTTCCAGAGATAGAGTTCTACCAATATAAAAAAGAAATTCTGCCAAGAGAAAAATTGTTATCTCAATTCTTTGCAAGAGCTGATATTTTTGTTTATCCAACCTATTTTGATATTTTTGGTTTATGTTTGCTAGATGCTTTGGCCGTAGGTCTACCAATAGTTGCCACAGATGTTTTTGCGGTGCCAGAAATTGTTGAAGATAATAAAAACGGTTTTTTAATTCACTCCCCTATAAGATGGCATGATGAAACTTATCTATGGAACCCTGTTGGCGGTTCAAAAAAAGATAAAGAATTTATTGTGAAGCAGTTAGTAGAAAAGCTTTCTTTGTTGATAGAAGATTCTTCTTTAAGAAGAAGAATGGGAAGATATAGTAGGAGGTTAGTGGAAAGAGGAAGATTTTCGATAAAAGAGAGAAACGAAAAATTAAGAAAAATATACGAAGAAGCGATAAGATAGTTAAATTTTAAGGACTCTTCTTCCTAAATTTTTCATCCAGTTTATTATTTCATTAATAAATAAAACCGATAATTTTCCACTTACAAAACAATCTGGGTGTAAACTTACAAATTTATTATAAGAAAAAAACTTCCCCATTTTAAGGTTGTTGATAATGTTCTTTTTCAAATCCTTCACATTCTTATAATTTACACCACTTTCTAAACCAAGGAAAATAGCAGACTTTAAATCTTTAATTTTGTGAGCATCATTACCACCCAAACTGTAGAAGAATTTATTCTTTCTTATCATTTTTTTAAGCCAAATCAAGTTGTTTACAGGAGGGACAGTTCCATGGTATTTTTTGTTCCATACTTCAACGATACTTAAACTCGGTGGTTCATAAAATTCAGGAGAAACATGTGCGAATACAAATAGTATTTTATTCCTTTTACAATAACTTATAACTTTTTTAACAGATCTTGAAAAGTAATACTTTTTTGGATCAATTAAAAGAATATGACTTTCCTTACAAGAAATTTCTAATCCCGGAATTAAAACCAAATTCCTGCTACTGAATTTTTCACATTCTTTTTTGTATTCTTCCCAAGATCTTTTATTCATGTCTTCAGCATGTTCAGTTAAGAAAACAAATTTTATGTCATTTTTTAAACAAAAATTTTTCAAATTCTCTAAAGAAAGCTTTCCATCGTGAGAGTAGTCAGAATGTATATGAAAAATTCCCTTAATACTTGGTTTCAACTCATTTCTTCTATTGGAAATGCTATTAACTTCTTTCAAGTAGCCTAGAAAGCTTATAATTTTCCTAGAGGTAAGTATGTTAGGGTTTTTAAATAAAAAATTATCTTGAATTGGTATGGCAGGATAAACTGCTTTACTATCATCCACAAAACCTATGTCAGAAGTTCTTATGAACTTGTAGCCATACTTTGAACAATTTTTTATAACATTCTGATTATATTTACCTCCGGGTAAAGAGATAGAGACGATTTTAGTATGCAGAATTGATTCCAATTTATTTTTAGATTCTTGCAATTCTTTAATTAGTTCCTCTTCTTTTAACATTGTAAGATCTTTGTGAGAGGCTGTGTGAGAACCTACTTCCATCCCATAATCACGTAGCTCTTTAATTTGAGAAACGGTAAGATAATTTTTTTGCCCAAAAGTATTTGTGATAATAAAAAAAGTGCCATTTACACCATATTTTTTCATTATTTGAAATGCACCATATTGTGATGAGTCGCCATCATCAAAGGTTAAACAAACGACATTCTTTTTCTTTGTTTTATTTAACTCTTTTAACCTTACGAAGACGAAGTTTTTCTTTTTGAAAAAATTTATTATCCTTTCGAAACAGTTTAAACTCAAAGAATACCTGTCTTTAATGTATTTCTTTTTTTCATAAAACCTATGAAATACTAGGACAATCTTCAAGGTCTTATAACACCCCATAATTTATATAAAAATTCTGCAAAAAACGGCAACGGATCTTTCCAATCAAATACATAAGGTTTGCACTTAAGTAGTAAGAAGAGGTTTTGAAGTGCTTCGAAAAAGTTTGGATAGTATAAATTCCATCCTTTAGGTTTTCCTCTGAGTACTCTCAAAAGGTATATCAACACACCCAATAAATGACCAGAATAGACTTTTTTCCATTTTCTTACAGCTATGAACTTCTTTCCAACTGCTAAACAATAAAGCTGATAAGGAAAATCAACACCCGCATGAATTGCTAATGGCAAAGAACCCCAAAATCTTCCGTTAATTTCTATAAGTTTGAATTTACCATCTTTCTCATCTTTCTTAAACTCAACCATTATTACTCCATTCCATTTCAACCTTTTAATAATTTTTTCAGAATATTTCTTCATTTTAGGATAAACTCTTGAAGAGACACAGATAGCGCTACCGCTTCCTTTAGGGTCCTGTTCTACAATTCTTTTATGAGCAAAACATTGCAATATTTTCCCATTTTTACATAACGCAAAAAACCCGTAAGTGTCGCCGACGATAACTTCTTGAACAAATGGGAATGGAGATTTTTTATGATATCGAAGATATTCTTCTGTAAAATTTTCTTTACTAAAAACGTAATGGGGGCGCAAATGATACTTATAATAACTTGGTCTTATTATTACAGGATATCTTATTTTTTCCTTTAATTCTTCCAGTTCTTCTAACTTCTTTATTGTCCAAGTCTTTGGTATAGGAACTTTAATTTTTTTCATAAGATTTATTGTAGTGATTTTATTGGCAACTGTTTCAAGAGATTTAGTAGGGGGTAAAACTTTAGGTAAATTTTTAATTTTAGAAAGAATAATCGAATCTTCCTCTCCTGCTGGGATTATTAAATCATATTCATTCTTTACAATTCTCATAAGTTTATTTAGCCAAAATCTTTTACTATCCGGTAATATGTATCTTTTTTTGCAATATTTAGAAAAAAAGCATAGCGCAAGTGGATGCTTACTAGCAACATCCACATTTATATTTTTTTTCCCAAGACTGCGAACTATGGCTAAGGTTTTCCACTGTTCTCCACCAAGAACTAAAACTCTGTTTTTCATCAATAAGTATTTATTTTAATTTAATTTTTAATTTAACAGATGTAATGCGGATTTTTAAAGAATAAATGGCTTGGTCTGTTGGAATTTTAGTTGGCCTTAAATTAATCTTTAATAAGTTCTAGTAAAATTGCTTTTTGAATGTGTAATCTATTTTCTGCTTGGTCGAAAATTATGGAATTCTTTGATTCAATAGTATAATCATCTATTTCCAAACCTCTATGCGCAGGTAGAGGATGCATTACTAATACGTTTGGGTTAAGTTCCAAAAGCTTTTTATTAACTTGATAAGGAGCAAATGTCTTTATTCTTCTTTCTTTTTCTTTTTTGAACTTTGGGTCTAAAAACAATTCCATGTCAATCCATGTGTCTGTATAGATTATGTCAGCATCTTTTATGGCCTTTCTAGGGTCTTTCTCTTCAAAGTATAAACCTGTTTTCTTTGCTTCTTTTATTATTTCTTCATCAAAACTTGGAGGATGTCTTTCAGGAGAACATAGAACAAAATTCATCCCTACCTTTGTACAACCTACTGTAAGCGAATTGCTTATGTTATTTGCTATTCCCATGTAAACTAATTTTAAACCTTCCAACTTTCCTTTCTTCTCTTTTATAGTAAGTAAGTCCCCTAATATTTGGCAAGGATGATATTTCTCACAACAACCATTAATTACCGGTACTTCTGCTGCATCAGCTAGTAGTTTTAAGTCCGCATGTTTCAACATCCTTGCCATAATTGCATCTGAATATCTAGCTATACATCTTGCCTCATCTCTAATATCTGCTATAGGGAATTGAGTAGTTCTCCAATCCAAGTAAATAGCATGTCCACCCATTTGTGTCATAGCAACTTCAAAAGATACCCTAGTTCTGGTAGAAGTTTTCTGAAATATCATTGCTAGAGTCTTTCCTTCTAAAGATTTTGAAAATTTCTTTGGATTTCTTTTAATTTCTATTGCCTTATCAATAAGATATTTTATTTCTTCTTTTGTGTAATCTTTCAAAGTAAGCAAATCTCTTCCTTTTAAATTCATTTTCTCACTTTTTTTCAATCAACCAATTTTCCATAGCAAGATATTTCAATCCTGAATTTTTAAGAACATATAACGCATCTTCCGGCGAACATACTATCGGATAACCGTGTAAGTTAAAAGAAGTGTTCAGGATTCCACCCATTCCCGTACTTTCTTCGAAAATCTTAATGATTTTGTAATATTTTTCATTCGTTTCTTTATTCAAAACTTGCGGTCTAATTGTGTAGTCGTAAGGATGCATTGCAGCTACCAAATCTTTTTTTGCTCTTTCTTTGGAATTAAAAGCTAATATCATGTAAGGGGCAGGAATTTTTTTAGGGTTGATTAGGTATTCTTCTTCAAACTCCTTAATTATTGTTGGAGCAAAAGGCATCCAAAAATCCCTTTGCTTTATCATTTCATTTATTATTTTTACTACACCATAATCCGAGGCGTTCGCCAAAATTGACCTGTTACCCAAAGCTCTAGCGCCCCATTCCATTCTTCCTGAAAATCTGGCAACTACTTGATTGTTAACGAGAAGTTCAGCAATTTTTTCCTCGATGTTTTCAAAAAATTTATATTTTATACCCTTTTCTTTCCTAAGAATTTTTTCTATATACTCGTTAGAATAGTTCGGGCCTAGGTATAAATCACCCAAAGGTTGAATGTCAACTTTTCTCCCTTCATCTTTGCACAATTGTTCATAACCATAATAAGCAGAGCCTATTGCTAAGCTTTCATCTCCACAGCTTGGGAAGACGAAAAGTTTTCTTACTTCTGGCATGTTCATGATTTTTAAGTTAAGTTTAACGTTCATAAATACACCACCGGCTAAAGCAACATCATGTATACCAGTTTTCTCTATAGCTCTTCTTATCCATTCTACAACTAACTCTTCAGTAAGTTTTTGTATTGCTCCAGCAATCCAATCGAATCTATGAAGGTACAAATTTTCCCTAACATACTTTTTGAAATTCGGCGTTTTAACGGGTGAATAAAATTGAAGGGAATTTTCTTTTAAAGTTATAACTTTCTTCAAAATTTTATAGCTTCTTTCTACTCCTTCAGGAGACGCATAAGGAGCTAAACCCATAACTTTGTACTCATGTTCTAGTGGTTTCATTCCTAAGAAGCGTGTTATTTCAAGATAAAGTATTCCCAAAGAATGTAAGTAAGATGTTTCAGAAATTTTTTTAATTTCACCATTTTCTACTATGTTGACAGTTCCGCATAGTCCATCTCCACCACCATCCAAAGTAAAAACTAAAAAGTTATCTTTAAAGCCGGAACCATAAAAAGCAGTGTAAGCATGGCATAAGTGGTGATCTACAAAAACAATCTTGTTTTCATCAATACCTAAAAGTTTAGAGTATGTTTTTTTTCTTTTTTTAGTACCGTAGTAAATAGGAACCAATTTGTTGTATAATTTAAAATAAAATTTTTCCGGAAGTATTAGCATACCTTTTTTTAAAATTCTTAATAAATGATGAAAAGTGCTTTTTGTTTTGTTGATTTCAACTTCTGTAGGCAGAGCAAGAATTCTATTAGATAAAACTATTAAATCCAAATCCTCAGGTTTGATTTTACAAAAATTTAAAACATAATTTATGGAATTGAGAGGAATTCCTGTATAATTTTTTATTCTTTTAAACCTTTCTTCACTTACACATGCTTCTATTTTTCCATCTTTCAAAAGGCAGGCAGTTGAATTGTGGCTATCATGAATTCCAAGTACGTACATTTGCTTCAGCTTTAAATTATTTAAATTTCTTATTTTTTTAAAACTTAGTTAATACTTATGAGCCTAACTAGAAAAATGTTTTCAAATTCTTTTTATCTTTTTTTAGATGTGATAGTGGTTAATCTTTTGGGTTTAATCTTTTGGTTTTTCAACGCAAGATTTTTATCCCCAGAAGAAGTGGGTATTGTTTCTACTTCAATAAACCTTGCCCTTTTTTTATCTTCATTAAGTCTTTTAGGTTTCCAAGGAGTTCTGCCAAAACTAATCCCAGAATACTTAGAAAAAAGGCAGTATAATAAAATCGTTAGTTTATCGAGACTTACTCTAAAAGTAGTGTTGTTGTCAAACACAGCAATCGTTTTAACCGTTTTGCTCTTTTTACCTCTATTTCAATCTCTTCTAAACTTACCAGCTAAGGCTTTAATTTTCTCCTCTTTTCTACTATTCTCTTTTACATTTTCTACTTTCTTTGGATGTATTATGTGGGGGTTTCAAAATATGCGTGCTTTTTTCTCAACAGATTTTGTAGGCGTGGTAACCAAACTTCTTTTAACTATAATCTTATTGTTCTTTGGTTTTGGCTATATAAGTCCCTTAATAGGTGTTTTACTAGGCTACATTCTAATAGACTTGAAAAGATTCAGAAAATCTTGGTTTTTCCCTCCTAGTAAGGAAAAAATTAACAACAGAGAAATATTTTTTGATTATGCGTTACCCTATTTCATTACTCTTGTGTCGGGCTTAGTGTTTTCAAACTTTCAAATACTTCTTTTAGCTTCTTTACAAGGCCAATATGCTACAGGTGGCTATTCGATAGCTTTTTTAATAGCTTCTCTCATATCAATAATTCCAGGTGTTTTGTCCCAAGCTTTATTTCCTATAATCTCACAACTCTCTGTGGGTAAAAAAATCAAAAAACAATCTTATTTAATAAGATTAGTCTTAAGGTATGCTCTATTTATTGTGCTTCCTCTAGCAGCAGTTTTAATATTCTTCTCAAAACCTTTACTTCTTTTGCTTAGAAGCGAATATATAGAAATAACGGATATTCTTTCAATATTAACAACAGCTTCCATTTTATTTGGTTTAGGTCAACTATTCTCTTCCAATCTTTACGCAATAGGTAAAACCAAATTAAATAGAAATATTTGGATTGTTTCTGCAATAACATTCTTACTAATTTCTCCAGTTTTAGTTAGCTTATATTCAGCCTTCGGACTTGCAATTTCTTTTACACTTGCATCCTTAATTTTCTTAATTTTGAACTATTACTTTATCAAGAAAACATTAAAATTGAAAATTGATTGGACAAACTTGTTTAAACTGACAATACCATTATTCTTACTTTTGTTCTTCTTTTATATTGCAGATGCGGTTGAAGCAAACCTGCTAATAAAAATTATTTTTGCTTTTTGTGGTTTGTTTGTTTATTTAATACTTTTGGTTCCCTTGAGATTTTATAAAAAAGAAGATTTGAAAATACTTCATATAATCGTAAAAAAGCTCCCTATGATGAAAAAACAATTTTTGATTTTGCTAAAATGGTTCTCAAAATATGTTCAACAATAAACTAAAACAATAAAAAGTACACGAACAGTTTTGTAATCAATAACATTTCTACAAGCTTTTTATCAAAATGGTCTAAACAAAACGAAAGCTAAAAAAGCAAATAGTAATTCTATTGTTACAATGGCAAAAACAACTCTTTTTTCACTCTTAACAAATTTTAGAAAAACATGAGTTAAAGAGCCTATTCTTTCAGGAGCTTTTAAGCTTCCGTTTTTTTGCGGTATGCCAAAGCATTCACTCTTAAACTTATTCTTTGCTTTTATCAAAAACTCAATAAAATAAGGAATAAAAAGGAAAACAGCTATTTTTTCCATGTTTCCCAAGATTGCTACGCAAGCGATTAAAGCTCCTGTAGCATAAGTAAGAGTGTTGCCAGGGAATACTTTTGCAGGATATTTGTTAAAAATCAAGAAAGCGATTAAGCTAAAAACTGCTGAAAAAGCAATTGTGGCAACCCACAAAAAATTGGAAAGCCAGGCAAAAACTCCTAAGGTGCTAAGAATTATTAAACCCATATAAGCTTCTAATCCATTAAGGCCTGCAAGCATGCTAAAGCCATTAGCAGCACCTACAATTCCTAGAGGAACTATTAAAAGAGGATATAGAATTCTAAAATCCACATCACCAAAAAAAGGAATGCTCATAACCGAATTTCCAGCGTTAATTACCATTAG
>JAWBTW010000023.1:0-7046 GCA_039000165.1 Candidatus Aenigmatarchaeota archaeon
ATTCTTATCCACAATTTTGTGAGAAAAAAAGTTGTAAAAAAAGAAGTAGAAATTATCAACAAAAATAAATTGATAAGGGTTGAATCGCTCATAGCTCCCACTAATACTTAATTTCATAAATTATATTTCCATCACACTGATAGCCCCTTTGCCAGTAGAGTTGGCATTCTTGCAAAGATGGGCCGTTCTCATAAACTTTAACAAAATGTTCTGGGTTAGCTTCTAAAAACTGAACAAAATCCAAATCATAATGTTCAGAGTAATGTTTGTTTGCAGGGTCTATGCTAAACTTTTGAATGAAAATATGGGTTATACCATTGGCCTTTGCTGCTTCTAGAGTAGTGTTTAAGTCTTTGCTTAGGGCAATATCTGGAAGATTACCCGCAGCGTTTCTTTGGCAATTATACACAGCCCTATAACACCAAATTGTCATAAGTCTAACGTTTTCTGGTAAATTTTCTTTTACCCATTTACAAGCATCAAAGAATAAAGAAGAAAATTGTCTGACCTGAAGTAAAACATTAACTCTGTCAAGAAAACCATAACCACTTATTCCTAAAAATCTTAAACCCCAAATTGAATAAATCAAGACTAAAACAAAAACAATAACTCCAAGATACTTATAATACTTATTCAAGAATTTGTTTGCTTCATCGAACCAAAGACCAGAAACTAAAGCTATTATTGGAGCCCATCCTAAAGTATACCTTGCTGTGTCTTCAGCCCTCCCTACTGAAATGAAAAATATTGGAATTAAGCTTAGTAAAATCAACAAAACTAGAATGTCGGTTTTTTTTCTCCAAAAGTAAAGGAGAAAAACCCCTGCCAAGAAAGGGAAAAATAAGATAAAAAGATTTCCGTAAGCAAATTCAAGGTAAGAAGTTAAGCCAATAGCAAAAACATTTGCTTCTGTTCCTATTTGCTCAACTCTTCCTGCAAACTGATGCCTTTCCTCATATAAATCTATGTTGCAGCCTTTATTATTTAGCAAAGGGATTTTATCGAAAAAACTTGGGTAATAAGGATAGTAGCAAAGGCTTCTAAAATAGTAAATGTTTCTTAAGTACGGAAAACCCAGGATTAGAATCACAACACCAAACCAAATTAGGTACTTTTTGAAAGTTTGGAAAAATTTCTTTTCTGTAAAAATCTCATAAAGGAAGACAAAAGCAACGAAGAATAAAATCCCGAAACCTGCAGTTTTTGAGAATATGGTAAATGCTCCAAAGACTCCAGATAAGAGCCAATACTTTTTGCTATTTTCTTTTATGGCCAGAATGAAAGTTAGGAAGAAAACTGTTAGGTAAAAAGTAAAGAAGGCATCTCTGTAAAGAAAAACTGAATAGGTTACGAAAGAGGGAAATGTTACTAAAATAATTGCAGCAAACCAACCAACATTTTCGTTAAAAATCCTTTTTGCAAGGATAAAAATCGCTAAGCCAGAAAGAATAGCACAAAAAGGAACCATAAACCTAACAAAAGCCTCTTGAAAGCCAAAAAGCATAAAGCCAGCAGTTGATAAGTGATAGAGATAAGCTCCTGTTATCCCACTTTTTGTTTTTTCTGTGTCAAAATAAGGAGTCCAAACTGGAAATTCTTTTTTGTTAGAGAACCATTGAATAAGTATTGTATGGTAACCTTCGTCACCAAAGTTTATTGGTGTATTCCAAGGCCAAACTATTTCAGCTACTAACAAAGCTATCAAAATTCCAAACAAAGAAATTATTCTCAAATGTTTTGTTTCTATCGTTAGTTCTATTTCCTTCAAGTTTATCTTTTTAAATTCTACTCCTTTATTATTATAAAGTTTAGGTAGAGAAAATGAAAGTTTTATTTTTAAATCCACCCTTTAAATTCAAGATAAGCAGAGAAAGCAGATGGCCTGAACAAACTAAATCTGGAACTTTATACTATCCTTTCTGGCTTTCTTATGCTACAGGAGTTTGCATGCAAGCTCATGATGTCATGCTAATCGATGCTATAGCAAAAGAACTTAGCTTTCCAGAAACTATAAAAAAAATTAAGTCTTTTAACCCAGATTTAATAGTTGCAGAAACTTCAACCCCAACTTTCAAGAGCGATTTAAAATTTTTAGAAAAAGTTAAAGCTGAAATTGAAGTAAAAATTGCCTTAGTTGGAACGCATGCTTCTGTTTTTCCAGAAGAAGCTTTAAAATCAAAAGGCATAGATTTTGTTGCAAGGAAAGAATTTGATTATACAATTTTAGATTTGGCCAATACTCTAGAAAAAAATGAGGATTTAAAAAAAGTTTTAGGTTTATCTTTTAAAAAAGGGAAAAAAATAATTCACAACCCTGACAGACCTTTTATAACAGATTTGGATTCTTTACCTTTTGTTTCTCAGGTTTACAAAAAATTTTTGGATGTTAGAGATTACAGGTATGCTTTAGCTTTACATCCCATGATTCAGATTTTATCAAGCAGAGGTTGTCCAAACTTATGTTGCTTCTGTGATTGGCCTCAGACTTTTATGTCAAGATTGTACAGAACAAGAAGTCCGGAAAATTTTGTTGACGAGCTTGAGTTTATAGCAAATGAAATGCCAGAGATAAAAGAAATTTTTATAGAAGATGATACTTTTTCGATCTTAAAAGATAGGGTAGTTAAAATCTGTGATTTAATAAAAGAAAGAAAGCTTGACATAACTTGGTCAGCAAACGTAAGGGCTGATATTCCTTTTTATGTCTTGAAAAAAATGAAAGATGCAGGTTGCAGAATCCTTATAGTTGGTTACGAAAGCGGTTCAAACGAAATATTAAAAAACATCAAAAAAGGAATAACTGTAGAGCAAGCTGAAAGGTTTACAGAAGCAGCAAAAAATGCTGGCTTAAAAATTTTTGGTTGTTTTATGATTGGTTTGCCTGGTGAAACAAAAGAAACTATAGAACAAACTTTTCAATTTGCAAAAAAACTTAATCCTGATATGGCATTTTTCCAACAAGCAGTTCCTTTTCCTGGAACAGAATTTTATAACTGGTGCAAACAAAATGGTTATTTGGTTACTGAAGATTTTGACAAATGGCTAGATTCTAACGGACAACTAGACTTTCTTGTTAGTTATCCGGAGTTAAGCAGGGAAGAATTAAGGAAAATAAGAGACAATCTTATGTTAAAGTTTTATTTTTCCCCAAAACATATTTGGCAAACAATTACTCACAACTTAAGTTTTGACGAGATGAGAAGAGTTTTTAACGCAGCAAAGGATTACATTTCTTTTTTAATTAAATCAAGGGTAAAAAAATGAAAGAGCCTTGGGTCACTATTTTGGTTACAGTGAAAAATTCTAAGGATACTATAGAAAAGTGTATAAAATCTCTTTTGAAATTAAACTACAAAAACTACAAAATTTATGTTACCGATGCTTTCTCTACTGACGGAACTTATGAGATTTTGGAAAAATTAAGAAAAAAATATCCTAAAAAGATTTTGCTTGAAAGAATCAAAGGAAATATAGCTAAAGCTCATAACTACATGATAAAAAAAGTTAAAACTCCTTTTATTGCTATGACAGATGCTGATTGTGTGGTTGATAGAAATTGGTTAAGAAATTTAATTTCTGGGTTTACTTCAAGAGAAATTATAGCTACTGCAGGTTTTTGTTCAACACCAAAAGAAGTTAATTGGCTTCAAAGATTAATTGGCTTAGAGCTTGAGCATAGGTTTAAAAATTTTCCTGAGTTTATTTCTCGTGCTCCAACTATGAACTTATGTGTTAGAACAGAATATGCAAAAAAAGTTGAGTTTGACGAAAGACTTGAGGTTGCGCAAGAAACTGATTGGGGTTACAGACTTACAAAATTAGGAAAAATGAAGTATGTGCCAAAAGCAGTGGTTTACCATTACCATAGAGCCACTTTAAAGGGCTATTTTATTCAGCAGTTCAAGTACGGAAAGTATGCACCTTTCATTTATCTTAAAAAGTGCAGAGGAAAGATAATGGGAGATCATATTTCCACTCCCTCTATGTTTTTGCAACTTCTACTTTTTAGTTTAGCAGTTTTATTTCTTATTCTTTCTATTTTCTTAAGTTTTTTTACTTTTCTTTCGACCTTTCTTTTAACATTTCTTGTTTGTTTCTTTTTGTTCGATATTCTTAAATTTTCTAAATCTCTAAAAGAAATCTTGATTTTAATCTTTCTCTATTTTTTAAGGACGGTAGCCTGGTGTCTTGGAATTTTGTTTGGTTTAAAGTTAATCTTTGGCAACCTTTGATAAATGAGGCTTTTGAACATGCATTTTTTGTCTGTGAATACGAAAATTTTTGTTATCGCGCAATTATTTTTTCCTATTGTTATTGGATTAACTCTTAACTAAAGATTAATTGAAAACAAATAGAATTTCATTTCAAATTTCCGAAATATTTATTGTTTGATGTTAAAAATTATTTTATGAGTTTGAAAATTAAAAGGACAACTTTGTTATTTTTATTAATAGTTCTATTTTCCTTTACCATAAGAATTTCGATAGCTTTAACGAACGTTGAAACACTTCTGGAAAAAATACTTATAGATGATTCTTTTTATGAGTTTTCAATTTCAAGAAATATAGCGAGAGGAAAACCAGGTACATATAACGGTGTTGATACAACAAACAGCATCCATCCTTTATGGATTCTTTTGATATCGATACCTTATTTAATAACTCAAAATATATACTTAGCGATTAATATAATCCTAGTCTTTGCTTCGATTGTTGATATTTTCACAATGATAATAATTTTTAAATTTGCGGAAAAAATTTTTGACCAAAAAACAGCGTTTTTATCTTCAACACTGTACGGTTTGAATCCATTTGTTACCTTTCAAACATTAAATGGAATGGAAACGGTACTTTCTGTCTTTTTTGTTATGTTAACCTTTTATTCTTACTTTACTTTTAGAAATAAACTAACTGTCAGAAGAATTTTAATACTTGGTCTAATTCTCGGTTTGGCCATGTTGGCTAGGGCAGATAACATACTTCTTGTAGCTTCATTACTTCTATCCATACTTTATGATGAAAGAAAAAATTTCAAATCCACTATAAAAACTTGTTTTGTTACCGGTTCAATCGCCCTAATTATTTTTTCTCCATTTCTTCTTTGGAGTTTTTTTACTTTTGGGAGAATAACCTTAAGTAGTTATATAGCAAGATATAACATGAACCATGGAATTTTCCCTTTTTTCGATCTCAAACCACCAACTAGCCTGGATGATCATTTTAAATTAATAGGGGAAAACACATACAGGGGTTTGGGCATAATTCTTCATCAACTTGGAGTTATAAACTTTGATTTTTTCTCACCTTCAGTCATTCTACCAATTTTTATTGTTTTGGTTCTTTTGTTTTCATTAAAAGAATTGAAAAAAATTAAACCAATGGTTTTATACTCCATATTCTTGTTTAGTTTTTATTGTTTCTATTTTTTAGGGGTTCAAATAAGGTATTTTACTTCACTTATGCCATTGTTTTTTATTTTATTTTCAGTTGGGTTTCAAAATCTCTTTAAATCAAGAAAACTGCTTTCCGTCGTTTTTATGCTATTTATCTTTGTTTTGTTTTTAAATGGGTTGAAACAGTGGGAAAATGGTTATTTAAGTTGGCAAAGAGAAATTTATAAGGATAGTTTATGGATTAGAGAAAACGCTAAAGATACCGATGTTATAGCATCTTTTAATTCAGGCATTCTAACTTACTTCAGTGAGAAAAGAGTAGTTAATATGGACGGTGTTTTAAATGCTGAGGCAATAGAAGCTTTGAGTAACAGAAGTGTTATAAAATACATGAAAAGCAAGAACATAACAATATGGGTCGATAATGTTTTTTTCAATCAAACAGTTGCTGATGCCTATAGAAAGGGTTTAAGGTTTAATGTGCTTGAAAACAACATTTGGCAAGATGTATTAGGAGAAGGAAAAGAAAGCCTATCGCTAATAGAACAAAGAGAAGGGATATACAGACACTTGCGTGGGTTTGAAATGCTCGTTGTTTTCTTTAAGGCAAAGTTGATTTATTGAAACGGTTCAAATTTTAATATTAAAAGTGAAAATGATAATTTATGGAAATAAGTAAGTTGGGGTTAATAAGCTGGGCAATTACTATTTTATTGCTAGCTTTTATAGTTTATCTTTCCGTTCATGTAAGACTTTCTACTTTAAATGCCCCAACAATTTTGGACTATGACCCTTGGTGGTATTATAGGCATGCTATTGAAATAATGAAAAATAACTATTTACCTTTACCTTGGGACTTACAAAGCTATTACCCGCCAGGCAGGCCTTACGAGTTTCAACTAGGTTTTGAGTATACCATGATTTTATTTTATAAAATTGCTCAACTTTTTTTTGGTAGCATTTCATTTGAATTTATAGCGAAAATTTCGCCTTTAATAATGGTAGCTTTAGGAGCAGTTCCTGCTTTTCTTTTAGGTAAGGTTCTATCAAACAAATGGGGGGGCTTGGTTACAGCTTTGTTCGCTCTTCTAACCCCAACTTTTATTGGTGTAAGCATGGCAAGTTATTGTGATAACGATCCTGTAGTCGTTTTCTACACTTTTCTTTGTACTTTCTCAGTAGTTCTAGCTATGAAGAAGAAATCAGTTCCTTACTATATTCTTGCAATAATCTCAAACTTACTCTTCGTTTGGAATTGGGGTGGTGGTTGGTTTATTTTAATTCTTCTTACTGCCTGCCTAATCTTTCTTTTCTTTTTCAGGATTATAGAAGAAATGATACATCAAAGAAAATTGATAATTGAAATAGGAAAGCCTATTCAAGAAATCAAAACTCTTTTAATTCCGTACTTTATAATTTTAATTCCAACAAACATTGTAGCGTTTCTTTTGGGTTGGGGTAACATAGTTTCTGCCTTTCTTGTGATGCTTGGTTTTATGGACCCTAGTAAGGGTTTATTAGTTAACATTTCAGTAGCAGAACTTCAAAGAATAAACATTTTCTCACTTTCGGGTTTTCTAGAGATTGTAGGAAGAATAGGCTATGCTCCATTTCTTATTTCTTTGTTAATTATCCCTTTTCTACTCCTTAAACT
>JAWBTW010000024.1:0-5627 GCA_039000165.1 Candidatus Aenigmatarchaeota archaeon
TTAAACTCGTTTCCATACCATGTGTTATAGATTATTTCTTTTGCGTATTTCTTTCCATGAAAGTTGTACCACCAAACTGTATTATACTGGGTAGCGCCCCAAGCAAAGAAATCAAATATCTTTGTTCTAAAAATTAAGAAGTTCAGTATAGGGACTTTTCTCAAATTCATTTCGAGTAGAAATATTGGTTGCTTGTTTGGTTCAGGAGGTTTAACTTTTTTTGGCTTGAATTCCTTTTTGTCACCAACAATCTCAAAATCTATATTTCCAAGACCCATTTTTTCTGCGTTTACTATATGCTCAATTTTTCTTGGATTAAAACCAAAAAAGGTTGCAACAGCAGAATCTATAGCAACTCTATCATGACCTGCAAAAATAGCATCTCTTATCAAAGGAATTCCTGTTCTTGGAGCATTACCTTCCATGCATATAGTAGCATCGACAACATTAAAAGTTGTTTTTCTGAAGAAATTGTTAACATCAGGAATTGCTTGATTTGCAACTAGATGATACTGATGGCGGAAGCGAGGGAGCAAACCCCAATGGTTTTTAAGACAGCATGTAATTGTGGTTAGGCAATGAGTTTTGGCTACCGGTAAATTAACTATACAATCAACATCCAAAAGAATTTTTGGCACTTCCATTTCTCTCAAAACTTTTCCTTTAAAGTCAGTTTTAACTAAAGGTTGTTCTGAAAGATTTACAAATTCTGCATCGTACTTTTCTGCAAGCTCATAAAACCCCCAAAGCTTTGCAGCTCTGTTTAATTGTTCAGCAGCAGCTAAGTTTGCATCACCCATGTAAATTTTTGTTTGAGGGAAATTTTCCCTTAGTTCAGAAAGTACACCATCAATAACCCAAGGCGAAGTACACTGACCAGGAACTAATTGGTCAGAAATCCCGTTTATCTTAACAAAAATTTTCTTTCCTTTAACATATCTTTTCCAGTTTGCTAGTTTCATAGCTCTTTTTACAGCGTTTTGCACGCCATTTTCCTCATATTTTACTTTAACAAAAACAACTTTAGACTTCAACTTTTTCACCTAACAAAGCTTTAACTACTTCTATTCCAGATTCTAAAGCAGAAGCCATATTTCTTATTTTTGGAAAAATCCTATAAATACCTGCAAAGTAAACATTTCCTTCTCTAATAGGAGGGTTTTTAAAACCCAAACTAAAAATTGCCTCAGCATACTCAAACTTGTTAATTTTCCACCACTCTATATCTTTTTCTATGTTTGGAAAAATTTCTTTCAAACTTTTTAGGTAAACCGAAAAAATTTCTTTTTCATTCATTTTCCAAAGTTTATCATTTTTTCTTAAATAGGTCACCAAAAAAATTATAGACTTTCCTTCTGGAGCCAAATCTTCAAACAATTGAGTATAGTTAAAGAAAGCAACAAAAGGTTTGTTTTTGTCTAGAATATTGAGCCAATAGTATTTAGTAGGTGAACGCCTTAATCCTAAGCATGCACAAACACAACTCAAGTATTTTATTCTTTTGAATTCTTCTTCAATTCTTTTTGGCACGTTTGAAGCCAAATTAAGAAAAACTTCAGGAGGAATTGTGCTTATTAATGCATCATAACATTCTTCAACTCTTTTTTTACCTTCCTTATAAGTAATCTTGCTATTTTTTAGGTCAATTTTTTCTATCTTAACGTTCCTTTTAACTTCCCCATTTTTCTTAATTTCTTTTTCAAAAGCCTCGATAAATTGTTGCAAACCTCCTTCAAGCCAGCCAAATTTTTTAAGAAAGGAGGAAGGTTCAGCAGCAAACCTTGCCCCAAACCAAGCTGCAGAAATTTTTTCTGGAGATTCGTTAAACTTGTTTTTTATCAATTGTTCAAAAATAACATCATAATTTTTTTCGCCTGCTTCTTTTATTATCCATTCTTTTGCGTTCAACTTTTCAACATCTTTCCAGTCTTTTTTTCTTGAGACTTTTAAAACAAAAAAAGCAAGTTTTATTTTGTCAATTAAGGAAAGAGGAAAAGTTAAGATTTCAAAAGGTGAAGAAAAACCAAAAACCTTATTTTGATAAATAAACCCAGTTTTGACTTTCTTTCTTTTAAGTTTGTTTTTCAACCCAAGTTTTTCTATAAAATTAACAGTTGTTTTGTCTGAGGCAAGGATGTGATGGTAAGTTTTAGGAATCCAATATTCTTTTCCATCCCATTCAACTTTAAAACTTGAAGCTAGACCACCAAGAAAATCTTCTTTTTCTAAAATTTTTACTTCAAATCCTTTCTCAGTTAAAAAGTATCCTGCAGCAAGGCCTGAGAGACCTCCTCCCAGAATTATTATTTTCATGTTTCACCTTTAAATTCTAATGAAGTAATTATATTTTTATGAATTTAAAATTACTGAGCATTTTTGTTGGGATAGTTTTACTCCTTCTTATTCTTTACTTTTCTGGAATAGAAGAAGTTATAAAAACAGTTTTAACTTCAAACCCGGTATTTATTTTCTTTGCTTTTCTAACGTTTCTTTTTTCCATTTTTTTTAAATCATTAAGATGGCAAATTTTCTTAAAATCTGTAAAAATGAAAGTTCCTTTTTCTCACGCTTTTTATAGTTTTAATTCTGCTATGTTTTTAGGAAACTTGGTTCCTTTCAAGGCCTTAGAACCAATAAGAGGTTATTTTTTAAAAGTAAAGTTTGGATATTCCTTTTCTAAAACAGTTCCTTTAGTTTTAACAGAAAGGGCTTTGGATGTTTTTGTTTACATTCTATTCTCCTTAATAACTCTCCAAGCTGTCATAAGCTTCTTACCTTCCCACATCACTTTCTTTGCATTTGTTGGTATGCTGATTTTCTTTCTAATCTCTCTTTCAGTTTTGTTAATTCTTAACAGCAAAAAACTAACCTTGAAATTTTTTAGGCTGATTTCAAGATTGCCATTAATAAAAAGGTTTAGCAAGAAAATAGAGGAGATGGCGAAAAATTTTTCTATTGGTTTTGCTCAACTTAAAAAATCTAAGTTTCTTTTTCAAATTTTTTTCTTAACATTTTTAATTTGGGTTGTTGAGGGAATAATATTTTTACTTTCGGCAAAGGCAGTTGGGATTAATTTACCATTTTCTTTTTTTGCCTTGCCTTTATTATCAATTTTGCTCGGAGTTTTAACTTTAATTCCCGGTGGTTTAGGTTCTATAGAAGCAATCATGGTTTTACTTTTGTCTTTTTTAGGTTTTCCTGTACCTCAAGCAACTTCAGCAGTTTTGATTTACAGGTTTTTTGTTCATCTTTGCGAAAATTCTATCGGTGCAATAGTTATTCCTCAGGTTTATGGTTTTGATATCGTTAAGAAAATGATGAGAAGCTTAAAGTAATAGTTATTTTTCCCTTTATTTCGATTAGGATGTGTGAAATGAAAAAAGATTAAATTATACTTTCTTGGTAGGAGAAAATTTAAAAACGGTAAAGGTTTTGGAGGAACATTGCCATAATAAAATAAAATAGAAGAGTATTTTTATTAATCATTAATTATAATAGTTTAGAGATTGAAATGAAAGAGAAAAATGTTGTTTTAGGTAAATCCGTTGAAATCCAAGAAAATGTTAGCATAGGGGAATTTCCTCCTGATATCGAGGGTAAAGTAGAAATAGGAGACGATTCTCTTATAAGACGAGGTACGATTATTTATAAAAATGTAAAGATAGGGAAAAAATTTAAAACAGGACACAATGTTTTAATAAGAGAAAACACAATTATTGGAAATAATGTTGTTATTGGAACAGCAACTGTTATTGATGGTAATACCAAAATAGGTAATAATGTTTCTATTCAAACAGGAGTTTATATACCAAAAGAAACTGTTATAGAAGATAATGTTTTTCTAGGCCCGAAGTGTATATTAACAAATGACAAATATATGATTAACCCACAAACAACAACAGAAAGACCTGTGCTTAAAGGGCCGATTATAAGAAAAGGAGCTAGAATAGGGGCAGGTGCTGTCATCCTCCCAGGTGTGGAAATTGGTGAAAATGCAGTGGTTGGAGCTGGTGCAGTTGTAACAAAAAATGTTGCCCCAAATTCTGTTGTTGTTGGCAACCCTGCTAGAGAAATTGAAAGGAAGTTCAAATGATAAAAATAGCTTCTCCTGTCATTGGTGAAGAAGAGATTAAAGCAGTTGAAGAAGTTTTGAGGTCTGGCATACTTGCACAAGGACCAAAAGTAAAGGAATTTGAAGAAAAAATAGCAGAGTATATTGGGGTTAAGTATGCAATAGCAACGTCTTCTGGAACAACAGCACTACATACAGCTTTACTTGCAGTTGGAATTAAACCAGGAGATGAAGTTATAACTACGCCTTTTACTTTTATTGCTACAGCAAATTCAATTCTATATTGTGGAGCAAAACCTGTTTTTGTAGATGTTGATGAAAGAACCTTCAATATAAATCCTAGTCTTATTGAAGAAAAAATAACAGAAAAAACAAAAGCAATATTGCCAGTACATTTATATGGTCAGCCAGCAGACATGAAAAGTTTGATGAAGATTTGTGAAAAACATAACCTAATTTTAGTGGAAGATGCTGCCCAGGCCTTAGGAGCAGAGTTTGAAGGTAAAAAGGTAGGATCTTTTGGAGATTGTGCTATTTTCAGTTTTTATCCCACAAAAAATATAACAACTGGAGAAGGTGGTATGGTTGTGACAAATGATGAAGAAATTGCTGAAAAATGTAGGAAAATAAGAAATCATGGAGAATATGAGAGGTATTTTGTTGATTCTTTAGGCTACAATTACAGAATGACTGAGATAGCTGCTGTGATTGGTTTAACACAACTTAAGAAACTTGAAAGCTTAAATACGAAAAGAATCAAAAATGCCAACTTCTTGATAAAAAACCTAAAAAATATTAAAGAGATTGAAGTGCCCTTTATTGCAAAAAATGTTAAACATGTTTTTCATCAATTTACTATTAAAACTAATAGAAGAGACGAACTCAAACACTTTTTAGAAGAGAAAGGAATCCAAAGCGTTGTTTATTATCCTTTACCAATTCATAAACAGAAACTCTATCAAGAGCTAGGATATAAAGATTTTTTACCTGTTGCTGAAAAACTCTCGAAAGAAGTCTTATCATTACCTGTCCATCCAAACTTAACAAAAGAAGATTTAAGTTTAATTGTAGAGTCTATTAGAGAATTTTTTAAGCAAAAATAATTTTTCTAGTTTTGTAGGATCTTATTGCTTTTATGGCAATTTCTAAAGCTTTGAAAGCTTCTTCACCACTCACTGGCATAGGTTTGTTTAATTTAACTGCATCTACAAATTCTCTTAGCTCTACTTGTAAGGGTTCTACATTTTCTTCTTGTAAAATCTTTACTTTTGGTTCAAACTTTTTGATAAATTCTGGATAATCTTGCCATGTTAAGTTGTTTTTAACTTCTAAGAAACTTTCTATTATTTCTATTTTTTGTTGAAGTGTGTAAACTTTACAGCAATTTTTAGATCCAATTAAAGTTATTTCCCTAACTTTTGTGGGCGAGATCCAACTAACTTCTATTTTTCCGATGGCATTATTTTCAAAGTTAAGAATTATGTTTGCATGGTCTTCAAAATTTGGGTTTGGTATAAATTTGTGAAGAGCGGTAGCATAAATACTTTTTACTTTC
>JAWBTW010000025.1:0-5255 GCA_039000165.1 Candidatus Aenigmatarchaeota archaeon
ATAGTTGGTAACTCCCCAATAGTCAGAGCCTGATTCTGTGTTCCCATCGAAGACGTTCCATGGTCCTGGAAAGGTGCCCTCAAAGTTCTCGCTGAAAACTATGTTCGATGTTCCAGCAGCCTTTGCACTTTTGCTTAAGAGCAGCGTTAGGCTTAGAAGAGCATTTGCCAACAGCAGAAACGATAGTAGTTTTTGCGCTAACTTCTTTCTTTTTACCTTTTTCTTAATTTCTCGTTCCATACTCTCACCTCCTTAAGTTTGTGACCGTAAAAAAGGAAATTATGCAGAATTAGGCTCAAGGCTCAAAGTTTTTAGGGAATTAGGAAAATTTTGTGGTTTTTTGCGTGCCTATAAACTCTTTAATTCTTTTAACTATCCAATTCCTTTTTCCCAAACGTAAACAACTTTTACTTGCGGACTTATTCTTTTTAAGATGTAAACTCTAAAAAGCTTCCATGGCTTAGGCAAAAGAAGCATAAGATTTCCCAAAACAAGTACTATCCTATGCTTCGCAACTCTACAAATTTCATCAACAAACCTTTTCCATTCGTCCCAATTTTTAGGTCCAAACCATGGTGGATCGCAAATAACCGTATCAAAACTTTCATCTTTAAATGGTAAAGCGTACATGTCAGCTTTTATGTCAGCCTTCAAGACTAAGTCAACCTTTAAGTCGCCCAGCATACTTTTCCCGCTGCATAAATGAAGCGTGAAACCTTCACACAGCTGCTTGTAAAGCCATTCTTCTTTCCGGGACCAAACCCATGCTTCTTTAAATAGCGTAACAGCTTGCTTTCTTTTGGCCATGCTAAAAACCCCAAACTAGAATTTTAACCAAAAAGAGAAACTAGCTTGCCTCAAATTCCAATACAACGTTTGAGTTGACTATTAGCCTAATGATTTTCCCTTTTCTATGTGCATAGACTCGAAAGTACTTACGCCTATAAGCGATAGGGCTTGTCCCGAACTGAAGCTCTACCTCATATTCAGAGAGTAGTGAACCTAAATCTATTATAACGCATTCTTGAACTTGCGATATGTTTGAGAGGTCGATAGCGCTTTTAAACTTTTTAGCAGATGTAAACCATGAGCTTTCCATCTTTGTTTACTCCTATGAGAATCCCTTCACCAACCTCGTAAAAGAAGCCCTTTTCAAGTTTTATTTTCTTGGCTTTTTCTATACTCTCAAGAATTCTTTGCCTTTCCCTTTCATCAGTGATTTTATACTTTTCTAAAAGTGAGGAAAGTTTTTCAGTTTCCACTTTTAAAGATTGTATTCTCAACTTTTTAAAATTATTTGCCCGCATGAGGCTCCCTTTCACCTAAAAACTAAAAGTTTAACCAAAAATCCTAAACAAGCTTGGATAGTCTGCGCTCTCCGTTATTTCTCTGTTTTCTTCCTCGCTTTCTTCTTCCACAAGCTCGTAAGTAAAAGCCAGCTTCCCGTCTTGGTTGTAGAAGTAAAACCTGTTCCCTTCGATTACGAGCTTTGATATCCTTTTGCTTATCAGTTCTTTTACATCGCTCAATAACAGGACAAACCTGCCTTTTGTTTCGGGCTCATAAACTTCAAAGAGTTCTTTGCTCAGGTGAAAGTAGTTTATTATCGAGCTGTCCCTGTTCCTTATTGTTAGGCCATTGTTTTTTATGGTAATGCTAGCTAGCTTGCTGTTGTTGAATACGTTGTTTGTTGCTGATATGGCCTTCAGAACTTTTTTAAACTTCATTACTCCATAGTAGCCCAAAACCAACGCCATAGTATCCCTCCTTTTTATACTATTTCTACTATATATAGTATTACAACGAAAAATATTTAAAGTTATAGTAGAAATACTATTTGTAGGATTTCTATGGAAGCCGCAGGCTCAACAAGGGTGACAAGGCAGTTTCAGGTAACTATTCCCAAGAAGGCTAGAGAAGTCTTGAAGATAAAGGAAGGCGACATCTTACTTGTTTATGTCGATGCTAGTAAGAAAGAGGTTGTTTTGAGAAAGGGCTAGCTCTTGTTTAAGGCCTTCAGGAGAATTTTGGTTCGTGTAATCAACAGAGTTGAGTATTCTTCTTTCTTTTCCTTTATCTTCGGTATCAATCTTTCAACAACATAGCTTGGGCAGAATATCAGGTTTGTGATTAAGAAGTTTTTCTGCCAAAACTTGACTAATATCTGTTCGTGCTTCTCAAATTTCCCATATGGCAAAAACTCACCGATTTTGACCTTTATGCATCTTTCCTTTTCATACAACCTTCCTGTTCCAACAATGATGCTGCCACAAAACAAATAGAAGTGCCCATTTGCAGGCCTAACATAAGCATCATAGACTTCTCTCAAAATATATTCAAGGAAGCAAAAAGTTGAAAAGTATAGGTTTTGGCCTCTTAATAGTACTTTTATACCTTTTTCCAATTTCTCAAAGTCCACAACATAAAAGCCATCATTGGGATTAAAGGGGCTAATGTTTGGGTTAAATGTTTTATTAAAGCTGAGAACTAGATTTTCCAATAAAGTGAGTTTTTCCGAGGAAAATCTATCTTTTAATGAAAGAAAGATTTTAATAGCTTCATTCTTTGAAACAACTCTGGCCTCTGAACTCACAGACTTTCCAAGTCTTGTACGCGTTTTAAACAGACTATCCTCTAACCAACTTATCTTTCTCATAAATAGTACCTCCAATAATGGGACAGAGCTTAAAGCTCTGCAGTCACAACGGAACGAGATATGGGGAAAAACTTATCTTAAGTATTTGTCCACTAGTGTACAGATAACTATGTCGAGTGTGAAGGAGGTAAAAGTTCAAATAAAAAGTTTTTTGGGTTCGGGAAGTGCCTACTGGCACGGGAAGTCTTTAAGAATAGTCCTCCCGAGAGAATTAGTGAATAAATTAAATTTAATGCGAACGAGGACGAATATTCTTTTTGATTTGCAAAATATGAAATTCTTGTTTTTTGAAACAGACAAGGGTATTCTACTTAAAATCGTTGACAAGGAGACTGAGGAGAAATTAAAGAACGTGATTCAGTTTGCTAGTTTATCAGAGTTGTCAGAAGAAGATCTAAAAACTATATTTGGTTAAAAGTTTCATTAAGTTGGGAAAACGCTTCCAAAGTATAAAACTAAAAATGAGTGCACAAATAATAACGCTTGATAAAACGAACATAATTGACGCTAATAGGTAATAAATGTAAGGGTTTCCTACACCGATGAAGCAAAGTGCTATGAATACAATACTCATGGATATCCACATTTTCAGCTTCAACTTTACCAAGCCAAATATCACCTTTTTTAATCCATAAGACAGGTAAAAATTTCTGTTTTGTTCAGTGAACCTAATTAGTGGTCCTACATGCAGTAGTATGCACGTTAGAATTGGTGAAAGCAAAATAATTAAAAACAAGAAAAAGAGGGTTTTCTCAGCTTCTAAATTAAAAAATGAGTCTAACATCGATGAAAGCAGCGTGAATATTAACAACCCTCCAATCATTATCCCAACGGCTAATATTCCAACGTATATCGTTTTCTCATCCACTTCGCATGCTTTTTCGAAATTTAAAAGGTACTTTTCATTATCGAGTGCTTGGATCCTTTCACTTAATTTTGGGTGGGTTGCTAACAAACTTGTGTATATCATCTTGCTGGCTACTTTAACATGAGAAGGATTTAAAATTGCAAGTTTTTCAGGGATTAAGCTAGTAAAGTTTCTTTCAAAGATGGCCTTGCTGTAAATTTTGATTAACGCTGACTTTATGGTTCTTTTGTTAAAGTAAAGAGAAACTGTTGCATCTGCAAGAAATTCTCTCACCCGTGAAACAGAATTAATAATAAAAAAAGGGGTAAGCACTATTACCGAAATCAAAGGTAAACGTAGGGTTAACAACTCCATAAGGTGGTTTGATGTTAATTTTCCCTCAACAAATAGTCTAAAATACTGAAAACTAAGAGAAAAAGTAAGAGCTGCGAAATAATATTTCAACGCCCTCAGGAATGAATATCCCCATGTCATAAAAGCTACGTCTCTATTTTTGATATGAGCAAGTTCGTGGGATATTACAGACGCAAGTTCCCTTTTGTTCAACGTTTCTAAAAGGCCTTTTGAGAGTACTAGTTTAGTGTTTTTGTTCGTTCTTCCAAAAACAAATGAATAAGGTTGGTTAGAATTTGTTAGAAATACTTTAGGCGGTTTCTTTACCCCCATATTCGCTGATAAATCGTTAGTAAGGAATTGAAGTTTCTCGTCACCTGTAAGCTTTAATCTTCTTTGAATTAACCATGGTGAAATTGAAAAGCAAACCAGAACCAAAATGATAAAAGAATTTTGGATGATCCATAAAACCCATTCATTTACACTCGCTGGAAAAGCTGGAATTGTTATGATTTCATTATCGACTATTACTAGATAATACTCGTTTTTAAGAATGCCTGAAATCGTCTGCGAGAGTTGCGAACAAAATATCACAAAATAGATGATAATCAAAGTCAACATTCTAACTAAAGACTCTGCAGTGTCTACATATTTAGGATGATTATGAGCCAAATTGGACAATTTATTAGAAAAAGTAATCATCGTAGAACAAATAAAATTTGCGACCTGGTGCTTAGACACCGAACACCAAAAGAAAAATTAAGACTTCGCTCAATTTTCATCCAGTCTTGGAAATCGTTTGTTAACGAAAAGGATTTAAATTTTTTGGAATATTTACATTTAGGGATAAACATTTTCGAGAAAAAGAAAGCCAAAATAATTTTAGTTCAGGGTTTTCACCCTTTTGAAGATTATGCGATTAGAGTAGGAGAAAGAATAAAGGAAACTTTTTCTAACGATGGTGTAGAAGTGATAAGTTATACTCCTAAAAGTATAGGTAATGACTATCTGAACTTGATATTTGACTTTAATTTTGGGGAAATTGCAAAAAGAAATAGGCAAGCAGTAAAAGAGTTAAGGAACCATATAAAAAGTCTTTATGAAAAATACAATTTCCTTATAGTGCTTCACTCAACGCCGAGAGGCTTCGAAGATTTCCAATATGAAGTATCTTATCCTGCGTGGAATCTTAAGCTCAGCAAAGTTGTTAAAGATTTTGAAAATTATTGTAAGGGAAAAGGAACGCGTCTTGTTGGCATTCCACAATCTCCTATAAAGTGTGTTAGTTATCATTCCTCTCATCTCGTGTTTAACATAAATGCTCAAACAAAAAATGACAAGTACTATTTAAGAGATGAGGAAGGCGTAAGTTTAACCCTTGAGTTTATAGATTGGATT